>DATNNO010000080.1:0-150304 GCA_035601775.1 Terriglobales bacterium | reverse complement strand
TTGACGACCTTCTACGCCGCGCGGTGGAAAGCAAAGCCTCCGACCTGCACTTAAAAGTCGGAAATCATCCATACCTCCGCATTGACGGCGTACTGACACCTCTCTCTGACGTGCCCCGCGTAACCCCTGAAGAAATGCTGTCCATGGCGTTCAGCATGATGACCAATCGCCAGAAGCAAAAGTTTAAGGAAACGGCTGAATTGGATATGGCTTATGGCGTAGCCGGATTGGGCCGCTTCCGCGTGAACGTCTTCCAGCAGCGCGGCAACGTCGGACTGGTGCTGCGCGTGATTCCCACCAAGATCCGGGCGCTCGACGAACTTTACTTGCCCAAGATCGTGGAGCAGGTCTGCGACATGCCGCGCGGCCTGATCCTGGTCACAGGGGTCACGGGCTCCGGTAAATCAACGACTCTGGCGGCCATGGTGGACCGCATTAACTCTACCCGCGCCGAGCACATCATCACTATTGAAGACCCCATCGAATTCCTGCACCGCGACAAGAAAGGCTACGTGAACCAGCGCGAGATCGAGGTGGATACGCCATCGTTCTCGGCAGCGCTGCGCGCTTCACTTCGTCAGGATCCCGACGTCATCCTGGTCGGCGAAATGCGCGACGTTGAGACCATCGGGACCGCGCTGCACGCCGCCGAAACCGGCCACATGGTGTTCTCCACATTGCATACCCTGGATGCGGTCGAAACCATCAACCGTATTATCGCGGTGTTCCCGCCGCCGGAGCAGAAGCAGATCCGCTTGCAGCTCGCGGCTGTGCTGCGGGCTGTGATTAGCCAGCGTCTGGTTCGACGTTGCGATGGCGATGGCCGCGTGCCCGCTGTGGAAGTCATGATTAATACCGCGTACATTCGGGAATGCATTCTGGTGCCGGAAAAGACGCGCGCCGTTCGCGACGCCATCGCCGCCGGAACTTCGCAGTACGGCATGCAAACCTTCGATCAGTCTCTGTGGGACTTGTTCCAGGCAGGGCTGGTCAACTACGAAACCGCACTCGAGAGCGCTTCCAACGCAGACGACTTTAAGCTGCGTATGCAGGGCATTTCTTCCACCAGTGACATCTCCAAGAACGCGATGCAGCAGACCGGCTACGGTAGCCGCTGATTTATCCTCCTGAAACACTTAAGGGCGCGCATGGGCGCGCCTTTTTTTATTTCGGAGGAGGGCCAGAACCTAACTCAGACCAAAAGGAAAGTCCTGGCCCCAGTGAAGAGCAGTTGCGGCTAGCAAACAGCTGCGTATTTCGAGTGACGACAATCCGGAGCGCTGAGAACGAAAAGCGCATGCTCGAATTTTGAAATGTCGAACACGCGATTCAACCCGGTGCGCGTCAATATCTCGCCGACAAAATGCGACGGATTCACCAGCTTGAGTTGGACCTTGCGGTTCCGAGCCCATTGATGCAGAGATAAGAGCGCAGTCAGCCCGCCGGCATCCAGGGTTTCCACGTCAGATAAATCAATCACCACAATGCGAATGTCTTTCTCCGAGAAGACCGCATCCCTCAGCGTTTGAACCTCTGCGCCGCGAACGATTCGCCCCACGCATCTCACAACCGCTACATCGCCCGTTTTTTCCACATCGATGGTAAGCATGTCTGGCTTCCTCACTCATTCCTTAACTACGCAAATAGACGCGAGAAAGTTCCCGATGTCACCACAACCGAGGTAAAAAGTTGTAACGTAGTTGTCATGCAACCTTCCTCGCTGGAAGAACGCGCGGCAAGGTAACGTGTTACTGGCCATGGCTTTTGCCCGTCCGAAAAAGACCGAGTCCGAAGACGAACTCTACGAATATGCCGTCGGAGCGCTTGCCCGCCGCGCGCGCTCGGTGGCTGAACTGAAGCGTCTGCTGCGGCCTCGCGTGGAAGCGGATACCGAATACGGACAGACGCTGATGGAACTCGTCATTCGCCGGCTTAAAGATCGAGGCTATCTCAACGATGCCCAGTACGCCGCCGCGTATTCTTCCTTCCGCCGCGATAACGAAAAATTCGGCCGCAGGCGTGTGATCACGGATCTGAAGATAAAAGGAGTCCACGGCGAGGTCATCGATAAGGCGATTGCCGCCGTCTACGACGAAGTGAGTGACGAGAAACAGGCGCGAGAATATTTGAAGCGCAAGCGCCTGGTGAAGCCGAAAGATCAGAAGCACGCGGCACGGATTTTTCGCCAGCTCACGCGCGCCGGATTCGCATCGAACACGATCTTTACGATCCTCAAGAAGTGGGATGTGGATGACGAGACGCTCACCGCGCTGGAGGGGGAGGCAGAATGAAAATTCCGCAGAGCAAATGTCAGCTACCCAGTACCAAGTAACACAATCGAAGTTCGTTGCGTTCTCCGCCTCGAATGTTACATACTTTCCAAACCATTTCTATCAAATAAACAGGGAGGCCATATGAAATCCAAGTTAGCAACAATTCTTGCAGCAGCGTTGTTGTGCTCAGTGGCGTTGTTGTGCTCAGCATCGTTCGTGCTCTCTCAGGATGCCGCGTCAGATGTCGGCAAGGCGGCAAAAGACACGGGGCACGCCACCAAGGTAGCAGCCAAGAAAACCGGACACGCCACGAAAAAGGCAGCCGTCAAAACCGAAGACACGACCGAGGCCGCCGGCAAAAAAACAGGACACGTCGTCAAGACGGGCGCGAAGAAGACCGGCCACGGGGTTAAGAAAGCCGCCGACAAGACCGCCGACGCCGTGAAGTAACTCGCGAAGACCAGACAACATGCATCCCGAGGCGTGGTGCCCTTCGCTCGCGAAGGGCACCCGACCGAAGGACTATCCCCACACGTATTTCGGGTCGTAGGTAATCCCATGCTTCTGCAGGAAGGCGAGAAATTCTTCCTCGAAACTGCGCTCGTGATGATGTTCAACCTGTGAGTTGATATAGGCAACCGTATGCGCCTGCTGCGAGATGCCCACCTTGAAAGCGCGATAACCCTTCTGCCATCGAATCGCCCGCCAGTGTCATTCATCCACTTTGATGAGCCGCCCTTGAGCAGTTGAACCGCTTTCGCCAATGGCAGCGTCGCGGGTATCGATAACAGGATGTGAATGTGATTCCAGGTGCCGCCGATGGCGACGGCCTTGAAACCGTTTTTCCTGGCGATCCCCCCGCGATAAGACCTAAAGATGACTGACAGTCTAACGGCATAATTCTGCGCGGCTGAACATTGGCCGCGACCGGACTCGTAAAGGAGACGCATTCGCGCGGAACCAGCGTGGGCCCGAATCAGCGCTGGAGTTACTGGTCGCGGTGAACCGTCTCCATAGAGAAGGCTGGCAGGCAGACAGCAATATATTCCGCGCCACCCTCGGCCGGAGTGGAATACTGGATCCACTCGCCACCATGCGCGATCACTGCCTGACCGGGCGTAACGTCCATCTGACCGCCTTTGTGCCGCACTCTCAACATTCCCTTCAGCACCAAAGTGAACTCGTCGAATTCGGGAGTCTGCCCGTGTTCTTCCCAGCCCTGCGGGCTGCGCATGTGGGCGACGCTAACCCCGGTGGTCTTGCTGTTGACTCGTCCAATGTATTCGTCGATCAGTTTGGGCTTCGTTCCCGCAGCGGAAATGCGAGTGGGTTGCGCGACCAGGGTAGGCATAAGTGCTCCTTCGAGAAGCATTACTGTAGCAAGAGTGGCCGCGATTTCGGAAGCGAAAGAAGAGCGTTAACCGCTTAGGTCCGTCCAGCGGAGAGGGCGCGGGTCTTCTCGGCGTAAGAGGTGGCCAACACGTCGAGCGTTGGAATCGATACAGGCGTAGTCAATGAGCGCTCCGCGGGCACGGTGCCGTTTTGGATGGCTTCCACCAGCATCTCCAGAGCTGTCCCGGCATTCGGGGGCACAAAGATTGTGGCCGTCAGCAAGCCGCGGCGCACCCAGGTTTGCCCGCTGTTCGGAAGACCGTCGCAACCGATGTAGGGAAGCTTCAACCAGCGCTCGCGCGCCGGCAGATTCAGTTCTTCCTGGAATGCCTTCCTGGCGCCCAGGACCATGGAATCGTCCTGGGCTGCGATCAGGTCAAGATGAGTTTGCTGAGAAGTAGACAATCGCAACCATGAACTGACGGTGCGGTGCGCGCTGGCTTCGGTCCACTGCGCCTTCATGAGCTTGACCAGCACGTCGGCCGGTTTGGTCTCGTACATGCCGAATGTGCGCTGCTTGGCGGCCAGGTTTTCCGTGGGGCCCTGGATGTATAGGACGGCCCCGCCGCGGGGCAGGAGCGCGGCAAACTGCCGGCCCTGGATGCGGCCGATTTCTTCATGGTTCGAAGTAATGGAAAAGACCGGAACCCGATAAGCCTTGCGAAGCTCGGAGACATATTCCACATCGCGATTCAGGACGACCCAGCCGATTCCGGCAATGGCCGCGGCGCGCGCCACTTGTGGCATGGCGGTCCCGCCCACTGGTTCAAAGATGATTCCTTCCGGAAGCGCCTCGTTACGGGATTGGATAATCTTCAGAAGTTGCTGGCTTTGGGTGACCGAGTCATTTTCAGCGTGGATGATCTGCACCTCCACGCCCAGGCGCTTGGCGGCCTGTTCAGCGGCTGCCGCCTGTTCTATCTGGTAGTCGTTGTCGTTGTTGGTAAGGGAGAGAATGAACTTCAATTTCTTCATGGCAACGCCCGATAGTTGATCATATCCTGCTCCCAGCGGCTGGTCATGGTGACCAAGGTAACAGGGCGTGCGAATGTTAGAATGCGCCCATAAACCGGAGAAAACTTTCATGCGCAAGGCTCTGATTACATTCGCAATTGTGGTGTTTTGCACCAGACTGGTGTGGCCGCAAGCGAAGCTTTCCGTGCACTGGGAAGAACTCACCGCCGCCGAGTTCCAGGCGGCGATCGGACAATCCAAGGGCACTTGTCTTTTGCCCTTCGGGATTCTCGAAAAGCATGGTCCACATTTGCCGCTGGGGACTGACCTGCTGAAGGTCCGCTATGAGGCTCTGCATGCGGCCGAACAGGAATACGCGGTGGTGTTTCCCGAGTATTACTTCGGACAGATCCTGGAAGCGCGGCATGAGCCGGGCACCATCGCATACAGCACGCATCTTCAACTGGAGTTGTTACAGGAGACCACCGACGAGATGGCGCGCAATGGCTGCAAGAAGGTCATCATCGTGAATGGGCACGGCGGCAACGAGAACCTGCTGCCCTTCTTCGCCCAGACGCAACTGGAGAAGCCGCACGACTACGTGCTTTATGTTATGGGATTGGTGGAACCTCCGTCCGCCGGGCCAACTAAGAAGACTTCAGTCGATATGCACGCGGGCGAGTCGGAGACATCCAAGATGATGATTGCGACTCCGGATCTGGTGCACATGGACCGGGCTAATCAAGAATCGGGCGCCGACCAGGCTCGGCTGAAGCTGCCCGACACTCTTTACACGGGCATCTGGTGGTACGCGCGCTTCCCGAATCACTATTCTGGCGACGGTTCGGCTGCGACTCACGAGCGCGGGGAGTTTGAAATGAAAAGCTGGCAGGACTCAATCGTAACCGCAATTCGCGCGGTCAAAGCGGATCAGGAGAGCTTGAAACTGCAGAATGAATTCTTTGAGAAGGCCAAGCATCCGCTGGATACGCGACCGTAGACAGCGCGCGACCTCGATTCTTTTCACGGCCGGCGGGTCTTTTTTGATATAGTCCCCAGCACTCGTTCTACAGGTCAGGTTCTACAGGTCAGTGGATCGGGCCGCGAGCCCGGTATCGCTTTAGTGCTTGAAAGACTGAGCGGCGCTCCGCACTTCTTAACGGAGGCGGTTCTGCATTGGGAGTCCCGATGGGTCGCATTCTTATAGTCTTTATTCGCCGGTTGCGGCTACCGTTCCTGCTCTTGGCGGGATTCGGCCTTTTGTGTGTGCGGGTGTACATGAAGCTGGAACGGTTGCGCTGGCAGGATGCCATGTTCTGGATCTTCAATCCGCACGCCATCGATTACCATAGCGTGCACGATGCCACCAAGTTTTTTGCCCTGTTCGTCTTTATGGGAGTTTTTGCCTTTCAGGTCTGGATTGCAGAGCGGGTCGCGGTCACGATCTTCAGCCGGCATGGCACGGAGGTTTGGAAATCCATGGTGAACGAAATCAGCCTCGAAAAAGTGAAAGGCCACTTCATTATTTGCGGATATGGCCAGGTCGGTCGTACCGTGGTGGATCAGTTGAGCCGCCTCGAGATTCCCTTTGTCCTTATTGAGACCAACGAAGGGCTTTACCGCGAACTCTTGAAAGATGGGGTCATGGTCATTCAGGGAGATGCGAAGCGTCACGATGTCCTGCAATCCGCGGGAATTGAGCGCGCGCGCGGAATCTGCATTGTGATCGATAATGATGCGGACAATTTGTACATCACAGTCACCGCGAGAGCGCTGAATCCAAACGTGAAAATCATTACCCGCGCGGGACAGCAACGTTACGCGAACGCCATACGCAATTCGGGAGCCGATGAGGTGATTATTCCGGAGTACGAAGGTGGCTTGATGACCGGCCGAATGATCCAGAAATACTATCCCGTGAAGACCAACCTGCAATGAATTTGCGGCAAGGCGGTGCGGAGCTTCGCTCCGCTGGGACGGGCGAGTCGCCCGTCCCCTCACCAGCAGAAGCGGCCTGCTAGGATAGCTGGTTCATATGGCTTCTACGCTACCGAGCACCGCTGTTCGACAAGAATCAGCCGCCGCGCCATCGCCCTCGCCGGCATCCCGGTTGATGTCGCTCGACCTGTTTCGGGGGGCGACGATTGCCGGGATGATTCTGGTCAACAACGCCGGTGACGAGCCCAACACCTATGGGCCACTCAAACATGCGGAGTGGAACGGATGGACGCCTACTGATCTGGTGTTCCCGTTCTTTCTCTTTATCGTCGGCGTGGCGATGGCGTTTTCCTTCGGCTCGCGGCTGAAGCGCGGCGAGTCAAGGCAAAAGCTTCTGGGGCATGTGCTTTGGCGAGGTCTGGCGCTGTTTGCTCTGGGCATGTTTCTGAATGGCTTTCCCAATCAATATCAGCTGGCGTCGTGGCGCGTTTATGGCGTGCTGCAACGGATCGCGATCTGCTATGTGATTTCGGCGATTCTGGCTTTGTGGGCGGACTGGCGAGGATGGATTCTCACGATCGTGGGCTGTCTCGTGGGCTACTGGATCTTGATGCGTTTCGTTCCGGTGCCGGGATTCGGCGTGCCCACGCACGATATCCCGCTGCTCGATCCCGACCGCAACCTCGTGGCCTGGCTCGATCGCCGGCTTTTGGCCGGGCACTTGTATGAGGGCACTCGCGATCCCGAAGGCGTGTTGAGCACCATCCCCGCAGTCGCCACCAGCCTGCTTGGAATGCTCACCGGGCAATGGCTTGGTTCCGCACGTTCCACGAAGAGCAAGGCGCTGGGCATGGCAGTGTTTGGGTTAATCGGCGTGGTGGCGGGAAAGATTCTCAACCTCGGGTTCCCCATCAACAAGAAGCTTTGGACCAGTTCCTATGTGATCTTCACCGCCGGACTGGCTCTGCTCTGCCTCGCGTCGTGTTACTGGATCGTGGATGTCAAACAATGGCGGGGACTGTGGACGAAGCCGCTGCTAGTGTTCGGAATGAATGCGATTGCCGCCTATGTGTTTGCCGAAATGATGTCGCACTGGCTGGATCACGTGCATGTCGGCGGAGGAATGAGCTGGCAGGAATTTGTTTACCAGCGTATGCTCGCGCCGCTGGCCAGCCCGGCGAATGCGTCGCTGCTGTATGCGCTGGCTTATGTGCTGGTCTGTTGGGCGGCGATGTGGGTGCTGTATCGCAAAGGCATTTTCCTGAAAATCTGAGTAGTCAGCAATCAGCACTGACCAACCCCGATCGCCGTCCAAGCAACCGCGAATCGAAATGTCAGATTCCCATACAGCAGCTAAACATAGCGAAGCATCCCTACCGCCGCCAACATCGTGGCGGGAATAGGGATTCCTCGCTGCGCTCGGAATGACACGGAACCCGAAATCACGCCTTTCTAGTGGTCGAAACCACTCCGGAATCTCGCCGAAATCGTCCCGAAAATCAATCATTTCGCAGGTAACCTAGGTAACTTTGGGCGAGTCCAAATCGCGTGATACGCTCGTCCGATAAGCAGCAAGAAATCAACAGTTTCCGGGGGACAAATGCTTCGCCGCTGGTGCGTCTACCTGCTGGTGTTCTCGTCCTTGATTGGGTTGGCTGGCGCCACCTCCAAGCTGGCCCAGCCCGCGCAGAAGAACGCACCCACAAAACTCCCGGTTACAACTTCCTCAACGCAAGCGCGCAATAGTTTCGAGAAGGCAATGCGGGAATTCGAGGAATACCGCATCCCGGAAACGCTGCAGGATCTGCGGACGGCGACTAAGGCGGACCCGAATTTTGCGCAGGCATTCATCCTGATTTCCCGCATGAGCCCGGACCCGGCGGAACAGGCAGCCACGCGCAAACGGGCGAAGGAGTTGATGGTCAAAGTAAGTCCGGGTGAGCAGTTGCTCATCCGCTGGCTGGCATGCGCCCAGGAGAACAATTATTTGCCCGCGATTGGCGCCATGAACGACTTGTTGGCGAAGTATCCCCGAGACCAGCGGTTGGCGTATCTGGCCGGCGACTGGCTGATGCAACAGCAACGCTATGAACAGGCCGTCGCAGTGTTGGAGCGCGCCGTTGCGCTGTTCCCGGATTATGCCGCGGCTCTGAACGACCTGGCCTACGGATACGCGGACACGAGAAACTTCGAAAAAGCTTTCGTTGCCATGGACCGCTATGTGGCGCTGGAGCCGGACCAGCCCAACCCGCATGACTCTTATGGTGAGATCCTGCGCATGGCGGGCAAACTCGATGCGGCCCTCGAACAGTACCGCATGAGTATTCGAATCGATCCGAATTTTGGCTCGGAAGTGGGCATCGCCGATACCTATGCGCTGATGGGGAAGGAACGAGAGGCGCGCGAAGAGTATGACCGGGCCATCGTTTTCGCTCCCAGCAATGCTGACAAGGTGCAGCGTGAACTGCAATCGGCCGTCACCTGGATCCGCGAGAACAATCGCAAACAGGCGGAGAGGGCGCTGAGCGATGTCGCCAGGCATGCGCATTCGGCAGGACTGGGACAGCTCGAAGCGGAGACACACCGGATTCTCGGCATGTACGAACCTGATCCGAAGGCGGCGATGAAACATTTGCAGGCGGCCGAGGATGTGCTGCGGGAAGAGCACGAGATTTCCGCCAGCGACCGGGACGAGGAGCAGGCACGAATCCTGCGAGTCCGGGCCACCCGTTCGGCTGAAGTTGAGGGCATGGACTCGGCCTCGAATGCAGTCAAGCAACTGGAAACCATGGCAAGAATCAGCCGCAGCGAAGTCATCCAGCTTTGCTATCACGGGGCAGCCGGAGCGCTGCTGGTGGCCCAGGGAAAATTCGCGGCAGCGATTCCTCATCTGGAAGAAGGCACCACGGACCCGGAGTCCATGCGCCTTTTGTGGCGGGCCTACAACAACACGGGAGCTTCCTCCCAAGCCCAGGCGATAGCCTCGAAGCTGGCCGCACTGAACCTGCCCACGGTGGAGCAAGCCCTGGTGGTGCCACAATTCCGCGTGAGCCTGGTCAGCCAAGCGGTGCAACCGTAGGGCGAAGACACTCCCCGCCATGCCACGCATCCCGATCTTCAGTTTCGGACAAGCAGAGCAAGAGGCGGCGACTCCTCGCTTGACCGGCTACACCCCTTCACTCTCTCTCGAGGGCCTGCAACTCGGAGTGGATAACCTGCGAATTGATGTTCACCTCAGTCCTAAGTTTGTGGCCCAGACTCGTTCGCAGATTTCACGCCTGATCGTGCGTCACGGCGATGTGGAAGGACTGCTGGCGGCGGAAGCGCCGCAGCCGCGGCTGGGCGGTCACTTCATAGGATCGAATGCGGGTCCGAAGAGCGATGCCAGGCCCGGAACATCCGAATTGAAGCCTCTTTTGGCGCAAGTGCATGCCGTCGCGCTGAATCGAGCCAAAGCGGAAGGAAACCCCTCGCTGGATGTGCTGGCGCGGACGGCGATCATCAAGTTTTTGCGCATTGAACTGGGTTCCCAGTTCGCCCAGATTCTGGAGCGCTGCCGCATGACCCTGAAAAGCTACGAAGGTGTCCGGCAGCAGAAGGCGCTGGAATATCGCGAGCGGGTGTCCGCGTTCCAGGTGGCGAAGAAAGTCATTCTGCGCAAGACAGGGCAGGAACTGTTTCGCACCCTGCGGGAAATCGAGAAGGAAACCCTGGCTCGCACCCGGCGGTCCCTGTTCGGAAACAGCAATAGCAATAGCAATAGCAATGACGAGCTGTACAAGCTATTCCTCAATCCGCTGATTTTTACCGCCGATGGTTGCGATCCTTATGTCAATGCTGAAGAGTACGTGATGCTCGGCAACTTCGACCGCGATCCCGACCGCTTCGCCAACGTTCGCCAAATTGCCTATGAGTTCCTGCAATCGCTGAATCTTGGGCTGGAGGCGGATCCCGAGCGCGCGATCAATGCCTGGCTTAACATGCCGGAGAATGCTCAAGAATTAATCGGCTCCGGGACGCCGGATGAATCCACGCCCGAAGGCCGAGCTCAAAAAACACGTTTAGCAACGTGGGTAGGTCTGCTGGACCGCGAGAAACTCATGGACTACGTGGTGGCCTCCTATGAAGCGGCGCCGCTGCTGGCGGAGTACTCGCCCCGCATCAACGCGCAGCAACTGAAGAACGCATTGATCTCCCGTGAAGAACGCGTCCGGGTGGAAAAGCTGATCGTGGAGCAGGGCAAGGTCTCGCCGGAGAGCTTGCGGGCGGCAATTCAGCGAGTGGCCGGTTGCCGTGGAGCGGAGCGGGGCAAGATCGCTGCAAGATTTCTCCGCGATTTCATGCGCTACCACCGCGACCTCAGGAATCTGGAAGCGCTGACGTCGGCGATGGACAGCGTGAATCTCATCGCCAACGAAAAAATGCGGCAGCTCTCCGCCATGAACGGCACGCTATACGAGTTCCTCTTGACGGAAGAACGGAAGCGGTCGGAACAGAAAGTGCTGCGCCACGTGATTATCAAAGCGGATGTCCGCGATTCGTCGCGGCTCACGCGATCGCTGCTGGAGCGCGGAATGAATCCGGCTTCCTACTTCAGTCTGAATTTCTACGATCCGGTGAACAAGTTGCTGTCCAAGTATGGGGCCACCAAAGTGTTTCTCGAAGGCGACGCGATCATTCTGGCCATCCTGGAGCGCGAGGGAGAGCCGGGGCTGGCGGTGTGCCGCGCCTCCGTGCTGGCGCGCGAGATTATCGAGATCGTGCGCGGTTACAACCAACTGCTCGAGGGCGCGGGACTCCCGGGCATCGAGTTGGGTCTGGGTATTTCCTACCAGGATTCAGCGCCCATGTACCTGTTGGACGGCGAGCAGCGGATCATGATCTCGGACGCGCTGAACGAGAGCGACCGGCTCTCCTCCTGCAACAAACGGGTTCGGAAATCCATGAAGGCGGTGGAAACTCCCTTCAATGTGTACGCATTTCAGACCGTGAGTGACGCGGACCTGGAAGACAGTCCGGACGATTTCATTCTGAAATACAACCTGAACGGAATCCGCATCAGCGAGGCTGCGTTCCAGAGGCTGAAGCAGGAGATTTCGCTGGAGCTTTCTCCACTGGATTTACCCAAGGCGTGGGAGGGTGAAGAGTTTCATCTATGGAGCGGGCTGGTACCCGTCGGCAACGATATCTTCCGCAAGATCGTGGTACGCGGAAGCCGCATGCCCCAGATCGACCCCCACAATTTCTCGGTCCAGCACTGGACCGAGCGCTGGTACTACGAAGTCTGCTCCAACCCCGCAATCGACGCCAAGCTCGAAGGCAAAGCCGCAGCCGCGAAGTAGGCTAGTGTGTGGCGCGGGCGCCCTAGCCCGTGCACTCGCGACACTCACGTAGCCCCCGGACGCCTCGTCCGCAGAACCAAGCGCGACCACAAGTCCCGGCCGCTGGCTCAGCAAACCCAAACGCCGCCACAGCCTTGATGCGGGTTGAAGGCTGAAACGCCATCAATCTTTCGCCCTGTTGGGTGGTGGTTTTGTCCACCGTGGCGACAAGATTCCGGTTTCTCTTGCACATATTCTGGTGCAGAAGTTCCCTCAGAAAAACGCTCCTCTTTTGCCTAAAATCTAGAAAACACAGGGTCAAAATTTTCCTTGCCTTCTAGATCTATGGTTCTTAAGGCAGTTGCAGACAAAGTCTTGGAAACATTGAAGTTATCGGGATGTCCGACCGCATGCGGGTTCGGTTTTGGGAACTGCGGGCAGGACCGGTGGCAAAGGCTTTTCGCTTGTCACGACCGGTCGGACTCTGCCCCTCGGACGGCCCAGAAACTGCGCCCGTGGTTAGGTTGTCAAAGATCGTAGATTATCTTGCAGATAATCTATGTAATCTTATGTTATCGAAAGTGAAGGCATGGGGTCAAGAAGAAAGCGGTAGGGCAGCAGGTTCGGTTCCAAATTGGGAATATCGCACCCACCCTTTCCGCAAAGGACGCGGAAAAGGATTGATTGGATAAGAGCGAAGGCTCGATCAAACCGGTAGTCTTGGTTTGAGGACCCAGGCTTCTCGGAAAGGAAGGAGCCTTCGCATGATGATTATAGGATGTGATTTTCATCCCAGCTGGCAGCAGGTGAGTTGGCTGGACACGGAGACGGGCGAAACCGGCGAGCGCAAGCTGGTGCATGCCGAGGGAGACGCCGAGCGTTTCTATCGGCAAGTTCCGGCGCCGGCGCTGATCGGGATGGAGGCGACGGGCAACTGTCACTGGCTGGTGGACCTGCTGGCCGAGATCGGCCACGAGTTGTGGGTGGGCGATGCGGCGCAGATTCGAGCCAGCTACGTGCGGCAGCAGAAGACCGACAAGCGGGATGCGGCGCACATTCTGAAGCTGCTGGCGGAGGGACGGTTTCCGCGTATCTGGATGCCGTCGAGTGAGGTACGGGATCTGCGGCAGCTGCTGTTGCATCGCTACAAGCTGGTGATCATTCGGACGCGGGTGAAGAACGAACTGCAACACTTGTGTCTGAACCAGGGCGTGCAGCGCAAACGCAAGCTGTGGAGCCAGGCCGGACAGAAGTTGCTGCGCGAACTTCCCCTGCGGCCCTGGGCGAGTCGTCGACGAGACGACTTGTTGCGGTTGATGACCATGCTGGACCAGCAGATCGATCCCCTGGACGCAGCGGTAAAAGCAGAAGCCCAACGAGACAAAATGGCGCTTCTTCTTCAAACCCAGCCGGGCGTGGGGCCGGTCACCTCGCTAGCCTACGTTTTGACCATGGGAGACGTCAGCCGTTTTCCCCGGGGCAAGCAAGTGGCCAGCTATCTGGGGCTGATTCCGCGCGAGCATTCTTCGGGCGGTCGGCAGAAGCTGGGTTCGATTACCAAGCAGGGCAATCGCATGCTGCGCATGTTGCTGGTGGAGGCGGCGCAGATTGCAGTGCGCTTCGATCCCGGATTTCGCAAGCAGTATTTGCATCGCTGTCATCAGAAGCCGAAAGGCGTGGCTAAGGTGGCAGCGGCGCGCAAGCTGGCGGTACGACTCTACTGGATGCTGCGCACCCAGACCCGGTATCCAGAGATCGTTCGCATCGAGAGCAGCTCGCGGGTGCCCCTGGTCGGCGCAAGCTAGACCGTAGGAATTGATTGGGCGCTCTCGCATCCCGCGCGGGGCGGGATGTTCGCATAGAAGAATCATGGCTGAGGTTGTGGCCGAATCGATGGTTGGTGGAACGACGTTTCACCGGGAAATGATTAAGCGTGAGATTCCAGGGCCTTGGTCCTCAACCTTCTCTGGCGACGCTGCGTTGCTGATCGCACCCCCAGAAGAAGTGTGCCCTTGACAAAGCCTTCGCTCTTATCGGGGGCACCCTGAAGACTAGTGCTTCTCCTAATCTTGCCGTCCTAACTTACTTGGTGATCCGCCAGACTGTTCCGTAGCCGCCGGTGCCGCCATTTATGGTTGTGCCGTAGATACGGCCCTTGGGGTCCAGGATTAAACCACCGTTGAGATATTTGCCGTCCGTCCCTCCGGTGAAGGTGTGCAGCAGGGTTAGCTTTCCGTTCTTATCGAGTTCGAAAGCTGTTCCGAAGCCGGACGCACCGCCGGTGTTGGTGCTGCCGTAGATGTTTCCGGCCGCGTCCACAATCACACCGGCGAGGGGAGATTGCCCATCTGACGCACCGGCGAAGTTGTGCAATACGGTTTCGGTGCCGTTCTTGCTCACCTTCCACACGAGTCCCATGTTTGAGGTCCCGCATCCTCCCGTAGCGCCGTACATATTGCCCAGAGTATCCACCGCTGGAGTTCCGTAGGGATAGCAGCCGTCGGTTGTTCCGGCAGTGAAGCTGTGCAATACGGTCAACTTGCCGCGTGGACTCAGCTTGTACAGAACTCCTTCACCGGAAGTCCCGCCGTGCGAGGCGACGCTGTAGAGGTTGCTCTTCGCGTCCATGTAAAAACCCGAGGAGGTGGGCTCACCCCCGTCGTTGGCCGCGCCCGTGAAACTGTGCAGCACGGTCTCCTTGCCGGCCTTGCTCATCTTGAAGACCACTCCGAGGTTGGAAGTGCCGCCGCTTTCAGTGGTGCCATAAAGGTTGCCCGCTGAGTCGCGGAACAAACCACTGTAGGGATATACGCCGTCGGCGCCCCCGGTGAAGCTGTGCAGCACGGTCTCCGTGCCCGTCGCACTCAGCTTGAAGACCACTCCGAGGTTGGAGGTGCCGCCATATTGGGTTGTGCCATAAAGATTGCCGGCTGCATCCCGGACCAAAGGCGCGTAGGGATATTGTCCGTCGGTACAACCACTGACCGAACAGAAGGTGTACAGCACGGTCTCTGTCCACTTGCCGCCCTTCTGCTTCGGCGGGCTCACCTCGAACACTACTCCCGCGTTGTCTTTGCCGGCGTAGTCGGTGGTGCCATAAAGATTGCCGGCCGCGTCTCGGATCACAGCGGGGAACGGGTCTCCCCCGTCTGCGGCGTTTGTGAAGCTGTAAAGCGCCTTTAGAGTCTGGGCTGGCGCCGGTTGAGTTGCAAATAGAACGAGCAAGCCTGCGAAAGCCAGAACGGCGGTGGCCGCGGTTATTCTAGAAATCCGTTGTTGCAATATCTTGGTCAGGGTAGTTCCTCCGTTTTGATGGCGAGTGGTTTCTGAATCGCGGCCATCGTAGCACGGCGCGGGGCAATCTTCGCCATCAGTGTTTGGTTGTGAAAAGTGTTGCGGAATAAGCGCAAGTGGATGCGCGCATCTTGGGCTGCTGAGGTTTGCTCCGCGGGACGGGCGGGGACGCTCGTCCTCCATTAATTAATCTCGATGTGGCGAGATGCCAGCGCTGCGCTACGGTTCTTTTTTCTTCAGGAATTCGCGGACTACTTCTTTTACATCTCGGTGCTGGCCGTCTACGGCGTAGTTGAGCTGGCGCATGTCGTCGTCGGATATTTTTCCGGCGAGTTCATCCAGGGCTTGTTTCACCTCGGGATGGCGGGCTAGCGCTTCTTGGCGAATGATGGGTACGGCTTCGTACGGGGGGAAATAATGTTTGTCGTCATCGAGGACGAACAGGTCCAGAGCTGGGATCAGACCGTCGGTGGTGTTGCCGGCGATTAGGTCTACCTGCTTGTCTTTCAGGGCGCGGGTGAGGAGGCCTAGATCCATGATTCGCGGGGAGTCGGCAAAATGCAAGCCGTAGGTTGCTGCGAGTCCCTTGTAGCCGTCGGGACGCTCCATGAATTCGTAGCCGAATCCGGCGCGCCACTTTGGAGTGTAGGTTGCGGCTTGCGAGATCGTCTTCAACCCGAGGCGGCGGGCGTCGTCGCCACGAATTTCAATGGCGAATGTGTCGTTGAAGCCGAAGGTCGGTCCAAGAGTCAGGTTGGAGCGCTTCTCATATTCTGTCTTGACTTGGTCGTAGACTTTTTGGTGATCGGCGCTGGGCTTTTCTTTCAGGACCGCAGTGAGTGCTGTGCCGGTGTATTCGGGATAGATATCGATGCGGCCTCCGAGGATGGCCTGGTGGCAGATGTAAGTGCCGGCGAGATAAAAGCGGCGTTCGACGGGAAGATGGGTTGTGGCTTCGATTTGCTGGGCGATGATTTCGCCGAGAATGAGCTGTTCGGTGAAATTTTTGGAGCCGACGACGATGCGATTCTCGCGGGACGGGCCGCAGGCGGCGAGCAGTGCGAGAAGGGCAACGAATATGGGTTGGCGCGGCATTCGTTTTCCAAGAAAAAGACGTTGCAAGCAAAGAGACGTTGCCAGCAACGTCTGTACAGTGCGTGTCCGCTAGTGAGGGCTCAGGTGTTTCTCCAGCCAGCCCAGGCTTACGTCGGCTAGCAATGCCATTGCGGCGGCTGGGATAGCTCCTGCGAGAATGACTTGGTTATTCACCATTGCGAGTCCGCGAAAAATATATTCTCCCAGGCCACCGGCGCCGATGGCGGCGGCGATGGTCGCCAATCCGACTGAGATCACGGTCGCCACCCGAACGCCCGCGATAATCACGCCCAGAGCCAGCGGGAGTTCGACTTGAAAGAGGAGTTGGCGATCGGTCATACCCATGCCTCGTCCGGCCTCGACTACGGCGCGGTCCACACCTTGGATGCCAGCGTACGTGTTGCGAATCAGCGGCAGCAGGGCGTAGAGGGCGAGCGCCAGGATGGCAAGACGATCGGCTCGTGCCCCGATCCAGGGCGCGGGCAGCAGGAATCCGAAGAGGGCCAGGCTGGGGATAGTTTGAATAATATTGGCGCCGCCCAGTATAGGTTTGTTGAGCGCGGGCCAGCGCGTGATCAAGATGCCAAGCGGGATTCCGATGAGCACGGCGAGCAGAGTCGAGATTCCGACCAGCCATAAATGTTCGAGGGTGAGTTCGAGCACTTCAGTGTGATTCTGCAGCATGAATTGCCAGATGTTCATGAATGGTGTCGCTCTCTGTAAGTTTCAAAATCGGTGCCGAAGGCGTCTTTGTAGGCAGCGGCCAGCGGCTCTGTGGAAGCGAGAAACTCTTCGGGCGTTTGGATGGTGACCAGCCGGCCTGCTTCCATCAGTGCGATGCGCGTGCCGAGTAACAGGGCTTCGCGCAAGTCATGGGTGACGAAAACGACTGTCTTGCGAAGGCGCTTCTGCAAGTCGAGGAATTCGTGTTGCAGTTCGGCGCGGGTGATGGGATCTAGGGCGCCGAAGGGTTCGTCCATTAGGAGGATGGGAGGATCGGCTGCCAGAGCGCGGGCTACGCCTACTCTCTGGCGTTGGCCGCCGGAAAGCTCACGCGGATAGCGCGAAGCTGTCTCGGGATCGAGTCCGACGAGTTTCAGCATCTCATGGACGCGTTCGGTGATCCGATTGGCGGGCCAGTTTTCAATTTTAGGAACCAAGCCGATGTTGCGCTCGACGGTGAAGTGGGGAAAGAGTCCGACTTCCTGGATGACGTAGCCGATCATGCGGCGGAGGCGGATTACATCCCAATCGCGAATCGGACGCGCCTCAACGTAAAGTTCGCCGTCGCTGGGAGTCAGCAGATGATTGATGAGTTTGAGAGTCGTGGTTTTGCCGGAGCCGCTGCGGCCCAGCAGGACTAGAGTCTCTCCGCGTTGAACTTCGAGGTTCAGATCGTGGAGTAGTTCGCGACCCGCGTCGCCGTCGCCATTCACGCGATACGAGATGTGGCGGAATTCGATTGTTGGGCGAGTGTCGGGAGAATCGTTCATCGAGTATTCTTGTAGTGTCGGGCCTGTCTCACCAGAGTTCCAGCCGCGCGCTCCGAGGGCAGGATGCCCTCGGGACAGCCGGCAAAGCCTGCCCTGAGCGGAGCCGAAGGGATGCCGGTGCTACACAAGCTTGTATGCCGCTGGCGGCAGACCGGTGATGCGAATGCCGGAGTGGCCTTTGTGCCGGATGTTGAGGCCGATCAGCAACGCTGTGATCTGTTCCAGGATGCGCGCGTTTTCCAGTTTGCCTCCGTCGAGGGCGCGAACGCCGGGAATTGTTGTGGCCAAGCTGCGCACGACTTGGATGGCGGCGGGATCGTCGCTGCACACAATCACATCGCAGTCGACCGGACCATCGGCATTCAGCAGTTCGGCTCCTACGTTTTGAAAAGCGGCCACAACCGAAATACCTTTGGGCACAAGTTCAGCAGTCTCTTGCGCGGCGGAGCCTTGCCAGACGCCGAGTGTGCGGGTGGCGCGACCGCCCACGCTTGCGGCTAAGGGCACAGTGGCGTCAATCGCGATGCTGCCGGGACGAATCGCTGGCTTGAGCTGCTTCAACAGCGCAGCATGGCCCTCGAAAGGAATTGTGAGCACTAGCAAGTCAGCAGCGGCGCACGCGGCGATGTTTTCATTGCCGGAAACCTTCGCGCTTGCGCCCACTGTCTGTTTGATTTTTTCGGCTGCATCCTGGGCCCGCTTGGCGTCTCGCGACCCGATGATCACGGTCTCGCCGGCTTGCGCCCAGCGCAGAGCCAAGCCGAATCCTTCGGGGCCAGTGCCTCCGAGAACCGCGATGGGGCGGGGCGTAATCATGAGATTGCTGTCATGCAAATTCCGGTTCGAGCAACTGCTCGGCAGTTAGTGCCTCGGGCTGCAGCTTGAGGTTGATTCGGGTGTAGACGGTATTGCGTTCAGCGGCGATGCGGCCAGCTTCCAAAATGAACGACTGAAAATCTTCGGGGCTGGTGTACTGGCCTGCGGTGGCTCCGGCTTCGCGCGAGATGTTCTCTTCCATCAGCGTTCCGCCGTAGTCATTGGCGCCGGCATGCAAGCACAGCTGGGACAAACCGCGGTTCAGCTTCACCCAGGACACTTGAATATTGTTGATGGCGCCCGCCAGCAGAACTCGCGCCAGGGCGTGGATCTTGAGGTGTTCGGCAAGCGTGGGACCAGATCGTGCAATTCCTTGATGGAAGAGCAAAGTGTTCTGATGGACGAAGCCGAGGGGGACGAACTCGGTGAAGCCGCCGGTTTGCTGCTGAATTTCGCGGAATAATTGCAGCTGATTGACCCAGTGCTCGGGCGACTCGACGTGTCCGTACATCAGCGTGGAGGTGCTGCGAATGCCGCAGGCATGCGCGGTGCGGATAACTTGCTTCCATTGCTCGGTGGAAAGTTTGTTGCGCGAAAGCACAAAGCGAACGTCGTCATCGAGGATCTCGGCGGCGGTTCCTGGCAGAGTGTCGAGGCCGTTGTCGCGGAGCATGCGCAGGTAATCTTCGAGCGGCATGCCAGTGAGTTCGACGCCGTAAACGATCTCCATCGGCGAAAAAGCGTGAATGTGCATGCCGGGCACAGCTTGCTTTACGGCACGCAGAATATCGCGATAGTGAAACGGAGGCAGGCCGTGAGGCAGTCCGCCTTGAATGCAAACTTCGGTGGCGCCGATTTTCCATGCTTCGGTTGCCTTCTGGGCGATTTGCTCGAGGCTGAGGAAGTACGTGTCGGATTCGCGCGGGCCGCGGCTGAAGGCACAGAATTTGCAGCCGACAAAGCAGACGTTGGTGAAATTGATATTGCGGTTCACGACATACGTGACGATATTTCCGACTAACTCGCGGCGTAAGGCATCGGCGGCAACAAGCAGGCCGAGGAGGTCGTCGCCGTCTGCACTTGCCAGCAGCGCGCACTGCTCGCGCGTGAGCACGCCGCCGTCCAGCGTTTCCATCACTTGCTCGAGTGCGGCGCGCGACTGACGACTGATGCGAGGAGCGATGTCTGACCACTCCAGCGAGGGAAAGCTCTCGAGTTCGGGCTGGGTAAGAACGCGAGTCATAAAATCCTCCTCGAAACAGAATCACATCTAACGGAACAAATCAGTAGCCGCCGGACGAATCAGATCGCGGGCACGTCCCGGTCCGGGCCGATAACCGTAGCCTCGAATGATACACGCGGGCGTGCGAGCTAGCTTGCCGCAAACCAGGCCCGCAGCGCAAGCTAGTTCATCGGCAATGGCTTCAATGGTCACGCGCAGAGGGTAGCCATGGGGATCTCGATCGCCGCGATAGTCGTGCAACGCTTGCATGCCCGCGACGCCAATCGCAACTTCGGTGAGTCCTTCACGCCAGGGTCGCCCGAAACTGTCAGTGATGATGACAGGGATGGAGAGTTTCAGGCGTTTTTTCAGCTCGCGATGGAGTTGAGTCGCAGAGCGGTCCGGGTCTTTGGGGAGCAGGAGCGCATGGCGGCCACCGTTGACGTTAGAAACATCGACACCGCTATTGGCGCAGATCAGGCCGTGTCGGGTTTCAGTGATCAGGACGCCGCGCTTGCGCCGCACCACTCGCTTGCTCTCTGCGAGAGCCACTTCGGTTACCCGTGCGTCGAGATTGTAACGCCGTGCCCACACCCGTGAACTGGCGGAGGAGTTGATTCTTTCGAGGGGAACAAGTTGGCCTTCCGCCTTGGAGACGATTTTATGCTTCACGATCAGGATGTCGCCTGCTCGGAGTGATAACTTGGGATGCTTGAGAGCTTGGAGAAGTTTGCCTACCAGCGAGTCGCCGGGGCGGATTTCGTCCGGGAAAGGGACTGGAATAACTTGCAACTCTCGAAGTCGAGCTGCCTGTTTCATTATTGGTTTGCTGCCAAAGATAAATCGGTCAGGTCCCACTGCCGTGCCAGGTGCTGGGCGCGGGTTTCACCGGGAGCTTCGGCGAGCTCCCGCAAGTCGGCAGGGTTGTCGACATCGAGAGCGATGCCCGGGAGTGACAGCACAACGCATGGCTTCTGAGTGGCGCGCGCTGCCGTCAGATGTGGTTTGAAGCTATCGTTTCCAAAACGCAACGCGAACAATCCCGCGGGACGCCGCCAGGCTGCGTTCGTGCCTCGTCCGTCAGCGGCTGGGACGAGCACGGAGCCCTGGTCAGGCGCGGCTTCCAGAATCTTTTCGAGTTCCCAAGTTTTGATCAGCGGAATATCGCCGGGAATCACGAGCGTGCTGTCTACACTTCGAGACTCGCAGAACCTCGTCGCCATTTCGATAGCATCGGTCTGACTACGGTTTGTATTGTCCGGAATGATTTGGAATTCGAAACGTCGTGCAAGGTCGAGTGCAAACGGATCGCTGGTGACGATGCTGACCTCGGGCCGGCTTACCCAGGTGCCCAGCGTCTCAAGCACGTCGAAAAGCATGGCCTGAGCCAGCTTGGTACGAGTCGACTGATCGAGCACGGATGCCAGCCGCTGCTTGGCGTTGGCCAGACTCTTGACGGGGATAAGGATCATGACGGGTCCGCGGCGCGGGCATTTTCCGCACTCAGCAGGGCAAGTACGGTTCGCGCCAGCTTGGCTTTGTCGTCCGCAGTTCGCATGATGGTGTTGGTGCAGTGTACCCGCAGTCCCGGACGATCTAACTTCTGGGCTGCTTCAAGGTCGCGGACATCAGCAATCAGAATATCCAGAAAATCCTCATAAGCCTTGGCTACTCCGGCGATGGAGACGGGCAATCCCTGCGCCGCCATCAAAGCGCCGGCCGGACCTGAGACTGCCGCATCGTGAACAATTGGGCTGACGGCGATCACAGTGGCCGGGGTATGCCGCAACGCTTCCCGAATGTCGGCTATGGCGAGGATTGGACCAATGCTGGTGACGGGATTGCTCGGGGCCAGGATCACAGCGCTCGCGGACATGATGGAATCGACTACGCCAGGTGCAGGCTCGGCGTCGGTGGCTCCGGCGAACCGAACCGATTTGACCGGGTCCTGATACCAGCGCTGCACAAAATACTCCTGGAAGCTGAGGTCTCCTACCGGGGTATCGACCCTGGTTTCGACTCGTGAGTTACTCATGGGGAGGATTTGTGCCTGTACGGCCAGCTTGTTGCAAATTGCCGTGGTCGCTTCGGTCAGCGTCTTCCCCTGCGCCAGGTATTTCGAGCGAAGCAGATGGATGGCGAGGTCACGGTCGCCAACGTGGAACCAGATCGGCTCGGCCAACTCTCCCATGGCCTGCAAGCAAAAGAATGTGTCACCCTTCACCCCCCAGCCGCGCTCCTTGCTGAGCAGGCCCGCCATTGCATAGGTGATCGAATCCAAGTCGGGAGAGACGTACAATCCCCACCATTCCAGATCGTCTCCGGTGTTCACTATGAACGTGAGTTCCTGCGCTGACGCGACTTGGCGGAGGCCCTCCACGAACTTTGCGCCTCCCGTGCCGCCTGTGAGCACGACGATCATGCGGACCTCCGCGCGTAGCCTTCGCTATCGGCCGCTGCTTTGACTTTTTCCGATAGCAAGCCTGGCCCCGTGGTCACCGTCGACACGAACTCGGGGTAGACCGGCAACCGCTGACGCAAGAGGTACCCTTTCGCTTCGGTTCGTAACCTCAGTTGTTCCAGATGCGGCCACGGCTTTTCTGGATTGATGAAATCCGGCGTCAAGGGCGAAATTCCTCCCCAATCGTTAATGCCGGCATCGAGCAACTCATCATAGTACGGTGCGGAAAGATTGGGTGGCGCTTGAACATTGACGTCTGGCATAAGCAGGCGTGCGATCGCGATGGTGCGCATCATTTCGCCCTGCGTCGGCTCGGGCCAGTCGTGCATGGGGATTTCGGGTTTGGCACGAAAGTTCTGAATGATTACTTCCTGAATGTGCCCGTAGCGGCGATGCAGTTCGCTGATGGCGAGCAGCGTGTCTACGCGATCCTCCAAAGTCTCGCCAATGCCAATCAGCAAGCCAGTTGTAAAGGGAACATTTTGCTTGCCCGCTTCCTCAACGGTGTGCAGGCGCTTGCCAGGGACCTTGTCGGGAGCATTGTCATGGGCTGCCCCGGCTGCCAGAAGCGAAGCGTTCGTGGTCTCGAGCATCAGGCCCATGCTCGGAGAAACTTTCGCCAGACGCGCAATCCATTCCGCACTCATGAGTCCGGGATTAGGATGAGGCAGCAAAGCGGTCTCGCGGAGCACGAGTTCGCACATGGCCTCGAGATAGTGAAGAGTGGATTTGTATCCCAGTTGGTGCAGGGTTTCGCGCATTTCAGGAAAGGCGAGTTCGGGTTTATCGCCAAGACTGAAGAGAGCCTCGGTGCATCCCATCTTCTCCCCTGCGCGCGCCACCTCTAATACCTGGTCCGAGGTCATGGTGTGTGCGCCCGGCTGGCCCGGATCGCGGCGGAAGGTGCAATAGCCGCAGTAGTCGCGACAGAGATTGGTAAGCGGAATAAAAACCTTGCGCGAATAGGTGATGACCCCCGGCTTGAAACGCTGCCTGGTTGCCAAGGCAGCCGAGAGCAGCGCGGGAAGTTCGTTTTCACCGCAGCGGATCAGTTGGCAAGCCACATCCCGCGAAAGCGGCACTCCGGAGCACAGGTCGTCCGCATACGAACCCAGGGGCTGCCGCTCAGTCCAAGCTGTTTGTCCTACGCTCACGATCACGAAATCATACATGAGACCAGCCTCAGAAGGAGGCTTTGTTCTGCCGGAGAGTTGCAAGCACGCCCGACGTGGTAAAACTCTGAAGGGCAGAACGAGTGGCCAGTCGCTCTGCCCCAGACTGAAAGGAATCTTGGCTAAAACAAACTTGGACTAAAACGAACTTAGAACAAAACGAACTTAGAATAACCCAAGCAGGGACTCAGCTTTCTATGGGCGTCACTCAGGCAGAATTCCGCAAGGCAATGGGCAGCTTTGCCACCGGGGTTACGGTCATCACCGTCGACTACGAGGGCGAAGTGCACGGGATGACCGCCAACGCGTTCACCTCGGTCTCGCTTGATCCCTTGCTAGTGCTGGTTTGTGTGGATCATCGTGCGCGAACCCACACTCACCTGCATGCCAGGAAACGCTTCGGAGTGAATGTTCTGGCGGAGAACCAGCGGGCCATTTCGGAGTACTATGCCGATCCGAGTCCGACCCATCAGCACGCTGAGCAGAAGGCTGGAGCCCGCTTTGGTCGCACCAAGCATGGCACCCCGGTCTTGCACGGTGCCCTGGCTTATCTTGAGTGCCGCTTGCACACCGCGCAGGACGCGGGAGACCATACGATCTTTATTGCGGAAGTGGAGGATGTGGTGGTGCGGGACGGAGATCCGCTACTGTATTTCCGCGGAGAGTATAGGAAGATCGGGACGGAAGGTTAGGACGCGCTGGCGGAATTGTGTCATGCCGGCTCGACGTGTGATTCCTATCGTCCAGTAGTCGCGAGATGAGTACGTTTGTTAAGCTTATTGGCCCGGCGTGCACTTTGTTCCGCTTGCGAAGAACGAGCTGCACGCGAGGACCAAGGATAAAGAAACGATGTATCCCCGAGCGTTTCACTATCACCGCGCTGGTTCTCTGAAGGAAGCGGCGACCATGCTTGCCCAGCTAGGAGATGACGCCAAGCTGCTGGCCGGTGGCCAGAGCCTCATCCCGCTGATGAAGCTGCGTTTCGCAAACCCGGCCCATCTCGTGGATCTGAACTTCATATCCGGCACTTCCTACATCAAGGAAGACAATGGCACGATTCACTTCGGCGCATTGACCCGGCACGCGAAGATCGAGGCATCCGCCGCGGCTGCGAAAATTCCCATTCTCCATGACTGTGCTGCGGGAATTGCCGATGTTCAGGTGCGGAATCGCGGTACGATTGGCGGATCGCTGGCGGAAGCTGACCCCAGCGGAGACTGGGCGACAGTGCTTTTCACACTGTCTGCTGACGTTCGTTGTCTTAGCATCAATGGCGAACGCACAATCGCCCTGCCCAACTTCATTAAGGACGCATACACTACGGCCTTGGCGCATGACGAGTTAGTCAGCGAGGTAGCGGTGAAAATTCCGCCCAAGGGAAGCGGCGGGGCGTACCTGGCGTTCAAGCGCTCTGCGCCGGTGTATCCGACGGCCAGTGCCGCGGTGCAGCTTACGATAGACGGCGATGTTTGTCAGGATGCGGCGATCGCTCTGGGCTGTGTCGGCCTGACCGCAATAAGAGCGAAGGACGCCGAAGCTGCGCTGCGTGGTCAGATGCTCACAGAGAAGATAATCGCACGCGCGATGGAAGCGGCTCGGGCCGCTGCTGATCCACAATCCGACATGCGCGGTTCAGCCGACTACAAACGCACTCTCGTCGGTGCGCTGGTTAAGCGGGCGATTGAGATTGCGGTCCGCCGGGCTCGCGGCGAGCACGTTGAGGTGGGCCATGTCTATGCCTGATAGCATCATGCCGGATTGCGTTTATGCCTGAGAGCATTTATGCCCGACAGCATTGAAAACATTCCGATTCAGCTCAAGGTCAACGGGAAGTCCTGTTCACGGACCGTTGAGCCACGCAAGCTTCTAGTCGAGTTGCTGCGGGAAGATCTCGATCTCACCGGCACCCACGTGGGCTGCGACACCACCTACTGCGGCGCATGCACGGTGCTGATGAACGGTGCGGCGGTGAAGTCATGCACCATGTTCGCGGTGCAGGCGGACGGCGCGGATATCCTCACGGTCGAGGGCCTGGAGAAAAATGGCGAACTCCATCCTATCCAAAAAGCCTTTGGCGATTGTTACGGACTGCAATGCGGGTACTGCACGCCGGGGCTGATGCTTTCGGCCTTGCAGTTGCTGTCGCAGAACAAACAACCAAGCGACAAAGAAATGCGCAAGGCGATTGCGGGAAACACGTGCCGCTGCACCGGGTACCAGAATATTCTCAAGGCAATTCAATTGGCTGCGCAGAACATGAAAGGTGCTTGAAGTATGGCGATCAAGTTTGCCGGCGACTTTGAAGTCAAGCGCACGCCGGAAGAGGTTTACGACTTCCTCATCGACCCGAGCAAGTTCGCGGCGCTGCTGCCTGATTTTCAGGGACTGTCGGTGCAGGACTCGACTCATTTCACCCTAAAAGTGAACGTCGGCATTTCTTACATCAAAGGCACCGCGAATGTCAAGATGGAACTGGCGCAGGCGGAGCGTCCGAGACGCGCGCAGTATAAGGGGCAAGGAAGCATGGCGGGAGGCAATGTTGCCCTGACGGCAGGATTTGATTTGTCGCCAATAGACGGCGGCACCAAGCTAGCTTGGCAGGGTGAGGCGCAGATCTTCGGCCGCCTGACGTCAATGGCTGGCGGTTTGCTGGAGCCGCTGGGGAAAAAACAGGTTCAGAAATTGATTGATGGATTGCAGGCGGCGTTGAGATGAGCTGAGCGACGGCAAGATGCCGTCGCCACAGCCGGCGAGACGCTGGCGCTACTGGGGAGATGGTGTGATCAAGAAGGACGGCGCTAAGAACTGGGTGGGGCAACCGCTTCCGCGCAAGGAAGAGAACCGGCTGTTGCGCGGGCGGGGCAAGTTCGCCGATGACATCAAGCTGCGCGAGATGTTGTATCTGCGATTCGTGCGCTCGCCATATGCTCACGCGAAGATTGTGAGCGTTGACGTCTCGGCTGCTGAAGCCCTCGCGGGTGTCGTCTACACGCTAACCGGGGCTGAGATCGCGGCACAGACGCAGCCATTCATCGAAATCGGTCCGGATCCCTGCGCCAGGATCAAAGATTATCCGCTGGCCGTCTCCAAAGTGCGCTACCAGGGTGAGCCCGTCGTGGCAGTGGTGGCCGAATCACCCAGCCTTGCCGATGACGCCGCGGAGCTCGTGCAGATCGAGTACGAGGCGCTCGATCCGGTGGTGGATGCGGAAGCAGCTTTGACGGACAAGAGCGTCCTCCATGACGAAGCGGGCACGAATCGTGTCTGGAATGGAGTCTTCGAATACGGAGATGTTGATAAAGCCTTCCGGGAAGCCGCGTACGTCGTCAAGATCGACCGGATGCACTTCCATCGCTTCTCCAGCACGCCGCTGGAAAACAACGTCGTCATTGCGCAATGGAACCCGAAAGACGAGCGCATCTACTACGAATGCAACAACTCGTTTCCATCGTTCGCCATTCAATTTCTGTCCGCGCACCTGGGCGTTCACATCGACCGCATACGCGTGGAGACATCCGATATCGGCGGCAGTTTCGGCATCAAGATCACGAGTTATCCGCAGATGGCGGTGTGCGCGCTGGCTTCAAAGAAAGCTGGCGGGCGGCCCGTCAAGTGGGTGGAAACGCGCACCGAACACCTTACCTCGAGCGCTCATGGCAACGAGCGGACTTTCCGCGATACTCGAGTTGCCCTTGATAAGAACGGTGTCATTACTGCGCTCGTATCACGACATATTGATGACTGCGGCGCATACCCGCGCTACGAGCCGCTGGGCTGCGTGATCTGGTCGCAGGTGTTCCCGGGCGTTTATCGCTTCAAGAATGCGCGGATCGACTTCACGCAGGCGGTCACGAACAAATGTCCGGTGGGCCCCAATCGTGGATACTCCCGCATGCAGCACCTGTGGTTTCTAGAGCGCGTAATAGACATCTGCGGGCATGAGCTCGGTATCCCCGCCGACGAGATACGCTTGCGCAACTACATTCGCCCGGAGGAGTTCCCTTATACGACTCCGAATGGCTGCGTCTACGACTCGGGCAACTATCCGAAAATGCTGCAAGTGGCGAAAGAGCACATCGGCTGGGACGAATGGAAAAAGAAGCAGCTCGCGGCGCGCCAGCAAGGCCGGCTCATCGGAATTGGCATCGGCACAACGCTGGACTCGGGCACCAACAACTTTGGCCAGTCGCAGATCGTAAACCCGGGCGCGCCATTTTCCGGCAACTCGCAAGGCGCGAACTGCAAGCTGGATATTTATGGCGAGGTCGTGGTCTCAGTTGGTTCCTGCCCGCAGGGCCAGGGACACGAGACGACAGCCGCGCAGGTCGTTGCTGACGTGTTGAATATTCATCCCGATCGCATCACGGTGCGAACCGGCTTTGACACCGAACGCAACGTGCACACTGGATTTTCGGGAACCTACGCCAGCCAGTTTGCCGTATCGGGGCTTTCCGCTGTTCATGGGGCCGCTCAGAAGCTAAGAACAGAAATGAAGCGCCTGGCGGCGTTCCTACTCGAAACCAAAGAAGACGATCTTGAATTCGGCACGGGCGGGCAGGGTCCGGAGATTCGCGCCACGAGCACAAGAAAGTCTATCAACTATTGGGGACTTGCCAATATCGTCAACGTGAACAGCGCGGTCCTTCCGCCCGAGTTGTATGAACTCACGCTGAATTGCCGCTACATCTGGCGTGCGCCCTTCAAAGTGCCGGACAAGCAGACAAAATATGGCAGCCTGACGCTGACTTACGCTTCCCAGCTTCACATCGCGGTAATTGAAATCGAGCGGGGCACATTCATCCCGCGTATTCTCGACTATGTTGCGATCGACGATTGCGGTACTGTGATTAATCCGCCCATCGTCGAAGGCCAGGTATATGGCGCAACCGCGCACGGCATCGGCGCAGCTCTCATGGAGAATTGCGTGTACGACGCGGTCGGCAATATGCTCACCAGCACCTTCAGCGATTACACGCCTATCACCGCGATGAATATGCCGAAAGTGAAATACGATCACATCGAAACGCCTTCGCCGCACAGCTATAGCGGCGCCAAGGGGATGGGCGAGGGGGGCGCCGCTCCCATCCACACGATTTCTGCAGCCCTTCAGGATGCGCTGTTTGCCAGCGGCATCATGATCGACGATTCGTTCAACAATGCGGATCGTCTGTTCCGAGCGATGGTGGCGAAAGAAATCAGCCAAGCCGAGAAGTTGGTAAAAGTGGAGAGGCGGTAAGGCACGTGTGGCGCGGGTGCCCTCGCCCGTGTTTCTGTGGGGAGGGTGACGACCTTTGCATGAAGCGTGTTTGCATCGTCGGATGTGGCGCCATTGGCAGCCTGTACGCGGCGCATCTGGCGCGGGTTGCGGAGGTATGGGCTTTTGTCCGCCGCGAAGATCACGCCCGAGCTCTCAACCGCGACGGTTTGCGCGTCTCGGGAAAGCACGAATTTCATGTGCCGCTCAAAGCTACAACACAGCCGGATCAGCTCCCCGATTGCGAACTCGGCATCGTTGCAACAAAAGCGACTCAAGTGGAGGACTCGATAGCTCTGGTCAGCAAGCGTTTCACTCAGGGTGCGGTTATTTCCGCGCAGAATGGTCTGGGAAGCGAAGAGATTATCGCCGCGCATACCCGCGGGCAAGTCATCCGGGGCACTACTTTCATGAGCGGCACGAAGCATAGCGACACGCATGTGCAGTTAGAACTCGATACCGCGACCTGGATCGGTCCCTTTGAGCCGCGCCACACTGCATATGCGTTGGTGAAGGAAGCCGCCGACTTGATCAACGCTGGCGGCCTGAAGGCTGAAGCTTTGCAGGATGCGCGTCCGGCACAGTGGTCGAAATTGATCTTCAATGCGTCGGTCAATGGAGTCTCCGCACTGACCGGGCTGCCGCACTCGCCGCATTTCGCGGATGAATCCCAGGTTTCCGGTCTCGGACATCTGCTGCACGACTTGATCGAGGAAGGCAAAGGTGTGGCGGCGGCAGTGGGTATACAGCTCCACGAAGATCCGTGGGAGATGAACAAGATCGGCGCCATGACCAATCATCCGCCGTCGATGTTGTATGACATTCGCCATCAGTTACCGACCGAGGTCGATTTTCTGAGCGGCGCCATTGCGCGTGAAGCGGAGCGCGTCGGCGTGCTCGCGCCGCTGCACACTGCAGTCTACAGGCTGATCAAGGGCAGGGAATCGTCATGGACGTTCAAGGATGAGAATCGCGCACTGGAGCTGTAGCAACGTTGCTTGCAACGTCTCGGGATAGAACATGTCGTGGCCAATTGACGAATCGAAATTAAATCGTGTTCGCGCTCTGATGAAAGATCAGGACGTAACCGCGCTGGTAGTGCGTGCGCCGGACAATCTCGTGTATCTCACGAACTACTGGTGCATGAAGGGATATGACGCGGCAGTCTTCCCCCGCGAAGGGGAGCCGACACTCATCGCTTTGGAACCACAATTGGCAGACGCGGAGCGCAATTCCTGGACGAAAGACATACGGCTATTCAAGGGCTATCACGAAACTGATCCTCGTCCGCCACAATACCGTGCTCTCGACCTTGCATTAACGGTCCTGAAAGAACGCGGCCTCACCGACAAAGTCGCCATCGAGCTCAACATGGGAACGCAATCCGCCGACCGCATGGTGGGCGAACCCACAACGCCGACGCAAACTTATTTCGATGCGTTCGGTGAAGTCGCGGGTCAGGTGGTTGACGCCACACCGCTGCTCAACGAAGCTCGTGCCATCAAGACGCCGCAGGAAATCGAGCGCATGCGGCTGGCCAACGAACTCGCTGCCCTGGCGATGGAGCACACTCGCGAGAACATGCGCCCCGGTATGAAGGAAAGCGAAGTGGGCGGCATGTATGAAAGTTTCGTGCATGGCCTCGGCGTAGGATACAAGAGAAAAGTAGAGATGGCCCGCGCGTTTACCCTGGTCTGGTCAGGAAAGGGGATTGCCACTTTCACCGCAACCGGCGACCGCCCAATTCAGAAGAACGAGCCTACCTTGTTCGAAATCTGGGTGTGCGTGGATGGTTATTGGACCGACCTCACCAAGAATGCGTGTCCCGGCGAACTTACGCCCGAATATCACAAGCTGCTGGATCTGCTGCTAAACGTGTTCAACGAAGGGGTTGCTTATGCGCACGACGGAGCCGGCTTCCCAGAACTCGATCGTCTGATTCGCGCGCGCATTGCGGAAGGCGGATATCCCGGGCAGCCTTCTCATCCCATCTGTCACGGCGTGGGAGCGCGTGCCCATGAGCCGCCCTATGCGCATCAGGCCGGCAAAGGCACGATCAAGAAGGGAATGGTGCTGGCCATCGAACCAGGAATTTATTGGCCCGGCGGCGGCGGCCTGAGACTCGAGGATGATTTCCTGATCACCGATGAAGGTAACGAAAAGCTGTGCAGCTATGCGGATGACTTTAGACTAGCAATCGCACCAAAGAACTAGGAAACGAGAACTGTGGCAAAAGCAAACAGAGGTCTAACCTCGAGGCTCAACCCGAAACTTGTTGAGAGAATCCTCGCCGAGGTCAAGGAAGAAGAGATCGTAGCCATGTGCTGCGATGTCATCAACATTCCCAGCCCCACGGGCGACGAAGGCAATATGGCGGAACACATGCGCGCCGCGTGGAAAGCCATGCGCCTCGACGTTACCTGGCAAGAGGTCGAGGAAGGGCGCGCCAACGTGATCGCCCGCTGGGAAGGCACTGGTACCGCTCGCAGCCTGATGTTCAACGGCCATACGGACACCTCCAACACCGGCCAGGAAGATTTCCTCACCGGAATCGGCTACAAGCCGAATGCCGTGATCAAGGACGGAATGATTTACGGTCTCGGCATCTACAACATGAAGGGTGCGTTGGTCTGCTACACCCACGCGGTGAAGGCCCTGCAACGTGCGGGAGTGAAACTTCAAGGCGACGTCATCCTCGCCGCCGTCGCGGGAGAAATCGAGAAGACGCAATGGAAGGAATTCCGCGGCCGCGAGTACCGCGGGTACGGCGTGGGCACGCATTACCTGGTGAACCACGGAGTGCTGCCCGACATTTGCATTCTGGGGGAACCCACCGACATGCAAATCATCCTCGAACATTACGGGTCGCTTTGGGTGCGTATTTCGGTCACGGGAATGTATGTCCACACCGCGTTCGCGGTTGGACGCGCCGAACGCAACTCGATCCGCCGCCTCTACGATGTGCTCGGCGTGGTGGTGAAATGGATCAAGGGTTGGGAGCAAAAAACCACATATCGAGGGCACAAAGGCATCGCTAATCTCGGCTGCATCCGGGGCGGACAACCCTGGCGCGTCAGTCGCACTCCCGAGCGCGCCGAGTTGTTCCTCGATCTGCGCGTGCCGCCGCATATGTCCATGCAAGGAGCGCGACGCGCGGCCAAGTCGCTCTTCCTCGATTTGAAACGGCGTTATCCAGACTATGGTCTGGAATTCGAGACCTACGTCTCGGTGCCCGGCGCCAGCATCGCACCGGACCATGCGATGGTGAGGGCGATCGAGATGAACCATCAGCGCGTGATGGGCGAAGCTCCCAAGCGCGATGTGGTGCTGTGGTGCTCGGATGCTTCGGTGATGACGCGTTATGGCATCGAGACCGTCAACTACGGGCCTTCTAGCGGGCCGCGCGACGCCGAAGGCGAGAAAGTCAAAATCAAGACGCTGGTGGATATTACGAAGATTTATGCTTTAACCGCTGCCGAACTCTGCGGTGTGCAATAGAGGATTCAGTTCCGAGGAAACCTTGCCAAGCCAACTTGAAATCGATCGCCGGCACAAGAATATTCGAACCGCTATGGAGCGCGAAGGCCTCGACGCGCTAATCGTCTGCGGCAATCAGTATGCAGGTTTCGAAGGCGCCGTGTTGTATGTCTCAGGTTTCGAAATTGTGCATCGCTACGTTTACGCGGTGCTGCCGCTCGAAGGCGAACCGACTTTGGTCTTTCCGCGGGAAGCCCGTTGGATTGGGGACAAGGCAAAACCGTGGGTTAAGAACCACGTCTGGCCTGATGTTCCCGGACAGTGGATCTCTGACAACGCACGCAAGCGCGGTTGGAAGCGGATCGGAGTGTACGGCATGAATTTCATTATGGCCGTGCGCGACTACCGCGAGCTCGCAAACGGTCCATTTGAGATGGTGCCCTTCGATTTCGAGTTCGACATGGCGCGCGCAGTCAAGAGCGAGGAGGAACTTGCGGAGGTGCGCGACGCGATGGATATCATCGTGGACGGATTCTGGGCTCTGGTGGCTGCCTACGAGCCGGGGAAGACCGAAGCGGAAATCATGGCGCCTGCGGTGGAGCGATTCTTTGCCCGTGGTGCAGGTCCTCGCATGATGAACATTCTTCTTTCCGGCACCCATGGCGAAGCGGAGGCGTCGTTCAAAGTTCCAGGGCATCGCGTAACCGCAGTTGACGACTTGCTGCTCTATTCTCTCGAGGTCACCGGCGCAGGCGGATACTGGGTGGAGTTTTCGCGGCCGCTGATTCGCGGCAAACTGAGTCTGCGAACCCAGGCCATGGCGGACGCGTATCCGCAGGCGCTCGAAGCCGCGTGCAAGTTGATGCGTGCGGGCGAACTGGCCAGCAGCGTTCATCGCGTTGTCGCTGAGACTTTTGCCAAGTATGGATTCGCCCTCGGCCACTTATCCGGGCACAGCATTGGCACTACCATGCTCGAGTATCCGGCGATCGGGGCGAAGAGCGAAGTGCGGCTTGAGGAGAACATGATCTTCTCGCTGCATCCGCAGGTCGTCGATAAAGACGGCGAAGTGTGTCTCTATACGCAGGACACCTATCGCATTGGCAAGACGGAGGGCGAATGTCTGGCGGATGTGCCATGGAAGTTTTACACCGGGATCGAGAGGAAGCAGAGTGCGGCGCGACCATGAAAGGCAGAAGGGCGTTTCGTAGATGAAGGTCTGTGTGATCGGTTGTGGAGCTGTAGGAAGCCTGTTTGCCGCGCATCTCGCGAAGGCTGGCGAAGCCGAAGTGTGGGCCTACGACGTGTGGAAGGAGCACACCGAAGCCATCCAACAGAACGGGCTACGACTTTCCGGAGCGGAAGACTTTACGGCCCGCCTCAACGCGACCAGCGATGCCAAAGAGTTGCCCCGCTGCGACTACGGTATTGTCGCCACGAAAGCGATTCATACACGGGTCGCAATTTCCCAGGTCGCGCACATCTTTGACGGCAAGAGTGCGGTTTGCTCGGTTCAGAACGGTATCGGCAACGAAGAAATCATCGCGGAACGCGTGCAATTCGTGATTCGAGGCACGACCTTCCCCGCAGGTCATCCGATTGCACCGGGACATATCGGTTATGACATTAAAGGTGACACCTGGATCGGGCCGTTCGAGCCTACCAACACCTCGATGGAAAAAGTGGAAGAACTGGCGGGACTGATAACACGCTCAGGGATGAACACAATAGCATTGAAAGATGCTCGCGGCGCGCAGTGGACCAAGCTGATCTTCAATGCGTCCACGAATCCTGTTGGTGCCCTCACGCTGTTGCATCATGGCGCCGCAACGCGCTTTGAGCCGACCGGACATCTTTTCAACGACCTGATCGCGGAAGGCGTGGCGGTCGCGAATAAGCTGGGAATTGAACTGCATGGCGACCCTCGGCAACTTGTGCAGAAGGGTGCCAACGCCCCCGGCAAGCACCGAGCCAGCATGCTGCAGGATGTACTCGCCAAGCGGCAGACTGAAGTCGATTTCATGAACGGAGCGATCGTCCAGTGGGGCGAAAAAGCAGGTGTGCCAACTCCGCTGAACAAAGCGTTGTGGGAACTGATTAAAGGCCTGGAACATTCGTGGAAGGATCCAGATTAGCCGTACATCGCAGAGGATCTAAGGGCTCAAGAGCCAGAAGCTAGAAGCTAATTATGCCAATCCCATTCAACATTGGTGTTCTGCAACTCAGCATGGAGCCGGTGCGCGAAACCGTTGCCATGGCGAAGGCCTGCGAAGATGCCGGGTTCGATGCCTTCTGGATCGCGGAGGCTTATCCCTGGTGGCGGAAACATTCGTTTGAGGCACGCTCATCGACTGCGGTTCTGGCAGTCATCGCCGTCGAGACCCGCCGCATTCAGTTGGGGTGGGGAATCATTTCGCCGTACACGCGTCATCCCGTCCAGATCGCGATGGAAGCGCGGGTGATGCAGGATCTCGCCGCTGATCGCTTTTTGCTCGGTTTGGGAGCTTCCAAGATTTTCATGAAAGAGATTGGAGAAGGCGAAGGCGAGAAAGTCGGACCAGCGACCGTCATGCGCGAGAGCATCGAGATCATCAAGGGCGTGCTCGAGGGCAATGCTTTCGAATATCAGGGGAAAGTGTTTCAGGCGAACGTGCCGCCGCTCAAGCCAGACGCACATACGCCGCGTGGCATTCCGCCTATTTACGTTGCTGGAACTGGGCCGGTGCTGCAGAGAATGTCAGGGGTGGCCGGTGATGGGCTGCTCACGGCCAGCATCACGACGCCAGCGTTCGTGCGCTACTCGCGCCGGAACATGGAGGAGGGCGCGCGCAAGGCCGGCAAAGATTCGTCGAAGCTGGTGCTCGGCTCTGTGATTGTCGGAAGCATCCACCGCGATTCGGCGAAGGGCAAAGAAGGCGCGCGCGAACAGGCGGCGATGTATCTGGCCAACAAAGTGCAGAACATCAAAGGATCGGCCGATGTACTGCTGGAATGTGCTGGCTTGACCTTTGACGAGTTGCGGCCTGTTGCTGACGCCATGGAAAAAGGCGGACGGAAAGCCGCGGCTAAAGCCGTGACCGACGACATTCTGCATAAAGTTTGTGCGATTGCGGGGACGCCGGAAGAGTGCATCGCACACATCGAGGAATACCGCGCCGCCGGCTGCACTCACATCATGCTGGAAATCTGGGGCGACGACCGCACGGGACAAGCCAGGTTGTTTGGAGATGCGGTGCTGCCGCACTTCAAAAACTAGCCACGGATTTCAGTGATTCCCCGATTGTCTTACAATCTCTTGAAACTCTTCGTCGGTCAGTAGACCGCGCTTGGCGATGGCGAGCTTTTTCACTGCGGCCAAGATTGGTGCGCGCTGTTCGGGTGTTATAGTCAGTCCGAGTTCCTTGCACTTCAGATCGATGCTATCGAGGCCGCTCTTTTTCCCCAGCACAATACTGCGGCGGGCATTGACCAGTTCGGACGAATACGGTTCGATGGCTTCGGGGATGTGAAACTGGGCGGCGACGGCGCCGCTCTCGCGCACAAAGAGATTTTCGCCAACCACCGGTTTCCAGGCGTCAAGTGTATAACGAGATGACTTGGAGACCAGTTCTGAGACCTCCCGCACTTTCGTCAAATCCAAAGCAACAGGTACGTCATAGAGACAGCGCAGTGCGAGAGCGATTTCACAAATGTCAGCGTTACCAGCGCGCTCGCCCATGCCATTGATCGTTCCCTGAATCCAAGTCGCCCCGGCGCGAACCGCGGCGACGGCACAGGCGGTTGCCATGCCAAAGTCGTTGTGTCCGTGGTAGTGGACCGGTGTACTCGCCCCGACCCAGGTGCATACTTCGCGAACCAGAAACTCGACTGCCTCGGGTCCGCAGGCGCCGATGGTGTCCACGACAACGATTTCCGTCGCGCCAGCTTCGAGGGAGGCGAGATAAATTCTCTTCAGGAAGTCGAGTTCCGTCCGCGTGCCATCGACCGCGAAGAAAGCTACCGTGATTCCGTTTTGCTTTGCGATGGACATCGCGTCCACCACGCGCCGCAGTACTTCGTCGCGCGTCATGCCATAGGCCTTGAGCTTGATATCGCTGGTCGGGGCTTCGATGACCGAGGCGCGCAGACCTAAACGCACGAGCTCTTCAACGTCAGCCTTCACTGCTCGGGAAAAACCCCATAGCTCGGCCTTCAACTTCGCTTTCTGCATGAGCTGAATGGCTTCCGCATCTTCGAGCGAGACGCGCGGAAACCCCGCTTCGATGCGGCTCACGCCCAACTCGTCCAGCTTGCGGGCGATTTCCAGTTTTTGCTGTGGTGAGAGGACGACTCCGACGGTCTGCTCGCCGTCACGCAGCGTGGTGTCGTAAAAGCGAACTTTGGTCCGCGGAAACGCGTCGCGGATCTCCGGGCGCGCGTTCAGTTCGCTGACCCAGATTTTGGAGTTGGTGGTCATAACTATTCTCTACCACAGAGGCACAGAGACACAGAGAAATTGCGAATAGAGATGCTTCGACTCCGAACAAGCATCGCTTCGCGACGCTTGTTCTCCGCTCAGCATGACAAACTTACTTGAGTGTCTCCTGTGTGGCCAGGACCGCTGGTTTGTGACCGTAGGCTTCTTCCCAGGAGATCACGCGGTTTCGCAAGATGCCGATGTTTTCGATTTCGCATTCCATCACGTCTCCGGGCTTCAGGTACCAGGCCTTCGGATCTCCACTGAAGGCAGCCACGCCCGAGACTGTGCCCGTGGAAACGACATCGCCGGCGCTGTAACCCATCGGCGAATAGTGCGAAAGGATCTCCGGAATCTTGACAGACATTTTGCTGGAATGCGAGCGTTGCCGCGCTTCGCCGTTGACTCGCAGCTCCATGGCCAGATTGTGCGGGTGGGGAATCTCGTCGGAGGTCACGATCCAGGGGCCGAGCGGACAGAAGGTATCGATTCCTTTACAGAAGCTGAATACGCCGGACTTCATCTCGCGGCGCTGGATGTCACGCGCAGTGATGTCGTTGAAAATGACATAGCCTCCGATGCGTTCGGCTGCTTCCTCGGGGGAAAAGTGCTTGCCGCCTTTCTTCAGCACGACGGCGAGCTCCAGTTCGTAATCCAGTTCGTGGGTGAGATGCTCGGGATAAATCACCGGCTCGTCATGGCCGATGATCGCGTCCACGTTCTGAAAGAAGACGATCCACGGCATCACGGGATGCGAGAATCCAGCCTTGGTGGCCTCTTCGTGGTGCTCACGGAAGTTGCCGGCGGTATGAAAGAACTTCCGGGGAATAATCGGAGCCTTGAGTTTGACGTCGTTCGGGGCGTAGAAAATGGCCTCGCCGCGCGGCCCGGTCGCGCCGTCCTTGCCGAGGGCATAGTCGAACGCTTTGCGCGCGGCTTCCAGGCTGGTGTCGCCACCCTGGAACAGGGCGAGCATGTTCGGGGGCACCAGGGCATCGGCGAGGCGATAGAAGGCGCTCTCGCTTTCGACATCCCGCAGGTAGAGTGCGCAAGCGGAGTGCAGGTCGACGATACGTCCGTCGTCCGTCGCGGCGCCAATACGGGAGCGCTGTACTGGATCTTCAAATGTGACAAGTCGCATAGCAGTGTATGAATCCTAAGAAAGTGTATGAGCGGGGATGAGACTTGTCCAGGAAGGCTTCTGCTTTGGAACAGGACGTCACGGTCTGGACGGGCGAGTCGCCCCGTCACCACGTGGTTCTTGTAGCCGATGGCTTCTTCAAGTACGAACCGAGGACTGAGGACTGAGGACTGAGGACAAAAAAAATAAGAGTCCCGAGGTGGTGTTGAACCCATTCGTCTCGGCCAGTAGCTCGCGTTAGACCCTTGCTGACCTGACCTTAGCCGCTTCCCTTGCGGGCGCAACAAGCGATCCTTGCTTGGGCTCCGGGCTTACCGCCAACCGGATAAACCAGTTCAACGCCTCGGAACTCTATCCTGCCTTTGGCATGATGTTCTTGTTCGCCTCGACCAGCGCTTTGCTATAGACCCTCGCTCGCCCTCTCTACTTTTCATCTTGCGATGCCGTAGAGTGACTTCGCTCGAGTCCCGGACGCCACACCAACCGGGTAAACTTAGAACGTGTCAAAGAACGATTACCTTTTTACTCTTCCCATTCTGGGAGTCAACGAAAAACGCGAAAGTGTATCTACTTTGAATGGAGGCGAGTGCAGCGGCTCCACAGGCGTGTGACCGAATTTGGTGCAAGCGGCTCAAGCGACCTGTCGCGCTCGCTCCCCGTTCCTTAGTTCTACCGCATGTCAACGTTGCAACGTCATCTCGACGCCCGAACCCGCCCGGATTCCCGAATGTGGAAAATCCGGCGGAATCCCTGTTGGGAGCGGAGTCCAGAGATCCTCGAAAGTCGCTGGAAGGAAGAAGCCGCCGGCGCTGAGACGCTGGCGGCTTGAGTACAGGCTCACTTCTGCTTCGGAGGTGGAATCAGCCTTGACGGAGGGATGGGGAAACGGCCCTCGTCGTCGAAGTAGAACTTCATTTCGTGGTCCGACTTGGCGCCGGGCACGGGCTTCTCGCCTTTCGAGCTGAACCGAGGCTCGTCGGACGCGGCCAACAGCGGTTCCTTCGTCGTATATGCGGCTTCATTCAGAAGGCCACCGGAAGGCGCCTTAGCCACCATAAATAGGCCGAATGGGTTTCCATTGTTATAGGTAACTCCGATGTAGTCCGCGACCATATATCCCGCGTCGGAGACCGGCAGCCAGGACAACTGCATGGGTCCGGCCAGTTGTTTCCCTTTGGTCCAGGTTTTGCCGCCATCTTGGGAAGTCACAAAGCCCACGTCCAGCTTGCAGGAATTATTGCAGGCCGAGACCGGGTAATAGTAATAAACGATCGTAAGGTGACCCGTACTACCGGAAGTAGCAGGGTCCACTCCGATCCCTGCAATAAAGTGGTCCACGGTGCTCTTGATGGGGTCGATCGGAATGCGGCTCACAGCACTCCATTTCCTGCCATCAGTGGAGGTGCTCATCACAATGTCGTTCGAGCCACAGCCGCTGCGAAAGCGGCAATCCCACCACACCACGTAAACCTTTCCCGCCGCGTCAATTCCAGCCGAGGGCAGATCAGCGAAGCTCCGAAAGTTGCCATCTTCCCCATGGTTGTCGACGGTCGAAATAGTTACCGTGGAGCTCCACGTCTTGCCACCGTCCGTGGAACGAAAGGCGTCAATGCCGCCATTTAAGAACGGCACGATGACTGTGCCATTGGGCTGAACCACGGGCTCACCGCCGAGCCCGGCGGCATGGTCAGCCGAGGGTTTGCCTGGGCCCCAAGTCAGTCCACCGTCGCTTGATGTGCTCATCAAGACGTCCCTGCTGCCAAATATCTGGTCCCATTCCGTGTAGCAGTTGCCATAGAACGGACTAGTGGGCGTGTTATCACAGGTGGTCCAATTCTTGTCGTCCTCGTGCGTTGCATCAATGATGATCGGCTTCCCCCAGTGGATGCCGTCCGAGGAACGGCTCACGGCGACGTCTCCGATCAAGCCCGAGTTTGACTGGCCCGCGAGCGGAAGAGTGGAAATCAACCATTGCCCGTGTTTGGCGTCATAGGCCACGGAGGGGTCCGCCGCCCACCCGTATCGTCCACCCTTGTAGTGCTTCGTCAGCCCGGGGAGAATGCCGTAGGTCCATGTCTTACCGCCATCCGTGGAGGTGGACCAGCCCACGTCCGCGCTGCCCCATCCGATTGTTCCGGGTACGCGGGCGACATGGAAGGTGCCCACGATGGTATTCCCCCAGGAGAAGAAGTCGGGCTCAACTTCGGTCCTATGCACACTGTCGGAGTTGTGAAATTTATCGGTGCTGATCTTCACGAGCGTGAATTGCGCGTGGGCCGGCGTGGCCAGTACCACGGAACTCGCCAACGCTAGCACAACGGGAAGGAAGGCAAATGCATTTCGATTCATCAGATTTTCCTTATCGGTTGAGATTTCAACGTCCGCAGATCCTTGCAATCTGACGGCTGCCAACAGCCGGGTGCTGGCAGCCGTGTTCGACATCAAAGTTTTACTTGTGCCTTGAGGGTCGTATCTGCTTCGAAGGCGGGATGGGGTACTCTCCATCGTCATCGTAGTACTTCCACACATATTTCCCTTTGGCGTTAGGCACGGGCTTTTCGTGTTTTGAGCTGAATCGAGGTTCGTCAGCCGATGCCAGGAGAGGAGCCTTCGTCGTGTACATGGCCTCATTAAACAGGCCACCGGAGGGTGCCTTGGCTACCGCGAATACTCCAAACGGTTTCCCATTCGAGTATGCCACCGCGAGGTAATCGGCAACCATCAACCCGTTCTGCGATTGCGGCAGCCAACTCAACTGCATCGGTCCGGCCAGTTTTTTCCCGGCTGTCCAAGTCTTGCCTCCATCCTTCGAGATCGTAAAGCCTACCTCCAGTTGGCAGGAGTTATTGCAACTCGCGACCGGGTAGTAATAGTAGGTCACCGCCAGGTGAGCCGTTTTTCCGGAAGTGGCGAGATCGACGCCCAGTCCGGGGATGAAATGGTCCACCGTGCTCTTAATCGAGTCAATCGGAATACGTGTGGGTGTGGTCCACGTCTTGCCATTGGTGGATGTGCTTAGGACGATGTCGTCGGTGCTGCAGCCACTACGAAAGCTGCAATCAGGCCACACCACGTAAATCTTCCCAGCACCGTCAACTGCCGCGGAAGGCAACCCAACGCTACGCAGGCCGCCATCCTCGCCGCGGAAGTTTTGGTTGGCGACGAGTACGGTGCTACTCCAGCTCTTGCCACCGTCGGTCGAACTGAAGGCGATCACGCCGACGCCAAAGCCGAGGGCGATCGGTACCATGACCGTGCCGTTCGGCTGCACTAGAGGCTGCCCACCGATGCCGCTGGCCGAATCCGCCGTATTCTTGGCTGGACCCCAAGTCTTACCGCCATCCGTGGATGTGCTCATGAATATGAGATCGCCTTGCCCCGGCTCGTCCCATTCCGTGTAGCAATTGCCATAGTGGGGGCTGGTCTTGGTGTTGTCACAAGTAATCCAGTTCTTGTCGTCCGAACCGCTCTGATCCACAATGACCGGTTTCCCCCAGTGGATTCCGTCCGCCGAGCGGCTGGTGGCTACGGCCTCTCCCTGATTGTTTGTGATTGGAAGAGTCGAAATCAGCCACTGGCCGTGCTTTGCGTCGTAAGCGACGGCCGCATCGCTCGCAGCCGTGAAACTTCCACCCTTGTAGTGATCCGTCAGGCCGGGGAGATAACCGCTGGTCCAGGTTTTGCCCCCGTCCGTGGACGTAGCAAACCCCACGTCTGCGCCACCGCCGTCGGGGACGCGCGCCACCTGAAAAGCGCTCACGATGGTAGAGCCCCATGCGTACGTATCTGGCTCAACTTCAGTCTTATGTTCGCTGTCAGAGTTGTTGAACGTGTCCGCGCTGAGCTTTACGAGGTTGGACTGCGGATGTGCGGGAATAACCATTGCGAGCGCAATCGCAAACGTCAACACCATCGTGAAAGAGGCATATGTGTTCCTGCCACTTTGAGACCTAAGGGAGGTTCGATTCATTAAGATTGTCCTTTTTACGCCGGAGTTTACCGCTCGCAAAACCGCTGCGGTTTGAATGGGGAGGCCATTCGAGGACGCAACGAGGCGCGATAGTAGTAGCGCTTGGCGAACATACACCGGTACTCTCGCGCTGTCAATGTGAAGCTTATTTCACTTTGACAGCAGGAGGCATGCGCATCTTACGGGTGGAAACACAAAAACAAAACACCGCCGGCATGTTGTGCCGGCGGTGTCAAGCAAACCCCCGCTACTTCTGCGAATCCCGGCTGGGGGGCGGTTGTGAAGTATTTTTCGGTAGTGGCTCAATTTGAAATCAGGTAAAGGGCTGTTGTGAATATTTGGGTGTCGTTAGGGACAAGAGGGAGCTTGCCCAGCCCATATCGCACTGTCATACTTGAAACTTAGGCATCGCCTTCCGATGTTGGTTGGTGTGGAGCGGACATTCTTGTCCGCTGCCTTTGCCTCTGGCTTTCCGGCGCGAGCTAAGTCCTTTAAGAAATTAGATTGGGTGGGGGTATCCACCGTGCATCATGCGGTAAACATTTTGTTGCTGGGTATATCATCTGGTGACAAACCATCCTAAGAACCCGGAAGATCGCTTTTCTCACACCATGCCGCCCAGCTCCGAGCCCTTCGCCGATACATCGCTCGATCCCCAGGTCCGCGGAGTCGTTCATCGGCCCACTGCGGCCTCGGGAGACGGCTTGGTGCTAACCCATGGAGCCGGATCGAACTGCCAAGCTCCGCTGCTGGTGGCGCTGGCGGAGGCCTTCGCGGGAGCCGGCGTCACCGTCCTGCGCTGCGATCTGCCGTATCGCCAAAGCCGGCCCTATGGTCCGCCTCGGCCGGGAGACGCCGCCCACGACCGTGAAGGCCTAAAGCATGCCGTCGCCGCCCTTCGCAAGCTAGTCCCGGGCCGCTTGTTTCTCGGTGGGCATTCCTATGGAGGCCGCCAGTCCACGATGCTCTGCGCGGACGAGCCAGGTGTTGTTGAGGGCTTGCTGCTGTTCTCGTATCCGCTGCATCCGCCGCGCAAGCCCGATCAGCTTCGCACCCAGCACCTGCCCCGGCTACGAACGTCCGCGCTCTTTGTACATGGAACGCGTGATCCGTTCGGTTCGCCGGAGGAGATGGAGTCGGCCCTAAGTCTGATTCCGGCGAAGGATCGGCTGCTGCGGATCGAGGGCGGAGGGCACGACCTCGGATTCAAAGGAAAGGCAAAGCAGGATGAATTGCCGGCAGCCGTGCTCGCCGAGTTTCAGAAGTTCTTCGGCTGAACCCTTTAAGAAATAGCTTGTATCTGTGTGAATCCGTGAAAACCCGTGGCGCTCTTAATTCACCCAGCCGGATTTCGAACCGCCATTCTTCTTGTCCACGTCATCGGGAGGAATGTAATTGCCGTGTTCGTCGAAGGTCCCACTCAAGGGCCGGTTCTGCTTGCGCATGAACACTTCGAACTTGCGTGCGGCCCGGCGCCGCTTCCAGCGGTAATAGGAATTCCGCACGCTGAAGTAGCGTTCAGACGCTCCGAACGCGAGCCCGCGCTTGGGCAGAAACTTAACGTACAGAAATCCGAAAAACAGTCCGCCAAGATGGGCAAAGTAGGCGATGGCTTCTCCGCGTCCCGGCGCCGCCGCGCCGATCGCACCTACCAGCGCGACAAAGGCAATCGCTCCCACAAAATATTTGGCACGAATGGTAAACGGGAGCGGAAACATCATGATTTCACGATCGCCGTAGATCATCCCAAATGCCATCAGGATGCCGTAGATTCCTCCCGAGGCGCCCACGGTGATGGTTCGGGGCGTCACCCCACCGAGGTGAGAGTAGGACACCGCGACGGTGATGAGGGCCGCACCTACAACGCAAAAGAAGTAGAACTCCAGAAACCGTTTTCGGCCCCAGTCCGATTCAAACTGCGCGCCGAACATCCAGAGCGCGAGCATGTTGAACAGGAGGTGAAAGAGTCCGCCATGGACGAAGGAATACGTGGCCAACTGCCAGATCGCGCCATGCGTGACCATCTGTGGCATTAGTGAGAGGATGACGAAGACTCCGTCACCCAGATCGGGACTGACAACCTTCAGCACTTCGATGAGCAGGTAGACCGCGGCATTGATGATGATGAGCCACTTCACGGCCTTGGTGAAGGGGGGCAAACTTAGCGAGAGGGTTCGTCCGCGATACATAAAAAGTTGCCAGTTCTCAGTTGCCAGTCGGGGCCTGACAACTTACGCCTCAGGATGGAGCAAGCTATCTGGACATTTTAGCAGGTTACCGCCTCACGGCTCCGGCAGTGGCGTTGCCGCCAGGCTTCGGTGGCCTTGATGGTCCATCGCGCGCACGGCAAAGATCACATTATCTTTCGATGTAGGAAGCGTGGTGCGGGTTACATTTCCCACGCCACGCACGTGTTCCCAGTCCGGACTGGTGGTTGCACGCCATAGCACTTCGTAGCCGGAGGCGCCGGGAGACGATTCCCAGGTCAGGGTGGAATCGTTATCGAGTTTCGTGATCAGCAGATGGACCTTGGCCGGTGGCGCGGGCGCCGAGGCCAATGATGCCAGGGTGGCCGCATTCAAGCGCGCGAGGTTGGCCACGTAGTCAAAGTTGACGAACTTTGGAAGATCGCCGAATTCAACTCCATTCTCGGTTCGCACATTCTGGTGCTGGTGATTATAGTCTTCGCGAAATTCGGTGAAGCGCACGGCGGCGTATCCCTGCTCGTTGAATGAGGTGTGATCGCCGCCGCGCAGATAACGGTCCAGGCGAAACACCAGCATGGGCTTGACGCCTGTGTCATAGGTGCGGCTGGTCTCGGCGATGTATCGGGCAAGCTGCCGGGACGTGGAATCGCCCTCGCCTCCGAGACTACGAATCTGGCGCAACTCGGCATCGGTGGCCGCAATCGGCAGACCTTCGGAAAACACGCGCACCACGCTGGTATCCTGCTGCGGACTGCGGTCGCCGCCCACGATGTCGTTGTTCAGCACCGCTTCAATATCCCAGCCGGCAGACTTGGCCATTTGCGCAAAGTGGCGGCTGCCGTTCAGGCCTTGCTCCTCGCCAGCAACGGTCAGAAAAATAATGGTTGCGGGAAACTTCAGCTGGCTGAGAACGCGGGCACACTCTAAACTCACGGCCGTGCCGCTGCCATCGTCGTTGGCCCCCGGAGCGAGGCCGGTGATGTCGAGCGTGTCGCTGTTGCGCGAATCGTAGTGGCCAGTGAGCAGCACAATGCGCTTGGCGCTCTCCGGATCGGCACCCTTCATCACCGCATAAACATTGGTGATGTCGGTGGGCTTGGGAATCCGGACGGCTGAGGCTTCGGTGAAACTGTCGGTCTTGACTTTCAGGCATCCGCCGCAATCGCGCGCATAGCGCTCGAATTCAGACTTGATCCATTCCCGCGCCGCACCGATGCCATTTCCCGCCGCAATCGAAGCCGGGTCCTGTGCGGAAAGAGTCGAGCGAGTCTGGAAGCTGACCAACTTCTCGATATTGGACCGAATACGCGGCGCAGAGATCTGCCGTAAGGCTGCGGCAATCCGCGGGTCCGCTGGGCTGGTGGTCGTGTCCTGCGCGACTGAAATCGTCGTCATCGTCATCAGTGCGAGAGTGACCCACAAGCTGGCGTGGCGGAGAAGCCAGCGTCTCAGCTCACAAACATTCGCGCGATCATAGCGTTGGAGTTTCATAACCGTTTCTAGAATAGCCGCCAGCCAAGGGCTTTCGGAGCGGTTGCCAAGTTTAGGAAATCGAGGACTTGACCTTAGGCTCAAGAGACACTAAATATTATCAGGGAGTCCTAATAGAATGGAGGCCACTGTGGTTCATTGTCCGGAATGCGAAACCAACCTCGACATCTCAGAAGACGAAGTCGATGAGGGAGAAATCGTCTCCTGCCCTGAGTGCGGCACTGATTTCGAGGTGGTCACGGTTAGTCCCATTGAGTTGAAGCCCGTGGATGAGGAGAAATACGAGGAGGACGACGAAGAGGAAGCCGAAGACGGTGATCTCTCCTAGATCCCGCGAGCCTGTGCCCCGCCCGTTCGGGATGTTCTTCCGCCCTGCCTCTCGAATGGCGCTCCTTGGGCTGTGCCTTCCGGCGGTGCTGTGCCTGGGTAGGTCAGCCGTTGCTGCCGGCAGCTTCTCCTCGGCGAAAAACAAACGCGAAAAACCCTACGCCGTGATCTTCGGTACGGTCTGGGGTCCGGACGATCACCCACTCTATGGAGTACGGGTTAAGATTCGCCGGGAGGATGAAAAGAAGGCGCGCTGGGAGCTGTACTCCGATCACAATGGGGAGTTTGCCCAGCATGTTCCGGCGGGCAAGCAGGACTACGTCATCTGGGCTGACCTAGAACGCCGTAATTTTGAGAATGGCAATCAGTTACACGGGGAAGAGGTCAAGGTACACGTAGATGCGGATGAGCGCGTCGACACCGGATTGCATCTAAAGTAAGCAGGCGACCGAAACCGATTGTCGCGTAAGCTGTGGATGGAGGAGGGACCACATGAGAAAGTGCCGAGGTGTGGTTCTGGTGCTGCTGGTTGGCCTGACCACGATTGCCGCTTCCTACGCCAAAGACAAAGAGAAGGAGACCACGGGCCGCTTGCTGACTGGCAAGGTGGTCGACCGGCGCGACAATCCTCTGGCCGACTCAATCGTCTACCTCGCCAATACGCGGACCAGGGCGGTGAAGAGTTACATCGTCGGCGCCGACGGCGCGTACCACTTCCCTGAGCTTTCCCCGAATATCGATTACGAGGTCTACGCTCAGTACAAGGGCCAAAAGAGCGACACCAAGACGGTGAGCCAATTCGATGATCGAAAGCAGGTGAACATCATCCTGCGGATTGATGCAAAGTAGAAGCCCCGATTGCTACAGGCTTGCCAGCATGTCAGTCCGCTATGCCGCCACCGTCCACGACCAGCGCCGCGCCAGTCATGAACGAGGAATCATCGGACGCGAGAAATAATACTGCTTTGGCGATCTCGTCTACCGTTCCTATTCTTCCTAACGGACGGTTGGCGCAACCTGCGAGGTAGTCCTCCCATTTCAAGCCGCGCATGCGCGCTTCTTCCGGAAGCATCGGAGTGTCGACGTCGCCAGGGCAGATGCAGTCCACGCGAATTCCTTGCCGTCCATACTGACTCTCAAAGACGCCACCGCATATCAGGTGTACTACGAGATCCTCACTGGTCAGCGAAAGGGCAGCAAGGAGGTGGTGGCAGGAGAACTCGATACGCTCAAGGATGCGAAGAAGATGGCGCTCCTCGGTTTTCAGGAGGGCATCGGGTTTGTCCCATTCGCTGGGATTGGATACACCGCTATTCAAACCATAATGAAGGATGACAGTTCGCCTGTCCGCGCCGCCGCAGCCAGGGTTTTGGCTGATGATCCGACACCGCAACCGAGGACGCACTCATCCAGGCGGCTGGTGATAAGCATTAGCTGGTTCGAACTGCGGCCCTGGATGCGCTTGGCGCGCGGCGCGGGGATCCCGCGGTAATCGACCGAATCGCCCCCGCTTTGTCGGATGACAAGGATGCCATGAAATACACGGCCGCTGCGGCTATTGTGCATCTGAACGATATTGCAGAGCGCCGGAAGCAAAAAAGAAAATAATTAGCGTGCGCGACAATGGACAAAAGATTGTTTCACGCAGACAACGTTGAGAAGCTCAGGACTTCTCCCGCGCCGCTTCCAGCAGCCGGACCAGAGACTCCAGCCGCTCTTCGCCCAAATGCCCCAAAAGTTGGCGATGAAACTCCACTACTTCGCGGTTCAGGCTCCTCAGCAGAGCCAGCCCTGCCTGCGTGATGCGAGTTCTGATCACGCGGCGGTCTCTCTGCTCCCGGCTGCGCCGGATCAATCCGCCGCGTTCCAGCCGATCCAGCAGGCGCGTGATGTCGGGATCGCGGTTGATCATGCGCTCCCCTACCTCGCCACATGCCAGCCCTTCCGGTCCCGCTCCCCGCAAGATCCGCAGCGCATTGTACTGTGTGGGTGAAAGCCCGTGCGGCTTGAACATCTCGGCGGCGCGCCACTGCAATTGGTCGGCGGTGCGCAGCAAGGCGACGAACGTCTGTTCCTCCAAGGTGCTCAAGGGTTTCTTCTTCACGATCCCGGCGTGAATAGCCTTCGCCATTACTCTCACTATAGTTGTTACAACGACTATCTACAAATCGGTACAAATCTTTACATTTCCGACGCCCTTTCTTGCATCTCATAATTTAACTAACTGGTTAGTAATTAATCGGGAGGACAAATATATGAGAACTTTTCGTCAGACTGTGGGTTTGTTCCTGGCAGGGGGTCGGAGGGTCCATTTTATGAAAGCTTTTCTTCGGAGTTTCGGTTGGTTTGTTGGAGTGAGCATTCTGAGCGTCGGTATGGCGGCGCAAACCACGAGCGCGAGCCGCTACGACGCCACCATTCAGGCGAAGGTCTCACGTCAGCTCGCAAGCAAGAACGAGTTCCACAACGTGCAAGCTGCGGTTGAGAATGGCATCGTCACCCTGAGCGGCAGCGTGGATCTGTATCCACAGAAACTGGATGCAGCCAAGAAAATCCGCAAGACGGAAGACGTACAGGGAGTACGGAACCTGATCGCGGTAAACGGCAAGCACGTTCCCGACGCCGACCTCACGGCGCAACTCGACCGCAAGCTCTACTATGATCGCCTGGGATTCGGCAACCAGTTTAATTTCCTCACTGCATCGGTCGAGAACGGTGTGGCCACGCTGAATGGCGAGGCGCGGACGGAGGTCGACCGTGACTCCGCTTTGGCATTGGTGGACAACGCTCCCGGCGTAAGGGATGTAGTGAACAACATCAAAGTCTCCCCAGCCTCGATTTTCGATAATGACATCAGAATTCGCGCCATGCGGGCGATCTATCGCGATCCAGTGCTGAGCCGCTACGGGATAGATCCAGCGAAGCCGATCCGAATCGTCGTCGACCGCGGGACCCTGAGCCTCTATGGCGTGGTCGGCAGTTCGATGGATAAGCAGATCGCGGGCATGCGGGCAAGCCAGGTTTTCGGCGCCTTCCGTGTGCAGAACAACCTGGAAGTGGCCGGCAAATCGTAATCGATCCCAATGGAGGACGGGCGTCGCGCCCGTCCTTGCCCGGGACGGCTAGTGTGGGGGACGGGCGACTCGCCCGTCCAGCCGAGCAAAGCGAGGCAGCCAATCACAACCGGTTGATCAACGCCGCCACATACCCCGCCCCAAACCCATTATCGATGTTCACCACACTCACATTCGACGCGCAGGAATTCATCATCCCCAGCAACGCCGCCACTCCCTTGAATGCCGCGCCATAACCCACACTCGTCGGAACCGCGATCACGGGAACGCCGACCAGCCCTCCGACTACGCTCGGCAGCGCACCTTCCATCCCCGCGCAGACGATGACCACATGCGCCCGCGCCAGCGTTCCACGATTCGCCAGCAACCGATGAATGCCCGCGACGCCCACATCATAAAGATGTTCAACATCGTTGCCCATGATTTCGGCTGTGACCACGGCTTCCTCCGCCACCGGAATGTCGCTGGTCCCCGCCGAGACAACGGCGATGATTCCCTTGCCATACTTCTTTTCATCGCGTTGCAAAACAATCGCCCGCGCCAGCTCCCGGTACTGCGCCCGGCGCACTTTCTTTTTGACCGCGGCGAACTGCTCCTTGCTGGCCCGGGTTGCCAGGATATTCCCCTCCTGCTGCGCCAGCCGCAAGAAGATCTGCGACAACTGCACCGGCGTCTTCCCCTCCCCAAAAATCACCTCAGGCATTCCCGCGCGCAGCGCCCGATGATGATCGATCTTGGCAAATCCCAGGTCTTCAAACGGCAAATGCCGCAGCCGCTGAACCGCTTCGTCAGGAGAAACCTTTCCCGCGCGCACCTGCTCGAAAAGTTTACCGATAGATTCAGAGTTCAAAGAAGCACTCAGCAATCAGCAATCAGCACTGGCACTTAAGCTGGTTTCATAAATGCTCTTTTGGGGAGTGCACGGCTTCAGCCGTGCCGGTCGAGCCGCAATAAACGCGGCTTCAGCCCCTGAGGTAAAGGTCCTGCTCGGCGTTCCAGCCATTTGTGAAACCAGCTCCAGCCAATCTAGATTAGCATTCCACCCGCCGACGCTGTTATCAACCATCTGTCGATAGCAGTACACCCGCTCAACCTGGGCGACTGCATTTTAGGGCCTGACTGGTTGTGTCAAAAATGCGACTCCACTAGTGTCAGGCTGGGTGCCGAAGGCTAGAACTCATCTCAGAGACCAAGCCACTACTGGTGAAATGGCGATTTGCAGAATTGATTAGTGGGCCAATGTAGTCACTGAAATCCCCGTGCTTGGAAGTTGATGCAGCTGTTAGAAGGGATCAGGTGTAAGACCGATATCGGCAGCAGGTCCGTTCACCGGGATTGTTGCTCCTGCCCCTCGAAGATGGCACGTGCCGTCAAGACTGTGAAAGCCATCTTCCACATTTGGCGGGTGCGTTCAAAAGCTGACGCTCACTAGATACTAGCGGACACTGCACCCGGAAAAAAGCAACCTTTGCCGATTGAAGAGATATACCTTAACGTTGTCTAATTATTGGCTACGCAGTTGCTCACGAGACCCAAGAGCAGGGGAGGACGCATGTACGCACTCGCGCACGATCTCCGCTTCGCATTTCGCCAAATGCGGAAAGCACCTGGCTTCGCCCTATCAGTCGTCCTCACCCTGGCTCTCGGTATTGGCGCCACCGCCGCGATCTTCTCGCTCGTCGAAGGCATCCTCCTTAGGCCGCTCCCATTCAGCAATCCTGACCGCCTCGTTCTGTTGGGAGATCACCTGGGAGGCGGCCCGAACACTCCCGTCACTGCCCGCGAGATCGGCACATACTCGAACGCAACAGGTGCCTTTTCCTCTCTTGGTGGCTACGCGAGCGTCAATTATGAGCTCTCCGGCGGCGCCACACCGGAACAAGTTTACGCTGCCCGCCTCACTGCCGGCGTCTTTCCCACGCTCGGCGTTCAACCCATCCTCGGCCGCATCTTTACCTCACAGGAAGAGGATGCCCATCAGCCGTTCGCCGTGCTCAGCTACGCCCTCTGGCTGAACCGCTATCACCGCGATCCCCACATCCTCGGCAGCTCCATCGACCTCGACCGCAGATCGTACACGATCATCGGCGTCATGCCGCGCAGCTTCGAGTTCCCGCTGCAAGCCGGGCACCTCGAGCAGGCGCAGCTCTGGGTGCCCATGAGCCTGACACCCGACGAACTTTCCGACCAGTCCGCCGGCTTTTGGGGATACCACATGGTCGCCCGCCTCAAAGATGGTGTTACTCTCGCGCAGGCTGCGCAGGATGCCGACCGCGTCGCTCGGCAGATCATGCGCAATTTTCCCGCCGGCATGTCTGCCATCCACATCCGGGGTGATGTGACACTACTGCGTGAACAAGCCGTGGCAGACGTCCGCTCCTTGCTGCATATCCTGTTCTTCGCCGTCTCCATCGTTCTGCTGATTGCCTGCGTCAATGTCGCAGGTCTGCTGCTGGTTCGTGCCATCCGCCGGCGCCGCGAGTACGCCGTCCGCCTGGCTCTCGGCGCGCGTTCCAGCGTCATCATCCGCGAATCTGTACGCGAAGGCTTGCTGTTCAGCTTCACCGGTGGACTGCTGGGTCTGGCGTTTGCCGCGACCGCCATCCGCACCGCCCTGCATCTCCTGCCGGAGTCCATGCCGCGCGTCGACTCCATCTCCATGGACGCAAGCGTCGTGACGTTCGCTCTGCTCCTCGCGCTTGCAACCGGCGCCCTCTGCAGCCTCGCGCCTGCCTTCGCCGCCCTGCGGACCAACCTGATGGAGAGCCTTAAGGAGGGCTCCAGAACTGGCACGGGTGCTTCGAATCACTCCTGGCTGCGCTCAGCCCTGGTCGTCTCGGAGATCGCCATCGCCCTGGTACTGCTCACCGTATCGGGCGCATTCCTGCGCAGCTTCCAGAAGATGCGCGCCGTTGACCCCGGCTTCCGTCCCGACCACGTCCTCGTCGCCGGGTATCAACTACCCCTCGGGCAGTACCCCACCGATGCTTCCGCCGACGCCTTCAATCGTGCCGTCGTCGACCGGCTCGCCAGCAAGCCCGGAATCGTCGCCGTCGGCATCACCAACTTTCTCCCCGCATCCGGTTTGTACCACGCAGCTGCGTACACCATCGAAGGCATGCCCGCAGACAGTTGGAAGCTGCAGTTTTCTATGTTCTCGACCACCTACGGCGACTACTTCCGCGCCATGGGCATCCCGCTGCTCGATGGCCGGTACTTCACCCTGGATGACCGCTCCAACGCACCCCTGGTCGTGATTGTGAATCAGTCCATGGCGAGGCATTCCTGGCCTGGTCAGCGGGCCATAGGCAAACGCATGCATGTCGGCAACCCGCACAAGGGACTGCCGTGGGCAACTGTGGTCGGTGTCGTCGCCGATACCAAGGTCGGCTCTCGCGATGAGCCCAGCACCGACCAGTGGTATTTCCCTGCGCAGCAGCCAGCCATTCTCCACGGCTCTGCGTCCACAGGAAAGCTCACTGGCCCCGCCGACGGATACATCACCCTCCGTTCAGCCCTGCCTCCCGAGCAGATGACCACCCTGCGCTCGACCATCGCGGAGATTGATCCGCTGCTCGCCCTGCAGCAGGTGCAGCCCATGAATGACGTCATCTCCAACGTGGAAGCGCCGCGCCGTTTCAATACCGACCTCATTACTGCCTTCGCCATGGGCGCTCTCCTGCTCGCCATCACCGGGATCTACGCCGTCGTGGCCTTCTCGGTTTCGCTGCGCACCCAGGAGATTGCCATCCGCATGGCACTCGGCGCCCAGCGCATCGGCATCGCGCGCCTTGTCCTCATTTCGGGCGCGAAACTGGCGCTTCTCGGATGCGGTCTCGGTGTGCTCGGTTCGCTAGCCGTGTCACATCTTGCCAGTTCCTTCCTCTTCGAGGTCAGCGCGACCGACCCACTCATCTACATAGCGGGTGTTCTGATCATGATGCTTATGGCGCTTCTCGCATCGGCGCTTCCCGCAACCCGTGCCGCTTCCGCGGACCCAATCGACGCTCTGCGCTCGATTTAGAGACTCATCTACTGGCGAAAAATGGCCTTCCCGGTCGACTCCCGTGAAGTCACATACCGGTGAGTTCGATTCTCAGTTGATGTAAACAGGCCATAGCGCTCATTGAGAATTGTCCGATTCCGGGTCAATGAGTGTAACCGCGATGTTACAACAGCTATCCGAGGTTAGTGCCGATTCGGGAAGCTGCTGCAGGCCGCTGGGCATCGTTTTCCGGTTTGCCGCCAGTACGTCCTTTACTCAGCGCTGGCCGGAACCAGTGGCTGCTGGGGCCGGTGACGCAATGGGCGTACATCAGCCTGTCCAGCTAGAAGGTGCGTGCCTTGACTTCATTCCTGATGCCGACCTCAATCATTTTTGCTTTTCATTACGCCCGTAACTTTGCGAATCCCTGATAACTGATGGAGAATTGAGTCCTCCATGAATCTGGTCGCCAGCTCCTTACGTCTGACAACTGCGCTCGGTGGAAAGCAGATTGTCTCACGGGCTCTGCCTCGCCTTCCAGAAACCTGGACAGGCTTTGAAACCGTGGTCGAGTATCGAGGGCTTCGCTTCCATGTTCACACCGCCGAAGAAACCGGGCGGCGCATGTACTACTACAACGAATATGAACCGGCGCAGGAAAATGTGTTCCTTGAGTTGGTACAACCGCATTCGCTGGTGCTTGACATGGGCGCCAACATGGGGTTGTTCTCGCTGTTGTCAGCATCGCGAGGGGCATACGTTGTTTCTTTCGAGCCATCGCGACTGCTCGTCGCCAGATTCAGCGAGAACATTGCGCTTAACAGACTCTCGAACGTTCTCCTGGTTACGGAGGCTGTGTCGGATTCCCAGGGGACGATCTCGTTTTACGAGACACGCGTGGGAAACTGCGGCGTAGGCCGGGTATTTGCCTTTGGGCACAATGAGCGTGCCGCACCGAGCTACTCCGTTCGTACCAACACCGTGGATTCTTACGTTGCGCGCTTTGGAATGCCCGCACTCATCAAAATGGATATTGAGGGAGCAGAGTGGCTTGCACTCAAAGGTGCCAGCGAAACATTCAAGAGGCCGGACGCTCCCTATCTACTCATTGAATTTCATCCGCAGGAGATCCAATCCCTCGGCGGGTCTCTGGACTCCTGCCTTGCGCTGCTGGATTCTTACGGGCTACGAAGATACCGGCTCGTCAAGGCGAAAAGCGGCAACCACCATTGGTTTGTGTTCTCGCAGAAAGAGTTGCGGTCATCGCAATTGGTTCTCGATTCTGGGTGTTCGACTGCCGTGAAATAGCGGCGGAAGACCGCAACGTCAAGGGTACCGCTGGACAGCACCAAATCACCCGGTTGCGGATGTAGGACCCTCCGAAACTCATTGATCCCTTGGTAAAGCTCGGAGGAGTTCGAGTAGGAGTATGTAAAGCCCGCACGTTCATAGATTGCGTGTACCAGCGCCAATGATCGCGAACCCCTGGTCTGAGCTCACAAGCTACTCATTGCCCTGCGCAGACTAAAAGGCAGGTAGGTGTCGTTAACAGGCGTGGCTGTTGAAAAACTCCTTCCCGCGAAATTCGCAAGAATAAAATTGCGTCAGGACGCCCTAGAAACGACGTTCTCGGTTTTCCTAGACATTTTCTATCCCCCAAATTTCGGCTGTTTTGAGGAAAATGGAGTTTTTCAACAGCCACGCCTGTTATCGCCAACTATCTTTCGGGTGGTCTTAACAGCAACATTAGTCCTCCCGTAAACAAGCAGATGCCAAGCCACTCAGCCAAGAAACTGGGATATTTGCTTCCGTGGACAGCTTAACTTTCACGGACGGCTTAACAAGGTCAGCGAACATGGACTTGGGAGCGACGGGACGCCAGAAAACCCATGCGTAACCCGTTTCCGAGGGAACACCCAAATGATATTCGAGTTATGGCTCGGTATCCATCTTGTGCACGAACACCGACTGATAATAGCGGTGCTCCCATGGCACATAAGCACAACTCAGTAGAAATAGCAGAGAACCTTCAATGTGAGATCTGAGGATTCTTACGCTGGTCGTTGATCTTGTAGCCGGCGGGTAATTCGAAGAGCTGCGGATCGGGATCTGTATCACTCAAGTCGCTGATGGTGAAGGTTTGCTTCCCAAAGTATGGGCTGGTGCGAATGGACAGCAGATTGATCGCAAGCTTGTCGGCACGCCAGTATTCGCTCGTGTAGGTGAGGGGCTGGTCGTTGCCCATCGTGCCAGAATTCATGACTGTGGTTTTACGCGTGCCGACGGTTTCGATTCCGGCAATCTCTCGCTTGCCCAAGTCCTCCCAAGTGACCGTTCCCTGCCCATCCGCCAAAGGGCCGGAAACACCCTTTTCAGCGTTAACCGCGGAAAGCCCATGACTAGGATCGTAGACCAGCAGCTCGCAGACGTGGACTTCCGTGCTGCAGTTGTAAAGTGTGAGCGCCTTGGGATCGGCGATCTGAATCCAGTTCATGGTGGATTTAATCTTCCCTCCCTTGGGAACGATGTACCAGCGCTCTTGATACACGCGGCCTTTGCGATCGCGGGCGATGCGGCGCTGGTTGACACCGGTCATGGACGAGCCGTCCGCTCCGTAACGAGTCACCTCAGTGGACAACATGGCCGTAAACGGGACGTTGGGGATGGGTGGGATCGCGATGCCTTCCACTGTGTCGCGGACGCCTCCGTCTCCCTCCGAGGGCGCTACCATGCGGGGCGGTGGCGGCGCTTGCATCTGAGCAATGCTAAGAAGGCTGACGAAGCAAAGAAGTGCGGGGAGCCCGGTGCGCATTGAGCCATCCTCCGAGTGACAATGCTATACAGGGTACGGAAGGGCGTCAATCCGGTCTGGATTGCAACATCCCAGGCATTGATACCCTCCGATTCGACATGCAAGATGGTACACGCTGCTTTGTTGTCGTAATAGCCATTACACTCACGACCCGGTCAATCAGTGAAATGGCGGTGTTACAACAGTAATCCGCGCGTGGGAGTGTTATTCCGACCAACCGCAAACTTCTACAGAAACCAGAATTCCGGCGTAAAATGATCTTCCCGCCTAGGGTCCGAGCTTTAGGCAGATGGCAACGGGAGACGAAAATGAGGCTCACACATTGCCTTCCACGCAGGACTGGATTCGCCGTAGCAGCCGCCGTAATGTTCACAGCAATCACTATGAACGCCCAGATTGTCATCAGCAACGAAACACCGGTGACTACGACTTTCGTGGTCAATAAAACGGACGCAATCGCGAAATGCAGTAAAGCAGGATGCAGCGCGAAATCACCGATGTTAACGTCCATACCCGTCACGTGCCCGGCTGCAATAGGCGCAACCTGTACGTTCCACATCTCACTCAATACGAAGGTCACCGTGCATTTGCCTTGTGGTGGCCTCGACTGCCTGGGATCATCCGGCTCCGTGAACTCTTATCAGTTCTTAATCGACGGTGCTGCGCCCCTGCCGGGACCAACCGGTGATCATGGGGACTACATCTTTGGCAAATACGTGGCTTCGGACACGCTCTTTCCGTCTCGGCAATCGTACCCTGCTTCCGTTGTCGCGACGGTGACAAACTCCAGTTCTCGGAATCATGTAGTCGACGTCAATCTTCAGTGCGTGGATGCACAAAAGTACTATGGTTGTGGAGTCGTGGCCCACTGGAGCTCGATGAGAGTTGACGTGTTCGAGCCGTGACGACGGTGTCCGACCAGTTCATTTGGCTCAGTTGACGAAATCAGGCGGCTGCACCAAATACCCTACGGCCATTATGGATGGCTAGCGTTCGCTGCCGTCGGTCGAAGCACACGGCTTCTTGCGGCTGGCGCGAACCTTCCGGGCGACTTCCCAGCATGTTCTTCGCGCCTTGCCCGGCTCTTCGATGCGCGCCAGGAACAAATGCCGCATGACGCTCCGGCTTACGCATCCCCGAAGATAAGCATCGTAGAGCTGGCTGCCCAGCGTGTATCCCAATCTTTGCGCGATGCAGTCGAACTTATTTCGATCGCCGCGCAGTGCATCGTGCATGAACCTTTCGCAAGCCGCACGCGAAAATTCGCATGCCTCTTGATCGCTGATGGCAGGCCGCGCGGGATAAAGCACTCGTGACCCAAAGTAGGCCAACGCGTGCTCGAGTGTCCGGGCATAGAACCGGTCCATGGGCTCGCCAGTGGCCAGGGCATGGCCATTGCGGCGCAAGGGCAACCCGCGGCAGGCGTGATGTAAAAAACGCGAAGCCTCTTCGGAAGCCCACGCCATCTGAAATTCACGAACGTAAAAAGCATTGATCGCGGGCAGATAAACGCTGCCTTGCGATTCGACCTTCCGCAGCATGGCCTCGATTCTCTCCGCTCCATCGGTCACGCGGGAAAGCAGGCGCCGCAGGCGTGTATCCGAAGAACCGCAATGCACCTCGGGCAACAGATCGACCAGAAACTTCGGCTGCGTCCCGTTGTGCGAGCAATAGCGGCTCACATCGAGGAAGCGCAATAGGCTGTCAATCAGGTTATAGATAGTGGGACCGATATCGGGCGATTGCTCGTCTTCCTGGCTCCATCGCGACAGGCAGAGCCGGTAGCTCTCATACTTTTCCAGCGGGGTGGAGTTGAAGACGCAGACTACGTCATCGCTCACGCGCACCGCTTCCACGCGTTCTTGCCGTACCCCAGTCGCCTGCCAGTACAGTGCGTCCACGTTTTGCAATACGGTGAGCACGCGTTGCCCCGGCAATCGCCCGCGCAGCACGCGAGGAAGATGTTGGGGCGCCAGGTGCGATTCGCCAAACAACACCAGGAGCACGGCATTGGGATGACGCTGATGGATTTCCGCGAGTTTGTCGGCTGCGTGACGATCACGGGCGCCGATCTTGCGCAAGTCTTCCCGGGGCATGCAATCGAGGCCATAGACTGCGTCCGCGTGTTCGCGAGCGGTCACCAGCAATTCGTAAAAGGGGGGCCACTCATAGTTCCAGTCGAGATCGAAACGAATGCGCTGGCGCAACTCTTCTTCATCGATCTCCCGCCGCCACCATTCTTCAAGGATATGCTGATGGCGGGAAAAAATCGTTTCCACTCCCAGCACTACAGGGCGATCTCCCGGCTGCGCCCGCTGTTCGAGCAGAGTAGCGGCAAAATGCTGCGCCGAGGGCAGTGCGTGATAGTCGCCGATCAGGATCACGTCGGCTGCTCTGACCATGGTCGTCAACTGCTGAGGATCGATGACGGACTCGTAGGAACGAAAGGCGTTGCTGAAGTCCCGCAGATATTTGCGGCGTCCGCTGGAATCGTTGGCGCGAACTTCGCGTTCGACGCAGGCCAGCGCGTGCATCTGCGCGGCGTTGCGGCGGGATCCCAAATTGGTGTGCATTGCCATGTGTTCGGTTTGTGTAGGGCGGGCGCCCTCGCCCGCCTAACCGATCTTCGATCCGTCTGACCGGGGTCCGTCTGACCGGCTGCTCCTTGACTTGCTCGTCGCTTGCTCCCTATGCTCAGGACTCAAGCTGCATCTTGGCTGTAGAGACGTAGCTAGCTACGTCTCTACAAAAAGATCCGAGGAGCGATTCTTGCCCAACCTTCCGCCGCAGAACCTGACGGTCGCTACGACCGGAGCCAGCGGGTCTTTATTCTTCAAGCACCTGCTGCTCGCGGTCGAACGCGATCGGCGAATCCATACCGTGAACTTCATCGCCTCCGACAGCGCCTTGCGCGTCATGGCCGAGGAACTTGGGCTCCGCGGCCGCAGCAACCTGGTCGGCCAGATTCTGGGCAAGGCCTCCCGCAAGATTCATCAGCAATCGAACACTGACATTGGGGCCAACATCGCCAGCGGTTCCTATCCCGCCGATGCGATGGTGGTGATCCCGTGCAGCGTGGGCACACTCGCTCGCATTGCCAATGGCATCGCCTCGCAACTGATCGAGCGCGCGGCCGACGTCTGCCTCAAAGAGAAGCGTCCGCTGGTGCTCTGCGTGCGCGAGACGCCGCTCAACAAAATCCATATCCGCAACATGTACCGGGCCGCCGACGCGGGCGCGACTGTCTTCCCCCTGATCCCCACCTTCTACAACCGCCCGGCCAGCCTGGATGCCATGGCGCGCGAGTTCGCTTTCCGCGTGCTGGCCCACATCGGCCTGCCCCAGTCCAATGCCTACCGCTGGAAGGGTTGAGCGATCTTCAATTCAAGAGATCGGATACTTTCGGGGAGACTTCAAGTGTAGAAACACAGAGGTGCCGGGGCGAGATTCCCGTGGGACATGTCCCGCGGGGCGACCGGGCAAAAGCTGGCAGACAAAATGAAGTAGTGTTCCACGTGGAACATTGTGGTTACGATAGTGTATGTACATTAGTATGCACAAAAGAGGGAAGTGGTTTTGTTTCTTGGAGTTAGAAGGAGGGAAGATCGGGGCTTGGGTGACGCCATTTGCCTTTCAGGAAACGGTAATGTGGGCCGCCCCGGCAAAGAGTGGGCCAGCACCGTTATACCGCAGCTCGGTTGCGAACCTCATGCAGTATCCCGACCAACTGCAGTACTTGCTCTGAGTCGAAAACTCCCTCTACGCCTTTGGGACTGAAGTCTGTAAATGGTGATTCGTACAGTTGCGCCGGACTCATCAATCCGCTCTGCGTCAGATAATCGACCACCAGATTGACGAAGTGAATTTGGTTTGCGGTCAATGCTTTCCCCGTTAGGAAGCCGTCGAAGGCTCGCTTGGCGGCTTCCCGGTCCAAGCCTACGATGGAACGCACAAATAATCCGAGCTCGCCGTCCGATCGTATTTTGCTCACTTCACCGGGCGTTGCTGTGCCCGCTTCAACCAGCATCTTTTCGAGCGTATCGAGGTCTTGCTTGGTCAAAGGCTCATTCCAACGCAACTTGTGAATTACCGGATCGTTTTCCCGGGCTTTCAGGAAGTGAAAGGTTTTCTCGCGGAAGAGTTCCACATCGTGTGCCGCGTCGAATCCCAGCAACTCGATTTGGCTTTCCTTGCCGATCTCATCCGTGAAGTCCGCGTAGGTGTTTGGGCGTTTCGTCTTATCGATAAACTTGACCAGGCTGCGCAGGCGTTTGCGGGCGTTCTCCAGAATTGAAGTGGTAATGTCCTGCCAGAACTCGTCGGTCTGGACTTCGTAAATCAGTTCGAGTTCGGCGCGCACCATGGGAATGCTGGCTTTTTCTTCGAGCGCGCCAGCAATCTGCCGCACGTCCTCGCTCCACCGCGTAAAGGACTTCTCGTGCCGCAGCAAGCCTAGTTGCAAACGCAACATCAACAGATCGAATTGCTTGGCATCCTGGTCATCGTCCACCAGTTCGGACGGCAGCCCGGCCACTTCGGTGACCAGTTCTCCTCGCTCTTCCACTCCCAGGGTTTCCCAGGCGCCCGAGCCGGCGTACTTCTCAACCAGGCGGCGTTTGGGGCGGACGATAAAGTTGTTCACGTTCATGGCTTCCACTTCCTGGCGCAAGCGCTCGGCGACCTCGCCTCGTAGCTCGGACTGCTTCTCGTCCGCATTCTTACTGTCCTGTTTGTCCAGCTCGGCGATCAGCTCCACGCGGTTCTCAAATAGTTTTTTGCTTAACGACTCGCCGGCCGCGCCCGAGGTCGTGGCCGGGTCTTGACTGAAGAATTCCAAATTCTGGCAATAATCGAAGATGTAGAAAAACTTCTTGTCGCGGCCTAACCCGAAGAGATCCGGCCGTAGCCGGGTCCCGCGTCCGACCATTTGCCAGAACTTGGTTTTTGAGCGGACGATTTTGAAGAAGACCAGGTTAACGACTTCCGGTATGTCGATGCCGGTATCGAGCATGTCCACGGAAATGGCGATGTGGGGCACACGGGACACGATGGAAAAGTCGTCGATTAACGATTGCGCGTACTCCACCTTGAAATCAATCACACGGGCAAAGCTGCCTTTCAGGTGGGGGTAGTTGGCGTCGAAGCGTCCTGAGATAAATTCTGCATGGTCATGGTTCTTGGCAAAGATAATTGTTTTGCCCAACCGGTCGCCGTCCGCCACCTTGATGCCGCGCGTCATCACATGTTCCAGAACTTTGTCCACGGTGTCTGCGTTAAAGAACCAGCGGTTCAGCGCTTCCGGCTCGACATTTCCGGGGACGTTGCCTTCTTCGTCCCATTCGATCGCGTCCCAGCGATCTTTTTCATCCTTGGTGAGGTCGTTGTACTTGATGCCTTCGCGCTGGAACTTCAGCGGCACGGAGACGGCTTCCGGCGGAACCAGGAACTTGTCTTTCACCGCCTCTTCCAAGCTGTAGGCATCGGTTGGGACGCCTGCTTCCAGGTCGAAAAGGCCGTAGGTATTGTGGTCGACTTCGTCTTTGGGGGTCGCGGTCAGGCCCACGAGGAAGGAATCAAAGTATTCAAAGATGGCGCGATATTTCTGGTAGACCGAGCGGTGCGCTTCATCGATGATCACGAGATCGAAGTGGCCGGGGCCGAAGGTGCGCTTGCCATCTTTGGTTTCGTCGATCAGGCGTAGCATGGTCGGATAGGTGGAAACCAGCACTCGCGCGTCCGCGATTTGCTCGGGATGTTCCAGCGCATTCACCGCCGAGGCGGACGGCAATTGTTTTTTGAAAACGTTGGTGGTTTGTTTCACCAGCGCAATGCGGTCCGCCAAAAACAGGCCGCGCTTCACCCAGTTGCAGCGCATCATCAGGTCGCACAGCGCAATCACGGTGCGGGTCTTGCCCGCGCCGGTAGCCATGACGACCAGGGCTTTGCGTTCGTGGTCTTTTTCAAAGGCTTCGCCAATGCGGCGGATGGCGCGTTCCTGGTAATAGCGTTCCACAATGTCTTTGTTGATTTCGGCAGCACCCAGCGCTGTGCGGGTGGTCCGCCGCTGAATCAACCGTTCCAACTCGTCTTTCTCATAAAAGCCTTGCACAGCGCGTGGGGGATAGTTCTGGTCGTCCCAAATCCAGTGCTCGTAGCCATTGCTGTAGAAAATGATGGGACGCTGGCCGAACTGCTTCTCCAGACAATCGGCGTAGAGCTTGGCCTGCTGCTGGCCCACGCGGGCATCGCGCTTGGTGCGCTTGGCCTCGACCAGTCCCAGCGGCTTGCCGTCATCTCCCCAGAGGACGTAATCCACAAAGCCCTTATCCTGTGCGTTGGGCATGCCAGTGACCGGATATTCGCGGTCTTGTTTCTTGTCCAGGGCCCAGCCGGCTTCCTTCAGGAGCAGGTCAATAAAATAGTCGCGGGTCTCGGCTTCGGAGTAGTTGTGTTGGTCCGGCGTGGCCTCGTTCTGCTTCTTAATCGCGGCAATCTCGGCGCGCAGGCGTTCGAGTTCGGCATCGAGCGCGGCTTTGCCGGTCAGGAGTTCACTGAGCTTGGTGTCTTTCTCAGCCAGTTGCGCTTCGACGAGCTGGAGTTGCGCCAAAGTCTGCGGCGGGACGGGTGAGGTCTTGGGCAGCAGCGTGGGATCAAAAGTTAGACCATCAGCTGGCTTCGCGGCCTTGCCATAGGTGCGCGCCAGCCAGAAGCAGATATGGAACAGCTCGCGCACGGCGGTCATCGAGTCCAGCGGCAGCAGCGGCTTGTGGCTGTGCGCGGCCAGATTGCCCAGGTCCTTGATCAGCTTGGCCTTGACGAAGATCTTTGCGCCCACCGTGTTTTTGAAGGTCGGTTCGTGAATGAGTGCGCTGAGATTGTCCTGATAGGGCAGCTTGAGTGCGGGGTCGCTTTTGTACAACCACGTCACGGCCAGTTCCAGCGTCCGCCGGGCATAGAAACAAGCTGTGCGCGGGTCGGGGACAACCAACTCTTCGACCTTTTGCCCCTCGATAAAAAGCAGAGGCCATTCCGGTTTGAGAAAGCTGAAATTGCTGGTCATCGTACGTCCGCCGGAGGAGTAATTTTCCAGCTACGACTGGCCATGTCTGCTCGAAGTTTTTCCCGCTCGGCATAGAGATCAGCCATGTACTGCTTCCCGGCGGGATTCTTGAGAAACTCACCCTGCCGAGCCCATGCACTCCATTGCTCAGGCTGGTTTGCAGCTTGTCCGATGCAAGCCATTACCCATTGGAAGCTCTCAACAGAAGCCCATCCCTCAAGCCCCGGCCGGTTCAAGGAACACCACCCAATTAGGTCATACAGGACGACATTCATTCGGGCGACAGCGAATGGATGGTCAAGTGCTCTGACTGCCTCCTCGTCGAACTCTCGAGGTTTGAGGAAAAAGAATACGGAGCCAACGGCAAGTAAGAGGAGAGTGAAGATGCAATCCTCCCGCGGAAGTTTCGATCCCAATCGACGATAGATATGATCGCCACTGTTACTTGCAACTAGATTGTCCAGAAGCATGTGGACAGCATAACCATCAGCTTCAACCTCGTGAGCTTGATCCTTCAGTCTGTTGGTTTTCTTCAGCAAATCCTGAGTTTGAGGCAGTGCCTCGCAAAACTCTTCTTGCAGAATTGTTCTGTCGATGTGACCGTGGAACAGGTGACCAAGCTCGTGACTCGATATGAATTGCAGTTGAATTAAGAGGATTGCCTGGAAGAGGAAATTCCGCACTTCAGTACTAAGTTCGATTCGGAGAAGATCCTTGAGCGCATCAAGGCCCCATAGCGCCCCAGCCGCTTCAGAGAAACGGATTAACATTTTGTCGGTAATACCTACGAAATGTGTTCCGTCGTAGAAGAAAGTGATTGCATTGACCTCCGTGGAATTTATGTAGTCCAGATAGAGGTCGACCGCTCCGTCAGGAGCTAGAATTCGATTCGCGTGTGTGCTCCATCTGACGTTAATCTCGTCCCGGATGGCTTCAAAGGCGCTCGCCAGTTCAGGAACCCCGAAACGAGAAAAATCTAGCCGACCGTGATACTTATCCTGTAGGTATGGTGCCAACTGAGCGAAATATCGATGGAAAGTGACTTCATGATTTGCGTGAGTCACGCTATAGCTCCCCTCGGAAGGCGCGGTACTGAAGGACGGCGAAGAGCGCGTCCAACCTCGCCAGCGAAGCGCGGTACGCGGATTTCAGCTTCTCCACGCCGGCGACGCGGCGGGCGAAGTCTCTTTGCACGCGGAGCGGTGGGACTTCAATCAACGCACTCTGCAACCTTGCCTTGGAAATATTTGGCATCGAGCCAGCCGAGCCACCGGCCAGCTTCTGTATCTCCCGGCGCTTCGTTGGATAGATGAGGAGGCGGTGAAGAAAGCACGCGTCCATGTCGGCATCTGGCAGTAAGCGAAACCGAAAGATCAGATCAGACATCTGGAGTCTTGGCGGCGTCGTTTGGACGAGGGCGCAGGCCGCAACCAACTCGTATGTGTTCTTTCGCGTAAACAGCAAATCACCCGGTTGTATTTGGAGTTCAGGGTCGGGTGCAACATCAGGTAGCATGGCCTTGTTTTCGGCAGGATTGTATTCACACCACGTCACCGCACCGAGCTTCAGAATTCCCCATTCGTTGCCCGTGACTGGCCGGTCTAGACATATCGGACTCCACCCGCTGTCAATCTTTGTCAATAATTCGCCGAAAGGCACACGGGGCCACCCCTTCGGATTCGCGGCAGGGTCGCCGAAGAGGTCGAGGAAGATGGCTTGGGTGAGGGCGTCGAGTTGGGCGAGGGCGGCGCGGCGCTTGGCCCGCAGCGCCTCCGCCCGATCCAGCACCTCCGCAATCCGCCGCTGGTCCGGTATTGGTGGCAGAGGCACTTGGAACGTTTCGAGCACCGAAGGACCCAGACGAGGCAAATTCGCTCCCACCGCCCGCGAGTTCGCGTACTCCACCATTGAGGGCTGACGGAGATAATGGAAGAAATAGCGGCGATCCATCTTCGGCCCGGGAAGAATCGGAAGGATGTCAGTACTGCATATCCCACTAAAGTCAGGACACGCGATCTTTGCAAGGTAGGGGCGAAGCTTGCCGTAGAGAACATGGCGCTGGCTGAACCGAAATTTAGAACTTGCCAGCGCCCCAGCGTCTACTTTCCCTACCTCGGAGAACGCCCCTCCGGTTTCGATATTCTCAAGCCCGACGTAAATCGTGTCATCCTCAATCGCTTCGGGCTGAACGGCGTCTCTTTCTATGGCGGCAACGTCGGCTAGTGCGACTGTAGGCCACGCCTTCATGCCAGTAGTCCCTCTAGTTCCTTCATCCCCTCCTGAATCTCCGTCTCCAGTTTGGCGAGTTCGGCGAGCAGCTCGCGCGGCGCGCGATGCGTCACCTCGGCGTGGACAACTTCTTTATAACGGTTGAGGCTGAGATCGTAGCCCTGCGCTACCAGGTCGGCCTTGGGCACGCAAAAACTCTGCGCAGTACGCGGGCGCTTGCGCTCGCTGCCATCGCGTTGTTGCCAGCGGGCGAGGACGTCGGGCAGGTTGTTCTTGGCGTGGTCGTCGGCGGTGAGCGCGGTCTTTGGTGCGACGCCGAGTTTGTCATCCGACAGCAGCGGCGTGCGCTTGTCATCCAGCGACCAGCCGTCCGCATCTACATCGTAAAACCACACCCGATCGGTTCCGCCGGAGTTGGTTTTGGTGAAGAGCAGGATGGCAGTAGAAACTCCGGCGTAGGGCTTGAAGACGCCGCCGGGCAGGGAGATCACGGCGTCGAGCTTCTGCTCCTCGATCAGCATCCGGCGCAGGCTCTTGTGCGCGTTGCTCGATCCGAAAAGAACTCCGTCCGGGACGATGACGGCGGCTCGCCCGCCCGGTTTGAGCAGGCGCAGAAACAGCGCCAGAAAAAGCAGTTCGGTCTTCTTGGTCTTGACCACCTGCTGCAAGTCCTTGGCGCAACTCTCATAGTCGAGCGATCCGGCGAACGGCGGATTGGCCAGCACCAGCGTGTACTTCTCTTCTTCCCCGGCATGGTCCTGCGCGAGCGAATCGCGATAGGTGATGTCCGGGTTCTCCACTCCGTGCAGCAGCATGTTCATGCTGCCGATGCGCAGCATGGTGTTGTCGAAGTCGAATCCATGGAAGAGATCGTTATGAAAATGCCCGCGCAGCTTCTTGTTAGTCAGCACTTCGGGGTGACGCTGGCGAAGGGATTCGCCCACGGCCACCAGAAAACCGCAGGTTCCGCAAGCCGGGTCGCACACGACGTCATTCGGCTTGGGTTCCACCATTTCCACCATGAGCCGGATAATGTGGCGAGGGGTGCGAAACTGGCCGTTCTGCCCGGCGCTGGCAATCTTGCCCAGCATGTATTCATAGAGATCGCCCTTGGTGTCGCGGTCTTCCATGGGGACTTTGTCGATCATGTCCACGACTTTGGCGAGCAGCGGGCCCGGGGGAATGGTGAAGCGCGCGCCCTCCATGTGCTTGGCGTAGGTCGATCCGTTGCCGCCGAGAGTTCGCAGCCAGGGGAAGATGTGCTCGCTGATGACGGTGTACATCTCGCGGGCTTCCATGTTCTTAAAGCGGGTCCAGCGGAAGTCCTGGTACAGGCGTTTCTTGCTGTCCTTGCCCTGGGGAAAGAAGCGCTTGTCCATGGGCTTCTTTTCGCTATTGGCTTTTAACTCCTGAGCGGTTTCCTGCTCGTCCAGGCGCTTCAGAAAAAGCAGGTAGGTGATTTGCTCAATGACTTCGAGCGGGTTCGAGATACCGCCAGACCAGAAGGCATTCCAGATTTGATCGATTTGGCTGCGAATTTCACCGGTAAGCATAAAGGTTGACGTGGGGAAACCTTCAGAATACTACCTCAGCATGGGGGCTAGTGCAGTGGCGTAGCATCTTCTGGGGAGTTTTCAACATTCCAAGTTAGGCTCCGCCCCGATGGATCTCTCTCCCGGCAAACTGATCTACCGCCGCATTGTTTTGCCAGTTGACCTGAGTGGGGATTTCGTACTAATGTGTGGTTACACCGGAAAGGAGGTGGTCGGATGACAAGTTCTGATTGTAGTTGTAGTGGCAAAAGACCAGGTGAGGTGGCTGAGACTTAGAGCGGTCGCTCTAAGAACCTAGCTAGACTACCGGCGAGTTAGGGTTGATCCGCCCGGCTTAAGTTGAGCCGGGAACCGGAGTTTACCGAAGGGGCCACGTAGAGTGACCACCTCTTGGTCAATCCAAACAGTCCACCGGGCGGCCCGTGCCTTCATAGGCGCGGGCCGTTCTGTTTTTTGGCGGGTGGGAGAAACTCGATGCTCTTAACTCAGGGGCTTAAGAGACCGTGTCGCGACTCGTCTTTCGTCCCGCTGGGGCTCGCTCCTTTCCCTCTTTCTTTCCCACGGCTCACGCCGTGGGCTGGATTCTTACGCCGCTTTGCGGCTATTCAGGGAGACTACAATCTCATTCTTCGATAGGCAGGTTGGGTTGCGACACGGTGAGATGGCGAGATGGCTAGAACGCGCTGCCGCCTCCGCCTCCGAAGCCGCCGCCGGAAAATCCTCCTCCTCCACCACCGCCGCTCCAGCCTGATCCGCTGGAACTTGCGCGCGGGGCTGAGACAAAGACCTGGTGCATGTCCGTCGCCATGCTGTGCATCGAGCTTGAAAAAAAGATTGGATTAAAACCCATGGCCGAACTGGGCGAGGCATACCAGGTTGGTGGATCTTTCACGATCCCGGCGAACGCCTGCGCCCACTGATGTTCGACGCCCAGCGCCATGGCGTAGGGCAGATATTTTTCGAAAGTGTCTGGAGGCATGCGCTTCAGCCGGTCGGCGTCCACGCGGTTCATGAACTCCTGGAAACCTAGAACCGCGATGCGGGTGCGTCCACCTTGCACCGTCTTGGCGGTCATCTGGCGTGCGAAGAGCCACCAGACGATCGCCGAAAGAATGCCGCACCCAATCAGCAGGGAAAACGAGTTGAAGACACCGTATCCCGCGAAGTAGACGATGACGAACGGCGCGACAATGAGGATGATGGCTGCGAGGCTGTAGCCGTTGGCTGAGTCGGGATCGAGCAGATACATGCCCTTGGTTTTTAGCGCCGACTTGATATCTACCTGGATCGCGGGGATCGCGATGTAGAAGCGGTTTTTCAGGCTGGAGAGGCGGGTTGCATCGCCGCCTGCAAAAACATTCTCCAGCATGACGCGCTCATGCGGCACCAGCCGGCCCCACTGATCGCGTGGCTTGAGCAGGTGAAAAATGTAATCCTTGTGGTGAAAGACTAAGCCTTTGTCATCGACTTCTTCGATTTTCACGAATCCTCGTACCGCCAAATCCACCAGCGTGGAAGTGATGTCGCGGGGATGAATCGTGTCGTCGAGCAAGGTGCCTGCCTCGGCCGGAGTCATGCCGGCTGGCGGCTCATACATGGGGGCGACGGAAAGGCCGGGATCGGGGTCGCGCCCCTTGTACCACCAGAGGGTGAACATCACGGCAAAGGTCCAGAGCGGCAGAAAGACGATGGGATTGCTGCCCAGAAACCACATCAGCCGGGTGAACGCGCCCGGCTCTTTGAGAATGCCTTTGGGAATGAAGATGTCGATGGTCATTCCACCACGCATGGGCAGCGGGTTGTTAGTCTCGAATGAAACTTCAGAACCTCGGACTTCGGCGCTGGCGTTGCGTTCCGCCGAGCCGTAAGCTCCGGTGAAAGCCTGGGCACGCAGCGATCCGGCGGCGGAGTTGGGGAAGCTGACCAGCGCGGAGGCATGATCGATTGGCACCGGCCAATCATTGCCGGTCACGTTCCAGTAAAACTCGTCGTGATCTTCGAAGAAGCGCATGCCGTTGCGAACCGTGTAGTCGATCTCAACGGTGCGGGTGGCGTCGACGGCGTCGGGGATGAAAATCTTCAAGTCGCGGAAGCCGTTTGCGGTGGACGATTCGTATTTCAGCTTGCCGCCATTGCCGTCGGTTACGCCGGTGACGTTCAAGAAGAGCGTGTAGTTCGTGCCCCGCGCTCCCGGATATTCGACAGGGATGAAGCGGTGAATGCCATGCCACTCGCCGTCAAAAGCGAGCGTAATGCGCTCATGGACCGCCGCCGAGCCGTTTTCGTGGATGGAGATGGTGTCGTTGTAGTCGGTGACGCGCCAGTTGCGGGCGAAGAGAGGAGAGGCGAGGAGGACGAGCAGAAAACAGTTCGCAGCGCTTCTGTAGAGGCGCAGCTTGCGGCGGCTTAGATTGCTGACAAGGGCATGAATCGCAAACTTCAGAAAAAGCAGCGGCTGAAGCCGGGCTGATTCGAGGGCACTTGCGATATGGCTGAAGCCATATCCTGATACGAATCGCGGGTTTGTGAGCACGCTGAGATGCTGCCTGCGGCGTCTTGGAGACGTTGCAAGCAACGTCTGTACAGGAAGGCTGGCTGTCTCAGGCATGATTGTTAGAACTTCACCGCGACAGGTTCGCGGTCGGCGGCGTCCACTTCGAAGAATTGCCGCGCCTGGAAGCCGAACGTGCCGGCCAGAATATTGGTTGGGAAGGATTGGATCTTGGTATTCAGGTCGCGCACCACGGCGTTGTAATAGCGGCGGGCGTTCTGGATGGTGTCCTCGGTCTGACTCAGCGAACTCTGCAATTGGGTGAATTCTTCGGAAGCCTTCAACTGGGGATAATTCTCAGCCACCGCGAACAGGCTCTTCAGCGCGCCGGTAAGCTGATTTTCCGCGGCAGCCTTGTCAACGGGCGAGGTCGCTTGCATCGCCTGTGAACGGAACTTGGCGATGTTTTCAAACGTGCCCTTTTCGTGGACGGCGTACCCCTTGACCGTCTCGACCAGGTTCGGGATGAGGTCATGACGGCGCTTGAGTTGCACGTCAATGTCGGACCAGGCCGAATCGCAGCGAATGCGCAACTGGACGAGGCTGTTGTACATCCCAATGAGCACGAAGGCGATGACAACCAGAACGCCCAAAAAGATCCAAGCCATGAATGTCTTCCTTTCCTCGAAAAGTGGGAATCAAAGGGACGGTACCACAGGGGCGGAATGGGTGCAATCGAAGTGATACGTCCTATGCAATCCGACTGGGGGAACGACGAATAAAAATTTAGAGGCTCGCATCGTGGAATCTCGCGTCGTAGAATACGGATATAAATGAGAACGTTCCGGACAAAGCCGCTAAAGGTTCGCATGGGGATGGGCGTTTCCGTGATGACGCTGATTCTGTGCGCGGGATTCGCTCATGCCCAAACCTGTTTCACCGCAAGCGACATGGACGAGCCTACGCGTGCCGCCCTGACGAATACGGCGAAGCGCTATTTCGACATGGCGGCTCGGGGCGATTCCGCCGGGCTGCGGCAAAACTCGATTGCCAGTGTGGCTTCGGATTTCTCGGGCATCGAAACTGTCGTGAAAGATAATCAGGCGAGCTTTAGTGGAGCGCAGGCGACTCCGCGCGCTCCATTTCTGTTGAAGGCCGAAGGAACCGCGCCGCTCGAACGTGCCGAGTTTCTGTGCGGGGTGTTTGGCAAGAGCGGGCAGACGGCGGAGAGCGCCGTATTCGTGATCCCAAACTTGCCGCCGGGGAACTACGGCGTGGTGACCCTGGATGTCCCAACAGCCAAGCAACCATACACGGTGTCGTTCGTGCTGCAACAACAGGGCAAGGACTGGAAGATTGGCGGTTTCTACGTGAAGGCAACCCAAGTCGCGGGGCATGACGGGAAGTGGTTTGCCGAGCGCGCCCGCGCCTTCAAGGCCAAAGGCCAGAACCGCAATGCCTGGCTGTATTACATCGAAGCGCGCGATCTAGCGGTCCCCGTGTCCTTCATGTATACCCAGGTGACCGATAAGCTCGCGGATGAGTCGGAGACGGTGAAGCCAGCGGATTTGCCCGTCGGCGGTAATACCGTGGAACTGGCGGCGGGAGGAAAGACTCAGCGCCTGACGACGGTGTTCCCACTGGCCGTGGGACAGGATCTTGATCTCGTGGTGAAGTATCAGTCGGCGGATGTTTCAAATACCACGCAGACGTTTCAGGACAATACCGCAGTGATGAAAGCGCTGCTGGCAAAGTATCCGGAATTTCGCGACGCTTTCGATGGCTTGGTAGCGCGCGCGGTGGAACCAACCACTGGCCGGGACTTCGGTTCTGTGCTGCCGATGAAGGCGATTAAGTAACAGTTTTCGGTTGCCGGTTCTCAGTTAGTGAACGTACATTCTGTCGGATCTTTGTCTTCCCGCAAGCCCAGAAATACCGGCGCGCGCAGTTTCATCCCGCGTTCCGTGGTTCCATGGGTCCATTCGGTAAACTTGATCTCGGCCACTCGTTCGGGCTTCACCCAGTGCACGTTGGCTGCATCCACATCACCGTAAAACGGACTGCGATTTGTCTCCAGCGTTTTGAGTAGTTGCCAGATTTCCTTGAGCGTTGCCTGGTTGAATCCTGTTCCAGCCTGCCCGACGTGAATGAGCCGGCCTTTCTTGTCATAGAGCCCGAGGACGATCGATCCGAAGTATTGGCGGCTGCCCTCCGGGTCGGTGTAACCGCCGACTACGCAATCGACGGTCTGTGTAACCTTGATCTTGAGCCACTCGTGGCTGCGGCGTTCTGCGTAGTGACTGGCACGCTTTTTCGCGAGAATACCCTCCAGACCTTTTTGCCTGGCCAGCTCGAATAGCGCCAAACCCTGGGGGAAATGATCGGAGTAGCGAACTAATTCGTTGGGCAAGATGATCTGGGCGAGCGCTTGCTTGCGCTGCTCAAGGGCGACGCGGCGCAGGTCATAACCGTCCAGGTAGATGAGGTCGAAAACGTAATAAAGCACGGGGAGATCGCGTCGCGCTCCAGTTCGTCGTCCGCCCTTACGAATGCCCGTGCGCTGTTGCATCAAGCTGAAGGAAGCACGGCCTTGGTCATCAAGCACGACAATCTCGCCATCGAGAACTGCACTCCCGGCTTTGATGGATTTGGGCAGTTCGTGCAGCTCAGGAAATTCTCCGGTGAGGTCATTCTGGTTGCGAGAAACCAGGCGAACTTTGCCGTCTTGGATGAACGAAACTGCGCGATAGCCGTCCCACTTGATTTCGAACAACCACTCCGGATCGTCCAAAGGTTTCTCGACCGGCGTGGCCAGCATGGGATGAATGGCGGCCGGCATGGATTTGCGGACTGCGCCTTCCAGGGACTTAACCGCCGGGGTCGCAGAGTCGGCAGAGGGAACGTGCTTCTTTGCTTTCGGGGAAGTGATTGGCGCAGATGACGAGACAGCGGGCTTGACGGTTCGCGTTTTTCTTTTGTCGAGTTTGGCCAGCGTGTCGGCCAGCCATGGCGCTTTCACCTTCCCACGGGAGGCCGGGCGGCTGCTCTTCCACTCGGCGGAACCTTCATCGCCTGCAATCTGCGCCATGCTCCGCTGGCTGAGCACAGAGCTGTCGTATTGCTCGATGTCGTAGCCCTCGACCACGTCGTCGTCATGCTTCTTGATCAGCAGCCATTCGGTTCCTTTGCTTCCGGGACGGCGTCCGCGCATGTGAATCAATGCAAAGTCGCCCTTGAGACGCTGGCCATGGAGACGTATCTTGAGATCTCCCTTCTTCAACATGGCCACCGCCTCGGCTTCGGTCCCTCGTACGTATTTCCCATTCACCGGCTGCGGCGAGAGCGGATCCCATGTGCCCAGATCCCACACCATCACTGTGCCACCGCCGTAATTGCCTGGCGGAATCGTGCCTTCAAAGTCGAAGTAGGAAACCGGGTGATCTTCCACTTGCATCGCGAGCCGCTTGTCGGCGGGGTCAAGCGACGGGCCTTTAGGCACGGCCCAGGACTTGAGCACGCCTTCCATCTCCAGCCGGAAGTCGTAGTGCAAGCGGGTGGCGCGATGCTTCTGAACAACGAAGCGATGGCCGGGCTTCTTCTCCAGCTTGGGTGGAGGCTCCGGGGTTTCCTCAAAGCGGCGTTTGCGTTTGTACTCTTCTAAGGGCATCGATTACCTAATTTAACCACAGAGTCACAGGTCAACAGAGGAAGACTAGGTCACTTGAACGGGTTGGCTGGATGCTAGAATCGCTTGCGAAATTACTCTCTCCTAGCATGAAACGCGAATATCCAGATGCGCCTCTGGTAGGTGTGGGCGCGATCATCATTGAGCGTGATCGGGTCGTGCTGGTGAGGCGCGGACATCCGCCGCTGGCTGGCGAGTGGTCCATACCTGGCGGGGTGCTGGAAGTGGGCGAGACCCTGCGCCAGGCAGCGGTTCGGGAGGCTCTGGAGGAAACTGGCCTGACGGTCGAGGTGGGCGAATTGCTCGGCGTATATGATCGCATCTTGCGCGACGCGGACGAGCGCACGCGCTACCATTATGTGCTGATCGATTTCCTCTGCCGGAGAATTGCCGGAGAACCCCAAGCGGCAGACGACGCGACTGAGGCCCGCTGGTTTACTCGCGGGGAACTCGGAGAACTTCCGTTGGCGGAGGACACTGGGGACGTGATCAGGCTGGGGTTCGAAAAGTCCGGCGGTGAGACGGGTCCTCTTGGTTAGTTGAGCAGTTTGCCGTAGAGTTTTACAAACTCCGAAGTGACAAGGAAAGTGAGGCGATCATGTTTCAAAGAATAGTGAACACAACCGATGACTTTGCAATGACGGTCGTTCGTCTAGTGCTCGGGGTGGTATTTTTCGCTCACGGCGCACAAAAGATGCTGGGCTGGTTCGGTGGCTATGGCTTCAGCGGCACCATGGGCTTCTTTACGCACCAGATGGGAATTCCGGCGCCGTTCGCGTTTCTAGCCATCGCAGCGGAGTTCTTTGGCGGGCTGGGTTTGATCGTCGGATTTCTAGGGCGCATTGCCGCATTCGGAATCATGTGTAATATGATCATGGCCATCGTGATGGTGCATCGACATAATGGCTTGTTCATGAACTGGGCAGGCAATCAGAAAGGCGAAGGAATTGAATATCACCTCCTAGCCATCGCGATTGCACTGGCAATTCTGATTGAGGGATCGGGCGCGCTGTCTGCGGATCGATTCCTGACCGGGAGACGTTCTTAGCGGGGGAATCTTTGGCCCCGCGGCACGCCGCGAAGACGGCCCAGGTTCTCTACTCCATTTCGAATGCCAGCCACTGCAACTGGCCATCGCGCTCCACTTGGAGCACGACCGGGGCGCTGGGTTGGAGGCCCTTCATGGCGGCACGAAGCGAATCCACCGAATCGACTGGCGTCTTATTCACGCTGTGGATCACGTCGCCCGTCTTCAGGCCAGTGTCGGGACCGATGAGGTTGGCGGCGCGGGCAATCACAAGCACTCCACTTGTCATGCGCAAATTGCCAGCCAGGGACGTCATCTGTTCGTTCAAATCAACCGCAAGGATTCCCAGACGCAACACCAGGCTTTGATCGGGATCGACCGCGTCCATGAGTTTGTCCATCTGATCCCGGTGCTCAATTGCTGGAACGTAGAGAATTTTTCTTTCGCCGCCGCGCAGAACCGCCAGTTTCATCACTTCGTCAAGAGGATGCAGATACATGGCGGCCGTGAGTGCTGGCAAGGTATCGATCGGCCGGTCATCGGCACTCACGACAATGTCCCTCGTCTTCAATCCGGCTGCTTCCGCGGGGCCTCCGGGAATTACGTCTGACACGATGACTCCCCAACTTCGGGAAAGACCGAGTCCTTCGGCCAGGTTCGGTGTAATAGTTTGCACGACCACCCCGATCTCGACCCGATGCACGTGTCCATACTTGCGCAGACTCTGGTAGACAAAACGCACGATCCGGGCAGGGATCGCAAACCCCAACCCCTCGCTGCCTCCGCCTGATGAAAGAATCAAGGTGTTGATGCCGAGCACATAGCCATCCATATCAATCAGCGGGCCACCGCTGTTTCCTGGGTTGATGGGAGCATCGGTCTGGATATAAACCATGGGACTATCTGGATCGGGCTGACGGCCGACCGAACTCACGACCCCCATGGTGACCGAGTTCTGCAACCCTTCCGGACTGCCGATGGCGAATACCAACTGGCCTTGATGCACCCTGCGAGCGCTGCCCAATTCGAGGGTGGGCAGGTTCTTCTGCTCAATCTTGAGCAGCGCCAGATCCGACTCTTTGTGAATGCCAATGAGCTTTGCGTCCAGTACGTGCACCTTGCCCACCGGCTCAACCTGCGGGAAGTCCACCGAAGGCATGGGCAGCACCACGCGGATGCGATGCGCTCCCTCGACCACGTGCGCATTGGTCACGATGTAGCCGTCCGAATCCACGATCACCCCCGAGCCGACTGCATGCTGGCGGGCGATCAGTGCGGTCTGAGTGCGATTGCTTTCCTCGATCGGTCCATAGCCGGTGACGAGAATCTGGACCACGGCTGGTGAAACCTTGGCCACCAGACCTTCCAGCGCGGAATTGAGCTGTTGCAAAACCTGCGGAGCTTCTGCGGGACGCGAGCCCACGGCCTTTCCCACCTCGGTCGTTGGGTTCGCCTTCTGCGGAACACTCCCTTGCGGAGGCGTTGCGGGCGCAGACTTCGGCGCCAGTTCTTGAGCACGGCTCGGCGCAAAGAGAAGGACACATATGGCGGTGACAGCGAAAATCAGAAAGAGAATGCGGGCGGAACTTCTCGGGCTACCGGCTGGAACGAGCATGGAGGTGGCTCCTCGGATGTAGGTGTCGTGATCCGGTCAGATTTAGATGAGTGACGAACAGCTATTGTGACAGAAAGCGTATCGCTTCGGAAATCTGCTGGGGCTGCCCTTTCGGTGCCGGGTCGCTCTCCGACAGGGGGGCTAGTTTCTACCGTTATCCAGATGAGCACCAGGCTTTGATAGGGGGCGTCATCCGTGATATAAGGACCGGGTGAGACATTGCTGTACTCCATAGCAGGAGATGCCATGATGGAGTTGGCTTTTGCACGCAGGGAAGGCCAGGAGCGAGGAGGTCTTGTGTCCGAAGCGCGGACGGGAAAACGGTTCCCCCTGGAACTGCCGATCAAGATTCATAAGGCAGACGAGGGCGGACAAGCTAGCGGCGTGACAGGAAATCTGAGCGCCGCGGGAGTTTACATTCGGGCGGATGCGGCGCTGGAAGTGGGCTCCAACGTGGAGTTCGAGATCGTCCTGCCACCCGAGGTCACCGGGGCCAAGGAAAACGTTACGGTGCAATGCAAGGGACGCGTGGTGCGCACCGACGAACCCGCCACCGGCGGCAGCAGTACACCCGCGGAGGCCCGAGGTGTGGCCTGCGTGATTGATTCGTACGATTTCGTTCGTCACCCGTAAGGGTCGTCACTTGTGTCGTGACTCGTAAAGAGGTGCTGAAGCGATGCTTAAATTGATTCTGGCCGACAATCAGGCAATTTTCCGCGCGGGAATCGCCAAAGTGCTGGCGGTTGAAGACGAGATGCGCATTGTGGCGCAGGCGCAAACCCAGGAACAGATGTTCATGGCGCTGGATAAGTTTCGAGCGGCCGTGCTGGTGGTCGCTGGCGGATTCCATGGCGATTTCCTGGCCGTACTGCAGGCGGCGAACAAAGCCAAGACCCGGGTAGTGGTGCTGGCCGACACCGGCGAAAGCACGCAACGCTACATGGCCGCAGGGGCGCACGGAGTGGTCTACCGCAACGTGACCAGCGCAGCACTGGTGGACTGTGTGCGCAAAGTAGCCCGCGGCGAAACCTGGGTGCAGGACATTGCCGTCCCCAGCGAGCTTACCGAAAACGACATGGTCGGTCTGCGGGTGCGGGATCGCTTGACCGCGAAGGAACTGCGGATTGTCGCCCTAATCGTGCAGGGATACAAGAACAAGGAGATCGCCACCCAACTCGGAACCACGGAGCAGGTGATCAAGAACTATCTGCGCAACGTTTACGACAAGATCGGCGTATCCGACCGGCTGGAGCTGGCGTTGTTCACTATTCACCACCGGATTCTGAATGAGGCCGCCGCGGCCACCGCTGCGGCAGCGCCGCCGCACCAGGGACAAGCTGTGCCGTCGTAGGATTTTGTGTTTGTGAGAAAAAAGGCCGCCCACGGGCGGCCTTTTTGATTGATTCTCTTCTCGCACCTACCTGATCTTTTCTGCCACCGACTTGGCTTGGGTGAACAAGTGCAGGTAATCCGGGCCGCCGGCTTTCGAGTCGGTGCCTGACATGTTGAATCCGCCGAAGGGATGCGCGCCGACCATCGCGCCGGTGCACTTGCGATTGATATAGAGGTTGCCGACGTGGAATTCGCGGATAGCGCGATCGATCTTGTCTTTCGAGTTGGTGTACACCGCGCCGGTCAGCCCGAACTCGGTGTCGTTGGCAATTTCGAGGGCGTGCTCGAAGTTCTTCGACTTGATCACCGCCAGCACCGGGCCAAAGATTTCTTCCTGCTCCAGCTTTGACTTGGGCTTGATGTCGGCGATCACGGTGGGCTGGAGGAAATAGCCCTCGCCAGCATTCTTAGCGGGGCCGCCGCCGGTGATCAGGCGTCCGTCTTTCTTTCCGTACTCGATGTATTCGAGGATCGACTTCATCGAGCCTTCGTTGATCACCGCGCCCATATTCGGGTTTTCGGTGGGATCGCCGACCGTAATCTTTTCCACGCGAGCTTTGAGGTGCTCCAGAAACTTGTCGTAGATGCGCTCGTCAATGATGGCGCGGGAGCAGGCCGAACACTTCTGGCCCTGGAAGCCGAATGCGGCCTGGGCAACGCCCTCGACGGCGGCGGCAAAGTCGCCGTCGGCATCGACGATGATCGCGTCCTTGCCACCCATTTCGAGGACGGTGCGCTTGATCCAGAGCTGGCCGGGAACCTTCTCGGCGGCGCGCTTGTGAATGTCGAGGCCAACTTCGCGAGAACCGGTGAAGGCGATGTAACGCGTCTTGGGATGCGCGACCACGGCATTGCCGAAGCTCGCGCCGGCTCCCGGACAGAAATTCACCACGCCGTCAGGAATGCCGGCTTCCTCCACTAGTTCAACGAACTTCGCGGCGATGGTGGGCGAATCGCTCGACGGTTTCAGAATGACGGTGTTGCCAGAGACCACCGAAGCCAGGGTCATCCCTGCCATAATGGCGCAGGGGAAGTTCCACGGTGGAATCACCGCGCCGACGCCCAAGGGGATGTAACGCAGAGAATCGTGCTCTCCCGGCATTTGCACGTCGGGCTTGACTTTCGCAAGCCGCAGCGCTTCGCGGCTGTAATACTCGCAGAAGTCGATGGTCTCGGCGACGTCGCCGTCGGCCTCAGCCCAATTCTTGCTGACTTCGAAGACCATCCAGGCGGCGAACTCGAACTTGCGTTCCCGCAGCAGGTCGCCAACGTGGAACAGTAGGCTGGCCCGCTCTTCGACCGAGGTGCGGTTCCAGTGCTCAAAAGCGCTGAGCGCAGCCTCCATGGCCGGCTCCACGTGCTCCTTGCCTGCCTTCTGGTGCAGGCCGACAACCTGCGACGGCTTGGCCGGGTTCAACGATTTAATCTTGTCCTGAGTCTTGATGCGCTTGCCGCCGATGATGAGGTCATACTCGCGGCCAAGTTGGCCACGAACTTTCTCGATGGCAGCACGCATTTTGCGCGCATTCTCTTCTTTGCTGAAGTCGGTTAGCGGCTCATTGACGAACTGGCCTTGGTGAAGGCGAATCTGCGGTCGTGTGGGGGCTTCAACGGTTGCCATAAGAGCACCTCGAAAGGTATATGGATGCTGCGCGGACAGGCGCGGAACCACTAATTGTAGCACCGGGGAAAGGCTCACCGGGGATTGGTGAGCGGTGGATCTTACGCACAAACTGTCGAGCTTTGCTCGACTGGACAGCCGGGGGCGGCTGTCCGCACGCGTGTACGGCACTACTGGATTTTTCGGTTGGTGAGGGCTTTCAGTTCTTCGACGATTTGCTCCAACCGGCCGCGGCGCTGGGCGTGATTCTGCTGGGCTGGCAAGGTGCGTCTCTGCTGGGTATATTGCTCGTTGAGTCTCTGGATGTCACTGATCTCTGCTTTCAACAGGTGGACACGGCTAAGAATCGCTTCTCTTCCATTTAGCAGCATGTATCTAGCATACCCTAGTTGCCGAAGATCCGCTCGGCTTGTTGAGATGACTTTGGGCATCTACAGGCTGGTTTGAGGGCACATCTTTCGCGGCTGTAAGCGCGCTTTCCAGGCGAGAGCCAGAGGAATGACAAATTATGGCACTTTCACCGAGTCGTGGCTCTCGCTGGTCCGAAAACTCATTTTGGCGGTGCGTTCCAGTTTGTCCCAGGCGAAGCGCTGGCCTCCGATGGCGCGCTTCACGGTTTTGAACAGCACGACCGAGAACAACTGGCGGTAAGCGAAGCGTTGCAGCCATACCTGGCTGAGCAGCCAGGCGTCTTCGCGCGCTTCCGGTTGGCGGCGTTCGAGGGCAAACGCGATGGCGGAGGTAATGAAATCAATGATCAGAAAAGCAGCAAAGAAAACTAGGAGCCGCTGGAAGTCGGCCGGATCGGTGGAATCCGGATGGAAATGTTTTTGAATGAAATACCAGATTGCGCCTACCGCGAACATCAGGTCGATGAACGGCGAGACCAGCGGCAGCAAGATTTGGAAAATAACGATATTGGGCAAAGCGACCCAACCCAGGGCGCCTTTGCGGGCGAACACGGCGCGATGTTTCCAGACCGACTGCAGAATCCCGAAGGACCAGCGGAAGCGCTGACGCATGAGGCCATTGGCATTGATGGGCGCCTCCGTGTAGGCGAGAGCCAAGTCTTCATACTGCACGCGGTAACCGTCACGCAGCAACGCCATGGTCAGATCGGCATCTTCGGCCACGGTGTCAGTGTGATATCCGCCGGCTTCGCGGACCGCGGACGTTCTCCACGCGCCGATTGCTCCCGGCACCACACTCACTGCTCCTAGAACGTTCAGCGCCCTGCGCTCGAAGTTCTGGCTGGTGATGTACTCCAGGGCTTGCCAGCGGGTCCACAGGTTCACGCGATTTCCTACTTTGGCGTTTCCCGCTACGGCGGCGACTCTGGGATTGAGGAAATGGGGGACCAGCCGTGAAATCGCATTGCGGGCAATGACGGTGTCGGCATCGATGCCAACGAAGATTTCCTCGTCGCGCAAATGCTCGAGGCCGAAGTTGAGAGCCTCCGCTTTGCCGGAATTCGGTTTGGTCAAGATGAGCACACGGCCGGAGGCTACTTCGTCGACAAAGGCCCGGCGCGCGACTTCCAAAGTGTTATCGCTGGACCCGTCATCAATCACGATCACATGCAGGCCGGGATAATCCGAGGCCAGCACAGCGCGAACCGTGCGCTCGATCACTTTCTCTTCGTTGTAAGCAGGGATCAGCACTGCAACAGCGGGTTTGTAGGATGCTACATTGCCCGGACTCCCGTAAAGTTGCTGCGGCCGCAAGCGATCGAAAATTGCGAAAACTCCTACAAACAGCAAACGTCCAGTCATGAGCAGATCGCCGAGAAAGAAGATCCAAGTGATGGCATGGGTGCTGAAGTCCCAAATCGCGAAACCCATCCAGTCCAATCGGGCAGCCCAGCGCTCGTTGGCGGGAATCGCGGGCATCACATCGGCCCTGGTCTTGCCTACCAGCTCATAGAGAGGGACGATTTCGTCCCCTTTTGCGCGCACGCCCCGGATGATCATGGGCAAAGCGCGGACGGTCTCTCTGCGATCGCCTCCGCCATCGTGTAGCAGAATGACGCTGCCACAGAGCCGGTCCTTGGGATCACAGGGTGGAATGTGAGCGAGCACATCGGCAGCGATCTGCGCAGCGGAGTGGCGCGGGTTGTCCTTCCAGTCATTGGGATCGATCTTGTCTCCCACGCTGATGTAGCCCATGTCCTGAACCACCTCCAATGGCCGCACCTGGTCTTCAGTATCGGGCTCTTGATCGATGGAATAGGGCGGGCGGAAGAGGATGGTGTGAATTCCCAGGCGGCTGGCAAAGAGCTGCTCGGTAAGATTCAACTCCACTCTCATGTAGCTGTGCGAGATGTTGCTAATGTCGGGGTGAGTGAAGGTGTGATTTCCAATCTCATGTCCCTCGCGGTAGATGCGTGAAGTGACGCTGCCGAAATCCTTGGCCTGAAGTCCGATAAGAAAGAACGTCGCAGACGCGTTTTCTCGTTTCAGTACGTCCAGAATTTTCGGCGTCCACTGGGGATCAGGACCGTCATCGAAGGTAATGGCAACGGCCTTCGGGTTGTAGCCATAGCGAGCTACACGGTACGGTTCGGGCAGAGGATCGATGGTCTCATCGGTGATGATTCCTGATGCGGGATCCACTGTGATCTGCCGCTGTCCGTTGGCGGGACGAGCTTCGATGCGCAGAATTTCGCCCTGCCCCTCCATGTCCACGTCCTGGCCAGGGAGAACATCTTTCAACTTATCCGGTGCCGCGGGCTCGCCGGGCACATCCCAGACGCGCCATAGCGAGCGGTCTTCAGCACCGAGACGCCAGAGTGCGAACGTCTTGATGCCCAGACGTTGCGACGCGCGCATCTGGTTGAGTGCGGTGACCGCATCAAGGAACCAGATGTCATGCCGGCGGTTTTGCTCGTCCATATAGCTGAAGTGCGGATTGCTGCTGTCGCCGTCGAAATCCACGTCCTCTTCCGAGTCGCGCGCCCCCAGCCAAGCTTCCTGCACCGAGACGTTGGTATCCCGTACATCGGGCGGCAATTTTCCGTGTTTCGGCTTGTTCACCCAGTCGTAACCGTAGTTGCCGATGGCGCAGATCAGTTTGTCCAGGGGGACCACTTTGCTGGCGAATTTCAGGTTGGCGACAAACCAGTCCTGGGACGCGACCGGCCCAGGAGTGCCTTCGGGATAGTGCTCGTCATAGTTCATGAGCACGACGCCATCCACCCGGCTGGCCACGGCCGGATAGTTGAAATCCTCATTGTGAGGAGGCACGCTGACGTACAGCTTCATGCCTTTGGCGTGAAGATCACTGGAGAGTTCCTGCAGCAAGGCCATGTAACCCGGTTGGGCTTTGGGAGGGATCTCTTCAAAGTCCACCATGAGGCCGCGGTATTTATCGGTGGCGAGAAATGCGGCCACTTGTTGCCGGAAGAGCGCGCGTGCGTCCGAATCATTCAGGAAGGGCGTAATATCCACCCAGTTCACGCCATCGGAATTGTTCACCATGGGGAACACTTCCAGACCCGTATTTTCGGCCTTCAGGAATGGCATGACCTTGTCGTCCACTGGATGGATGGTCGAACCTTGGATGGTCGAACCTTGGATTGTCGAACCCTGGATCACATCGAAGTATTTATTGGTTTGGTCATCGACCCCCTGCAAGTGGCCATCGGGGGTCAAAACGTGAAGCCAGTCGGGATAGAGCAGGTCAATCTGGTGAGCGTACTCACGCAGAGAGGAGAAGCTGGCGGCATCCCACGGGGCATAGAAAGCGGCGCGAATGCCTTCCTCGGAATTGAGCTTCACCAGCGAAGGATTTGACTTGGTTTTACGATTCCCGCGTTGCGCGGCCAGCTTGCGCCGCCGTTCTTTGGCCTTCTCTTTTTCGTTTTCCTTGAGCGCATGGTAAGGCTTTTTCTGCGCTTGCCAAATCAACTCGGGCAGTTGCTCGCCTTGCAAAGCGTTATAGATGAAGAACACAACCAGCAGCATGACGCTGATGCCAAGCACGTCAAACAGGCGCCGCAATCGCTTCCAGCGGGCTTGTCGGGGATCATAGAAAACTGGTTGCGCCATGGGGGAGTTAGCTAGTCCATCCTAAGCTGTGGTCGTAGTCGGGTCAAACCTGCGAGTGCAGCTCTTAGCTGTTTGCTGTTGGCCTTTAGCTTGGGGCGAGAATGGTTGCGCTAATGGCTAAAGGCTAGAAGCCAAGAGCTGTTATATTGCCTCCGTGCGCGAACTGCTGCGCAAACATCTCCGGTTTTTTCTGAGCGCGACACTCGCAGGGGTGACGCTGCGTCTTCTATTCATTCTCCGCTTTCCCGGAGTCTCAACCGACTCTTTCGTATATGGCGACATCGCCAAGAACTGGCTGCAGCACGGGATTTACGGTCTGAGCGGAGTGGATGAGATTTCCCCTACCTACATTCGCCTGCCGGGTTATCCCGCCTTCCTGGCGGCAGTGTTCGCGATCTTCGGCATGGAACACTACCGGGCTGTGCTGGTGTTGCAGATGTTCGTGGACATCGGCACCTGCTTCCTCATTGCCGATCTCGCACGCCGTTTGATTTCTCCCCATGCCGCGCGATTCGGCTTTCTGTTAGCGGCGCTTTGTCCATTTCTCGCCAACTATGTTGCGAACGCGCTCACGGAAACGTGGGAAGTATTCTTTACGGTGCTGGCGCTGGATTTCGCGATGGTTGGATTCGATGCACTCCATTACTCATCCATGCGACCGTGGTTGGGATGTGGGTTGGCCGTGGGGGCAGCCATGCTGCTGCGGCCGGATGGCGGATTGCTTCTGCTCGCCCTTGAGGCATATCTCTTCGCGCTGCTGGTGCGCCGGTGGAAGGAAAGAACGCGGGCGGGAGTGCCCGCTCAACACGTGCTGCGGGCCAGCTTGATTATGGTAGTCGTCTCGCTCGCCTCACTCGTTCCATGGACTTTGCGAAATCTGCATACGTTGCATGAGTTTCAGCCTCTCGCGCCGCGCTATACCAACGAAGAAAATGCTTTCGTGCCCATGGGATTCAATCGCTGGGTAAGGACGTGGATCGTGGATTATACGTCTGTCGAAGATATTTATTGGGCGGTGCCAGGCAACACCGTGGAGGCGGAGAAACTTCCTTCGCGTGCCTTTGATTCGCCAGAGCAGCGGGAGCTGACGATGCAATTGTTGGAGGACTACAACGGCACGCGGCATGTGACTCCCGACCTCGATGCCAGATTCGCGGCGCTGGCGGCCGAGCGCGTGCGTCATTCTCCTTTGCGCTATTACGTCGGGCTCCCGCTGATGCGGATCGCGGACATGTGGCTCCGGCCGCGGACGGAAACCTTACCGTCGGATACGCGATGGTGGGAGTTCGACGACGACCCAGAATGGTTGGTGCTGGCGGTGAGCCTGGGGATTGTCAATCTCATGTATGTGGGCGCGGCTTTCGCGGGGCTGGTGCGCGGACGATTTGCACTTCACCTCGGCCTGCTGCTCACATTCGTGATTCTGCGATCAGTGTTCCTCGGCACTCTGGAAAATCCAGAACCACGCTACACACTGGAGTGCTATCCGGTAGTGATCCTCCTCGCAGCGGCGTTGTTCCAGAAATCCAGCGTTCCTCCTGACTCCCAGTCATGATCCACGAAAATAGATGTTCGTTGTTTCCGGTTTCTGTATAAAATGCCACATCTAGCAACCCAACAGAGCGCTTGATCTGGCGAAGAGATTGCACCGTCACCTCCCCAGAGCATGACGCTCCCACCGAATATGACCCGGGTGCAACAACATCCGCCGACGCAGTTGAAGATTTCAGGGAGAACATCCATGAAGCACACCGTGCTCGCATCGCGTGGCCGGCTAGCGGCTTTCTACCTTGCAGTTCTGGTCCTGCCTCTCCTGCTCTCCTTTTCTGCTCGCGCAGCCGAAGTGACAGCGACTATTTCCGGCACCGTGAACGACTCGACGGGAGCGGTAGTTCCGAAAGCCACAGTAACGCTCACCAACACGGGCACCAACGTGTCTCGCACCATTCTGACGGAAAGCAGTGGGTCCTATCTTTTCACATTGGTGCCCATTGGTAGCTACCGCCTGACCGTCGAACAAACCGGCTTTCGCAAATATATTCGAGACGGAATCGTGCTGAACGTCAATCAAAATGCAAAGCTGGACATTGTCCTGCAGGTTGGTGCGGCCAGTCAGGTAGTGGAAGTCACGGGAGACGTGACCCAGGTAGACACGGTCAGCGCGACGCTGGGCAACGTTGAAACCGAGCGCCGGATTTTGGATCTCCCGCTGGTCGAGCGCGATGCGTTCCAGCTCGGCCTGCTGCAGGCGGGCGTATTTCCTCCCGATGAGGATGACGGCAGCAATAACCCATTTTCCGTAAGTGGCCAACGTTCTGAGTCCTTGACCTTTCTGGTCAACGGCGCCGACAACAATGATTTCCTGGGCAACAATGCAGTCGTTGACCCCAACCCCGACGCGCTCGGAGAATTCAAGATTCTCACTAACAACTACGAAGCGGAGTACGGACGCACCGCAGGTGGCATCGTCAATCAGGTCATCAAGTCTGGAACCAACAACTTTCACGGTGACGTGTTTGAGTTTTTCCGCAATGACGCACTGAACGCACGAAATTACTTCCTGCCCGCGGTCACGCCATTCAAGCGGAACACCTTTGGCGGCACTCTTGGCGGCCCGATTAAGAAGGACAAGACTTTCTTCTTTCTCGCGTATCAGGGGGTACGCAGGCATGAAGGCGAGGTCGCCCCGATTCTTCAGGTGCTCAGCCCCGCCGAGCGGAATGGCGATTTCAGCGAGTTGCTGCCAAGCACTCAACTCGTCGATCCTATCTCAGGCAATCCATACCCGAACAATCAGGTGCCGGTGAACCCGGTGACCGCGAAATACATTGCGAAGTACCTGCCGCTCCCAAACCTTCCGAACAACAATTTCGTATCGTCGCCCGTCGAAGTGGACAGGGAAGACCAGGGCATCGCGCGCATCGACCATCGCATCGGCCAAAAAGATACGATCTATGGCTCCTACATCATCGATGATCTGGCGCAGAATTTTCCTTTCCAAATCATAAATGGGGCTTCGAGCGGCGGAAACGTACCGGTTGGCTCCGGCTTCACTACTTTTACTCGCAACCAACTCGGCTCGATCTCCTGGCTGCACAACTTCAGCCCGACGGTAATCAACGAGTTCATTTTTGCGGTCAATCGCAGCGCGACCTTTCAAGCGGTGCCGCATGACAACACACCTCCTTCAGCGCTTGGCTTTACGAACGTGAAGTCCGACGACCCGGCCGGCACGGCGCCGCCGATCATGCTCACCACCAGTTTTAACCTTGGGCCGAATCCGCAAGGCCCGACCAAGATCCATGACGTGACCTTCCACTGGCAGGACAGCGTTTCCGTCACCCGCGGGCGTCACAACATGAAATTTGGCGCCGACATCCGCAGAGTGCGAAACAATTTTGACTTTGATTTCGACAACAATGGAGTCTTTGATTTCGGGAACAACCAGAACTTCACCGGTAATCCGTTGGCAGATTTCGTAGGCGGATTCTTTGACAATTTCTCGCAGTTTTCACGTGCGGTGTACGGAATCCGGACGACTTCCTGGCACTTCTTTGGGCAAGATTCGTGGAAGGTTCGTAACCGGTTGACGCTGAGTTACGGACTACGCTACGAGTACAACACTCCCCTGCAAGATCCCCACAACGAAGTCCAGGGTTTCTTCCCGGGGCAGCAGTCCACCCGGTTTCCCGGTGCGCCCAAGGGGATTCTTTACGCCGGAGATCCGGGGACGCCAAACCCTGGATTGACTTTTCCAGACCGCAACAACTTCGCGCCGCGTTTTGGTTTCGCGTGGGACATGCTTGGCAATGCCAAGCTGGTGATGCGCGGCGGCTTTGGCATCTTCTATGACATTGAGGATGGCGCTCTGAATCTGCAATTCGGCGGCGAAGCCCCATTTGGTTCGGTTGTGAATATCACTCCTTCGGGGTATAGGAAAGTAAAACCCGGCTTCGACACAATTTCTGATCCGTTCAAAAGCTTCGGTTTGTCGAATCCTTTCCCCACAGGCGGCAAGCTTGGATCTACGTTTGGAGTTCCGGCGGTCTCATTCGCATACGTCGTTGACCCGCACTTCCGCACGCCGTATTCGCAGAACGTAAATTATGGTTTCCAGTATCAGATCACCCAGGACACCATGATTGAGGCGGACTACGTAGGCACGTTTTCTCGCAAATCCATCGCCACCCAAGATGTTAATGCTCCCCTGCCCAGCATCATGATGCAACAGCTCGCCAATTCAGGCGGCATCAACGGCGGAGGTTTTACAAACCCTGACTGCGCGCGTCCTTTGGCTGGCTGCGCGAATCCGACCGACCCGAACTCTTCTCCCACCGGAGCTCTTGCGCTGTACACCGATCTGAGCGCTAGTTCTTCCAGTAGCAATCAATTCCAATTGACAGTGGACAAGCGCTTCAGCCTCGGGTTCAATATTCGTGGCGCCTACACGTTATCGAAAACCCTCGATAACCAGTCGGGATTCCGCTACAACAACTCGGTTTTCACGGATCCATTCAACTTCGCCTTCGATCGCGGGCCAGCTAACTTCGACGTCCGTCAGCGACTCGTAATCAGCGGCATTTGGAAACTGCCTCTGGACCGTCCATTCCGAAACGGGAATGCCCTCTTGCGCAAGCTCACGGAAGGATGGGAAGCAAGTGGAATCGCCAGCTTCCAGACGGGCACACCGTTCACCATATATTCCAACTCAAATTCCAGCCAGGAGAATATCTTTTTTGATCGGGCCGACCAGATCGGGCCAAACCATATTTTTGCCGCCAGGTCGTTGCATAGCTTCGATCCTTCAACCGCGAACTGCCTGGGAGGGCCTGTGACCGATGGCCACTTTTATTTCGATCCCACGGCTTACGACTGCAACAATGTTCCAATATTCACCTTTGGCAACTCCCCCAGGAACGCACTGCGTGGTCCCGGGCGCAACAACTTCGATCTGACCATCGGGCGGATATTCAAGTTGACGGAGAGCAAGACCATCGAATTCCGTTCGGAGTTCTTCAATGCTTTCAATCACGCCCAGTTCTTCAACCCAGATCATTTCGGATTCGACAATAATTTCGGCCAAATCACGCAGGCGCGAGACCCGCGCATTATCCAGCTTGCCCTGAAATTCTATTTCTGAAGACTGGGAAGAATACGTTGGCTGGCCTCAGAGAAGTTCTTCGCGCAAACGCGGACGAATCGGGATCAGCTATCCAAACTCTACCCCAAAGGCGAATCGGTCATGCGGAAGCGCGTGCGCACGTGCTCGGAAAGCAGCTCGATGGCACCGCGGTTAGCTACCGGGTCTGCTTGGGCCAGGTACCTCATGGCTTCGACCAATAACCGCTGGCCGTCAACGTAGCGCGGATCGGCTGTCCGCTCGCGCCGCTTGCGCCCAATTTGGGGAGGGATCGGGATGGTGAAAACCTTGGCCATGGCCATGTAATTAACAAGTCAGAGTGTTAGTGCAACCGGAGTCTTAATATTGCCTTCTTCTTTCGTTTTCCAACGAGCCGGCATCACTCTCGAGCTGCATGTTTCGCAGTATAACGTCCCGCACCCGGTTTTTCAGCCTTTATCTTTTGTCCGTCCACAGTATCTTTCCACAGGGGACGGTCCCAGGGTATAGGGCCACTGAGCTAGATCGGTTCGGCAATTGTGATCTCGTCGGGGTCATCCCCAGCCGAACTTTAGCCTTGGTTGCTAGCCCTGCGGTGACACAAACTTTGTCTTGCCGGTGGTCTTCAGCTTGAACGCACCATCTGGAATCTTTTGATTCAATTGGATATCGGAATACTTGGCGAGGCGGTAATCGCCCGACGGTGCGAAGAGCTGTTGCTGGACTGACACACCTCGCGAGGGATCGATCCACAGCCAGATGCGATTGAACGTGGTGAGAACCTTTTGGGATTTCGGCACCAACTCCAGCTTCGCCGTATCAACGCCAGCCACCTTCTCAGCGCTGATGTATTTCACCTCAAAGGACTTCAGCAGGTCCCGCCCGCTGCCGCCGAAACCCAGCACCAAAAAGCTTTCGATGACGGCACGGTCCTTCCCCGTGTTGTACCTGGTGACTTGGTCAATTTTTGGCTGGTAGATCTCGACTTTGCCGTCCGTGAAGAGTACGGACTTTGGGGGGATGGGATCGTTGATGTCTGCGGCCATTTGAATCTCATTCCCGGCGCGGCGAAAATACACTATCCCTTTCTGTGTGTCGTGCTCGTCCACTACTTTCTGATATTGGTCCCAGACAAAGGCCGCTTGGGTACTGCGGAAGTTCGCCGCAGTCTGATCCATCTGCTTCAGAACGCGTTGCAGTTCGTCAGAGGCTTGCGTCTTCGCAGGTTCCTGCGCCGATGCGGTTGCCAAGAAAAGCAAGGAAAAAACGACAGGGAAACACCAGTTCACCGTGCGGCGCCAATTCAACGATTGTGGGATATTCATTTTTCAGTCCCGGCGTGGACGCCGCTACTCCCGTGCCACCCAAACTTTGTAGCTTAAGACGCGTCCCGAGCCGTCGCGCACTGGTTCAATCCGCGTGATGCTTACTTCACCAGAAATGGGCTCGATGATACGCAGCAACTGGCTGCGAATCGCGCTGTCGTCATGGCTCCCAACTTGGCCTACGACGGCTGCCGCCTCAATCTGGTAAATCAGCCCGCCCTGTCCGTCGGGCACAACGGCTACTCCGGTGCGATGCGGATTATGCTCGACCGGTTTGTCCTTGAAATTGATCACCTTCGGAGAGAGAAAAACAAAGAGCAATATTAGCGTGACCATCACATCATATTGGATGGTGCCCCGCTCGTAGGACCAGAAAAGGTAGTCGCGGATTGTGCGCCAGATCCCAATCATCGGAACGCTGGGAGCGGCCATAACCGTCGCATTTGTTTTTGCCCTCTCCAAGTCTATTTTTTGCTCCCTGTCTTTGCAACGTAGCGCTCACGCAATGCCGATGTGAGTAGCGCCGCCATCTTGCCGAGACGGCTGCGCTACATCTTCCTCGGTGTGAGCCGGTCCGTTCCCATGTACGAGCGCAGAGCCTCCGGAATCAGTACGCTGCCATCGGCCTGCTGGTAGTTCTCGACAATCGCCACCCAGGTGCGGCCCACAGCCAGGCCGCTGCCATTCAGCGTGTGCACGAATTCAGTCTTGTTCTTGCCCTCAGGACGATAGCGGATGTTGGCGCGCCTTGCCTGAAACGATTCGAAGTTCGAGCACGAGGAAATCTCGCGAAACAACTGCTGCCCCGGCAGCCAGACTTCGATGTCAAAAGTTTTCGCCGCCGAGAAACCCATGTCCCCGGTGGATAGCGCGACCACACGATAATGAAGGCCGAGCTTCTGCAGCACTTCCTCGGCGTCGTGAGTAAGCCTGTCCAACTGCTCATAGGAATCTTCCGGTCGTGTGAACTTCACCATTTCGACTTTCTGAAACTGATGCTGCCGGATAATCCCCCGTACATCCTTACCATAAGACCCAGCCTCGCTGCGGAAACACGGCGTGTAGGCGGTGAGCGAGACGGGCAGGCGCGCAGGATCCAGCACTTCGTTGCGATAAAGATTTGTCACCGGAACTTCCGCCGTGGGAATCAGCCATAGATCGTTGTCTCCATGCGGAACCTTGAAAAGATCGGCGGCGAATTTGGGGAGTTGCCCGGTGCCGTACATCGAATCGGAGTTCACCAGATACGGCGGCAGCACCTCGGTATAGCCATGCTCGCGAGTGTGCAGGTCGAGCATGAAGTTGGCCAGGGCCCGCTCCAGGCGCGCGCCCAGGTCCCAATACACCGCAAAGCGCGCGCCGGCAACTTTCGCGGCTCGCTCCAGGTCGAGCACGCCCAGTTGTTCCCCAATTTCCCAGTGCGGCTTGGGAGCAAAGTCGAACTTCAGGGGCGTTCCCCAGCGGCGGATTTCCACGTTTTGGTCCGCGGTCTTGCCGACCGGGACGCTCGGGTGCGGAATGTTGGGGATGCCAACGAGAATCTGCCGCAAGCGGGTTGCGTATTCTTCGGCGGCCTTTCCCAACTCCTCGACCTGCTCGCGCAATTCCTTGGTTTCAGTAATCAACGCGGATGCATCCTGTCCGCTTTTCTTCAATTTCGCGATCTCTTCCGTGGCGCGATTTCTCTGGGCCTTCATGGTCTCCGCGCTGGTGATGGCCTGGCGCCGCTGAGCATCCACCTGGGCGAAGTTTTTCAGAACCTCGGACGGCTTCATGCCGCGCTGGCGCAGCTTTTCCTCGACCAGCGGCAGATTGTCGCGGACAAAAGTCAGATCAAGCATGGGAATTAACTACTGTAGCGGAAAAGTGGGCGGCAATGCACGCTTCGCCGTAGAGACGTTATTAATTACGTCTCCACAACCATGCTTGACCTGAATGGGGTCCACGAAATGTCGGCAGCGCAGGTTGAGGCAAAACTCAAGAACGGCTTTGGAGTCCCACGCGGCACGCGTTACACTACAATCGCGATGACCGCCTCCCCCGCAGCCGCCAGGCGTACTCCTGACCTCGCCGTTAGCTTCGCCGGCATTCAACTCAAAAACCCCGTAATTGCCGCCAGCGGCACTTTTGGCTACGGGATCGAGTTCGAAGACGTAGTCCACCTCGACAAGCTCGGCGGCTTCGTGGTCAAGGGCTTGTCGAAAGAGCCTATGGCGGGGAATCCGCCGCCGCGTCTTTACGAGACAGCAGCGGGAATGCTCAATGCCATCGGATTGCAGAACATTGGCGCGCGAGCCTTCGTTGACGAAAAGCTACTCAAGCTGCGCGAGAAAAAAAATATCGTCGTCATCGCCAATGTGTTTGGCTACACCCGGGAAGATTACGAGCGAACCATTGAAATCCTGAATGAAGGCGAGGGCATCGCCGCCTATGAGTTAAACGTTTCCTGCCCCAACACCGCAGCCGGAGGAATGCAGTTTGGCAGCGATCCCCGTGCGCTGGACGAAGTAGTCGCCACAGCCCGGCATTACACGAAACGGCCGCTAATCGTGAAGCTTTCTCCCAACGTAACCAGCATCGCGCAGATGGCGTATGTGGCGCAGGAGGCTGGCGCCGATGCGGTTTCCCTGGTCAACACCTTCGTGGCCATGGCCATCGATGCCGAAACTCGCAAGCCGCGCATTGCCAACGTGACCGCCGGGCTCTCCGGCCCAGCCATCAAGCCGATCGCGTTGCGCATGGTCTACGACGCCTCCAAAGCGGTGAAGATTCCAGTCATCGGGATCGGCGGAATTTCAACCGCTACCGATATTGTGGAGTTCATGTTAGCCGGCGCGACCGCGGTGCAGATCGGGACTGCCAGCTACTGGGACCCGGTAGCCACGGAGAAAATCGTGGGCGAACTCCAGGATTGGTGCGTAGAGCACCGGGTGGAGCAGTTAAGCAGCCTGACCGGCGGGCTCATCCTCGAGTAGTGAATAGTCGCGTAATTCCGAGATCTGTCATTCCGAGCGAAGCGAGGAATCCCTATTCCGGCCAAAATCTGTATTGCTGATAGGGATGCTTCGCTTGAGCTCAGCATGACAAACTGATTCGCCGGGCTACCACGGCCACACCGCCAGAATCGCGCCCATCGCCAGATAACAAACCAACTGGTACCCGGTGTTGATCAGATACAGTCTCGCCGGCTGCTTGGCAAACAGCACGTTGGTCAACTGCACTGTGGTTACGAAGCCTAGCCACACTGCGAAACCGACTTTCATGCCGTAAAGGGCGGAATTGACGGTGGTGATCGCGATGATCTTGGCGAGGACCAGGGCGGAAACCAGGCTGGCCAGGAAAGACAGCGCATACATTTTGCCCGCGCCTTTTTGCATTTCCGCCAACTTCGCCTTGTCGTCGGGGTCGTATCCCATCAACACCATCCACGGCCGCGCAAACAGCAGCGGCGAGTACCAGAGAAAACCCACAACCATGGTGGCGACAGCTGCTACCAGCACGGACCACAGGTTAATGCCCATCACATTCATGAAATGCCTCCGCGTACAGGGCCGCTATCGTAAAGCCGCAGACGTTCTTTTGGGAAGAGAAATTTGAAGTCCGGGATTCAAGCTAGGGAAAGAATGGTTCGATCATTGTTCGACGATCATTGTTCGACGATCAAGGTTCGATCGGGGCTCGATCAAGGCCAGTCTACCGCCCGTTGCTATACCAGATCGAGCCCGGCGACCTGAAGTTCAAGCCTTCGCCCCACACGGCTTGCGTCCGGCCCTGGTTATCGATGCCGATCCCGAAGTAATCCCCAAAAGGAAAGCTGAAGCCGTTGGAGCGAATGTAGCGGTAGCCCGCGACGTAGCTGGAAATCCTCGCCTCTGCTGACCAGGTGGCGCCGCCGTTGGTGGAACTCCTGTAAAACGTATTCCATCGCGGATGGTGGCGCGTGTCCATCCACGCGATCCGCACATCACCCGCCTCCCCCGCCGCGAGCGCGGGAAAAGCATGCTCCACACTTGAGGACGCAATAGAAACATTCAGCCTTGGAGACCAGGTGTCGCCAGCTGTGGTCGAGGAAGCAAAATAAATTCGCTCGGGGCTCTTATCCGCCGCACCAGAATTCCACAGAGCGTACAAAGTGCCGGCGGCGTCGGAGGTCATGGTGATCTGTGCGCCTAGGTAACCCCACTCGCAGCGGTAGGCGCTGCAATCGGGAGGCGCGCCGGAGGCATCCATCAGCCGGGTAGCCCAACTCTCGCCGCCGTCGGACGACTTGCTGACATACAGATTCTCCCGCCCCTTGGCGCCGTCGTGTCGCGTGTATCCCGCCCATGCCAAATAAACGGAACCCTGCGGATCGACGGTTGCGCCTCCGGCCAGAGACCGCACCAATCTCAACCTCTGACTCACATCGGCGGAGGTGAACGTAATCCCGCCATCGTGCGACGACGCCACCCAGATCTTTCGAGCCCGGTTGAACCCGACGTAAATATCCTGCCCTCGAACCGCAAGCACCGGTTTATCGGCGTCGGTAACTCCACGGTCGGCCACCACAATCGACCAGCTTTGACCGAAGTCCACCGACTTGGCCACCACCATATCGACTCTCTTACTTTGCAGCCACGCCGCATACACCGTCCGGCGGTCAACGGGATCGACCACGATCTGGGGATCGTATTGGCCGGTTCCCGGCGGCGTGATCTCGCGAGGCGGCTGCCAGGTAGCGCCATTGTCGTTGCTGACCACCAGAATCATGGAAGGGAGCGGGCAAGCGCGGCACCCCGGCACCCGCCCATACTGCGGATACAGAATGTAGGTGTGACCGAATCCATCGCTAGCAATGGCAGGCTCCCACTGATCCCCCACGGTGAAGCCGACCCGGGCTTGAGGCGCAAACCCCGCTTTCGCGGCAAATGCCGCCGGAACGATCAGGCAGGCAAGCAAGATCGCGAAAGCAAGCCGGGAACGCGTATGAGTGCCGTGGAAAGCTTGGGTCACAAAACCTCAGGCGGGCTGGGGGGCAAAGCCGCTAATGCAATGTAGCGCGGAAAACCGGGGTCCGTCAACCGGGAAGCCCTGACCGGGCCGTGCCAGTGCCTGCATCCCGCCTCTATAGCCAAGTGTCGAGACTCTGCGTGTCAACGCAAAGCAGAAGTTCCGCTTGACACAACCTGCCAATGAAATCATAATCCCGTCGGGCCATCGGAGGGTCGGCGGTATCGCGCTTGGTGTTGTTTCCAGCCCCTGAAGTTCAGCGCGTTCCCGTCCCGCCTGACTTGGTGATCCAGTCGAGCGAGCGTTACATTCGGAGGAGAAAACCCATGAAGCGGGTGACAATCCGGATCTCTCTGGCGGTGATTCTCGTAGACGCGAATCTAGCTCCGAAACGATGATTGGCGTAGGTGTCGTGTAGTCTTTGTCTTGCCGGCCGGAATTTCTCCAGGAGGTTATCGTGCAGAAACTGTGTGTGCTCTTCATCTGCGCCTCGTTCTTAATCCTTCGTCCGCGCGCCAGTGCATCCGATCCCAGCCACCTGCTGTCGAGTCTGCCTCTAGCGGCGCAAGCCAGCACCTCGGCAGACGGTGGCACGCGTCCTCCGCTGGTTGCGGATCCGTGGGCGCAGATGGCCAAGCTGACAGCCTCACTTGATCAATCAGGACTTTTCTTTGGCACCTCCGTTGCCATCAGCGGCGACACGGTTGTGATCGGGCAGACTGACGCGGGGCAGGCCCTCGTTTTCATCAAGCCGAAGAGCGGGTGGCGAAACATGACTCAGACGGCGACGCTGATCCCTTCCGACGGAAATGGGTGCAACTTCTTCGGAGCTTCAGTCGCGATCAGCGGCGATATGATCGTGGTGGGAGCGTCCCAGGACGCCTGGTGGTGCAGAACGGGGCTGGGAGCGGCGTACGTGTTTGTCAAGCCTGCGGGCGGGTGGAGCGGAACGTTGACGCAGACCGCCAAACTGACGGCCTCCGATGGGGCCACCGGCGATGCACTGGGAGCCTCGATCTCGGTCAGCGGCAATACCGTGGTCTCCGGAGCACCTGGAACCTATCCCTTCGGCGCACCAGGCGGGGCGTATGTGTTCGTCAAACCAGCGAGCGGATGGGTAAACGAGACCCAGACTGCAAAACTCACAGCGTCGGACGGCCTAACCGGTGACCAGTTGGGCTACTCCGTGTCCATTAGCAGCAACACAGTCGTCGCCGGAGCGCCGCTCGCCACCGTTGGCGCTATTCAAGCTCCAGGCGCGATGTACGTGTTCATGAAGCCGGCGGGTGGTTGGGCAAATAGCACCCAGACTGCCAAGCTGAGCGCTTCGGACGGTAGGCCGAACGACTACTTGGGTTACTCGGTTTCCGCCGACGGTAATACCGTGCTCGGTGGCGCCACCTTCGCCACCGGCGGTCCTCACGATAGTGACGGTGCGGCCTACGTTTACGTCGAGCCGCCAAGCGGCTGGGTGAACATGAATGAAACCGCCAAACTGACTGCTCCTAACGATGGGACAGGAGCCCTCGGCTTCTCGGTGGCTCTCGATAACAATATCGCGGTCGCAGGAGCTCCTTACATCAACTACGGGCAAAATTTTGCTGGCGGAGCGGCTTATGTTTTCGTCAAACCCAAGAGCGGCTGGGCGACGGGTTCGAGCAAGACCAAGCTGGTTGGTTCAGACGCGAAGTTCAGCGCCGAGATGGGCTCGTCCATTGCCGTCGACGGCCACACGGTTGTGGCGGGAGCTCCTGCTATTAACCGTGATACGGGTGCGGCATACGTTTTTTGGCAGCCCTGATCAAGATGCAAGAGAACGAAGGGAGACCACCATGCACTCAGACATGAGCAGTTCGGAGACGAACTCCGCGAAGCGGAAGACACCCTGCGAGCTGCCCGAACATCTGCATCGCCGCCTTAACAGCTACGCATTGGCGGCGAGTGCTGCTGGAGTGGCGGTGCTTGCGTGCTCGGTTCCAGCGTACGCTGCCCCGGTGTGCAAGACCCTCCATGTTAGCTTGGTGAACACCGATACCTATGCCTTGAATCCAGCGCATCAACAGGTCCCGCCGTTCAACATTGCTGAGACCTGGAAGGACGTTTCGTCACTGACTACCACTTTTTGGAATCGTGGTTTTTTCATTCCCAATTGGCCGGGAGCGATGGCGCTGCTCGGCGCAAAGAATCTTCCTGCCGATGTACCCTCCGGCGCGAGCATCGGTCCTGGCGGTCGTTTTGGCAAGGGACAATCCTACGGTCTGTTATTCACGTATGGGCCCGGGGGAGGCGGCACCTTGCATCATCACAAGGGTAATTTGCAGCTTCAGCAGATCAACTACATTGGATTCGAGTTTCCCCTGGCCGGAGAAAATCACTATGGCTGGGTGCGGCTGAGAGTAACGTTCAAACTAGGCGGAGACGGCGCAATAGGGACTATGCACATCCACAGCTACGGGCACGAAACTACTCCAAACACGGCCATACACGCGGGCCAGTGTTCGGTGCCAGAGCAAGCAAGCGAGCCCAGCGCCAAGCCTGCCCACTCCGCCAGCCGCAAGCCCATCATGACAAGGAAATTGAAGGTCCCGGATGAGATCGTTAGCATCGAACAACCGAAGCCCGCTGCTTTTACCGCGCCCACTCCCGAACCCGCAACGCTAGGCCTGCTCGCGATAGGATCGCATGGACTGTCCATCTGGCGACGGGAGAAGTGATTTGTGCGCAGCGCAGTAAGACGCCGTCGGTTCGTCGCCTGGCTCAATGGACCTGAGGTTCAACTAGACGCAACCACCCGCATCCTGCCACTTTCCTTAGCTGGCGGCATCCAATAGAATCGCTACACTTTCTAAAATGGAGTCATCCGTATGGCTAAAGCTACTTTCGCCGCAGGCTGTTTTTGGGGAGTCGAAGCTACCTTCCGCCAACTGCCCGGCGTGATTTCGACCCGCGTCGGCTACATCGGCGGTAACTCTCCCAACCCGACCTATAAAGAGGTTTGCACGGACACGACCGGCCACGCCGAGGCAGTGGAAATCGATTACGATCCCACGAAGCTTTCCTACGCCAAGCTGCTCGAAGTCTTCTGGGAGAACCACGATCCCACGCAACTTAACCGGCAAGGGCCGGACTGGGGCAAGCAGTATCGCTCGGCAATCTTCTTTCACACTCCAGAACAGGAAGCCGCCGCCAAGGCTTCGAAAGAGCAACTGGAAAAATCCCGGCGCTTCAGCAAGCCCGTGGTCACCCAAATTGTTCCGGCCGTAACTTTCTTCGAGGCCGAGGATTACCACCAGCAGTACCTCGAAAAGAAGGGCCTCGCGACCTGTCATATCAAGGCTTAGGCGAGGACCAACAAAGACCCACGCGGGGACAGCCGTCCCCTGTCCGGCCGAGCAAAGCTCGGCCTGGGCGGCGGCTAAACTACTGCTCCCTTAACTGGTTCACGTGACGGGCGGCGCGGTCCGAAGAGCAGCATCAAGACGAACCCCACCAGATAGAAGGGCGCCACCTGCGACAGGGTGCAGCCCTGAATCCGCAGCACCAGTCCAAACATCGCCACCGCCTCGCTCAGAGCATAGGTGATTACATAGCCAGACCGCCAGCGCTTCAGGGCTGCCGTGTCTTCGGTCTGAGCCGCCAGCGTTGCTTCGGATCGCAATACAGACAGTCGCCGCACCGCGAAGATCATGCCCACCGTGGTGATCGCGACTAGAGTAAGTGCAAAGTACAGATTGCGGTTCGGCGCCGGAGCCATGCTCTGTCCCACATGCTCCCCAATGAACACGTAGAGCGCAATACTCACCAACAGGGCGATGCGAATCATCTGCACTGTTTTCCGGGCAGGCCCCATAAAGCCATTGTGCCCGGTTTGTGCTGGCTTAAGCTTGGAAATCCTGCATGTATCCGAACTGACAACACAAGCACTCGCACAAACAGTGGATATACGTCGAATCCTGCAAATGATGGCCCAGCGGCTCCGCCGGATGATTCTCCGACGCCGAGTGTAGGTCACCGGCCCCAGCGCACGAATATCAACATGACTAGCATGCCTGCGTTCTGTTTCAAATCTGAAGCTGACCTCGTGCTGCAAGCTATTGGGATGAGATGCAAGAAGCGCGCGACTGCTACGAGCCGGTGCGGTTACGAGCCGGTGATCTTCAAACGCAGTTCTTCGGGAAGCCGTTCGCGGATTTCCGCCGGCAGGCGATCGTGTACATGGCGTGCGCCAATCATGGCGACATCTACCACCGCCATGGGCGCGGGCGTGGCCACCGCCACGATCAGCCAGATCAATGCCGACAGCGCGAAACCCGCCAGCGCCGCAATCTCCAGCCAGAAGGCGTTGCGCGGGCCAAAGTGGCGAATCACTCCGAAAGCCAGCAGGAACACGCCCGCGGAAACCGACGCCAGAGCAATCAACGAAATGTCAATGGTGCGATGCAGACGCTGCCGGCCGCGGCAGTGCTCGCAGGCCGTGAAATGTTCCTCATAGTCGCCACCCATCTCCCGCGCCAGACCGGAAATATCATAGCGCCAGCCGGCCAGGATCTTGCCAACGATGGGATCGACACACTGACTCATACTGATCTGATACTTAATGATCTAAAGCCGGTTTCATAAATGGTTTCGTGGATTTCATAATGGTCCTTGGGAAGGGCACGGCTTCAGGAGCCTGCCCTGAGCGAAGCCGAAGGGTGCCGACCAAGCCTGCGAAAACCTCGGGCTTTAGCCCCTGAGGGAAACGTTCGCACCGTCTCATCATTTGTGAAACCAGCCCGACTCAGAGCCTGATCGGTTGCATCGGCTCGCTTTGCGCGGCCAGCATGACGCGATTGTGCAGCAGCGTCCGGCGGCCGGACAAAGCCTTTTCCGCCTCTCTCAGAGCGCGCTCAGGATGGTTATTCTTCTCCGAGAGATGCGCCAGCACTATATAGGATGCATGTCCATCATAGCCGGTAGCAAAGAATTCCGCGAGCTTCTCGTTCGAGAGATGTCCGGTGGGGCTCCCCACGCGTTGTTTCACCGACCAGGGATAGGGCCCGTTGCGAAGCATCTCCAGATCGTGGTTCGATTCGATTACCAGGACGTCGCAAGCGCGCAAGTTATCTTTCACGTTTGCCAACAGGCGTCCGAGATCGGTGGCAATCGCGATTTTGATGCCTTCCGCGCGGAAGGTGAAGCCCACTGGATCCACGGCATCATGAGGAATGGTGAAGGGCATGACCTCAATGTCACCGATTCTGAAGCCATGGCCGGAGGAAAAGAATTCCAGCCCGGCGAGTTGCGGACGTTCCCCTGCGGCATCCCGCATCGACCTTGACCAAGCCTGATGCGTGGCTCCGGTCATGAACACGGGAATCTTCAGCTTCCTGGCCAGCACCAGCAGGCCGGACACATGGTCGATATGCTCATGGGTGATCAGAATGGCGGAAAGCGCGTGGGGATCGTCTCCCGCAGCCTTCATGCGCTTGAAAGTTTCGCGGCAGGAAATTCCCGCGTCAACGAGAAGCCTGGTGGACGAACTTTGCACAATCGTGCTGTTTCCCCGGCTGCCGCTGGCCAGCACCGAGACCGAAACTCCCATGCGCGCAGCATACTCCCTCGCACGGTGGAAACAGAAGTAACTTCTCGGCTTATCCGGTACTTTTGGGTGGAGGCAGTCAGCAGTCGGCATTCAGCACCAGGATTCGGAGAGTGGCAGCAGGCGTCAGTCTCTAATATTACCCCTGTGGCTTGGATCACTTTCAGGTAAACTCGCGAGGTTGGAGGCCGGATCGCCGTGATGTTTAAAAGATCGGAAGACCTCAAGTTCTACCTCTACATCTCCACGTCGAAAACCAGAATGCTTTTCGAGCAACTGTCCGCAACTACGGGCAGGAAAAAGAGCTTCGAGTGGAACTTCAAACTTCCTTCTGTGTCGGTCAAGCGAAGCACGACCACGGATGAAAAGATAGATCGTGACGAGATGGTGAAGCGAGTTGTCGAGGAACTGGAATCCCGCGATCAGCTCGGGACCCTGAAGGAACCGAAGAGCTTCATACGCGACGTTTTCCCTGTCCGCTGGGGTTTGTATGACGACTGCAACTCGCGCCCAGCAGACGAACCGGCCCTTGTTTACTTCGGGGGGCTACACGACGGCACTCTGCTCGGGATGGGTGGTTCTTCCTGTCACGTCGTCGGTCATGAAGGCGCGACGAGTACGTGGTCACGTTCTTCAACACCCACTCTCACGCGATGGTTGCTCTCGGGATTGCACAACGGTGAGCGTCCCAGGCCCTACATACCTTTCGGCAACTATCCGCGAGAAGAGGAGGATGAGGTCTATGGGGCAATGGCGCTCGCGCTTCATTACCTTCGACCTCCGACGCAACAAGTGGAGTTCGTCGCGAAGACCATCGCGGTAGGCGAGACTAGAGGCGTCGAGTCATACATCGGTGTTGATTCAGTGAAGGCAGTTCTCGCCACACCGCTTTACGTCGCACAGGGTGAGCTGTTCAACGACAACCAGGTCTGGGGATTATCTGAAAAGGACTGGCTTCTCGACAACGGTCGCAAGCCCAGGACAACAAAAATCTCCCGGCTGGACGGTCACGGTCAGCAGAAAAAGGTCGTGAACGAGGGCCGAGAATGAGCGCGGTCTCGGAGCAGCTACGTCACCTGATTAGCTTCGGTTTCAACGCGGAAACCCAGCAGAACTTTGAGTCCTGGCGTCAACGTGTGTTGCCGTTTCTTTCTCAATCCTTCGAGCCACAGGTGTTCCTCGATTTTCAGAACCTATGGATGCAAAACGCCGACGAAGGATGGGAGATCAAGAAAAGCGCGCTCCTCGGGATGCTCGAAGGTCTCCTCGCGAAGACCGTGGATCAAGAGAGTCCGATAGGCTTGTTGAGGTCCGGGATTCTGGACGGAACCCGGCCTCAGCCGCGTTTGTCTTCACCTCAACACACGGTCTCCCTGCTCCAATCGAAGAAGGTCTTCATCGTCCACGGACACGACGAGGCAGCGAAGGAATCAGTCGCGCGTTTCCTGGAGCGGCTGAAACTGGAGCCGATCATCCTTCACGAACAACCAAACTCCGGTAGAACATTGATCGAGAAGTTCGAGGTGTACTCGGATGTCGGCTTCGCTGTGGTGTTGCTGACTCCAGATGATGTCGGCGCTCCCGCAAGCGAGGCGAACAATCCCGCGTCGATGAAACGTCGCGCGAGGCAGAACGTGATCCTCGAACTCGGCTACTTCATCGGTCGCTTGTCGCGGCGTCGAGTGTGCGCGCTCTACAAACAAGGTGTCGAGATACCATCCGATTATGAGGGCGTCGTCTATGTCGAGCTTGACCCGGCTGGCGCGTGGCACGTGAAACTCGCCCAGGAGTTGTCAGAAGCCGGAGTTCCGATCAGTCTCGAAGCACTCTTCAAGAAGAGTTAAGAGCCGGTGAATCAGCCAACGTCGCATTGAGTGATAAGGGACGACGAAACCCGGGGGACAGACGGGACGTTTCCTAATCTTTCCGCAACTCTTGGCTCAAAGCAGGCTTATGCTGGCTGCTGTCGGCAATGGGAGTCTTCGGTCTGTCCTAATACTTATAAAACCCCCGCCCACTCTTTCTCCCCAGCCAGCCCGCATCGACCATCTTGATCAGCAGCGGGCATGGCCGGTACTTGGGATCGCCCAGGCCGTCGTGCAGCACGCGCATGATGTCGAGGCAGACGTCGAGGCCGATGAAATCCGCCAGGGTCAGCGGGCCCATGGGATGCGCCATGCCCAGCTTGAAGACTTCGTCCACCGCCTCCGGCGTGGCTACGCCTTCCATCACCGCGTACATGGCTTCGTTCAGCAGCGGCATCAGCACCCGGTTCGAGACAAAGCCGGGGGCGTCGTTCACTTCGACCGGCGTCTTCCCGAGTTTCACCGCCAGCTCGCGCACCGTCTGGAAAGTTTCATTCGAGGTGGCCAGGCCGCGAATAACTTCCACCAGTTTCATGACGGGCACGGGATTGAAGAAGTGCATTCCGATGACTTTGCCGGGCCGTTTGGTCAGGGCTGCCAGCTTGGTGATGGAAATCGACGATGTGTTCGAGGCGAGAACGATTTCGGGGCGGCAAAGCTGATCGAGATCGCGAAAGATTTCTGCTTTGATGTCGAACTTCTCGGTGGCCGCTTCCACCACGAAATCGCAAGCGGCAAGCTTGGCGCGGCCCACGGCGGACTCGATGCGCTTGAGCGTGGCAGCCTTGTCTTCGGCGGTGATTTTGTTCTTGGCCACTTCGCGGTCGAGGTTCTTGCCGATCATCTCCATCCCTCGATCGAGGAAACGCTGCTCCACGTCGCACAAAACCACACCGTAGCCGCTGCGGGCAAGGACATGCGCAATGCCATTGCCCATCGTCCCGGCGCCAACAACTCCCACCCGCTGAATGTTCATAAAAGCTTTCTCCCACAAGCAACAGGAAAACCTCAGAGTCTAACATCTTGGGAAGAGCCCGATGGAGACGGGCGTCCCCGCCCGTCCAGCCGCAATCGCGCCACCCCGGTTACCTCCCAAAACGGGAATGCCCACTCGACTCGCTCACTTCTTCGCTTGACTTTTGTCCAGCCATGCAAGCTAATTGTAACGATTATGACTTAGCTGCTTGGCAATAGAATAGGCCCTAAGTCCTTTGCCCGGAATATTTTGCGTATAAGTCCTTTAAACTCAAAGATTTTGGTGGTGGTCTGGCCCTAACCCCATGATTCCAAAAGATCAGGGGGAGGGGGGTAGACCCAAGGTTCCTGAAAGGTAAATAGCCCTCCGGCAGCGCTCATCGGCCGCCCCGGTTGGGGCTTGGACGGGCGAGACGCCCGTCCTCCATTGATCTTTTAATCTTTGAGGTTGCACGCTGGGTTTGAGGCAACAGCGTTTATTCGCGGTCCAGGCTCTCGTCGATTGCGACTTTGCCGTTCTTCTCGACCGTGATGACGCGATGAATGCTCTTGAATCCCGACATGGTAATGTCGAGCACGTAGTTGCCCGGATCCAAGTAGAACTCTACCGGCGAGTTCTTTTCGACAATGCGGTTGTTGATGGCAATCTGTGCTCCCTTGGGCTGCGTCTTGATGTTGACCGCACCCATACCGGCGGTGTCGCTGCTGCCAAAGAGCTTCTTGAACTTGCCGCCAATCTTGACGTTGTCGGCGTTGGCTAACGGCCGCAAGCTGGGCGATAAGCGGAAGGTTTGCCCAATCTGCAGATTGGCGGTGGTGGTTTCGTCCAGGTAGCCCTGCTTCTTGAATATGAAGCTGTGGTTGCCGGGCTTGTCCACGGAAATCTGGGCGGGAGTGACTCGTCCGGTGTCTTTGCCATCCATCCAAACTGCCACACCCGCGGGATCGCTGGTCACCGCGACCGTGCCCGTGAGCGGCGCGAGTTGCACGCTGATAAATGACTTGCTGCCCGAGCCCACGTCAATGTTGCGGGTTTCAGACGCATAACCGGGCTTGCTGATGGTCAGCGTATGCTGGCCCGGATTGAGTCCGGCGAGATTAAGCGGCGTGACCCAGCCGGAGTTGTTCTGTCCATCGATTTGGATCTGAGCGCCCGCCGGAGTTGAACTGACGCTCAACTGTCCGGGAATAATGGCGGGAGCCGCAGGACGGGGCTTTGCTTTCTTCTTGTTGTACTTGGGCTGCACCGAGACCGCGCGCGTCTCCGCGGTGACTTGCTCCGGGGCCACTTGCGCGGGAGTTGGCGTGGCGGCTGGCGACTGGGCGGCCGATGGGGTCGCGCTCCCCTTCGGCTGGGCCGACGCACTGGCAGGTTGATTTGGCGTGGCATCCTCGTCCGCGTTCTCGGAGTGGATGTGCCATGCGATCGCGGCCACAATCAGCACAATGATCCCGATGGCGCCCGCGATCGAGACCATGAAAAGTTTTGGTGGCGTCTTCCTGATTTCCGCGACGGCTTTTTTCGCCACCTCGCTCGGCTGCACCTTCGGTTTTTCCGGCGGAGCCGTCTTGAATACGGCGGCATGCACCGCACCGTGCGGCGTGGGCTCATACGCGGGCGGCGGAGGAGGAGCGATGTAAACCTCTTTAAGAGGCGGCAATTCATCGATCTCGGAGAAGCTGCGGCTCGCACTCGCGCTGCCTTGCCTGCCTTCGGCCATCATGGGATCGACGTGGATTTTCGGGGCCTCCACTTCGGGCTCAACCATCGCAGCCGAGGTTGCAGATGGACCGGAAAACGATTCGACGGAAAACGTCTCAATGGAGCCTTCAGAACTGTTGGCTCTAGAACTATTGATGACGGGTGCGGCCACGTCCAGGTTTGGCGTGATCAGTCCGGCGTTTGCCGAGTTCGCGTTGCTTCCGCTCCATCCCGCAGCGGCAGCCTTGGCCGCTGGGGGTTCGGTCACTGCAGCGCTGCGAGCTTGAGGCGGAGTTGATGCGGGTGGCGACACCTTGGCGGGTGCGGCCGGTTTGACCCCAGGCTTCGACTGCGACGTCGCTGCTGGCGCCGCCTTCACCGGTGGCGCGCTGACGGCCGGCGCAGCCTTCGGCGGAGCCGGAGCCTTCTGGGCGGGCTGCCCTGGTTTTGCCGTAGCGGCGGCCTTGGAGGCACTTTCCTTGCACCTCTCCAGATCGTTCACCAGATCCTGCCCCGACTGGTATCGTTCTTCGGGCGCCTTGGACAATGCCTTCATGATGACCTGGCTGAGCGCGGGATGGAGCTTGGGGTTGATCTGGTCGGGCGCGATCGGCGTCATCTCCGAGATCGAATGTCTTACCTGGTCCGCATTGTCACCGTCAAAAGCCTTGCGCTCGGTGACCATCTCGTAAAAAATTGCGCCCAGGCTGAATATGTTGGACGACGCACTCAGGGGATCTCCGCGCAGTTGTTCCGGCGACATGTAGTGCAGAACGCCGGGAGGCTTGCCAGCGGCCTGGGCGGCGAAAGCGCTCATAGTGGAAATTCCGAATCCCAGAATCTTTACCGTGCCGTCCCATGACACCATGATCTTGGCGGGTTCGAGCGTGTAGTGCGCCAGGTCCTTGGCGTGGGCGTGGTCAAGGCCCTGGCAGGTTTGGCGGGCTATATCCTGCAGATCCCAGATAGAGAACCCCTCTTTGCGGGCCAGCATGGTGGCTACGCTGTTGCCCTGCACATACTCCAAGGAGGCGCAGAAAATGCCATCGACTTCCTCGGCGCCGTAGAGCAAGGCGATGTTGTGGCTATTGAGAACCTTGCTGGCTTCCGCCTCTTCGAGAAGGTTTTTCACCAGCGTGGTTGCCTGCTCGCCCAGCGGTTCCAGCTTGACGGTTTTCAGCGCCACCGTCTGTCCGCTCTCCGGATCGGTGGCCTTGTAGACGGAAGTTATATCCGAGTGCGCGATTTCGCTGAGTATTTCGAAGCGCCCGATTTTGTTCGACATTATCTTTCAAGCCTCGTGGAGGCAAAGACGACATTCCCTTGGCGGGGAAGACCGCGGGGACGTCCGCTGGGGAAGGACGTGATCAGGATAGTCCGGGAGTAGGGCTAAAGTGGAGTTACGAAAGTGTTCGTAAATTCGATTGCGGGGCGGCTCGGAGAAACTTTGGTACCGTAAAGGTCGCCATTACAGTTGAAGGCAGGCCGTCCCTCCAAAGACCCAGAGTTGGGCCGTAACCTTTTGCGACTGCAACGGTCATAGTTTAGGAGTGATGTTAGGAGTGATCTCATGAATCGCGAATTCTGTCATTCCGAGCGGAGCGAGGAATCCCTATTCCCACGACGAACTGTGGTGGCGATAGAGATGCTTCGCTTCGCGCAGCATGACAGTCCAATTTATGAGACAGGTCGCAAGTAGAACTATTAAGCAAGCCGTGGCCCGGATGACATTTGTCATTCAATGCCGGTGACGATCTCCACTGGTATGTGGAATCTCAGTCAGCGACCATGGGATTGGGAAGGCACGCGGTTGTCCGGGTCCGCACCCATCGGCTATGCTTAACGGTATTTGTTGGGCCTTCTTAGGCAGGCCAGGTTTTCTCTCGGAGTTCGATCATGACCTTAACCCGTTTCGTTAGCAAGAACGCGTTCCGCAACAAGCGCCGCAGCATCTTGACGGTCTTGAGCATCGCCTTCTCTCTGTTGCTGCTGACCCTTATGATGACTTTGTGGCGCAGCTTCTATATGGATGATGGCAGCGCTGAATCTGTCCGACGGCTGATCACGCGTCACAAGGTTTCGCTGACCTTTAACCTGCCGAGCTACTACCGGGAGAAGATTCGTGCCGTTCCGGGTGTGGTGGCGGTAGTGCCGACGACGTGGTTTGGGGGGCTTTATAAGGACGACAAGCCGGAGAACTTTTTTTCCAACTTCGGCACCGACCCTGAGGAGTTTTTCAAGGTCTACCGCGACGTAACCATCTCGCCCAAGGAGGTGGAAGACTGGCAGCACGACCGCCAGGGAGCGATCGTCGACGATACGCTAGCCAAGAAGTACGGCTGGAAGCTGGGGGACCGCATTGTTTTGAAGGGCACCATTTATGCGGTGAATGTCGAACTCAACGTCCGCGGCATCTTCCACTCTGTTCCAGATGACCAGTCTGTCTATTTCAATGCGAAATATGTGGAAGAGGCGGTGCCGTGGTTCAAAGGGACGACCGGCTTTTTCGGCATTCTGGCCGATTCTCCTCAGGATGTGAGCAAGGTGGCAGCCGCGGTGGATGAGATGTTTCAAAACTCGCCGCAACGCACCAAGACCGAGAGCGAAAAGGCCTTCGGCCTCGAATTCGTTGCCATGCTGGGCAACGTGAAGGCCTTCATCCTGAGCATATGTTCGGCGGTGGTGTTTGCCACGCTGCTGGTTTCCGCCAACACCATGGCCATGTCGATACGCGAGCGGACGCGCGAGGTGGCCGTGCTCAAGACTTTAGGCTTCACCCGGCAAACGGTGCTCGGCTTGTTTGTAGGCGAGGCAATGGCCCTTTCTTTGGTAGGAGGAATTCTCGGCGCCCTCGGCGCCTATGGACTGGTCGCGGCCTTCCTTCACTCGGGTCAGGGAGGCGGGTTCTTTGTCATATTGCCAGTCTCGCCCGCCACCGTACTCTTGGCGATGATGGTCGCGGGAATGGTCGGCCTGCTGAGCGCGGCGGTTCCTTCTTACCACGCGTCGCAGGTGAATATTGTGGATGGCCTCCGCCACATCGGCTGAGCGCAGCCGACGGGGGTTGTCTGACTGGGTATTTATGACGAAGGTGAGTTTTGTCGTGAGAAACGCGTTTCGCAGCAAGCGCCGCAGCGTCTTGACGGTGTTGAGCATCGGTTTTTCTCTGTTGCTGCTCACGCTCATGATGACCATCTGGCGTAGTTTTTATATCGACAAAGGCGCGCCGGATTCTGCCAAGCGGGTAATCACCCGCCATCGCGTTTCTCTGACGTTCTTGCTACCCACGTATTACCGCGACAAGATCCGCAGCCTGCCCGGAGTAGTCGCGGTTGTGCCCATGACCTACTTCGGAGGCAAGTACAAGGACGACCGGCCAGAGAATTCTTTTGCTCAGTTTGCCACCGACCCCAGCGAGTACCTCAAAGTGGCATCGGATAAAGTGGTCCCGGCGGATCAGGTATTGGCCTGGCAGCGTGATCGAGCGGGTGCCCTGGTGGATGTCGAGTTGGCCAGGAAGTTCGGCTGGAAGATAGGAGACCGAATTACTCTGCAGGGAACGTTCTTCCCGGCGAACCCGGAACTCATGATCCGCGCGATCTTCGCCATGGACCCTCCTCCTCGGACTATCTATTTCCACGCCGCCTACCTCGACGAAGCGATCCCATGGTTCAAGGGACAGGCAGGTTTTTTCGATACGCGAGTTGCCTCCGCGGACGATATATCGGAAGTCACGGCGGCGATTGACGACATGTTTCGGAATTCGCCTGCGCCCACCAAGACGGAGAGCGAACACGCTTTCAAGCTTTCGTTCGTGGCCATGCTGGGCAATGTCAAGGCGTTCATTCTCAGCATCTGCGCTGCGGTGGTGTTTGCGATTCTTCTGGTTTCGGCCAACACCATGGCCATGTCGATTCGCGGGCGAACCCGTGAAGTGGCCGTGCTGAAAACTCTGGGATTCACTGCCCGCAATGTGCTCTCCTTGTTTGTTGGGGAGGCAGTTGCTTTGTCGCTAGCTGGAGGAGCGCTGGGAATTCTGGCGGCGGCCGGACTGATTCACATTTTTGCCCATTCTCCGGTGGGCATTGGAATCTCAAACGGCTTGACAGTCACGATCCCGACTATGGCTGTGGCTCTTGTGGTCGCCGCGTCGGTGGGATTCTTCAGCGCCTGCTTGCCAGCCTACAACGCTTCGCGCATGAATATTGTGGAAGGACTGCGCCACATCGGCTAGCTGACGGTTTAAAACTATGGCCATACCGATTCGCTACAACATCCGGAATCTGAAACTGCGGAAAGGTCTGACCATCATGACCTCGCTGGGCATTGCGCTCACGGTCACGACCGCGATCTTTCTGATGGCCCTGCTCGCGGGACTGCAACGCGCTTTTGTCACCAGCGGAGATGCGCAGAATGTGCTGGTATTGCGCAAAGGTTCGGTGGCCGAACTCTCCGGCGGCTTTGACGCCTCCCTGTTCCCGACGCTCAGGACTCTGCCCGGTATTGCGAAAGACAGTCATGGCGAACCCATGACTTCTGGCGAATGGGTGGTGGTCATCGTGCTGCCTCGCAAAGACGGCACCGGAGAAGTGAACGTCACGGTGCGGGGCATGATGCCGGATGGGCTTGAGCTTCGTCCCAAGGTGAAGATCGTCCAGGGGCGTTGGTTCAACCAAGGCCAGCGCGAAGTGGTAGTCAGCGAGTCCATCCAAAAGCGATTTGCCCATGCCAATATCGGCGATACCGTGCAATTCGGCAAGGGTCCGTGGACCGTGGTGGGTGTGTTTGATGCGGGCGGTTCAGCCTATGAGTCGGAAATCTGGGGCGATGTAAACCAGATGGCCTCTGACTTCGACCGTCAGGGTGGGTTTGCATCTGCCTACCTGCGGGCTACCGATCCCGTCTCCGCCGACGCGCTCAAGCACCGGGTGAGCGATGACCAGCGCCTCAAGCTCGAAGGCATGCTGGAGACCGAATATTATGCCAAGCAGACCAGTTCCGGCGCTCCCATCAAATATATTGGCTGGGTAGTGGCGATCATCATGGCGATCGGATCGAGCTTTGCCGCCATGAACACGATGTATGCGGCAGTAGCCTACCGTTCGCGCGAGATTGCGACCTTGCGCGTGATCGGTTTTTCGCGTCCCAGTATTCTGACTTCTTTCGTATTCGAATCAGTGCTGTTGTCGCTGCTCGGTGCGGCGCTTGGCATTGTCCTCATGCTGCCGTTCAACGGCATGACCACAGGAACCTCGAACGCCGTGACCTTCAGCGAAATAGTATTCAGCTTGCGCATGACACCCGTGGTTGTAGGGGTCGCGATTGGGTTCGCCGTGATCATGGGCCTGTTTGGTGGGATGGCGCCGGCCTGGCACGCGGCTCGCAGAGACATCCTCGGAGCGTTGCGTGATTAATTGGGAACGCGTGGGGACAGCCGCCCTCGGCTGTCCGGCCGAGCCCAGCTCGGCTTGATGGGAATTCGACATATGCCGATTGACGCCAAACACGAAGACTTGCAAAGCCTGCGCATAGACCGGTCGGCGCACGCAGGCGAGCCGCCCACTTGGGCCCGCCGTTACATCGTTGGCGGGATCACGCTGGTGGCCTTGCTGAGTGTGGTGGCCCTGGCATATCGCCTGCTGTCGCCCGACGTTCCTGAAGTGCAAGTAGCCCGCGCCGCCGCAGAGAGCAGCGACGTGGGCGGAATCGTTCTTTCCGCCACTGGCTACATCGTCGCCCATCACAAGATCAACGTGAACACCAAGGTCACGGGTCGGGTGGCGTGGATCGGGGTGGAAAAGGGCGACAAAGTGAAAGAAGGCCAGGTGCTGGTCCGCCTGGAAGACGACGAATTCCGCGCCCAGCATGAACAGGCCAAGGGGTCCGCCGATAATGCCCGGGCCTATCTCCAGGAGCTTCAAAATGGCTCCCGCCCGGAGGAGGTCCAGCAGGCCCAGCACAATCTCGACGAAGCCCGCGCTACGCTGGTGAACGACAAGCTCACGCTCGATCGCACGCGCGAGTTGGCGGCGCAGGGCGTTGTCTCCAAGCAAAACCTCGACGACGCTACGGCCAAGTTCGATGCCGACCAGCAGCGGGTGAATTCTCTGGAGAAAGCCTTCCAGTTGGCAAAGATCGGGCCACGTCAGGAGGAGATTGCCCGCGCTAAGGGTGCTCAACTGCAAGCGGAAGGTCAGGAGGCCTACGCCAAGTCGCAGCTTGATGCCACAGTGATCCGCGCGCCCGTCACCGGCACCATTCTGGAGCGCACGGCAGAGAAGGGCGAACTGATCACTTCGGGATTTGCCAGCTCCGCGGAAGGTGGTCCGCAGGGATCAGTCGTGGCTCTCGCCGACCTCAAAGACATTCAGGTCGAACTCGACATCGCGCAGGACGATTTTTCCAAGCTGGGCCCGAACCAAAAAGGTGTCGTCAGCGTGGATGCCTATCCTGACCGCAAGTATGAAGGAGTGATTGCCCAGATTTCGCCCGAGGCCAACCGGCAAAAGGCCACGGTGCAGGTGAAAGTACAGATCCTGAATCCGGACGAATACCTGCGGCCGGAGATGAACGCCACGGTGAAGTTCCTGGCAGACGAAAAGAAGAACACGAGTTCAGAGCCATCAGGAGTTTTTGTGCCGACCACGGCGGTCCGCGACGACGACGGCAAGAAAGTTGTCTTGATCGCGTTCAACGGGAAGGTGCTGAAGCGCGCGGTTCAAATCACCTCGCAACGCAGCGGCGGCTTGATGGTAAAAGGCCTGGTGGGAGGCGAGAACGTAATTACCGCGGGTCCACAGAATTTGAAAGACGGCGACAAAATCAAGATTAAGGGACAATCATGAGCACTGCTATCTTATCGAATACCGCTACGCAAACTAGAGTTGTCCAGGTCCGCAACGTCAGCAAAGTGTTTAAGCGCGACGCGTTCGAGGTGAAGGCGCTTGACGATGTCTCCATCGAGATCGCGGCGGGAGAATTCATGGCTCTCATGGGCCCATCCGGCTCGGGCAAGACGACGCTGCTGAATATGATCGCGGCCATCGACCGGCCCACGTCGGGAGAGCTGCTGGTGCTGGGCGAAAACGTCTTCCGCTTCAGCGATTCTCAGTCCGCCCACTGGCGGAACGTGCATATCGGGTACGTGTTCCAGACGTTCAACCTGATTCCCGTGCTCACTGCGTTCGAGAATGTCGAGTTGCCCCTTTTGCTGACGAAGCTGAACGCCCAGCAGCGGCGCGATCACGTGATGACCGCTCTGAAACTTGTTGGATTAGAGGAACGCGTGAGCCATCTTCCGAAACAGCTTTCGGGCGGGCAGGAACAAAGGGTGGCGATTGCGCGGGCGATCGTCAGCGACCCTACCTTGCTGCTTGCCGATGAGCCTACAGGCGACCTCGACAGCCATTCCGCCACCGAGGTGCTGGAAATCCTGAAGCGTTTAAACGAGGACTTTCACAAAACGGTCGTGATGGTGACGCACGATCCGCACGCCGCTTCTTACGCGCACCTGACCCGGCATCTGGAAAAAGGAATGCTGCTGCCAGCGTAGCCGGCAGACCTGTGACTGTAGAGACGTTGCTTTGCAACGTCTGTCTTGCGACAGTGTGAGACGCAGCAAGCTGCGTCTCTACAGTTGAGAAAGCGGCGCGCTTGCAGCACTAGCCCGCTCTACGGGAGCCGGATCGGATACCCACTGCCACGCCCGCCGGCCGTTCTCGCGAACCAAGCTTAGCGCTTCGCCGTATTCCACCAGCCGGTTGAGCACCGTAGTCACCGAAGCCAGCGGATCTTTGTGCCGAAGCAATACGGCTGGAAGACGCTGCTGAATTTGCTCACAGACTTCCCGCACCGCCAGGGGCCGCCCGGCTTCCATCAAAACCATGCGGCATGCTTTCGTGAAACCCGGCTGGCGTCCCCCGGTCTTGCGGTCGACCAACTCCAACAAGTCATCCCCCAGGATGTCGTCGCCGAACAAATTCGCCAGCCCCGAGATCGTCTGCTTCAGCGTTCCAATGCGTTTCATGATTTCAGCCCGCTGACGCATCAGGTGCCGAAGTTCTTCATGGGCTGTCTTGACCACTTCCTGGACATGAGAATCTTCGTTGCGCAGAAGGGTTCCATTGCCCGTCCCGTTGCTGCCATTCGCTCCGTACTGCATTGCCCCACCTCCGAACTTCCCTGACCAGTGTTCGTGCCGATTTCCGTCTAGCCCTGCACACCACTCCTGCGCCTAGATACGTAAAGGTGCGCTCGCTCGTTCCATCGAAACAAATCTGCTCGCGCGAGTCGTGCATTAGTGTTCGCTTCCGGGACGAGATCGGACTTCGTCCACACCGAAACTGATTGCTTAGTTGGACGTCAAGACTCAGGAAAGGTGAGACAATTTACAAGAATGTGACAAGAAGGCCGAAGCCGCGGACCAATACCGCTTCAGCGAGGACGAAGGATGCGCGCAAATTGCGGAATCATGTCCGCAAATGAACACTCGGACGAGTCCGATGATTTCGAACCCGCAATATTTCATAAAAGCCTCAGCACTTAGCACTTGGCATTTAGCACTTAGCCTTTAGGTGTTTGCCCACGACCCTCGGCCGCATCATGGCCAAATGCCAAGTGTTGCAACTGCGCTAATAAGTCAGCGGGCGGAATTTCTGCGGGCATCCAGACTCAGGGAGCCCGCTCCAAAGTGTGAAATGAGCAGCGCGCCTCCAAGCATGGTCATGTTCTTCAGAAACATCGCCATTTGCATCTGGGCCATCATGGGATCTTTCGCTGCCCAGAAGTTGTGCATCATGAGCGTTACCGGGACCAGGAAGAGCACCAGCAGCCATGCGCCGATTTTGGCTCTGAATCCGAGCAGGATGCTCAGTCCTCCCGCCAGTGCGAGAACTCCAGACGCCGGAACCAGCAGCCCAGCCATGGGCACACCGGATTGTGCGGCGTAAGCGACCTCCTGCTGAGAAAAGTGGAGGAACCCCGACATGATGAAAATAGCGGAGAACAAGATTCGTCCTGTAAGTGTGATGAAGGAACCCACAGATGCCCGTTCATTCCAATCCGTGGTGTTCAATGCCTTGGCAGTTTGCGACCTTTGCGCTGAAGTTGAAATTGAGTTACTGGCCATACCCGACCTCCTTATGGGATTTTTGGAGCGAACCCCTCTCCATTCTGAAAGAGATGTTGCGCAGCTGTCTTTGGTTACTTTAAATAACTACTTGTTTTTGTAGATTAGGAACTTTAAAGTAACTAAGTTGAGGTTACAAACGTGCGCCGCTATGCCCAATCGCCTACGCCCTGCCCCATGGCTGGATTACTCGAAGTGCTCACCCGCCCTTGGACCATGCACATTCTGTGGGCTTTATCTACAAATGGACCTACCCGGTTCGGGGCTCTTCGCCGCCAGATCGAGGGCATCTCGTCGCGCGTCTTGACGGAGCGGTTGCGGCTTCTGGAGCAGAAGGGATTCATTTATCGCGACTACGAACCAACCATCCCCCCCTCCGTGACCTATGGCATTACGAAGCGCATGAAGGACATTCAGAAGGTGCTGGGTGAATTGGACCACCTGGCGCGAAAATGGCAGCACGAGGACACGCCTGCACTGCGCAGCAACAGCGGGGATCAAGGCGAGGGAGAAGCGGCCTCTTCAAGCTGAGTCGCCGTCTTCAACGTGTTCTTCCTTGACAAAAATAACATACCTGTTAGAGTGCGGCCAATTGCTTCACCGAAGCAATATTTGATGAGGGGACCCAGGTATGAAGAATGTTTATGAGGTTTTGAGGCAGAAGGAACTCGAACTGGCGCGGCTGGAGAAGGAAGTCGAGGCGCTGCGAGTGGCCGCTCCCTTGTTGTCCGACGACAAGGACTCGATGCTGGAAGCCAGCAGCAATAAACCGACATTAGCCACTCCCACAACGGCACAGCAGCCTATCCGCATCCCGCAGGCTGCGGTCAATGCCAGCCCGCAACCGGCGCGCGCGGCGGGATGGGAAGACACGGCCAAGCGCTGGCCATAACGACGGGTAAAGCGCAGCACTCTCCGCCCGCCAACTTCGGTGCGCCTTGGGAAGCTGTTTCTTGATCGGCCCATAGCTCCGCTCTGGGCCATCCCGCCTTGTGCCGGGCCTAACCTGAAGATTACTCAGGAGTTCATCCTGGGGAAATCTCCCCGCAAAGCGATGCTATACTCCACCAAACACCTCTGGCCGAATCATTCTCTTTAATTGCGCCTTCCGCCGACGAGGACGAGGCCGGGGTGATATGTGCTCATGCACGTATGAGGATAAGCGATGAGTGCCGCAGCAACGCAGGCACCGGTTCGCGGGGTTACAAACACTCGCCGCGTTCCTCGTTTTCCCCTGGCCGTTCCAGCCGATGTGACCGTGTTGCGGTCTGGAATTCCCTACTCGATTCCAGGACGCTCGGTCAGCATTGGTGAGCGCGGCCTCGGCGTGGTGCTGGCCGGCGAGCTTCATCCCGGCGATTCCGTGGGCCTGGAGTTCCACCTGCCGGACACGAGTAGGCGGCTGCGCCTAAAAGCGGTGGTGCGCTATCAGGCACTCCTGCACTGCGGCCTTGAGTTTCTGAATTTGACCTCGGAACAACAGGCGCTGATCGAACGCTGGTCGCGAAGGAAGTCCCCCACAAGTCCAAAAGCTGTGTCGCCGGTTGCGAGCGCCCAATCTGTCGCTCCGCTCATAGTCACCACAACCGTTCCGTTAGTCGACGCCCCTGCCCGGAAAAGTCACAGTCCAATATTCCGGCCTGCCCTGGGGATAGTGCTTGCCGGAATGCTGCTACTTGGCGGATTGGGCTGGTGGCATTGGTACCGGGCATGGGGCGAACTGGAATCGCAGATACCAGGGAGCAAGCCGCTCTTGCAACAACCGCCCGCCACGGTACCCGCCGAAGTAATGGAAGGACTGGTAACCCACAAGGTCGAGCCGATTTATCCGGAGGCTGCCAGACAGACGAACTTACAAGGAGTCGTCGTCCTCGCCGCGGTCATCGGACCGGATGGAACCGTGGTCGACGTACGTCCCATCAGTGGCCCGGATGAACTCACACCTGCGGCCGTCGATGCGGTGAAATGGTGGCGCTTCCAACCTTACTTGGTAAATGGCCAAGCCGTGCAAGTGAAGACTACGCTGGCGGTGGATTTCCGCGGAAATTGACGCCTGCTCTTCACCTCACTTGGACGTTGTCCGCTGCTTGCGAAAAGCGTGCAGAATCAAGCCACCGCTGATCGCGAAACTGCCAACCGCTCCCAGGGCCATCACCTGGGCCATTTGCGAACTCAAACCGAGGAGATCAGAGAGCAGCGCAGTCAGTGCGAACAAAACTCCGACCATGTTCAGCCACACCGGCGCGTGTACGGGATTGCTGTGCTCGCGATTGTAGTAGCGGAGTTGCAGCAGCACCGCGGCCAGTCCGATCGCAGCCACAACCACCACCGCAAGCGGACTGACAAAGGCGCTACGCCTGGTGTACATCACAACCACACCAAGCCCGCAGCAAAGCAGCCCAGAGGCAATCACAGTCCAGCGGCGGGAATTGGGTCGGCTCTCGGGCACGAAGATTGCTTCCCCGCATTTATACAGCGGTTTGACGCCGGTTTCAAACCGCCCGCAACCCTCTGCCATCGGTAACTCCGGGTTTCTTCCCGGCCCGGAGTTGGTGGACGAGCACGAAACACTGGACTGAAGATTCGGGCTCAGTCGGCGGAAGGAAAGCACCACGGCGTACTCTTTTTCCAGCGTAGTTACAAAGGCGTTGCGTCACTGCGCGGTTGGGCGATGATAACTGAGCGTAATGAAATGAACGTCACCGGTTTGCTGGTATCTCTCCAGTCCCCAAGGCATGGGAGCGAGACTACTTCTTTCTCCTCACTTCCGCTATGATGGGCGAACCGCCCCGCCCTTCGCAAGAACCCCGAACGTGAAGGGCACCCTCAAGATCACGTTCCGCGAGTATGCCGGTCACGGAAAGGCCGGGCCAGCCCCCCAAGCGGGAGGTTGCCTATTTTCAAATTTGGAAGACTGCTGCATAATGCTCGTCGCGGAAGTCTGTTTAGATTTCGACAATCGAGGTGAGTGAGCCATGCGAGTGTGTCTCGTCCTGTTTCTCTTGCTTGTAACTGATGCCGGGACGTTGCCGGCGCAGACTGCCCGTATTGAGAGGTCGCAAGAATATGGGTTTAACCTGGCTTGGTTTAACCTGGCTCAGGCGAGTTCGCTCCCGGAATCCGCTACCCCACAAAAGAAAACAGTAGAAGATCAACCTCAACCCTCTACCAGCACACAATCGCCGGTGCCTCCAGAGGATCCGGTCATTACGCTTCACGGAGTCTGCAGCAGTTCCGCGGGCGCGACTCAGGAGAAAGACGAGTCTTGCAAGACGGTGGTTTCGCGGCGTGAGTTTGAATTTCTGGCGAACTCCATCAATTTAGGAGGAAAGCCGATCTCCATGGGGGCTCGCCAAAATCTCGCAAAAACTTACGCACAGTATCTTGTGTATGAGCAGCCCGCCAAGAAGGCCGGATTGGAAAATACCGAACAATATGCGGAAATCATGCGGTGGCTTCGCCTTCGCATGCTGACCGACCTGCTTCGGGAAAAGATTTTCGAGGAATTTCGCACACCTTCTGAAGCGGAAGTTGCTCGCTACTACCAGGAAAATGTTGCTGAATTCGAACGTGTGCATGTAGCGCGGATTCTGATTCCTCGTAATGCGGCATTCCCCCGGGACGAGAAGTTGGAAGGAGAGAAACAGGGACAAGATAAAAAGCTTCTTGCGCTTGCGAGCGAGGCACGGCAGCGCACCATTAAGGGAGACGATCCAGAGCAGATTCAGAAGGACCTGTGCAGCGCATTGGGAATAGGCGCTCCGCCGCCCACGGATCTCGGCCATCAGGCAAGAAAGGATTTTGTTGCCGAGGAATCTGCGGAGCTTTTTTCTTTAAAACCAGGCGACGTGAGCAAGCTCGAAACGGAACTGGCATCGTATGTGATCTACAAAGTAATCAGCCGAGAAACGATGCCGGAGAATGAAGCGAAAGAGCAGATTTCACAAGAGATTGCTCGACGAAACATCGAGAAAGCCAATCAAGCGATTACGCAACCAGTGCAGCCTGAATACAACGGAAAATACTTCGGTCCACCCGTCCCCGACCTGCCTGCGCCGGGTGCGTCGCCACATCCATGAGTTGCGATCGGGCTTTCGGCGGACCTCAAGTTGATCGGTGACGACTTTTCGCGCGTGAAACTTTCCACGCAATGAGAGTTCCGAGCATAAACAAGACGAATGCTAGACTTGCCCAGTTCCTGACGGAGTGACTAATGGGCTCGGAGTGTGCCGCCGGCTGCGCAGCTTTCTGGTTTGATTGGTTCGAAGCGGAACCGGGTGAAGTCGGGGAAGTATCGCTCCGTAAAGCTTCTACTTTCGCCGGTTGAGTCGGGAGAGTCTGTCGAGCGGATTCATCCGGGCCGCCAATCGGCCGGAACGCCTGAGCGAGTACTCCCGTGCCCGATACTTGGAACGCCAGGACATCATTCTTCGCGAGCGAGTCGACTTCCCGGACTTGCGCGCCAGATTCGTCCGGCACTGGATGGAACTGCAGCGTCCCTAGGGGGGTAAAACGCATCGACATCGGTAAAACAATGAAGCTCTGTTTCGTGGAATACTGGGCAGATCGCCGGAAGGGCAACTCACCATGGTACGGCAGTTCGTAGGTGAGAACGTACTTGGTCAAACCCGGTTTCAGGGGAACGCCAAACTTATATGGGCCATGTTTATTGGAAGGATCGGTGATCGAAAGTCTAGCACCTTGGCCCTCCGCATCCGCTATCGTTACGAACAAATTGTGCGCACCCTTGGGAAGGGACAGGTCGAAAGTTTCCGGATTGATACTCGTACGCGGGGGCCAGGAATCGTTCTGGATGGCGTGCAACTCGGTCACGGCCAGGCGATCGGCGATTCGCGCTTCGAACTGGAATATGCTGAGATACTCGCTCAGCCCGTCAACTCGCGCCGATCCATCATAAACCGTGACGTCTGCAGCGACCCCAAATCGTACCGGTTGCTGATAGCCCACTCCATCGTGCGACACGCGCACCTTTAGCGTGCCGGTTGACGTTCCGGAGGGAAGCTGGGGCTCAATTCGGAAATCTCCATTCTTACCGCTGATCGCACGACCGATCTCGTGCGCCCCAGTCATCAGCAAAATCAGGTCGCCCGACTGAGTTTTCCCAGCAGTTCCGTTATGTACGGTTCCTCGAACCGTCTGCCCTGCAGCCTGAGCCGAGCAGATGGTTAGAAGCAAGCAGAAGATTCCACGGGAAGACTCGGATACGCGATGCACAGTGAGCATAAAAGTGTCTCAATCTTGGACGTCCAAAAACCAGACAGCGTTGAGAACAAACGACGTGATTATAAGCAAGATTATTTTGTTGACAAGGAAATTCCTACTGGCTAGCATGCCGACCCATCGAGAGCTGCCCGAATATTCTGCGTTTGAAGATCTGGGAAACATACTTGGCTCTCGATGTCCCAGGGACCCCGGCTTTATTCCGAACAGAAAGGAACCAACATGAAAGCCGCATGCTGCCAACCAGGCAGGCTCTTCGGTGGGCTTGTCGTAGTCACGGTCCTCTCTCTCGCTCTAACCGCTAACCTCACTGCACAAACGGCGGGCGTCGATCCTGGTCCCCGGCCGCCGGGAAACGGTGTCGCACAAGCCACATGTACCTTCATATTGAACAACGACAGTCCATTCAAATTTTTCCCCACGGTTTGTGATGACGTTGAACAGCCGCCGTCTAATAGTCCGCCACAGCCTCCCGCTGCCGGCGCAGGACAGCTCATCGCAAACCCAGGTACATTGGCCAAATTCTGGGGGCAGGCTCTGACAGTTTTCTCCACAACCGCAACGGTCACTGATTCAAGCGCGGTCCCGCCCGCCACGATTGCCGGACTTGGCCCTTCGTTTAACGCTCTGAGCTGCTTCGGCTGCCACGCCGAACCAGCGGTTGGTGGTGCAAGCCCGGGAATCGTCAATGTAAACGGCAAGATCGTTGCGACCACGCTGGGCCCTAACTTCTTTTTCACTGGCGTGCAACAAAATCCTGAGTTCATCGCCGCTTCTGCCGATAATGCAACCAATACGTTGCCGTGTTTTATCGTCGGCAACGGAGGAAATAGCCCTTGCGGCATCCCTCTGGGTGACTTTCCAAAGGAAGACTTTAGCAATGGACCAGTGGTCGAGGTTCGTTTTCCAAAGGGATTCCAGCCCACTACCACCCCCAATGTAGACCCTGTAGCCCCGGGCGCGGTTGCCAATCTCTTTACCTTTCAGGGGCGTAACGATGCGCCCCCACCATGCAGCATAGGGCAGGAGCCCATCACTGCGCAGATCTTGGCGGGGAATGCTATTTTCCGTACGCCAACGCCAACCTTCGGATTGGGTTTTGTGGAGAATACGCCTGACCTTACCTTGTCAACGAACTTGGCCGCGAATTCCACCGCAAAAGCAACCCTGAAAATTAGTGGAACGTTCAATCACAGTGGCAACGACCAGACCATTACGCGGTTTGGATGGAAAGCACAGAACAAATCACTCCTGATGTTTGCGGGTGAAGCTTCCAACGTGGAAATGGGCGTGACCAATGAATTGTTCCCTAACGAGAGAACAACGGGGGCCGGCGCAAATTGCACTCCGAATAACCAGCCGGAAGATGAGGTGCTTGGCACGAATCCAAATGCAACCGATCCTTCCGTCATATCTTCGGTCCTGCAGAACAATGCCGTGTTCATGCGCCTGAACGCTGCAGCCTCACAGTGCGATTACACCAGTACTGTGGATAACACGGGGGCTCCCGTTTGTAAGCAGCTCACTGTTCCTGCATTGCAAGGTCAGTGTTTCTTCGGAAGCTCGGCGGGGAATTCGGCATTTTGCGCAGCGGTTACCGGCGGGCTCCCACCCTACGGCATTGGCTGTGTCTTGTGTCATTCCGACAGCCTCACTACCACAAGCTCGAGCCAGCCCGGTCTGTCCAACTTCACCTACGCTCCTTATTCGGATTTTGCGATCCACAAGATGGGGGGAGACGGTGATGGAGTAACGCAGGGTCAAGCCGGCCCAACCCAATTCCGCACAGCTCCTCTTTGGGGAGCGGGACAGCGGTTCTTTTTCATGCACGATGGCCGGTACATCGACCTTGACCACGCTGTAAGGGGCCACTGTCCAATCAATGACACGACATCGGCAAACGAGTCATGCGCTGTCATCACCAACTACAAGGGCCTGCTCCCCGCAAAGCAGACGCTTATTCTCGAATTCCTGCGGTCACTTTAACAACCGGTTCGCATCCGGGCGGAGTTTTACCATGCACTCCGCCCGGATCGAGCCACCCATTCCGCATCGGACGGGTGGCCTACATTTCCGGCTAGGGGTGGGTCAACCGGGGGTGTGCTTCCAAAGCGCCACTCAGCCTCCCAAGCGGCGGCCTTCTCCGCCGTAACTCCAAGAAACAAAGACTGCTTCCCCCTATTTATACATATTAGTGTACATACACTATAGTAACCACAATGTTCCACGTGGAACACTTCTCAGGTCTTTCGATGAGGCTGCAAGTCCACGTCTATCCTCCCCCGCCCGCGACCCACTCCGCTTGCCGGGCGCCGCCATGGCTCACCGCGTAGAGGACGAGCTCGACCCGGCTGGAAATTCCCAGCTTGTCAAAGATGTGGAACAGATATTTCTTCACCGTGTGCTCGCTAAGCCCGAGCTCGCGGGCTACTTCGCGATTGCTGAGTCCATCCGCGACCAGGGCCACGACTTGCTCCTCGCGAGGCGTGAGCAGCTTTATTCCACGAGCATTCACCATGCGCAAGGAAGGTACTTGAGTTACGATCTCGACCAGGTACTGCAATTGCTCACTGTTGGCCCACACCTGCCCTTGATGAACGCTCTGGATGCACTTGCACAGCAACCGAAACGGGTAGTCGGAAAAGCAGAACAGCCCTTTGACCCCGGAGCGGAAGGCAGTCACCACCGAGTCGCGATTGGACTCGTCCAGGACCAGAACCTTGGCGATTTGCGGATGCGCCAGGTGCAAGCGGCGAACGTTGGCCATGTCTTGACCAGCTAGTTTGGGATGATCGGCGTTCATGAGGATTACATCGACGGGGAAGTCGGCGATGGCGCTGAGGATGACGTTCATATCCACGCCGCAAGAATGCACACGGAACTCCGGGCGACGGCGCAGCGCGCCCACCAGCAGTTGGCACTGCATCTGGTTGGAATCGGCGACCAGAACACCGATCGTGCTCGAAGAGGCAACGCGCGCAGATCGCATAAACTCACAGTGGCGTTATAACTAATTCGTTAATGATAGAGGTTGATGCGCTTTGAACGCTGTGACATTACGACGTGCTGGCGAAACTTATTTGTGTGGAAAACTTTGGGGAAAACAGGTGCGAATTCCGGTTTTCCCGATTCTGCACTCGGCACAGTCGATAGCAACCGCTGGCCATAGCCGCATTTTTGGAAGAATCACGTTGGTTCACGAACTAGTCATGAAACGTTCGTCAAGTCCACTTTGGTGGATGCAACCAAGGTAGTAGCCGATGACCTTACCCGTGACGCGGAGAACCCAAGCTTTTGTGTTCTGTGAAAGTCCGTTGGGTGCTGGCTTGCGTTGCTGTTAGAGGCCAGGGCAGCGCGGCACCGGCCTCGGTCTTAACCGGGTACCTTTGTGGACGGCACTTCCCATGTCTTGTCGCTTCAGGCCCGCCACGATAAGTTTCAAGAGGATCGAGACTATAGAAAGGTTGCAGTTCCTCGGTAGCGAGTCGAGGCCTGAACGGAACCATGAAGATGAACCGTAAAGTGTTCGATTGCGTTCTGGCTCTCACCTGTTGCCTCATGCAGCAGGGGTTGGTGGTGGCCGTGGCTCAAGAGCAGCAGCCAATCGTGGCTGCTGAACAGACCGGGTCAGCGGTAACCACGAAATCCGGTGTGGCGGACGGTGCGTGGAGTCCAGCCCTGACGGGGGTACGCCGTCCGCTCTACCGGCTTTGCAAGAGCGATGTGGTGACGATTTCCTTCACATTCTCCCCGGAGTTCGACCAAACCGTGAGTGTGCAGCCGGACGGTTACATTGCCTTGAAGGGCGTGAAGCAGTTGCCCGCCGAAGGTGTAACGGTTCCCGAGTTGCAAGAAGTCATTGGCCAGGCATACGCCGGCGTGTTGCACGATCCGGAGGTCACGATCGTGCTTAAGGACTTCGACAAGCCATATTTCATCGTTGGCGGCGAGGTTAACCGTCCAGCCAAATACGAATTACGCTCTGACATCAGGGTCACTGAAGCCGTCGCCATTGCGGGAGGTCTGACGGCGCGAGCGAAACATTCTCAGATAGTCCTGTTTCGGCGGGTTTCAGATGACCTGGTCGAGTCCCGCCTGCTGGACGTGAAGGCGATGCTGAAATCACGAACCTTGGCGGAAGACATCCAGCTCAGGCCCGGTGACTTTTTATTCGTACCGCAGAATCTGATTTCGAAGATCAAGCAGTACTTGCCTACTTCCAGCCTGAGCATGTACGCGAGTCCGACACAGTTCTAGGAGGAACCGTGCCGAACAACGGGATCGAGTCCTGATAAACACGAACCAACAGAACCAGAACATGACTACTTGGATCTTCATATGCCGGAGGAACTTAGACTCATCCCGAGATCGGCGCACGTGCCTTCCCCCACCCTACGCGATTTGCTGGCCGTGGTATTTCGGCAGCGCCGGCTGGCGCTGATCTCGTTTGCCGGAGTCTTCCTGGCGGTTCTTCTCTATGGGTTGATCGCCCCCTCTTACCAATCAGAAATGAAGGTGTTGGTGCGGCGGGGACGCGTCGATCCCGTGGTTACGCCTACACCGAGCCAAGCGGAATTCGAGCGCGAGGGTGTAACCGAGGAAGAACTGAACTCAGAGGTAGAGTTGCTGCACGACGGTGAAATCTTGCGAAGGGTGGTGCGGGATTCTGGCCTGATCTCTGAAGGCCACTCGTGGTTCTGGAGCCTCTTCGGTGACAACGAAGAGAGACAGCTTGCCCGGGCGGTGCGCCGGATCAATAAACGGCTGACCGTCGAAGCGGTGCGAAAGGCGACGCTGATCACTGTGAGCTACAAATCCTCTGACCCGGCGCAGGCTGCCAATGTGCTCCATTCCCTGGCTACCGCGTATCTCGATCGGCATGAACAGCTACACCGTCCGTCGGGAGAGTTCAAGTTTTTCGATCAGCAAGTTTTTCAGTCACGCCGCGGTCTGGAGGAAGCAGAATTTCAATTGATGGAGTTCGGGCGCGATCAAGGAGTGACTTCAGCCGCTTTGGAGCGCGATATGGCGCTGCAAAAGTTGAGCGAAGCGGATGCGGATGCTCGCCAAACCCAAGTATCGATCGCCGCAACTTCGGAGCGTGTCCGCGTTCTGGAGAATAAGCTGGGTTCGTTGCCCGAGCGGATCACTACCCAGATTCGCAACTCCGACAATCCCCAACTGATGGAGAAAATGAAAGCACGGCTACTTGATTTACAACTGAGCCGGACCGCCCTGCTCGCCAAATACGAGCCTTCCTATCGTCCCGTCCAGGAGTTGGATCTGGAGATTTCCGAGACGGCGGCTACCATCGCAGCCGAGAACCAGTCGCCAATCCGCGAACGCACCAGCGACCAGGACCCAGATCATGAATGGGCAAAGGCCGAGTTGTTAAAGACCCAGGTCGAACTGAATGCACTGGGCGCGCATGCGACGGCCGAGAACAACTTGTTGGCCCATTACCGGGAAGTGGCGAGTCAACTGGGCGATCACGCCATCCAGCAGGAGCAGTTGCTCCACGATTTGAAGGCGACCGAAGAGAAGTACCTGCTGTACGTCAGCAAGCGTGAGGAGGCGAGGATCGGAGATGCACTGGACCAGGGCGGCATTCTCAACGTAACCATCGCAGAGCAGGCCACGGTCCCAGCACTGCCGGAGCTTTCCGGCCTGAGTTTTGGATTCATTGGCCTGATGTGCGCCAGTACGGTGAGCGTTACTTTAGCTTTTGTGACCGATTACCTGAATCCAGCGTTTCGAACTCCGGACGAAATCGTCGCGTATTTGGGGAGTCCGGTGCTGGCTTCTTTGCCCCGTAAGAACGTATAGGAAGATTGCGCCAGAGCAGAAGGGTTCGCTAGAGGAAAGGGCTAATGAGCACATTTGTCGATCTGTTGCCGCAGACGTTGCACGAGGTCTGTGAACCAGGAACCGTCGGAGTCGAACGCGAAGAATACCGCCAGCCCGGACTCGCAGGCTGGGACTCGGACTCTTTCGCCGAGGAGCAGATCCGCGGCTTGGTGCGACAGGTGTTCCTTCCGGGATGGCCGAAGCCGGCGCATCAAGTTGTTTTCAGCCCGGTGGATCCGGAAGCTGATATCGGCGCGATCTGCATGCAGGTGGGACTGGCCCTATCGGCACAAGTGCGGGGGACCACTTGCCTGGTGGAGGCAAACCTGAGCGGCCATGGATTGGAACAGGTTCTTGAGAGGAACGGCCTCGACCTGGTTCCCAACCAAGAAAGATCCGCCATGCGAGACTCGCGCCGGCTCTCCAACGAGCTATGGCTTGTACCCCGAAGTGACTTTCTCGGGGAAAACGAAAACGGCTGGTCCGGCCCCTGTCTACGCGACCGACTAGCGGAACTGCGCCAGACATTCGACTACACAGTGCTCTACGGACCGCCGGCCGGGACTCGCAGCGAGGCAGCACTGCTGGCCAGTCTGTGTGACGGCATGGTCTTGGTTCTGGAAGCTAACTCGACCAGGCGAGTGGCCGCACAAAAGGTGAAGGAAAGGTTGCACGCGGCAAATGCTCGTTTGCTGGGAGCGGTACTCAGTGAGCGGACATTCCCAATCCCGGAGGCGATCTATAAGAAGTTATAGGACCTGCACTCAGTGTTGGTGATTTGAGGGGCTATTGCACAGGGTCACACATCGTTTGAGACACATATCCAGACAACAGGAATTCTTGTCGGAGGCAACTTAGAAACTTCGTGAAAAACAGACTAAAAATCAGTCGGGACTCAGTTAGCGGAGCCGCGTTCAGCAAAGAATCGTCTTGATGACAGCAGCACCCAACCTTTCTGCGCCACTCAGCATGCAAGGAGCCCAGTGGTATTCGATTCAAACTCGGTACCGCTTTGAAAGAAAAGTAACGGCTCAACTTCAACACAAAGGCCTGCAAACGTTCCTTCCATTGCTCGAAGAATTTCACCGCTGGAGCGATCGCCGTCAACCCGTCTATGTTCCGCTCTTCTCGGGTTACACATTTGTACGCTTCGATTTGTCCGCCGGGCTGCGGATGGAACTTCTGCACACTGAAGGAGTCCTTGGGTTGATCAGCTCCAGAGGAGTAGCAACTCCGATTCCGGTTAAGCAAATTGACGATTTGCAAAGGCTGCTATCCCAGAAGGTTCCGTGCTCGCTCCACGCTTTCCTGAAGATCGGACAGCAAGTAAGGATTCGAGGCGGCTGCCTGGATGGCCTGGAAGGAATTCTCGAACAGCGTGGAGACAAGAACCTGGTCATCTCGATTGAATCGATTCAGCATGCAGTCGCCATCACCATTGAAGGCTACGAATTGGAACTGATCTGAAATCCCCCTTAACAACTAGGCCGGCAACTCCGACCCGCCGCCTTGCGTCCCCGTCCCGGCTGATTCCGGGGGCGCAAGCATCGATTGGCCGCATTCCGCGGAAGAAATCCTCTTCGGCCACCGTGGATGGACGATTCTGGGAGTGGCAAGGTCCGGACGGTCTGGGGGAACCGAGGAAGCGCCATCTCTCGGAAGTGCTCGCGGAGGCTCTCTTCCCGAGACTCTCGGTTCACGGCCAGCGCTGGAATCTTGCCCGACAAGTAAGCGCGGACTTCCTCCTAATCATCTTTAGCTTTGCGGCGGTCGGTCATCTGATCGTGCTGCTGGAGTTCGCAATTCGCCACGACCCTGCGGCGCTGCTGCGGCCCGAACCGTTTCCCACCGCCGGGCCGGGATTGCTATTGCTCTACGGATCCCTTTTCATCCTGCTCGGTTTTTCAGAGCGTCTCTATAACCCCGAGACTATTCAGGTGCCTCGGCGGGAGCGATTAGTCCTCGGCAAAGTTGTGTTTTGGTCTGCGGCGCTGGTTGTCATAGCGGTTGGATGGTCAGGACCTCACCTGATTTCACTTACAACCCTGGCAGCCAGCGCGCCCCTCAATTTTCTGATCATGCTCGCCTGGAGGAAACACTGGCGACGTGTGCCGGCGCAACCGTCGCAGAACGGGCGCGATGTGCGGCACGTACTGATCATTGGAGCGGGAACGCTCGGCCGCAAACTGGCGGCTCACATAGGCGAAGAGGTTACCTGCCGACGTGTGGTCATGGGCTTTCTTGACGAAGATGAGCCCCTCGGCGGCGACGTACACGGCCGAGTGGACGATCTCGCCCGCATTGTGCGAACCGATTTCGTCGATGAAATTATTCTTACCACACCGCAGCAGCCCGACGTAGCGCGGCGAGTGATTCGCGAGGCGCGCCGCAATCAGATCGATGTAAAAGTAGTTCCCGATCTCTTCGGATTCGAGGCGGATGATCCGCTGGTTTTCGAGAAGTTCGGCAACATTCCAGTTCTGACCTTGCGCGAGGAACGCATGCCAGTCTTTAGTCTGTTCCTCAAGCGCACGGTTGATGCAGTGTCTGCCGCGGCGGCTCTGGCACTCACGGCGCCCTTGCTGACGATCATTGCGCTGGTGATTAAGCTGGAATCACCGGGGCCCGTGCTCTATCAGGCACAGCGAGTGGGCTTAAAGGGAAGGCGGTTCCGATGCCACAAGTTTCGCACCATGGACGCGGGCGCGGACAAGCTAAAGGAAGATCTGCGAGCCAGCAACGAGCGGCAGGGAGCATTCTTCAAGATGGCCGACGACCCGCGGATCACGCGTGCGGGACGATGGCTCCGCCGGTACAGCCTGGATGAGTTGCCCCAGCTCTGGAATGTGGTGCGCGGTGAAATGAGTCTGGTGGGACCGCGACCCCATCCGCTCGACGATTTCGAGCGCTACGACTTGGGTGATCTGCAGCGTTTGGACGTGCCTCCGGGACTTACCGGGCTGTGGCAAGTTACGGCGCGCCGCGATCCATCGTTTGAGCGCGGCCTGGCCCTCGATTTGGAATACATCAGAAGCTGGACTCTTTGGCGGGACTTTCGGATTCTGTACAAGACAGTTTCCGTGGTTCTGCATGGAAGCGGCGTATAGCTGTGTCCTCAGCCGCACATCCGGCAACTCGAATTCCTGGGTCGAACGCCCTCGCATGGGCAGTCGGCGCGTCTTTCCGCCCACTGCACGCGCTGATCGCGGCGCCCTCGCTGCTCTTCTTAGTCACGATGGCGCTGATGCTTTTTCATCCGCCCGACTTCCACTTTCATTCCATTGACCGAGTTGCCCTTGGGTTGCTGATTCTGGTGGTGCTGCTGCGCGCGTGTGTGCTGCGGCAACCGCTGCGATTCGGCGGCCCGGTGGCATGGCCCATGCTTGCCCTCCTTGCGCTGGCGTTCTATGGCGCTGTTGCGCAACCCCATGGAGACGAAACCTGGAGTCTGTTTGCAGCCAAATGGCTGGTGCCGTTCACGCTGTATCACTTGGCGGCTCACATCTTCAACAATGAGCGATCTTTGCAGAAATTTGAGACGTTCTCGTTGATTGTGCTGGGGTACCTCAGTCTCATCGCCATATTCTTCATGGTCGATGCGACGCAATTCATCTTTCCGCGCTACATTCTGGATGAAAGTTTGGGCTATCACGCCGACCGCGCGCGCGGTCCATTTCTGCAGGCTGTGGCCAACGGCGTGGCGCTGAACTTGCTCGGCTTGGTCGCCTTGAATTCATTCCGGCGCAAGCGGCTGCGAGGGGTGCTGGCGTTTCTGTTCCTGGGGGCATTGCCGCTCGCCATCGTTGCCACCAAGACGCGCGCCGTATGGCTGTCCTTTGCCGGATCGATTCTCGTGTTGCTTTTCTTTTCTCCGAGCCGGCGGCTGCGGCGCGCCTGCCTGGGCTTGGTGCTCGCTGGCAGCATGGGACTCGCGGCTGTAGTAACTCTTGTCGACCGGAATACTTCGCTAAGCGATCGACTGGAAGAACGCGGACCCGTAATGTTCCGGATGGCAATCTATCAAGCCGGATGGGAGATGTTTTTGGAGAAGCCGCTTACTGGCTGGGGCGCGACCAGTATGCAGACGGAGCTCTCAAAAAGGATCAGCGATTTTCACCAGGAACAGTTCTTTTTTCACAACACTTATCTTGAGATCGTCGTGCAATACGGACTGGTGGGGTTGGTCCTTTATTTGTGGATGGTGGTTGATCTATTCAAGTTGGGTCGAAGGTTGAACCGGCCTGGCTTTTCCACGGACAGCAGTTTCCTGGATGACGAGTTCCGGGCGCTGTGGCCTTTGCTTCTGGGAGTGTACCTGCTAAACGGCACGTTTGTGGTCATGAACTACCAGTTCGTGAATGGATTCCTATTTGCGCTGGCGGGCTTGCTGGTCGCACAGAATCGCCGCAATGCGGAAGTCAAACTCAATGCCTTCGTAAGCTGATGCCGACCGTTGCCTACCTCGCGAATCTGTTTCCTTCTTCGGTTGAGCCGTATGTAGCGGAGGAAATTCAGGAACTCCGCAGACGTGGAGTGACCGTGATCTCATGCAGTGCGCGCCACCACACAACTGCCCTTGATTCCGAACTGAAGTCCTTTGCAGCCGAAACCCTGTACCTGCAACCGCTCCGGTTGAAGCTGCTGATCCACGCTGCGTTCATGTGCCTCCTGAAGTTCCCTATGCTCAAGGATTTCCTTCGTCGCGCGCTGTTGCAGGAAAGCGAGCCCATTAGGCGGCGGTTGCGCGCGCTTCTGCATACCTGGCTCGGAGTCTACTACGCACTCCTGATCGAAAGATCGGGGGTAGAGCACATCCACGTGCACCACGGATATTTCGCATCGTGGATCGCAATGGTGGCGGCCCGCTTCCTGGGAATCGAGTTCAGCATGACTCTGCATGGATCGGATTTGCTGCTACACCCTGCGTCTCTCGATACAAAACTGAAACACTGCAAGTTTTGCGTGACCGTTTCTGAATTCAACCGGCGGCATATTCTCGAACGCTATCCCGAGATTCAACCAGAGAAAATCATAGTTCGACGAATGGGCGTTGATCCCGGCACAAACAATCTTTCTGCTTTGCAACCTTCGCGCGAAAACCCCCGCCTGGTCATGCTAGCGGTCGGACGCTTGCATCCGGTCAAAGACCACATATTCCTGGTTCGAGCGTGCCGCCTGCTGAAAAACCGCGATGTCCCCTTCGTGTGCCTGATCGCAGGCGAGGGGCCGGAGCGCGTGTCGATCGACGCGTTGATTCGCGACTTGGATCTCCGAGGCGAAGTCCGGCTGGTCGGCCATTTGTCGCGGCAACAGCTCGACGCCTGCTATGCATCTGCCGACCTGGTCGTGCTCACCAGCCGCAGCGAGGGCATTCCGCTGGTGCTGATGGAAGCGATGGCGCACGGCAAGCCGGTGCTTGCACCCGCGATCACTGGCATTCCGGAACTGGTGTCAGACGGCAAGAATGGTTTTCTTTATCGCCAGGGTTCGCCGGAAGACTTTGTGGCACGAGTAGAGCTGGTCCATGACTCTGCAGCCGCTCTCGGTCCGCTTGGCCGGGCCGCCCGCCAGCACGTGCTTCAGCATTTCAATCGTGAAAAGAACCTGGCAGCCTTCTGCAATCTATTACTTACGCACATCAGCCGAACCGTGGAGCACCATTCATATGAGAATCCTATACTGCAATAAATACAACTTTCCGTTCAGCGGCACCGAGGTTTACATGTTCGAACTCATGGACTTGATGAGAGCTCAGGAGCACGAAGTCGCGCTTTTTTCGATGGCGGATCCTCGTGGCGTGCCCACACCCTACGACCAGTACTTCCTGCCAAAGATCGATTTCAAAAGCCCTGCCCATGGATTGATGGCACGTGCCAAACTTGCAGCCCATGCAATCTATTCCACCGATGCGCGGCGGCGGTTGCGGCAGGTTATCGCTGCATTTCGTCCGGACGTCGCGCACGTGCGCAACATTTATCACCATTTATCCCCGTCGATTCTTTGGGAGTTGAAGGCTCAGGGCGTGCCCGTGGTCTATCACTTGAACGACTTCAAGCTGCTTTGCCCGACTTACAACATGGTGGCCAAGGGACATGCTTGCGAGCGCTGTCGCGGTGGACAGTTCAGGCACGTTCTCACCGAAGGCTGTTACACCGGGCCGCCCGGTTCGGCGCTGGTGCTGATGGCCGAAGCGTATCTCCATCGCTGGTTGGGCACTTACCAGAAATGCGTCGATCATTTCCTGACTCCCAGCCGTTTCGCCAAAGAAAAGCTTCTGCAGAACGGGTTCAGCGCGGAAAAGATTACCGTGCTTCCTCATTTCCAGAAGTTGCCGGCGCAGGCTCCGCCAAATGCTGCGGCAGACGCGCCCATTCTCTACTTCGGCCGCCTGTCGCCGGAAAAAGGAGTTGCTGACCTCCTGCGGGCCATGAAACATTTGCCGCACGTGCAGTTGCAGATCGCCGGCGATGGGCCGCAGCGATCCGAACTGGAGAGCCTGGCTCGTGAGCTGTGCCTGAAGAACGTAAAGTTTGCTGGACATGTTGGCGGCAAAGACTTGGACCGCCTGATCGCTTCGGCGTGCTTCACCGTGCTGCCCTCACGAGCTTACGAAACCCTGGGTAAGACCATTCTCGAATCCTACGCATGGGGACGTCCGGTGATTGCGTCGGACCTCGGTTCGCGGCGAGAGTTGGTCGACCAGGGCGAGACCGGGCTTCTGTTCCCACCGGGCAATGTGGAGCAACTGGGGAAAGCCATCTCCTTTCTTGTTGGGCGGCCAGAGTTGGCAGCCCAGATGGGCGTTGCCGGGCGCAGATTTGTGGAAGCCCGGCACGCGCCGGAGGCCCACTATCGCGACCTGATGAGCCTGTACACGCAGATGAGGCCACGACCGCGAAAAACAAAAGAAGCTGCAGTACTGCCCGTTACCACGCCGCCGCTACGGGTAGCGTTCATCGGCGGACGCGGCATGGTTTCAAAGTACAGTGGGATCGAAACCTACTACGAGGAGGTCGGCAAGCAGCTTGTGGAAATGGGGCACGATGTCAGAGTGTACTGCCGCAGTTACTTTACTCCTGCCGTGCCGAAGTACCAGGGGATGCGGCTGGTTCGCCTGCCCACATTCCGGTCAAAGCACATGGAGACTCTAGTGCACACTTTCCTGAGCACGGTCCATGTAATGTTCAGCGATTGCGACATCGTGCACTACCATGCCCAGGGGCCCGCGTTGTTTTCCTTCTTTCCGCGCCTGGTTGGGAAGAAGACGGTTGTCACTGTTCAGGGACAAGATTGGCAACGAAAAAAATGGGGGCGCTTCGCCTCCTTCACACTCCGCCTCGGAGAACTCGCCTCAGCCCGGCTGCCGAACCGCACCATGGTTGTGTCCCAGGCTCTGCAGCAGCACTACCGGGCAGCTTATGGGGTCCAGACCAAATACGTGCCGAACGGGTCCATGATCCGCAAACGAGTTGCTCCGTCACAGATTCCGGAGTGGGGGCTCGAAGCAGACAACTACATTCTGTTTCTCGGCAGATTTTCTCCCGAGAAGAATTGCCATCTGCTGATCGAGGCATACGAAAAGCTCGACACGCCCGCCAAGCTGGTACTGGCTGGTGGCTCGAGTTACGCGAATGCCTACGTCGATGAATTGCGTAAGCATCAGAGCGAACGGGTGCTCTTCCTGGACTGGGTTTACGGCGCCGCTTTGGATGAATTGCTAACCAATGCTGCGCTGTTCGTCTTGCCTTCCGACTTGGAAGGCCTGTCGCTCGCCCTATTGGACGCCATGGGAGCCGCGGTCTGCGTGTTAACCAGCGACATTCCCGAAAACCGGGAAGTGATCGAGGGTACTGGCTTCACTTTTCAACCAGGAGACGCAACTGATCTGGCGCGTATGTTACGGTTTCTTCTGTCCGACACCCGCGTCCGAACGGCAGCGGGGCGAAATGCGCAAGCCCGAGTTCGGGAGCGTTATCTATGGCCGGGGATTGCAACTGAAATTGGACAATCATATGCGGAATTGACCGAACGAACGGGTGCGCTTGGGGCACACCCTGCAGCGAAGGCTCCCTCCAGAGCAGCTTCGCAACAACAGTAGCGTTGTGCCCGAACGTTCGCATAGTTGAGAGGTATCATTGTGAGCAACGCGAAGGAAAGGATCTGTGTACTTTTATTTGTAAGGCATCAATGATCGCGGTCGAGGATCCCTATGATCTTCAGCAGCTGTGCTCGTCTCGAAAGCAAAAGAGCGGCCAAAGAACTGGACGATAAGCTGGATTGGAGGTAGAGTGGTGGGCGACCAACGCGGAGGATGAGTATGCCGCCACTCCCGTTTCAAGGAACTGCCTGGGCGCTGTCTACCGATGGTCTGGGTGCAGTCAGCCAGAAGCTGAACGTGCACGCGCCTGAGATTTGGACTGTACTGGCTGTCGAAACTTCGGGTTGTGGATACCTTCCTGACCGCCGGCCACAAATACTCTACGAGCGCCACATCTTCCACCGTCTGACGCAAGGCAAGTACGATGACGGCGATATCAGCGATCCGAAAGCCGGGGGATACGGCGCATCCGGCGCACACCAATATGATCGGCTGACAATGGCCATCGCCAAGGACCGGACGGCAGCTCTGCAGAGCTGTTCCTGGGGCATCGGCCAAATCATGGGCGAGAATTATTCCATGGCAGGATTCGCAGACGTGGAACAGATGGTCGCTGCCATGTCGGAGTCTGAAGATCAACAACTCGCCGCCATGGGTAATTTCCTGGTTAGTTCTCGACTGAACGTTCCCCTACAAGCGCACGATTGGGCCTCGTTCGCTCGCGGCTACAATGGCGCCAATTACGCCATCAATCGCTATGACATTCGCTTGAACGGTGAGTTCCAGAAGTATTCCGCCGGCGCTCTTCCTGACCTGAATGTGCGCGCCGCTCAGCTCTATCTCACTTATCTTGGTTTTCACCCGGGCCCGATCGATGGTGTCGCAGGAACGCGCACCCTGTCAGCGCTCGCCGACTTCCAAACGCAACACGGACTGGCGCAGACAGCTACCATTGATGCGGATGCGGTTGCACAATTGTCTACCGCACTGGCAGGCGCGGCGAGCAGTCAGACAGCGGCGTAGATAACAACTCTGAGAATTGGCCTGCACTGCCCCGCGTGTCCCCAGTTGTTTGCATCCTTTGCAGAAGATGGGCTCACCTATAGGCGCTCGTCAGACCGGACTCTTGCCAGGGGCTAAGGAAGATGGCCTACCCTATGGCCTCTCTCGCGATCATCCTCTTATCCCCAGCTACGACTTTATTGTGTATGCTGATCTTGCAAACGAAACAGCTCTGGTGAAATTCCGCCAAAGGAGCCGCATACTGATGAACTCTTGCTGGCTGTTCGTGCTCGCCATTGGTCTCGGTGGCCTCGCGATCGCTCAAGATCGCTTGCCGGAGATCCAAACCGACAAGATGACCGAAACCCAAAAGAAAGCGGTGGATGAATTTATTGCAGGACGGGGAACTCCCCCTGGTGGTCCCTTTATTCCGCTGCTACGCAGCCCGGAAGTGATGCTGCGGGCCAAAGCCATGGGCGATTATCTGCGGTTCAAGAGCGTGCTGCCGCCGAAACTCAGCGAGTTCGCCATTCTGGTTACGGCGCGGGAGTGGACGCAACAATACGAGTGGGGCATTCATTCGACGATCGCGGTTAAAGCTGGGCTCAGTGCGGAAATCGTCAAAGCGGTAGCAGAGGGTACGCGGCCCTCGGGAATGTCTGAGGAGGAAACGATCGTCTATGCCTTCTGCACAGAGCTACATCACAATAAGAGCGTGAGCGACGCAATTTACTCCCAGACACTCGCGAAGTTCGGTGAACAGGGTATTATCGATCTGGTTGGCATCAACGGATACTATACGTTTCTTGCCATGGTGATGAATGTGGCTCGCACACCACCGCAGAAAGGCAGCGAGCCCGCTCTCGTTGCTTTCCCTCATTGAAGGCAACAGCGGAAATCCGCTGCTGCGAAAAACCGGGGGTGCGGCTACTGTTGTTTGGTTTGTTTGCTATGACTGTGGTTGCCAGTTCTGAAGAACCATGAATGTTCTGTCGCAGTGTGAAAATTTTGTGTACTCTAGTTGATTCTTCAAGAAAGAGAGAAATCGCGGATGAAAAAAAAACGACTCACTGCTCAACAAGTACGCACCCAGAAGCGACGCCGGGCGCATAACCGGAAGCACACCTTGCTGCGCCGGGAGTGCTACAAATGGCTTAGGAAGAACCTGCCTGATGTTTATGCGAAGTTGAGAAAGAAAGCAGGGCTGGTGCGAACCGGGCGGCCGAAGGGCTAGGCTCTGTTCCACGGTATATAGTCAACCCGAGGGCAATGTGGCTACGCTCACAGCTGGGATCGGGTCGGTGATTTTCCGGATTTGACTGCCGGTATATGTAGAACCAATTAGCCGATTTTGTCTGGGTGCGCGCGGCTTGAATCGATAGTCTGGGCGGCGCTGCCGATGCGTGCATGGTCCGGGATCGACCCTCGCCCCTGGGCTTAGGAAGCCCTGACCAAGCTCTGTCAGGTTCCGATTACGACGCCGCCGTCCACGGAAATCACAGCCCCGTGAATGAAGCTTGCCTGGTCCGATGCCAGCCAAAAGTATGTGTTGGCCACGTCTTCCGATGTTCCTGCCCGCCCCAGCGGAGTTCGTGCCACCATGGCTTCGAGGACTTTCGCGGGCATCGCCCTCACCATGTCTGTCGCGATAAATCCCGGAGCCACGGCATTGACGCGAATCTTGTACTTGCCCAACTCCCGTGCCCACGTCCGCGTCATTCCGATGACACCGGCCTTGGAAGCCACGTAATTCGTCTGTCCGAAGTTCCCCAGAAGTCCCACGACGGAGGCCGCCGACAGAATTACTCCGCCTCCACCTTTGATCATGTGGGGCACCACCGCGCGGGTCACTAGGAAGACTCCCTTCAAGTTGACCCCGATCACCGAATCCCACACGTCCTCGCCCATGATTGACTCGGGGAATCCGCCGTTCCACTTCACCAGCTGCGCGTCGCGAACGATGCCGGCATTATTGATGAGAACGTCGATCCGGCCCCACTGCTCGACAACTGCGGCGGCGGCGGTTTCGACCGCGCTGGCGTTGGTAACGTCAACCGCTTGAAAATGAGACTCGCCCCCCGCCCATTTGATCGCGGATTCGAGCTGAGGCGCGGTCTGGGCCGAAACATCCCAGGCGGCTATTCGTGCCCCTTCCTCAGCGAAGCGTACCGCAGTCGCACGTCCGATTCCAGCCACGGCTCCGGTGATTAGGACAACTTTCCCACGCAGCCCGCTCTCTCTGGCTGACTGCCGTTTTTCGCGGACGACGGGCGTGTCCATGGGCGTGCATTCCATTGGCTGGGACGGGTTGCGGACGGTTGTGTCTTCAGCCGGCTGCGGAACGCCTTCAGTAGCAGAGTCTTGCTCAGAGCGAGGCATGGAAGCTCCTGGTCATCACATCCTGTTGGGGGCAGCGCCTTGGTTGGGGCAGAGTCAATTTCGCTCCTGATTCAGTGGTGCCGCGAACAGAGTAGCTGCTTTGCCGCAGTGCGTCAAGCCTTGCGGCGAGATTTCGGCCTACCCTTGCTCTTTTTTGGTACACGTTTGATCAACAAAGATTCCAGTTCTTCGATTCGCCGCTTGAGTTCGACCGCCTCACTGGCTTTCACCTGTGTTTCGGAGGCCTCGGGAAAATCTGGCTGCGACTGCGGGCCTCCGATTGGTCCATTACCAGCCACAGGCTTGGCCCAGTTTCCCTGTAGGAACTCGAAAGGATTCATCGGCGGCGGCAGAGCGCGGGAGGCATTCTGATACATGTCCATCATCGCCTTCATGTACCGCAGTGCATTTTCCTGGGTTGCCCTTCCGGAAGCGAGGATCATCTGGCGCAGTACGTCGAGAGGAAAAACGGAATCGGGCGTCTTGGCGTCCTCCAACACGATCTGGGCCAGGACCAGTCGGGTCAGGTCTTGCCCGGTTGCCGCATCGACGACCCGCACGTCATGGCCATCGCGCACCAACTGGGCAACCTGGCCCTGGTTGATGTATTGGCTGGTTAAAGTGTTGTAAAGACGCCGATTCTCGTACTTCTTGATAATGAGTGGCTGGGGGATATTTTGTTTCATGTTTGCTCTTGACACGCCGCCAAAGAGGAGTAAGATTAGGTCATGTTGCAGTGCAGCATAATTTGCAACATGACTAAATCCCCGTTCTCTAAGAAGGAGCAGATCATGACAAGCACCTCTAAGTCAACCAAGAAGGCTGCGGCAGCGGTAAATCCTGAATTCGTGGACAGCTTTTCTCCCCTGGTTCTGAACAGTGTTGAGCGGGTCGCCGACATGCAAAAGAAGACCCTGGACATCACCGCCGAGCAGACCGCCGAGTGGATCGGGTCCTGGAAGAAGGCTCTCAGCTACTTCCCGGTAACGCCGCTCGCATTCATCTTCGATGTTGCCGGCCAGGCAGTCCAAACCGCCATCGAAACCCAGAAGAGCGCCGTCGACTTGGTGGTCGAGCAGAGCAAGGCTGCCACCGGTATTGCCAAAGTGCGCGCCGAGGCGTACTCCAAGATCGCCGATGGCGTCACCACCACCATGCAGAAGTCGGTTGAGCGCTCGATGGAAGCCCAAAAGACGATCCTCGAGTTTGTCAGCGAGCAGAACAAGGCCGTTTTTGAGTCCACCAAGAAGCAGTTCGGCGCGACAGCAGGCCCGGCAACTGTGATCGTCGACAGGTTCCAGCGCGGGGCGCACGCTGTGATCGAAGCGCAAAAGTCGTTTCTGAACATCGTTTCCCAGCCGTTTGCCACTGCCAAGAGCTAACGGTTGTCGAGTTCAGGACGTGGAGTCGCCAAGGATGCCAGCCGGGCGTTACAAAACACCCGGCGGGGTATCCTCGTAACTGGCTCTGGTGTATCGTGCTGAAGGGAGTCGTAAAATGGCGGAAGACCCAACCCACGATGGTAAGCGGCTTGATCCGATGGAACCCTGGCGGGCGGCGCGCGACATCTATATGGATGCCTGGGGCAAGACCATGGTTGACATGGTGAACAGCGAAGCCTATGCGCAAGCCACGGGCGCGATGCTAGATAGCTACATGACGGTGTCCGCTCCATTCCGCGAGGCTGTCGAAAAGGCGATGCTCAAAACGCTCGAGCAGATGGCCATGCCTTCCCGGGCTGACGTTGTCTCGATTGCCGAGCGCATGACCAACATCGAGATGCGCCTGGACGACCTGGATGCCAAACTGGACAATATCCAACGATTGATTGTGAAAGTCGGCGCGGTGCCGCGTTCGCAGGCGGGGAAAGCGCCGCAACCCAGCAAGCCGCAACCAAGCAAGAAGAAGACAACTAAAGCGAAACCAGCGAAGCGAGGGGAAAAGTAGGATGGCAGAAGATACGGTTATCACCGACCCAGCTATCGCCGCTGCAGACCGGCTGAAAACGCTCAGCAGGGTGATGACCACTAAAGCTGCCATTGCCCAGACCCCGAAGGAGTTGGTCTGGACGCTGAACAAGTCGAAGCTCTACCGTTACATCCCGGTTCTTCCCAAGGAAAAGCGCCATCCCATTCCCCTGTTACTGGTTTTCGCCCTCATGAACCGGCCCTACATTCTCGACCTGCGTCGCGGTCACAGCTTTGTCGAGTATATGCTGAACAAGGGCTACGATCTCTACCTGCTCGATTGGGGAGCGCCCGGACCAGAAGACAAGAACCTCAAGTTTGACGACTACACCCTGGATTACATGCCGCGCGCGATTCGCAAGCTCAAAGCAATCTCCGGAGTGGAAGAGTTCAGTCTCCTGGGCTGGTGCATTGGAGCCATCCTCACCACCATCTACGCCGCCCTGCGTGGCGACGAAGGGTTGCGCAACCTGATTCTGTTGACCGCTCCCCTGGACTTTTCCAACAAACAGGGCCTGACCTTCGCGCGCTGGACCGACGAGCGCTATTTTGATGTGGACAAGGTGCTCGCGGCATTTGGCAATATGCCCGGAGAGATGATCGACTATGGGGCCAAGGCACTCAAACCGGTGGAAAACTATGTCGGAAACTATGTGAAGCTGTGGGACAACATTGACGATCCTCGCATGGTGGAAGGCTGGCATGCGATGAACACATGGGTGACCGACAACGTGCCGCTGGCCGGAGGCGTCTTCCGCCAACTCATCGTGGACCTTTATCGCAACGACAAGCTGATGCGCGGTGAGCTTGTGATTCGAGGCGAGCGCGTCGAACTCAGCCGCATTCAAGCCAACCTGCTCACCGTGATCGCCGAGGGCGACCATATTACGCCGTCCTGCCAGTCTGAGCCTGTCATGTCGAAGGTCAGCAGCCCGGACAAGGAGCTCTTCCGGGTTAAGGGTGGTCACATCGGAATCATGGCAGGCAGCGGAGCCAGCAAGTATACCTGGCCGCACATCGATGGCTGGCTGGCCTCCCGCTCTCAATAAAATTCGACAAAGTTCGACACTCCTCACATGTGGTATCCGCCGTTGACGTTCAATTCCTGCCCGGTGATGTAGTCCCCATCCGCGGAAAGGAAAGCGGCGGCCTTGGCGATTTCCTCTGGCAACGCGAAACGTCCCAAAGGAATCTTGGCTTTGATCTGCGCGGCAATCTCTTCCGGAATGGCATCCACCATTTCGGTGGAGGTGAAGCCGGGCGCGATGGCATTGGCGGTGATGTTGAATCTGGCCATTTCCAGCGCGAGGGTTTTGGTGAAGGCGATGATGCCGCCCTTGCTGGCCGAGTAGTTAGCCTGGCCAAATGCGCCCATTTGCCCGACCACCGAGCTGATATTGATGATCCGCCCAAACCTCTGATTGATCATGGCCGGCAGGGCCGCGCTGGTGCAATAAAACGTGCCGTTCAGGTTGACGTCGATTACTTCTCCCCAGTCTTCGTCGGTCATCTTGCGCATGCTTCGGTCGCGCGTAATCCCCGCGTTGTTCACCAGGATGTCGAGGCGCTGCCATTTGTCGAGTACTTCTTTGACCATGCGCGCGGCCTCGCCTTTCTTGGCCACGTCGCCCTGGACGAGCAAGCACTCGCCACCCAGTTCGCGGATTTCATCGGCCGCGCTTTCGGCGTTCTTGACATCCGCCCGGAAGTTCAACGCCACGTTCGCCCCACGGCGTACGAGTTCGAGCGCGATCGCGCGTCCAATGCCTCGCGAGGCCCCGGTCACCAACGCGACCTTACCCGCGAGCGACGTCGGAGGGAAATTTCCACGTCCATCTGAAACGTTTGCCATGTCGAGACTCCTGTCGTTAGAATTGCAGCTCACAATCGCGGGATCGACCCGCATAACCACGTAGCCCCCAACCGCGCCGGCGCCGAATCCGGGCGCGAAAACCCGCATGGGACGGTCAATCCTGCCCTCTCGCACCGCGTCATGGACGGCCATGAGAATACTGGCGGAAGAGGTATTGCCAACCCGTTCGATGTTGAAAAAAATCCGGTCCCCAGGGATCCCCGCCGCCTCGGCCAGCGTAAGCACCATGTTCTTGTTGGCCTGGTGCGGTACTACGAGATCAATCGCGTCGATGAGCGACCCCCCGCCGCCGTTGGGGTTCGGAAGTTTGGCCAACTCGCCCATCATCTCCTTTAGATAGCGAGTCACCAGGGCCTTCACCTCCGGCCCGTATACCGTAATGTTGTTGTCGAACTCCGGGTTGGGCCAGATGATGGAGTTCACTTCCGACCACGGCCCGCTGGCATAGGTTTGGAAAAACTCGATATCGGAAGGAGTTCCTTCCGGCGCCGGCGCTACTATCACGGCCGCTGCGCCATCACCGAAGATCATGCGCGAGGTCCGCACCGTTCCGATCTTGTCGGAGAATTTCTCCGCACAAATGAGCAGCACCGGCCGCTCGATCTCTTGCAGCAGGCGCACCGCCTCCGCCAGCCCGTAGGGCATCCCGGCGCAAGCGGCAACGATGTCGCACGAAGTATGCGTCTGTAAGAGGCCGAGCTCCCCCGAAAGCCAGGTGGCAATCGATGGAATGAGCGTGGTGCTGGTGCAAGTGCAAAGGAGGACGGCGCCAATTTCCGCAGGCCGGCGGCCGGACTTCGCCAGGGCCTTCTTGGCCGCAAGCAGGGCCATGTCCTCCAGGGGCAACTGGGTGTAACGCCGCTCCTCGATCCCTGTCTTCTGGCTGATTTCCACGGCGCTCATGCGCGACCAGCAGTACGCGTGGTTGCGGATGAGGTCTGCGTTGCTGCAGGTCACCTCACCTTCGTAGACGGCAATGGCCTCAAGCCGGGGAAGAATTGCGAATCGCTTGCTGACTTCCACCGGAGGATACGGCTTGATGGGCTCGCTCAGGGCCAGAGTGTCGGGCCGTTTTGTCCGATACGGGCGAATCCGCGGTCCCCAATTTTCATCCTTCTTTACCCGCTGGATAAAACGCAGCACCTCCTGGCTCCGGGGATGGAATGCCACCACGTAATCGTCGTCCTTCAGCTTGCCGACTTCGATTTGAGTACTGGTCGATGGGTCCCAAGGATACTGGTTGTGAAGGATCATGCACTGCCGCATCAATGCTTCCATCTCGGGCACGGGATGCAGGCAGTCGATTACATCGTCGAACGTATAGCGCAGATAATCGGGGTCATACGCTAGCAGGCGGGAGGTGCGGTTCGCCGGGTCGGCCAGCGCCTCCGACACCGTCGGACGGATAGGGCGGAGCTCGCCACCGGAGCTATGTTTGTTGCGAAAAACATTCAGCAGAATGCTGAAACTCCGGTCTTCCAGCTCTTCGTCCCACGATGGGGGCAAAGCCCGGTAACCAGCCTCGATCGCCGTTGCGATGGCGGATGCATCCCTCGGCTTGTACACCGGCAGGAAGACATCGTCCCGCTGCCGCGGGAGATCTCCCCAGCGGGTGGGGCGTTTCTCGAACATGGTAAACGTGTAGCGATTCACCCAGAAAAAATTCAACGCCAGATCACGGCAAAGCTCATACCGGCTCTTGTATTCACCCGCCCGCAAGCGCGCCGCAATCTCCACGTCCGTCGGAGCTTTCTCCCCGAAGTCCCGCCGGATAACTGCTGCAAGTTGCTTAAGGGTCTTAAATACAGAAAAATCCAACTCTGGGAAAAAATTCCCCGGGAAGACAATGCGACCGTGAGAGTTGATAACGAAAGGTTTCAGCAACATTGGCTATCCTTTCCTTTTTTTTTGGCTTCAACCAAGCCGCCCGTGCAGCCGCCCAAAGTGCGATCCGCACCCAACTCGACTCCCACGGCGGCGTGGACAGAATTACCTTCAGCGTTTACCACTTTGCTGCAACCGAGCTGCGCGCAGCCACCGAGGATCGCTCCGGCTGCACGAAGTCAGTCGAATTCGACCAGCACCTGGTTTAGTTTCACCGACTCTCGCGGCGCTACGTTGACCGATTTCACCGTTCCCGCCATCGGCGAGGTCACGACGGTTTCCATCTTCATCGCTTCCAATACAACCATCAGATCGTTCAGCTGCAACTGCTTTCCCGGGACCACCGCCACCTGCACGACGATTCCAGCCAGAGGACTGCGGCACAGTTTGGCTTCGTGATTGTCGGGATCCAGGGAAGAGCCCGGTTTGGGCGGCATCGGCAATACGGTCGATTGAATGGTGGCCGACGCCGGCGTGGGGCGGTTGTCCTGCATCTGCGGGGGATAGTCCTCCCCGGCGACCTCAACCTCGACTTCATACGCTTGCCCATCGATCGAGATCTGGAGCTTCATTGCCCCCTCCGCTCCAGAACTTCCCTGGCTCCCGCGATTTCAGCGTTCGCCGCCATAGTCAATGTCCTCGCGGGGTGAGGTTATGCGAAGTTTGGACCATCACACGCCCTTGCCGCGCCCAGCGATCGACTGCATATCGCGTCTGCTGCATTCTTGCAGAGCGAATCTTGACTCTCTCGCCGAGAAACTCCGTGACCACTGCGGCGATCACGGACAGCGTTTCGGGCGTCACCTCATGAGAGGACTTTGCTTTGGAATCCATGTTTGCTCCCAAGGGCTCACAGGGGAATCAGCCCGTGCTTCTTGGCCGGACGAAGTTCCCGCTTCGTGTGCAGGGCCTCCAGGGCCCGGCACAGGTATCGCCTGGTCTCGCAGGGCTCGATCACGTCATCCACCAGGCGGCGGCCAGCAGACACATACGGATTGGCGAACGTTTTGCGATAGAGTTCGATCAGCTCATCCCGCCGTTGCCCCTTGTCTTCGGCGGCGTCGATTTCATGGCGAAACACTATTTCCGCAGCGCCTTCGGCCCCCATGACTGCGATTTCCGCCGTCGGCCAGGCCACCACGCGATCCGCCCCCAGGTTTTTACAGCACATGCCGATGTAAGCTCCGCCGTAGGCTTTGCGTATCACCACCGTTATCTTTGGGACGGTTGCCGCCGAGTAGGCGAACAGGATTTTTGCTCCATGTCGAATAATGCCGCCGTACTCTTGCTCGACTCCGGGCAGAAATCCGGGCACATCGACAAAAGTCAGCAACGGGATATTAAAGGCATTGCAGAATCGAATGAAGCGGGCCATTTTATCGGATGCGTCGATGTCGAGCGCTCCTGCGAGTACGCACGGTTGATTGGCGATGATCCCCGCCGTGCGCCCTTGCAGGCGCCCGAAACCGATCACCGCATTCGGGGCGAACCCGGGCTGGATTTCGAAGAAGTCCTGATGGTCGAGCAAGCGCTTGAGCACGGTACGCATGTCGTAGGCTACTTTAGATTCCGTCGGTAACAAGTCATTGAGCGCAGGATCGTCTTCCAACTCCAGGCTGTATGCCAGGCGTGGCGGGTCCTCCAGGTTGTTCGATGGCAGGAAGGCCAGCAGACGGCGGGCAAGAGCCAGCGCTCCCTCGTCGTCCTCGGCAATGAGGTGAACGACGCCGGAGCGATTCATCTGGGCTGCTGGCCCACCCAACTGGTCTGCCGTTACGGTCTCTCCTGTCACCTGCTTGATGACCTGGGGACCGGTGATGAACATCTGCGCTCGCCGGGTTTGAATGATGAAGTCGGTCAGCGCAGGACTGTAGGCTGCGCCCCCGGCGCAGGGTCCGCAGATGATGGAAATCTGCGGTACAGATCCGGAGAGCATTACGTTGTGGTAAAACACACTGGCATAGCCCGCCAGGCTGTCGATGCCTTCCTGCACACGCGCTCCGCCGGAATCGTTCACGAAGATGAATGGGCTTCCCGTCTTCATGGAAAGCTTCATCATCTCGGTGATTTTGGCGCAATGCACTTCCCCGGCTGCGCCGCCGGCTACCGTGAAATCCTGGCAGGCCAAGTGGACCAGGCGGCCATCAATGGTCGCGCATCCGGTGACCACCCCATCGGCGGGGAGATCTTTGTCTGCCATGCCAAAATAAGTGGCACGGTGCTTGGCGAAGTGACCGATCTCCTGGAAGCTTTCGCAATCGACCAGTTTGTCGATGCGCTCCCGCGCGGAGAGCTTGCCGGCCGCGTGCTGCTTCTGGATGCGTTGTGGGCCGCCACCCTCCTTGATCTTCGCGCGCTTCTCGCGAAGTTCGGTAGTTCGCTCTTTCATGGTTGCATCAGCCGGTTTGAGTGTTGGTGTCGCCATCTCGGACCTCCCTGGCACGGGTTAGAAATCTGAAGACCCTGGTTCTTACCCTGTTTTCACTGCGCCTGTGTCACCGTGACTTTGTGTTCCTCACCGTTAACTTTGACGATGTAACTCCGGGACGGTCCCGGCCTGGCATTGCTGCTCGCACTTCCCAAGGGCGCGGGTTCGGGTCCAGCTTTCGGTTCACTCGATTCCCTGCCAATGTCTTTCGGCCCTGCCGCCCGAGTCTGGAAAAACTGCGTTGCCACCTTGGGAAACATGGCATAAGTCAAAACATCCTCATCGCTACCGTTGCAGCCGAGCGTCATGGCCTCGGTTCGCCGCCGCTCCCATGATGGCTCAAGCAAGTCGGCCGGACGCCGGGTAGTGGCGGGTTTGTTCGCGCGCATGGCTGCCTTGGCAACCACCTCCGGGTCTTTTTCTCCCAAGGTTGTGCCGTAATAACCGAGCATCAAGTCGGCGAACTCACTGGTGATCACTCTATACTTGCCTTGCAGGACATTAAACATTGCCTGGGTGCCGAGGATTTCACTTGCCGGGCGGGCTAGCGCAGGATCTCCAGCGTCCCGGCGGACGTTCTGGATTTCCGCCAGCACTTCGTCCAGCAATTGGGGCGAGCCCTGGCCCTTCAGCAGATATTCCATGTTCAAGATAAGCGCTGCCGGTATCTGGTGCTGGAAAATCTCCGTCTCAACACCGATTGGCTGCTTGATGAATTCGTAGTAATGCGGACGGACGTTGGCGATATGCTGTTTGATGCTGTGCAGCCTATCAATGTTCAGACGTGATTCGTAACCGGTCCCTTCCAGCATAGCAACCACGCTCTCGGTGGGATTGTGCCCGCGGCCTAGCGCCAAAGAACTGATCGCTGTATCCACAATGTCGCATCCCGCCTCAATCGCCTTCATCAGCGAAACCATGGTGACGCCCGTCGTCGAATGAGTGTGGAGGCTGACCAGCGTGTCGCTTCCGCACTTCTGCTTGATCCCCTTGACCAGATCGTAGGCCGCCTGTGGCTTAAGCAGACCGTCAACGTCCTGCACGCAGATGGAATCGCAACCCATTTCCTTGATCTGCTGCGCTAGGTCCACGAACACCGGGATCGTGTGGACCGGACTCGGCTCATAGCAGATTGCCCCCTGTGCGTGCTTGCCGGCCTTCTTCACGGCCTCAACGCTGGCCTTCAGGTTCCGAACATCATTCAGTGCGTCGAAGATGCGGAAGACATCGATGCCATTCAGCGCCGCCTTCTCGACAAACCGGCTGACGATAGAGTCATCAAAGTTCCGATGGTCAACCAGATTCTGTCCGCGCAGCAGCATTTGCAGTCTGGTCTTGGGGAGCAGCCTGCGGTAAGTCCGCAACCTCTCCCAGGGGTCTTCGTTGAGAAAGCGTAAGCAGGAATTGAATGACGTCCCGCCCCAACACTCCACCGACCAATAGCCCGCATTGTCCAGGTCTGCACACACAGGGACCACGTCCTCGAGGGCCATGCTGGTTTCCAGAAGGCTCTCTTGCGCTTCTCTCAGCAGCAACTCGGTGATTTCCACGGTGCGTGCGATGGGAGGTTCCTCCACAATGATTCTGTTGTCTCAGGCTTTGGTGCTGGGTTTCGACGGTCAATGGCTCGACTACTCGCCTACGAACATTCTCACTCGGAACGAAATCGAATCCAAGAAACCCTTAGTTGTTTGCAGTCAATGTTTATACCGCGACGGCGGAAGTAACACTGTTCCATTTCGCTCACTCCTGGCGAATAGCATCTTGGAAGGCGACAAGCCCCTGGTGATTCGGCTCAGGGCCACCCATCGTTATTGCATCGAGGCCCGCAACTGCGGTCGTGGCCGCTGCAAACTCGAGGCCCGCGACCACACCAATCGCCATGAAGATATCAGGGTAGGTAGCTCCCAAAACAACCGCCATCGCTGCCCCCGCCGAAAGACCTGCCACATAAACACGATTAGGATCGATGTTATGTGACGAAACCGCTTGCTCGATCACAGCGGCCAGGATGGAGGGCTCTCCGGACTCGCGCGCTTGGTGTTTTGGATCGAACCAATTCCAGCATCGCAAGGGATTGGCCTTGGTCGTCTGTTCCGGATAGGCGACCAAGAAATTGTTCCCGTCCGCGATTGCATTCATACCACAGGAACGCCGTTAAAGCAGGCTTAGAACGGCGCTCCGAGGTAATTGCTGCTCCGTGATAATGAAGAATCAACCGAACTAATCTCGCCTCATGCCGTGCGTTTTGAGGCGGTCGGTGCCTTAGCTTCCCGCGTGACAAGATCCAGCGCTTTCTTTTGCACTTCAACAGCACGCTCGATCGATTGCTGGATGGTCTTTGTTAAGTCCGCCGCAACCTTCTGCGCCGAGTTGCCGCTATCCTTCGCGCTCTCGACCAGTGAAGCGGTCTGTTTCACTATATGGTCGATTACGCTCTTCTGTGCTTCGATGTACCCCTCAAAAGCTTGTCCGGCCAGGTCATACACGGCCGGCGCTGATGGCATGGACTGAGGGCCCTTCTTGTAAGCCGCGATCGCCTCCGCATTTTGCCGCGCGGCATCGTCGAGCGACTTCTTCTGCAATTCGGCCGCTCGTTCCACTCCCTTGATAAAGAGGCTCGCGAACTCGGTAGGATGATTGGTCTTGGTCTCTGTCATTTTGATCCTTTCAGCTGCCGCCGTTCCCGGCGCAGCGCACTTTGGGTGATTCCTCAACATCGCATTGCGGGACACCCAAGTCTGGTCACAATTGAACACCCTCCAATGTTTCCGCGTTACTTCCCCATTGCATGCCTCCAACATCGGATCGATAGATTTCCCCTGCCTAAAAAAACTCACCCTTCGCCCTCTCCTGCATCTCTCCACAGAAAATACCGCTTGACTGGCAAGAGAGAATCTCTCGCAAAGAACGCGAGAAGGGCAGGGCACCCGCTTTTGTGTGTGGTGAAAGCATGGGCCAGCTGGCGCGCTTATCTGGGCATTTCTCATCGATCCTGAACGATCTGTGGTTTGAGGCATCAGCTCGAGAATTCCAAAGGCGAGAAGCCGTGCGCTGGCGCTTTTCCCACATTGGGACCGAGTTTACTGTTTAGTACCGGGTACCCCCCTCCCCCCTTTGTCTGCAAAATCTAGAAAACAAACGATCAATTTTGCGACTATGTCCTAGATCTTTGAGTTTACGGGAGTTACACGCAAAATCTAGAGAACATGGGAGTTACGGCGGGTGCGCGGCGGGCTCGCGGTCCGTTTTGGAACTGCGCTTGGATCTGGACGGTTGAAGCTGGACGCTTGGATTCTGGACAAGGAGCAGATCAGCCGCTCATGCAAGGAGGCTTGGGGGGCGGCATTTGTAGTGCGGCCCGAGAAGCCGCGCCATCGCCTGGGTCGGATTGTCAAGGACCGGCTATTACCTTGTAGATAATATGCTTTAGCCTAGATTATCTGAGTTACAGAACGCGGTCAAGAAGAAAAGCGGGCTGGCCGCGGATTGGGCTCTTCGCAAGCGCGGGGAGGGCCGCTACTGGGTGTTGATCATAATGGCGACTTTCCCGTTGTTTTGAATGGGGATGGCCAGGTCGGGGGCTTTATCGTTGTTGAAGTCGCCAGCGGCAATCGAAAAGCCGCCCTGGTTCTGGATTGTGTCGTGGATGGGATTTATCGCTCCGAAACTGCCCTTGCCATCGCCGTAGAAGAAGTAGGAGTCGTCAATATTGGTAGCGCAGGCCACATCCAACTTTCCGTCAAGGTTGAAATCGGCGACCACGCAAGCTGAGGGAGCGACGCAGTTCTGGCAGAGGGGCGGGTAGATAGTGGGTTTGCCGAAGGTGCCATCGCCCTTATTCAGCAGCACGACCATGCCTTGTGAGCCGTTGGCCACAACCAAGTCTTGCTTGCCGTGATTCCGCAGGTCGGCGATCTTCACGTCCACTGCCGCACCGCCGCCGGCGTTGTAGGTGACCGGCTTTCGGAATTTGCCCATGCCGTCGTTCAAGAAAACAGCGACCGAACCGCTGCCAGCCAGCGTCACCGCGAGGTCGGGGCTGTGATCTCCGTTCAAGTCGCCCGCGGCAATGCCAACTGGTTGCTGCGGCATCTTAAACTTGGCAACTCTGTTTAGCTTGCCCTGACCGTTGCCGAAAAACACGATCACGTCACCCAGAGTACCGTCAAACCCTTGGTCTGTGACCGCAGCATCCAGGTGACCGTCACCGTTGAAGTCGGCGACAGCAACGAAACCAGATACAACACCGATCGGATAGCTGGCGGATAACTTGAAGCTGCCCTTGCCATCACCCAGAAAAATGGCGAGTGATCCGTCCCCGGTTCCGTTGGACTCAGTCACCGCCAAGTCTTCATTCCCATCCTCGTTGAAGTCTCCCGTTGCGATTTCGACTGGGTTGGTTACGGGGAATGTCCGAGGCGGCTGAAAGGTCCCGTCGCCGTTGCCCAAAAGAATTGCAACGCGACCTTGGAACAGGTCGGCGACGGCAAGATCGAAATTCCCGCTTTTAGTAAAGTGGGCAGCGACCAAAGTCCATGGATTCCCGGCGGCATGGTAGTAGACAGCCTTCTTGAACTGCTGGGCGGAGGCGTTATCTGCGCCCACGGACAGCGTCGCAACCACCAGCAGAAAAGTCCACGCGGTACGCTTCATGGTCGCATTCTCCAATGTCGAGTTTCTTCCCCCAGAAGACGGCAAGTCAAGATGCAAGATTTTGCGGCTAGAGCGCTGTACCCAACACGCATCCAGACAGGCACTTCCAGATCCTTCACGTGTGCGATAACGTACGACCGTCAGCTCAAAGCACTTACTGGAGCGCTTGCTAGCGCAGGCGGAACCAGCCCACAGTTTTCCGTGGTGAGGGGGAGTGGCTGAGCGGCAACTCAGCAAATCCAAAGGAGGGCCAAAATGGTGCATCTTGTTGCCAGCCTGCGCTCGCAGGTTCGCCGTTGCCTGTCACTAAGTAAGGTAGCTGTACAACTAGCTTTGCTCTGTCCGCTGCTGGGAACCTTCTGCAATCCTTCCTCAGCCCAGAACACAACAGGCCTCCCAAACGTTGGAAGTGCGGGCGCGTCAGTATCTAGCCTGATGCTGATCGACGCAACGCAATTTCTGGTTTCTCCGGTCACCGACATGTGTGGGGCGATTGCGACGGCCTGCTCGAAACTGGGAACCACGAGCCCAAACTACCCCCTGGGATCCACGATTGACGCCCGTGGATTTACCGGGATACAGCTATGCAAAGCGAGCACTATCACCACGATGCTGAATGGCTGCGTCAGTGGCAGTGGTCATAACGGTGGGAAGCTCCTTCTGGGCAACGTCAACGTGTACGCCGATGGCCCGAGTGGCGGCGTTAATGGCCACTACGATGATGGTCACAGCTCCGGTGTTGGCACGCCCGCGTTCATCATCCCCAGCGGATTCTGGGGCATCGAGGGAATTAGCCGCGGGGCGACGGGAATCAACAGCACCACTGCCGGTCTCGGTACGTTCCTCTCCGTATGCACCGGTCCCGGCACTCCTGTGACGGTCTGCACCACTGCGTTCCCGCAGCGCTCGTTCGGGATCGCGTCTACCACGGTAAGCGTCAATACCATGACGATTGTGCTGAGCACTTCACCGCCGGTTGGGTCAATCTATCCCGGCGAGTTGGGCATGGTGAAGGGCAGTAGCGGGGCGCTGAACAATGGAACTTTCAAGCTTCAATCTGTTTCCGGGAGCACCCTCACGGTCACCGTCCCGAGCACAGCCGGAAGCTGCAGTAGCACTTGCGGAACTCTCTGGCTTGGCACGCCGATCCTGGGGTTCGGGCCGGTCGGCACGAATGCTTACAACACGCAAACCTGTTCGAACACGAACCCCTGCGACGCGTTCGGCGAGCACTTCAAGACCTTGGGATTCAATTGCCAAGCTCTGGACGGCTGCATCGGTTGGCAGAACCTTTATGCCGAAGAAGAGTCGGGGGCGGATACGTTCGAGATCACCAACTTCAGTTTTGTGGGCTTTGATTCCCATGGCGACCTTGCGCAGAATTTCGGGCCGATTCTCGACGCGCAGATCTCGACGGGCCACTCTAATGCCAACTGCGATTTCGGGACTACGGGAGCCTACATTGGCGACCGCTACATGTACGGCTTCGACAGTTGGACGATTACCAGTCCCGAGGACGCCCCCAATGTTCCTTCCTCCCTTTGCAGCAACATGCCCATTGCCGCAGTCATGCTGGACGCCCCGAATACCCTGGTCAGCAATGGGCACTGCGAAGCTTTCTCGAACTGTGTGCTGATAGGGGCAAATAACAATCCCGTTAACGTCGGTGCCGGGGAGCAGGTGAGAGGAATCGTGGGTCCTCCGTCTAACAAAGCCGGCAGCAACGTGGTGCAGATCAGCGGTAACTATCCCTCGAGCAACAGCTTTACCGTCCAGAACATTCGCAACCAGGGGGGAACCACGCACCCGAACACCATTCTGGACGGAATCAAGAACAACACAATAAAAGATACGGATGCGTTCGTGGGGTCGTATGCCTGGGACACGAATAACTCGCTGACC
>DATNNO010000079.1:0-11978 GCA_035601775.1 Terriglobales bacterium | reverse complement strand
AGCGCTGACCCCTGCCACTGCACGCCCACGAAGAGCGGCAACAACATTCAAACCTACTGGACGGGCACGCCCTACGCTGGCCACGTGATCCACAACAGCCCGGCATATTGGGAGTACGATCTGGTTGTTCCCAACGTGAATTACATCTACGCCGGGCCGGCGAACGCTCAACTGACCCAGTATCCGCTGTGTGTTGATACCAGGGCCACGGGGCCAATTGATCTGATAACTTGCCCCCGCGCTTCAATCGGATCGGCCGACTCATTGGGACACCCCATACTCTTCAGTTACGGAGTCACGCCCTCGGTTTCGGCAAACGGTGCAGGGGCTCCGGACGCCATCGTATGGGCGATCTCGAAGCCAGACCAGGGGATGTCGGAGGGCACGACACCAGGTATCTTCTATGCTTTCGACGCCACGACGATGAGGGAATTGTACGGGAGCGATGTGTGTCCGGGGGACGCGATTGCTCCAGCTACCAAATATTCTGTTCCCACGGTCGCTAACGGTTTCGCCTACGTAGGCGCGCAGGAGATCCACCTTGATGGTGGTGGTCACGAGGTAAATACCGGCCTGGGGAAGTTCTACATCTTTGGGGCAGGCAGGACGTGTTAATCCGTAGAATTGATTGCGTGCGGCATTACGACTCGGGTTGCGGGTTGTTCCGCTTCGCCGCCCTTATCATGCCGGGTGCCCCGGACCTTAGCAGATGAAGGAAAGGGTTGGGGTGGCCCGCTCTTTGCGTTTTTTGCGTTTTTTGCAAGGGGCGGGTGCATGGATCGATCACCTCGCCGGTTTTCTTACCCTCTTTCTTGGGGGGCTGGCCCGGCCTTTCGGTGACCGGCATGCTCGCCGAAAGGGACTGCCTGGGCGGGAGCGGACTTCCTGGCCGCGTGGATGGACAGCAGCAACGGCGTTGACATGCAGGAGGTAGTCGGCGGCATCCGCCTGCACTGATCGGTTCCGCAAATCCGGCCGGCAGCATAGGAGATGCGATCACCCGCCCTTGTAAAAAAAGCGCAAGGACGGGCCACCCTAAGTCAAATTCCGAAGATCCTCAGAGAGTATACTTCTGCGCGAAAGCCTCACCCGCCAGAATGCGATCTTAAGACTCGTGATGCCCGCCGCCCAGCTTCTTCCAGAGTCTTACCGCCTCAATTACTTCAGCGGCTTCTTGACGCGCTAGAGCGTTTGGGTCAGACTTCAGGAGCATCTTTTCCAATCCCTGAAGCCGGTTTAGAGCTTCTAATGGATCGTCTGGACTCATTTCGATTGCTGTCAGACATTTCAGGACGCTCACGGCGGCTCGAAGCGCTGCTTGATTGCTCTCCAAAATGAGCAACTGTTTGCTCAAGGTTGCAATAGAGTTTGTTATCCTCTCGTCATCCATCACGGCGTGAATTATACGCCGAACTCTGCACCGGCATCTGCAACTGAGGGACAGGCAGTGTCCTAACAGTGCAGTGCTGACTACGAGGAAGCTTCGCCCCTTTGACAGAGGGCGATTGGCGCAGCGTTCGGGTGCTCGATTGGCTCGGCACAGTCCCGGCTATAGGAGTCTGCACACTTTGCAATCGCCGGCCACAATCGCACGCCGACGCCGCTAGCCCCAAGCCCCGAGCAGAGAAGACGAAGAAAACGAAAAAAATGCTACATCTTGACTGGTAAGGCGTATTATCCGGGATAAATCGGCAGTGGGGTGCTGAATGAGAGTACATGGGCCCCGAACAGAGACTCCTATCGAACGCATCTACCGCGAAGTCACGGGCAACAAAATGCCCGCTGTAGTGAAACGTATTCTTCTACGCAAGAAAAAAGCCAAGCGGCACTGATGGACTCGCCCGTGGAGGAACTGAGAATGCCAAGCGATGAGTGGATCAAAACACTTGCAGATGGCGGAAGAGTGAAATTCACCAACCAAGAACTGGACGAGCGGGCGTTCATCACCGCTCAGGTTGAAGGCAACAAAGTCGTCTATTCGATCGTATTGACCAACGCAAAAAACCCGCTTAGTCGTGGAGAGGTTGAGAGTCATTTCGAGGCCGAGCTTTCAAAGAAGTCGCTGAAACCTAATTGATCGGGCTGTCTGTATCGTCGGCCCCAAGGTCGAACGGATGAGACTTGGGGGCTGGCCCACCTGTTCTCCACCTCGCCGAGAAAGAACTGCCCCATCCTTCGGTTTTGAAGGGTGAGTGCTCATCTGGCCATAACCTGCTAAGGCTGAATCGTGTGCTGCCGGTGCGCGGCATTCATGAGATAGCTAGGGAAACTCCGATTAAGTATGAATTTCAACCGGGGCGCCGCCTGGGCGTGGACACCGCGCCTACATTGGCAACTTGGTCAGAGGGTCTTTAGGTCATCTATTTTGTTTGAGAGCGCCGTCCCCCGAGCGCAGGGTAAAGAGCGTGACTTCGGGAGGACAGTTCAAGCGGATCGGCAAACGAATTGTGCCGAGTCCCATGTTGGTGTACAGAGTCAACGGGCCAATTCTGTGCAGCCCGCGGGGATACTTTCGGGCCAACGTCGGCAGCCACGGAGCGCCAATGCCGGGAAGCCAGATTTGCCCGCCGTGCGAATGTCCCGAGAGCTGAAGATCCACAGGGTAGAGAGCCGCTTGGTCTGCAAAGTCCGGTTCGTGCACCAACAAGACAACCAGTTCATGGCTGGGGACTCCGCGCAAAGCGCGATCCACGTCTGCGTGCCCTTCCCACACCGAATCCAAACCGCATAGCCAAACTCGCGATCCTCCTTGCTCAAGAGGGATAGAACGGTTGCGGAGAACGGGAATGCCATGCGAATGGAGAGTCTCGATAATCCTGGGAACATCCGAATCCACATCGTGATTTCCGAGAATGGACACCATCCCGAGACGCGGATGCAACTGCGCCAGAAGGCTGGCGCAGGGTTCGGCAGCGCTCGCAGCGAGTTTTGCAGTGTGGAACCGGCGATGAAATATCGGAACCGTGACAAAGTCGCCAGTCAAAACGACTAAGTCCGGATGCAGGTTGTTGACGATTTCTATCGCCGCTCTGATTGGTACCGCCGAGAGGGGGTCGTAGTGAAAATCGCTGAGTTGCGCTATGGTGAAACCATCGAACGCAGCCGGCAACCGGGCGAGTTCGATTTCCATCGCGACCAGTATGGGGCGGTTTGGCTCAAGAATTGTGGCGTCTTCTGCCAGGACCAGAGCGCCGGTCGCGGCGGCTCCTGCAGCGGCCTGAAGAAACCTCCGTCTAGTTAGAAATGGCAATCGAAATCTGTCTCCTTATGTGCTGCAGCGATACGGCGGTTGTGCGCGGAGGCGCCGGGAAGAGTGCCTCTCTTTCGATTGTATCGGACAAGTTTCGAATGGAGTTTGCCGCAATAGCTTCTTTCGGAGTTTCCTCTTCGCCGTCTTTTGTCACCGCCCCGGCAGCCTTGACGAAGGTGAAAGGACTTTCACCTCCAAGCGCTCGAACAGGCTCGGCCAAAAAAGAAAGGGAGCCGGAACTCCGGCTCCCGGTAAATCGTATCCAACCCGGTTAGAAGGTGAACTTCACCCCTAGACGGATGGTACGGGCCAACTGGAAGAACAGCGGCGTCCCGTACAGGCTGTTAAGTGTCATCGGGCCGCCATGGGAATTCTGCGTATTCAGCGCGGCCGAGAGGTTATATGGCCTCATGGCCGCTGCATAGAAAGGTACGCCATTTCCGATGAAGCATGGGCCCCCGCACCCGGCATTGGATGGCGTCGTAAATTGGAAGCCGGAGAGGGTGTCAATTTGCGCGTTGTCGGCAGTGACGGAGTGCTGGTTAAACAGATTGGTGAAAGTCGCTGTGAAAGTGAGGATCTTTGCCTCGCTCACCTTGTAGTTCTGCTGGAAGTTAAAGTCACTCTGCATGTACCACGGAGTGCGGTTGACGCGCGGGCTCCCGACGGTGAGCGCGCCGGTAGCTTGGTTTTGCGTCACGTCGACCCAGTTTCCACGGTTCGCCACATAAACCGGCCACCCGCCGCCTCCGTAGCCAACATCCAAGTAGGAGCTGGTGGGTGAGCCCTGGTAAAAGTACTGGAAGATCCCGAGGTCGGTGGTGAGCTTGTTGGAGAACTTGCTCCAAGGCAACTCGTAATACGCATAGCCCTTGAACGTACTCGGGCGATCGGTTGGGAGCAATCCGCTGGAAGAATTGCCGCTAGAGTTCCAAGAGAAGTACGGCTCGTCGAAGGAGCGGCTGTTGTTGGGCGAGTTGCGGCCGCCATAGCCCCCGTCGGCAAGCTCTGTGCTGGTCAAGCCCGTGTAATTGCCACGCAGCTTGCTGTAGGTGTAGGAGAACATGCCGAACCAACGGTCGCTGTGAGTTTTGGTCAGGCGGAGTTCCAAGCCATCGTAGCTGCGAGCTCCCGGGATCGTGTTGTTCGGAGGACGAGGGTTTCCTGCGCACGCCGTCCCGGAAGTGGCACCGTAAATGAAATTACAGAAACCGTCGAACGTCTGGTTGACGCCTTGGCCCGGGTTGACGATGACGAAAGTCTCGCTGCCAGTAGCGGCATTGAAAATAGAAGAGTCTTCGATCACATGATCCAAGCGGCGGCGATCCCAGCGCGCTTCGAACGCTAGATTCTTGGCGATCTGGTAATCAACACCAAATACTGACTCATGCTGCCGGTATGGCTTCAGGCCAGGAGCAACTCCCTCTTGAGTGGAGCTGCAAGTCGAACAGGTAGTGGGGAAGGTACGGAAGTTCTGGTTCTCAATGAAGGTCAACCCCGCAGGCGTCGTACCGCCGGACCAGTTGGCCGCGCTCGAAGCGGACGGCCCAACGCAGTCGCGACCGGCGCTGTTGAAAGCAGGGAGGATTTTGGTCAGGTCCGCCGTATCCATGGCGTAGAAGCACTGTTGCCAGTACTGGCCGCCAAACGAGCTGATGGCCACGTTCAGCTTCATGATGTCGTAGAAGGCGCCGTAGCTGCCGAACACCTTCATCTTTCCATCTTTGAAGACATCCCAGGCAGCGCCAATGCGAGGCGCAACCTTATCGGTCCAGCTGAACTGAATGGGCTTGCTCGACGCACCGCCTCCCTGACCCTCGCCCGGCAGGTACTCTTTGTCAAAGCGAATGCCTGCGTTGATGGTAATGCCGCGGCCGATGGTCCAGGAATCCTGGGCGAACAAGCCGTGGTTGAAGCTGGTGGCTATGCCCTGTGTGCCGAAGTCGTAGACTGAGAGATAGCCATATAGACCCTGGCAGACAGGATTTAATGTCGCAGGATCCACGTAGCCGGTTCTCGCCTCGAGCGTGGCGCAAGTGGCTATGCCGGTCGGAGTGGTCGGGTTAAAGTCCGTTGTACCCGCAGTAAACCCCGGAAAAAGTTGGACATAGGGTTCATTGTATTTCTGATCGATATCGTTGTGGAGACGGTTGAGCTGATAACCGAATTTGAAGTTATGCGTACCCTTCCATCCGCTCTTGAACCAGGCGAGATCCGCATCATACTGGATTGCCTTATTCGCGTTTCGCGCTGTAGTGAATGGGTTGTTGGCGACGTTAAAATAGCCGGCCGACTGTTGCAACGAGGCCGGCAGCGCGGGGCCAGTACAAGGCTGAGGTGCACAGGCCGCATTGGCATTGATGCCCGACGCCTGGAAGTTAAAGATAGTGCCATTGGTCGGGTAGCCGAAGTCGTGGTAGTTCTGGAAGTAATAGCCAAACCGGGTGGTAGCGACCAGGTGTGGTGTGATGGTTATGTCAGCGCCCACGTTGGTGGTGGTGTTGGGAGCCGCAAAGCCCAGATCGTGAGAATATACGAACTTGGGAATGCCGTTGCTGACACACGGCGTGGCGGACAAGCCGAAGCATCCCGTGGCGGGGTTAAAGTAACCTTGGACCGAGTCGGCACGCGGCAGAAGTTGCCCAGTCTCGCGCTGATACTGGTACAGCCACGAGCCGAAGACGCGGATTTTTTGCGTAACGCTGGCATCAATGCGCGCGGTGGTGTAGTAGGTCTGCTGATTCTGGCTGAACTTAGTCAGCCCGCCATTGGCTGGGCCGTAGTTCAGGGTGCGCTCTTCGTCATTCCATTCCGGATTGAAACCGGCGAAGAAGAATATGCGATCCTTGAGGATTGGGCCGCCAATGGTGAACCCCGGGAATACGTCGCTGGTCTTCGGCCTTATCGGCTGATAGTTCAAGTACGGGGGATCAATCGTTCCCCAGCTCGTGGGAGTACCAGTAGAAAGGTCGTCGTAGCGTCCGCGGGAAGTCGGCGAGCCATCCAGTCCCTGGTTCTCGAACTGAGCGAATAGGGAACCGTGGTAGGCGTTGCTGCCTTTCCTCATGACCACATTGACCACGCCACCCAGGGAGCCGCCGTGCTCGGCTTCGATGCCTGAGCTCTTTACCTGCACTTCCTGAATGAAATCGAAAGGAACGTTTGAATGCGAGAATCCACCGGCCAAATCAGCCGTTTCCTGGCCTTCTACCAAGTAGGAGTTCTCCGAGTCGGAACCGCCGGCCACCGAGAAGCCGTGGTCACTTCCATTGCTTTCGTTCCCCGGCGAACCGCCGCCACTTCCATTGCTGAGAATATTGCTTCCCGCCAAAGGTTCGTTGCGAGCCGAGGGTGCAAACTGAATGACCGACTGGAACGAGCGTCCGTGCGGGACATCCTGGACAATATCCTCAGTGATGTTGGTCTGGGTGGTGTTCTGGGTCACGTCGATCACAGGCGTTGCGCCGGTGACCTCGACGACGGTGTCGGTGCCGCCGACCTCAAGCGCAAAATCGACCGTAGGAAGGTGGCCGATCTCGATTATCAAGCCTTCACGCTTGGTGGTCCGGAAACCCTTCGCCGTCACCGTAATGACATAGGAACCTGGCGGAAGATTGGCGAAGCGGTAGTAGCCGTTCGCATCTGTGTTTGTGGTCTTGTTGCCTACCAGTATATTGCTGGTGGCAACGACCTGAGCGTTGGACACGACCGCGCCCGAGGGATCCTTCACCGTGCCCTGCAGAGCACCCGTCGTTTCCTGGGCGAACAGGCTGCCAACGAACAGCAGCAGCACAAACATCGGTATCAAGACGGGGAGCAGTTCCCGGGTCTTGGTCGATAAACGTTTAACGTTCATTGCTTTCTCCACGAAATTGGATTTACCTACGGAACTCAAATTGTCCTGTACCGCTGCGCCGGGATTACTCTCACCCAATCCGAACCACAAGACAGCATTCACTAGACGGAGATACACAAGGGTTGCAGACACTCCAATGCACACATGTCGCCAAGTTATGTATAGTCTGTAAGTAACTAATTCTAAGAGGATTCGCGTGGCGGCCTGCTTCGTCCGGCCTTCAAATATCTATGGTTTTTTGTAGGCGAAGTATGGTTCATGGAATGGGCGAGTGTCGAGCAGCCTACTGGAGTGTGGATTCCGCTCCTGCGACACCTAGTTTGGGAATGTGGGTTGGCTAGGCTGTCGGCTGTTTATGGACGCTCATGTCAGAGTGTGGGTCGCATGCGCGTGAGCGCGGAAAAACTGTCTGATCTGACATTGGGACCGGGGAAATGGCTAGACGGCTTTTTCGCAGAGACGGCCCAGGGTCAGCAGGGCGCGATCGTAAGTTTCAGACCAGGTATGACCGCAGTTGATGCGGATGTGATTCTTGAACCGGTTGGTGGCGGAGAAAACAGCTCCAGGCAGGATACTGATGTTTTGCGTCAAAGCGGCGCGATAAAGCTTTAGAGCATCGACCGTCGGCGGCAACTCGACCCAAAGCATGTATCCACCGGCAGGCCGGCTGATGCGGGTCCCTTCGGGAAAATATTTAGCGGTGGCTTGGCGTACGCGGTCGACCTGGGTAGCCAGATTTGTGCGGAGCCGCTTCAAGTGACGGTCGTAGCCGCCCGATTCCAGAAACTCTGCAACTACCATCTGAGGCAAAGAAGCGTTGGCCACGTTCGCCAGGAACTTCAAGCGCTCAACCTCAGCGCGAAAGCGTCCCGCTGCCACCCATCCCAGGCGGTAGCCCGGGCTCAGGATCTTAGAGAAAGACGAGCACAGCAGGACCAGTCCCTTGCGGTCGAATGACTTCGCCGGTCGCGGGCGCGAGCCGTTGAAGGCAAGGTCGCCATAAACGTCGTCTTCAATTACCGCGACACCCGAACGCGCCGTCAGTTCGACAAGGTCTTTCTTGTGCTTATCCGACAGCACGTAGCCCAGCGGGTTGTGGCAGTTGGTCATGGTGATGCATGCTTTGACCCGGTGCTTGCGGATCGCTCGCTCCAACTCTCCGAGGTCCATCCCGGTCTGCGGATGAGTGGGTATTTCGATGACTTTCATGCCCAGCGACGCTGCGCTCTCGAGGATTGCGAAATACGTCGGGCTCTCTAGCGCGATCACGTCACCCGGGCGCGCTACGGCAAGCAGGCTGAGGTTGAGCGCCTCCAGGGCTCCGCAGGTTATGGTCACATCGCGCGGCGAGAAACTGCATCCCATGTCCAGCGAACGACGTGCAATCTGGCGGCGCAGCGGTTCCCATCCCGGCGGAAACTCGTAACGCATGCTGTGCAATGGCTGCCGACGGATGACACGGCGCAGAATCAGATTCAATCGGTCGCTGGGAAACAACTCCGGACTGGCATTTCCCGCACCCAGCGGGATGTTGGCAGGATTGTTCGCGGACTCCATAATCTCGGCCAGGATCGCGCTGGTCCCGATCGCGATCGGTTTTGTTTTGGTCGCGTCGAATTGCGGCTCCGGGATCAGGGTCGAGAACGGCGTGCGCACGTAAAACCCCGACTGCGGGCGCGCCTCCAGGTAGCCGCGATTCTCCAGCCACAGGTATGCCTGCAGGGCAGTCGACATGCTGACGCGTTGCTGCCGGCTCAGCCGCCGCAGGGAGGGCACGCGATCCCCGGGACGGAGCGATCCCCGGGCGACTTGCTGGCTCACCCTTTCGGCAATCCGGAGGTAAAGAGGGGGAGTGCTTTCGGCCGCAGTAGTGTCCATGCGAATAAAAGCATAACAGATTTATCGAGTGTGTAACTGTACCCGTCATAATGCACGTAATCTGAGTCTGTACATATCCGGCTGGCGACGCTACGTTCGTAGTATAAGGAGCAACGCAGAACATGAGCACAACCGCCGCGGCCAAACTCGAGGAAACCCTGGACCCGCAGGACTGGAGCGCGTTGCGCGCTCTCGGCCACCAGATGGTGGACGACATGCTGTCCTACCTGGAGAACATCCGTGAACGTCCGTCGTGGCAGCCCTTGCCGGAGGAGGTGAAGGCGAGCTTCGCGGAGCCGTTGCCGCTGGAGCCGCAAGGGGCGGAGTCTGCTTATCGGGATTTCAAACAAAATGTTCTGCCCTTTCCGCTGGGCAATATTCATCCCCGCTTCTGGGCCTGGGTCTGCGGGAGCGGGACGCCGGGGGCGATGTTGGCGGACATGCTGGCGTCCGCAATGAACTCGAACGTTCATGGCGGGGACCACGCGGCCATCTATGTGGAACAGCAGGTGCTGTCATGGCTCAAGCAGGCGTTGGGTTACCCGGCGGAAGCCAGCGGGTTGCTGGTCACCGGCGGGTCCGTCGCTAATTTCGTGGGATTGGGGGTGGCCAGAAACGTCAAGGCAGGCTGGGATGTAAAGCGAGCGGGACTGACCAATTCGCGTCCGCTGGTGGTGTACTGCTCCGCGGAAACGCACAACAGCGTGCAGAAGGCGGTCGAGGCCCTCGGTCTAGGTAGTGATGGGCTGCGCTACATCGAGACGGGCAGAGACTTTCGCATAAAGATGGAGGCTTTGCGAGGCACAGTGGCCTCGGACCGAAAGGCAGGCAGGGTGCCGATATGCGTGGTGGGAAATGCGGGAACGGTGAATTCGGGTGCGATCGATGACCTCAGCGCCCTCGCCGATTTCTGCGGCTCGGAAAACCTGTGGTTTCATGTTGACGGCGCATTCGGCGCCACGGCCGCGATTTCGCCTGCACTGAGACCCTCGTTGCGCGGGATGGAGCGGGCCGACTCGCTCGCCTTCGATCTGCACAAATGGATGTATATGCCCTACGATGTAGGCTGCGTGCTGGTTCGCTCGGCCGAGCGTCATCGCGAGACATTTTCCGTTCAGGCCGCGTACCTGGATCATCAGGGCAGAGGGCTGGCCGGCGGGCCGATGTGGTTCAAGGAATATGGCTTGGAACTTTCCCGCAGCTCACGCGCTCTGAAAGCGTGGTTCTCCTTGAAGGAACACGGGCTGCGCAAGTTCCAGGCGCTGGTCGAGCAGAACGTAGCGCAGACGAGGTATCTGGCTGAAATGGTCGAGGCCGATCGGCGGCTGGAATTGCTCGCGCCCGCACCTCTCAACATCGTTTGTTTCCGCTTCCGGGGTGGCATCGATGATGAGAACACGTTGACTGCGTTGAATAAGGAGATCCTCCTGCAATTGCAGGAGTCAGGCGTGGCATCGCCATCGTCCACAATCCTGGGCGGGCGTTTTGCGATTCGAGTGGCCAATGTAAATCATCGCAGCCGACGGGAAGATTTCGAGTATCTGATAAGCGAAGTGATACGGCTCGGGGAGGAAATTGCGCCTCACATGTAGAAAATGTAGCGCCGCCGTCCCAAGAGGTTCTCATGACCACGATTAAAGCCACGCCCACGTCTGCTTCCGCCGATGTGCCGGTTGATACCGCGCCGGCGAAACGCCCGCAACGCACGCGTCTCGAGGGGCGCACCGTCAGCATTGTTCCTCTTGATCCTAACGCTCACGCCGAAGCGCTCTTTGCCAGTGCAGGCGGGGAGCAGAATGAAGCGTTGTGGCAGTACTTGTTCGAGGGGCCGTTTGCCACACGCGCGGCATTCGATACCAGCTTGCGGCAGAAGGCGCTTTCCGATGATCCCCTTTTTGTCGCGATTCTCGACAGGTCTTCCGGGGAGGCAGTTGGATACGCGGCGTATATGCGGATCGAACCTGCACATCGGGTGATTGAGATTGGCAGCATCCTGTTCACTCCCCGTTTGCAGCGAACGATCGGAGCGACCGAGGCGATGTATCTGATGGCTCGGCACGTCTTTGAGGACCTCGGATATCGCCGCTACGAGTGGAAGTGCAACGCGCTCAATGCGCCTTCGCGCAGCGCGGCTCTGCGTCTGGGTTTTACTTTCGAGGGAATCTTTCGCCAGCACATGATCATCAAGGGACGCAACCGAGATACGGCGTGGTTTTCGATGCTTGACTCAGAATGGCCGAAACGAAAAGCGGCATTCGAACGCTGGCTGCATCCATCCAACTTCGACGCGAATGGACGGCAGCGTATGTCGCTTTCCACCTTGAATTCCAAAGTTGAGAATGGAGGCTTCTGACCGTGGGAGATTCTTGTTCTGGAATGCCACTGGGTCCACTTAGCCGCGCGACTGCTGAACATTGCACCTGGGACGAGAATTGCGATGGAAGTCACCTGGTCGAACACGAGGCACTAAGTGTGACTGAAGAACAGATGCCACCCCATTTGGCTGGGAGCGGGAATTTGGATCGTTGTCGAAAAATCGCGTGGGTGTTGAAAAAGGGCGTAATAGAAAGATCTTTTTAGTGGATCAGGACTTCTACGGGGAGGAAGAGTTCCTCTGAGAGGTTTGATCAAGCCGTGGCGGTGAGGGGTGGTCTTGACGTTTGGTTGAGGAAGCGCACCAGCCGTTTGATGTTTTGCGCAGCGGCTGCCAGGAAGAACTGCTCGCGAACAAACTTCATCCTGCGCAAGCGCAAGCGCCGGAGTCCGATCTGATTCTTGAGTTCCGCGAACAGAGCCTCTACCTTTCTTCTTTGCCGTTGCGAGTGGGCAAAGGCTGGAGTGTTGACCAAGTTTCGGGCGCGTTGCCGGGCGGGCTCATGGATATGGATGGCGAGATACTTGTACTGCCCAGTGGTGCATTGCGTCTTTTGCGGGCACGCACCGCAACGCTTGCGGCTTCCAATGTAGGCATGAGTTCGGTTCCTGACATTCAAA
>DATNNO010000078.1:0-5885 GCA_035601775.1 Terriglobales bacterium | reverse complement strand
AGTCGGACGCAACTTTGACATCGCCATCCCGCTCTGCGTCGAGCCCATCATTCGCAGCGAGTTCAGTGTATTGAATCGCCGGGACGGCTGGTGGCTGACAGTGATGGGCCGGCTGAAACCTGGTTGGACACTGGAGCGGGCCTCCGCCCAACTGCGGGCGCTATCACCGGGAATTTTTGAGGCTACCTTGCCGGCAGAGTTCGACTCCGGAGATGCAAAGCATTATCTCGGCTACAAGCTCGGAGCGTTTCCGGGCGAGACCGGAATATCTGATTTGCGGAAGTCGTACGAGGACCCCTTGTGGGTATTGCTGGGACTCGCCGCGCTGGTGCTGCTGATCGCGTCAGCGAATCTGGCGAACCTTATGCTGGCACGGGCAAGTGCGCGCGAACGGGAAATGGCCATGCGCATGGCCGTCGGAGCTACCCGCGGTCGATTGATAAGGCAGCTCCTGGCGGAAAGCGTTCTGCTCGGTGTTGCGGGCGCGATTCTCGGCGCCCTGCTCGCGCACGGATTGACCCAAGTACTGGTTGCGTCAATCAGTACGCAGCGGGAACCACTGTTTGTAGACCTAGGCACGGATTGGCGGATGCTGGGATTTACCGCGGGGATCACGGTGCTGACATGCGCTCTCTTTGGCCTTACGCCGGCGCTCCGAGCGACGCAAGTGTCGCCAGGCGCTGCGCTGAAGTCGAGCGGAAGAACCGCCACGAGCGGCTCCACACGGTTCGGATTACGGCGAGCGCTGGTGGTTTCACAAATAGCTATGTCGCTCATGCTGGTCGTGGGAGCAATTCTCTTTGCGCGGAGCTTGCAAAAATTGGCGACGTTAGATGCCGGCTTCACGCAGGACGGGGTACTGGCGGTGGATCTTGATCTGACCGCCCTCCAGCTTCCCGTCGAACGACGCGCGGAGTTCAAGCGGTTTGTGCTCCAGCAGATTCGAGCGATTCCCGGGTTGGAGTCCGCCGCTGAAGCAGGCGTTGTCCCGCTGAGCGGCAATGGAATGAACCGACAAGTGCTGGTGGACAAAGCCGGGCAGGTCATTGAGGGCAAGAGCGAGATGAATGAGATCAGCCCGAAGTACTTCGCGACGTGGCATACGCCGATTCTGGCGGGCCGGGATTTTGACGATCGAGATACCCTGACATCGCCCAAGGTCGCCATGGTTAATCAGGCGTTTGCCAGGAAATATCTAGCCGGGGCAGATCCCGTTGGCGCCACGTTTCGCGTGAAGTCCGAAAATAAAGAGACGGGCCCCTATCAAATCGTCGGGCTAGTGAAAGATGCGAAACTTTACGACCTGCGGGAAGAGTTTCTGCCCACGATGTTCATGCCCGTGGCGCAGAAGGAGCACCCCGAACAGGACGAAACCATCCTGATTCGATCGCCGGCTTCGCTCTTCAGTCTCATTTCTTCGCTGAAGAGCACCCTGCTACAGATCAATCGCAGTATCGACATGGATTTTACGCCAATCCCCCGAATGGTGGATATGTTATTGCTGCGCGACCGCCTCATGGCGCGCCTTTCCGGATTTTTTGGACTCCTGGCGGCGCTGCTCGCGACCGTAGGTTTGTACGGAGTCATCACCTACATGGTGGAGCGGCGCACCAACGAAATCGGGATTCGCGTGGCATTGGGGGCGGACCGCGGAAGCATTGTGCGACTGGTGATGCGTGAGGCTTCCCTCTTGCTGGGCCTGGGTCTGCTGCTCGGAACCGCGTTGTCGCTCGCTGGTGGTAGGGCAGCAGCTTCGATGCTATTCGGCTTGAAGCCGGCCGACGCGGTTACCTATGTGTTGGCTGTGGCGAGCCTGTCAGCGGTCGCTGCGTTGGCGAGCTTCCTGCCCGCCCGGCGAGCAGCGCGACTCGACCCAATGGTGGCGTTAAGGAACGAATAGGCTCGGGCTACGGCTGATCCTTGTCAGCGCGTGGGTGCATCGCTGGAAAATGTCAGGTCGTGGCTCTTACGGGGTGAAGTGCGCTTACGCGGAGACTTTGGTAGGACCCACTCGACGCAGTGGCTTTGCCCCTGGAATCGGGAACTGCATGTGCCAGAAGTTCATTTCCGGCGAGACAAACTCCACGCCCACATACTGTTTGCCGTCACGCGCCCGGTGGATCGAGACTACCCGGCACTCCATCGATTGCGCAGTATGATCGTTCATCAGTATCAGCGTCTGGCCCACCAGCACGATCTCTTCCAGCGGAAACAACGCCCCGTGCCGATTCACCGACTGTGAATGGGTTTGCGCGCTGAACTTCTCACCTGAGTCCATTTTCCCGTGTACCGTCAGAGGCACCGTCAACGCTACCCGCAGCGTCCGCCGGCGTTCTTTGCATCGGAAGTGAAGCAGGGACATTTTGGACCTAGACCTCTGTTTTAAATTCTGAATCTGCGGAGCTCTCGACTCTCTAATTATCGAACGAACGTTGCCTAACGTAACGTGTCAGCAGGGTGCCGAAGCGCACAAACAAAATAACGGAAGTGACCAGCACGAACCTTGCCCACACAGCCCGGATATTGCCCGTTTCTCTCTCCAAGGACAATGGCGGAACGGTACCACAATTTCCTGTCCCAAAACAGTACCCTGGTACTTCCCCTTCTTTCCCATCTTGATTCGCTTACCATGCCTCGTAGCAATCTATAGTCCCGCTCACCCACGATCCTACCCTCCCGAAACTCCATAAACTCCGCAATATTCGCCCTCTTCCGGCCCCCCGGCCGGTATAGACCCAAAGGGTATTGCCAGCGTTCCTTCCCCCTCGACCTCCAGCGCTACTCGGTCGCTGCCCGCCATTTCCTGTATTATCATATACTTCTGCCGTGCCTTGCTCGATGGGCCGGACGCAGCTGCGCACATTCTACAAGTTCTTGGCTGGTTCGCCCATTTCGCTTCTACGGCCCGGGATTCCACCCCGCGCATGCTGTTCGAAGCGCCAGCCAGTCCTTGACTTAGTACTCCTTTCCATAAATACGATGACGTATCTAATATGATTTTTACGAGGCAAGATCTGCTATGCTTGGCATTAAGGAGATTGCTTCTTCATGCCAAGAGAAAGCCCATTTGCGATAGTTCTCTCCAAGGAAGAACGCGTTGCGCTGGAAGCTCAGGCACGCCAGTATACGTCACCGTATTGCGATGTGGTCCGGGCAAAGATCGTATTGCTCGCGGCCGAAGGTCTCTCCAACGACATCATCGCTGCTCGCCTGGACACGCCGCGCCAGATTGTCAGCAAGTGGCGCAAGCGATTCGCCCTCGCGCGACTTCCTGGCCTGGAGTCGCAACCTCGGGGCGGGCGTCCCGCCCTCTTTTCCCCCCAGCGTCGTCGTCCAAGTTAAGGCGCTCGCATGTGAACTCCCGCATCGCTTGCAGCTGCCGCTCTCACGACTCTCTCTTTCCGAGATTCGGCGCGAAGTGATTTCCCAGGGGTTGGTAGCTGAGATTAGCGGAGCGACCTTGTGGCGCTGGCTCAGCGCCGATGCGCTCCGCCCTTGGCGACATCGCAGTTGGATCTTCCCACGCGACCCAGATTTCGCGGCCAAGGCTGGGCGTATCCTCGATCTGTATGATCGCGTTTGGCAGGGACGCCCTCTAAGTGCGCGTGAGTTCGTCATCTCGGCAGACGAAAAAAGCAGTATTCAAGCCCGTCGCCGCAAGCAGCCGACGCTATCTCCCGCGCCAGGTCGTTCCACCAGAGTGGAACACGAATACTTCCGTGAAGGCGCATGGACCTATCTGGCGGCGTGGGACGTGCATCGGGCCAAGGTGTTCGGCCGCTGCGAAAAGAAAACCGGCATTGCTCCGGTCGATCGCCTGATTGGAGAAGTCATGAGCCGAGAACCCTACCAATCGGCACGTCGCGTTTTCTGGATCATGGACAACTGTTCCGCCCATCGCGGCCAAAAGGCGGTCGACCGCCTGCGCTCGCAATGGCCTAACGTGGTCCTCGTGCACACCCCCGTCCACGCTAGCTGGCTCAATCAGATTGAGATTTACTTCTCCATTGTTCAGAGGAAGGTACTCACGCCCAACGACTTCAAATCCCTCCAGGAGCTCGAACAGCGGCTGCTAGCCTTCGAGCGGCGATACGAGGAAACCGCTTCTCCCTTCCAGTGGACCTTCACTCGCAAAGACCTGGCAACTCTCTTGGCGAAGATCGAAAACAAACGGTTAGCTTCCGCAGCCTGACGCCCTTCCAAATACGTCACCGTAATTCCGAGCGAGAGCACTAAGCTAGTTCTGCCGCAAGGGCTGCGCGCTCACCTAGCTCCTTCATGGCCGTTTCCATTCTCACGCTCAATCCACTGATCAGACAGCTCAGACCGTCCAGTTGCGGTACCGGGGCGAGGCCCGCCAACAACTTGATTCGAATCAGTCCATAGCGGAACGTAAACGTTGCGGTGAGACGAATCCTCTCGAATTCCTGCACCGCAACTAATTCCGGTGAAAGCACGGCAATGAGCCTCGCCATTCTCAAGAGACTCTGAAAATCCCCTCGCAATGCGGATAAATAAGCGAGCGCGACATCTCGCCGCTCCCGGCGCACCCGCCGCCGCAGCGCACCGAGACCTCTCCCTGAGAGGAACTCATCATCCGTCTTCGCTAGCGCCTGCCGGATTTGCGGCAGGAAATTCACGTGATGTCTGTCCATCTCCTCGAGAAAGTTTGGACTGGCTTCGAGATTTGTCAGTATCTTGGGGCCGCGCAGAGCCCAGAAGACGAGAACCAGCAGGATGGCGACAAGCCCAATGAGGAAAAATAGCCCGAGACTCAAGGTTGCGTGGCCTCCGGTTTCCAGAATTTGGCAAGTTGCTCGTTGATCAGTCGCAAGCGCTCATTGATCTCGGGCGAAATCCGCCGGTAGACGGATGTTGCGAAAAGAGCGGGCCGTTCTTCCTCCACGGGCAACGGCTTGCGCAGTGCCACGGCCCAAACCACTTGGACAACTGCATACGACACCGTCGTCGCGATTTGCCATATCGGTTGATAGTGAGCTAACTCGCGAGGAAACTGCATTTGCCCAACCGTGTTTGCCACAACGACGGTACAAGAATAAAAACAGAACCCACCGAGAAGTGCCTTATAGGTGGGATGGACAGGGATGCGATAATGACGCACCAGCAAGAGGCAAGCGGTCAGCGCGACCGCAAAAGCGAGGTGAAAGCCGCGATCGGCCAATACAATCGCCCAAGCCACATTGCTTCCTGCCCCTATGGCAGCATAGGAGAACACCACGCCAAACACGACTACTAGCACACGCCATCCAAGTCCCCAAATGCCTCGGTACGGGCCTAGAACAAGCCGGAGAACTTCGGCTGTAGCAAGGCTCCTCAGAATTAGAGTGCTCGCTTCCGACAACCAAGCGAGCATCTTGGCGCTGAGCGAACCGAACCCAAAGTGTGTATATACAACGTACAAAAAGGCTGCCTGGCAAATGTTCAGAGCAATGAAAGCGGTGAACACGGGGAGCTTGCGAAAGTGGCCCCTGAAGAGCAGCATCGCGCAAACTGCCACTTGGGCCGCCACACTGAACGCCCATATCCACCGCACAGCATGAATCAAACCGACCATTGCGGAAGCATCCTAGCACGTTTATAACTGGCCGGTAAATAGTTCCGTCGTGCCGGGCGAATACTCCAGAATTGCTAGTGCGGTCATAACGTTCGGCTTGGAGTCGCCGGAAGTTTCGCGCCGTCTTTGGATCGCGGTGTTTGTTGTTGCCGGATCGGCGTAGAATGCGTGAGAGTCTTGTGTGTCTCCCTGCGCGCTCTCGATGAGCTCTAAGGAAGCAGTTTCTGTGGTTTGCCCGCAAAAACAGACTCCGCAGCCCACCTCCTGAGCGGGCTGCGGAAGATGTGGGGGGATTCTTGCGGCTCAAACG
>DATNNO010000077.1:0-40198 GCA_035601775.1 Terriglobales bacterium | reverse complement strand
TCCGAGAGTAAAGCTGAGCTTGAAGATAGTCCCATCGCCATGCGCGCCGCCCCCAATGGTTGTCCCATAGAAGCTGCCGGAGGTATCCTTCACCAAGCCTCCATACGGAGCAAGGCCGTCGGTGGCGTAGGAGCCGAAGCGGTGCAGGATGTGGTACGCCCAAGTACCGTCTTTGCTGGGCGTCATCTCAAAGGCGATGCCGCAACCGCGTGAGTCGTAGCAGGGCGGTTGGGTGATGCCGCCAAAAGTTGTCGTGCCAAACAGATTGCCTTTGCCGTCGAAGATGGGGGGGGCAGGCGGGCTGAATCCGCAATGAAAGACACAAAAGCTGTAGAGCACCGTGTACGTCCAGTCCATTGAGCTTGGCGACAGCTCGGCGATAGCGCCGTATTTATGTTGACCGCTGCCCATCGCTCCGTACAGGTTGCCGGAGCTGTCCATGACCAGACCCGGGCCGGCGAAGTCGGCATACAGAATAGCGTAAGCCCAGCCGTCGGAACCTGGGCTTAGCTCAAATACACCGCCCACGGCGAAACTCCCGTAGCCGGACATGGTGCCGTAGAGGTGGCGTGAGCCATCGAAGGTGAGGCCGCCCCAGGGGAACGCACCGTGGCTGCCGGCGGTGAAGTTGTGAAGGACGGCCTCTTTCCACGTTCCGTCAGCCCGCCGCGTCAGCTCAAATACTGTGCCGCAGCCGTAGCTGCACGACCCCGTTCCGCCGCCAGACGTATTTCCGTAGAGATCGTTCTTTCCGTTCAGGAGAAGAGGACCGGTCGGACCAGCACCGTCCTTCCCGGCGCCAAAATCGTGTAGGACCTTATACTTAGCTCCTCCCCATGCGGCAGGAACCAGCAGGATACAGATCACGAGCGGCACGACATATGGCGCTCTTGTCCTCAGGAACTTGGAATTCATTGCGCACCAACCTCCGGGGCGATTGACTGAGGGCGGGCGACGGGGGAAGGGTTCCCCGTCGCCCAACACTTTACCACAGCCGGACACCTTATTCCCAGTCAATCGTTGTCCGGGGGTGTGGGCACCCAATCGGGTACGCATTTGGCGAAGTGCTGGAAGCATGTGTAGTCCTGGCCCACCGGAGTGGAAATGTTGGTGAAATTGTAGGTGCTGCTGCCGAAGAAATCCGACAAGGGAATGTTGCCTGCCGGCTGCCAGTCGGGCGCGTTGGTATCCGCGTAGCCTGGCGGCGGTGCTATACGCTGCATCCCAAAATTGTACTCGGTAAACGCCAGAATGCTACCGAAGTCGTGTTGGTAAGGTGGCTTGTCGTTGTTGCAGAACGTTCCATCACAAGCGCCGGAAACGTAGCCCGGAGGGGTGTAAGGCGAAACCACCAACAGCGGCACGCGGAAGCCCTCGGTGAAGCCGCAACCCCACTGGCCCTGGTTTGGGTCGCAAAAGGTGTATCCCTGCGGAGGCGGGTTGATGTTTACGCGGGCCTGGAACGGCTTCACGTGGTCGAACCAGCCGCCCCAGTCGTCCCAGACAACCAGGATGAGCGTGGGCTCCTGCGCCCAGTATTTGGCGTGTGTAGCGGAGGGAGGATTGCAGGTACTTCCTTGCATCCCTCCACCGACCGCGTCGATAATATCGCCTACCCAAGACGGTCCATAGACGGTGATGTTCGACGTTGCGCCGTCTTGGGGGTGGTCCGACCACCGTCCGTCGGGGATGACCCAGCTAACCTGGGGTAGCTTACAGCTGTAGAGGTCGTCAAAAATGGGTGCGTCGGTATAACCGTTCTGGTCCGGAATGCGGACATGGTCACTCCACTCCTTGCTGTTCCCAGAGGGGCCGGGCCCGCAGGCATTGTTGTTGTAGGGGCTATTTTGCCCGTAGCACACCTCGGGAATGCCCCGCGGAGCGTCCCAGATGATTGAGGGTGTTCCTGGAGCGTAGTAAGCCCAGCTCACGATCCTCCTGTCGCAATAGTCGCCGTTCGTGCCGTTACTGCAGTCGTTGGCATCCGTCACTAGGCTGTCATGGGTGTAGCATTCGTTCTTGCTGTTCCTGGGGTCACCGATTGGGTTGCCGTTAGGCTTGACCCACTGCGGCCACCCGCCGGTACCTGTGTAGGGACATCCGCTGTGGTTGAAATCCGCGTTGCCGATTACGAAGTCCCAGGAGTAGTGGATGGAGTCCCCGGGCGCCACTGGCGCAGAGGTTCCCGAGAACAGGAACTGGTGTGCCGGAAAGCTGGGGCCTTGGTTGCTTTGGAACATATAGTTCGCAAACCCGTAGTTAGTGGCAATGTCGAAGTAGGGCTGCACGTCGGACTTGGGCACGTAACTATACTCCGGGCAGGTGGTGCCGTACTTGTGGCAGAAACCGTCCATGCTTCCGCCGTCGTAGTCCGTTACCCAGCCCTGGTAGAGGTGATCCGGATCGACGACCGTCCCGTTGTTCAGGGTTGCGTCCCATGCGCTGAGCGGCAGGGGCGTTAGACACTGCGGCTGTTTCTGCCCTATTACGTGGCCGCCGTCCACAATGTCGACACCCCGCTCGAAGGGGTTCTCCTGGCTGCAATTCGCAATCGCCGGATTGGACCCGAACAGGTTGTCCGGTGTGCGGTTTTCCTGCACGACGATGATGATGTGCTTGAAGGTTCCAGCGGGAATGGTTTGGGTGTAGGCGAAGGTTGCCGCGAGCGCAATCAGAAACAGTAGACTTTTGGCTGCGAACTTCATGGGAGGACCTCCTCATTCTGGATAGAATTTTCGAGACGGGTTCCCTTGGGGTCGCTGTGATTCGGGTGATGGGCCTGAGTCGCAGTGACGCAATTATCCTCACCAGAATTTCGCTTGTCAACAAGATTCCGGATTTGGATTCAGGAGTGTCTCGCGGTTCTCAGCATCTGCCACAAGACGCAGAACCAGGCGGCCGAACACGTCAAACCGCCGGAGTTGCTTCGAGAACAAGATGACCACGATCCCCCGTCGCGGATGGTCTGACCGTGTTGTGTAGAGTGGGCATGGCCGGTTTTCGCATCTGGCGGGAAACAGGCCGCGTTCTTTCGTAATCTCCCTCCCGGAGCGGTGGAAATGAAATAGTTGAGCGTAGCGTATGGTCAAAGCTACCTCGGTAAAGGCGGCACCGCGGGCTCCGCGGGTGAAGCTTGCGGGCACGGTCCTGTCCCTGGTTCGTTTGGAAAACGGACGGCAAACTCGAGGCAAGCTGCACCAGCTCTCGATCACCGGAGGTCTGTTGCAACTGGAGACACCTTTGGATGAGGGGATCAAAGTCGAAGTGATCTTCCACGTGGGCGAGAGCACGGTGCGCAGCAAGGCACGGATGCTGTTTCCGATGTGGGCGACCCAAGGCTATCTTCAGCCCTTCGAATTTTCCGACCTGGACGAAGAAGACCGCTGCAACCTGCGAGTCGATTTGCAACGACTGCTGGACAGCTCGGCAGGCGCGCTTGTTCCCTCGCCAGCGGAAATCGACGAAACTTCCTCGGATGCAAACCAGTAGAAGTGGTCTCATAGATGATTTCCCGGATGCGACGACCGAGCCTCAGGGGCTGAAGCCGCATCCTGGATCGCCGGGTTTGTCGGCAGTCCTGAGACGTAGCAAGCTACGTCTCTACAAGGAAAGTATGGTAGAGACGTTGCTTGCAACGTCTCCGTTTTGCTGGGCTTTTTCAGCAGCCTGTAAAGTCCGCATTTTCGAGAACGCCCTTTCAAAGCAGTCGACTTCATAAATGAACTTCTGACTTGGGACACTAGTTGAAGTCCGAACGAGCCCACTCGAACGTTTCTCCGATAAAATAGATCGAACTGATTCCTGATATTCGTCAAAGTCCTGTCACCAGAAGCGCGAAGCTTGAATCGAAACCGGATGGAGGAACCATGGCTCATCAGCATTCCCCTCGTTTTCTGAAAATCGTCGAAGATACCAAGAAACGCATTCGCGAAGTTACGATCGATGACGTTAAAGCGAAGCTCGACCGGAGGGAGAAGTTTGTGCTCATCGACGTGCGTGAAGAAAGTGAGTACGCGGCCGATCACCTGCCTGGCGCGGTTCACCTGGGCAAAGGGATCATCGAGCGCGATGTCGAGGATCGCGTGCCCGATCAAAACACGCCCCTGGTGCTCTATTGTGGCGGCGGATTTCGCTCCGCCCTGGCCGCCGACAACCTGCAAAAAATGGGCTACACCCAGGTGCTCTCGATGGACGGAGGCATTCGGGGCTGGCGTGAAAAAGGGTTTACCCTGACCAAGGGTTGAGCGAACTGCCAAGAACGTCTTCCATGCCTAACAGCCCGTGGTGGAACTCCGATCTAAGAAATCCAGCGCCTAGGCGCACTGATACCGTCGGCGCTTACGGCATGCCTGAAGGCATGCCCTGATACGAATCTCGCTTGCACCACGGGCTGCTAAAGTACTTCGGTAACTTGATGCGGACATTGCAATACGTCACCATAATTACGCTGACGCAAGTGGGTAATCCGGCGTTAGTCCAAGGGCGATATGCAGGGCAAACGAAATTCCGACAAAGGCGGTACAGCAGCAGCGGCGGCGCGGGCGCCGAACGCCTCAGTTGAGCATGTGCTGAGTCAGTCTGCGACGCCACAACAATTCTGTGCGGCGCTGGCCAAGCTTTTCGGAGTGCGGCCTACCGAGGTTGCCCTGATGCGCCTGGAAAAGGGCCTGCTGAGTTTCCTCTATCCAGAAGAACTAAAAACCGCGGGATCGATCCCGGTTTCCAGTTCTTCAGCGGTCGCTGCCCACACCGCCTCCACCAAGAAAACGGAACTCTTCAATGCTTTCGTGAAAGTGAAACACGCCAGCATTTTCGAGAGCGTGAAACTGATCAAGCCGGAGGACAGCGACCAAACTGAACAAAGCACCATACAAAAGCTGATGTCCGCCCCAGTTCTCGACGCACAGCGCAAGGTTCTAGGGGTACTTCAGGTTTGTCGCAAGGGATTTGATCCGGCAAACGCAGGACCGGACTTTACGCTGGACGACCTGCAGCAACTCGAACTCGCCGCGAAAGTTGTGTCCAATCTGCCTTTCTTAAAGTAAACCTTCGGCGGATAAAGCGGCCCACTGGTTTCTGGCGCCCCCCAATTGCACGCCGACCAAGCCAAAAATAACCGTGGCAGGTTATAGCCGCAGCGCCCGGTCCAAAGCCCGCTTCTCCGTTTCTGTCAGTGCCCGAGAAGCGCCTTTCGGAAGTTCCCCTAACCTGAGGGGTCCAATGGCGACACGCAGCAACCGCCGCACGTCGATTCCAAGCTGCGCCAGGATGCGGCGGATCTGGCGATTCTTGCCTTCGTCGAGCACAATTTCGAGCCAGGTATTTTTTTCACCACCACGCAGAATTTGCGCACTCTTTGCGCGCAGGAAACCGCCTTCGCCGGTCCTGACTCCTCGGGTAATGGATTCGATCAGCCCAGCGTCCGCGACCGCGCCAATCTGCACGTGATAAGTCTTGTCGAGATGCGACTCGGGCGCGAGCACACCTGCGGCCCACTCGGAATCATTGGTCAACAGCAGCAGGCCTTCGCTCGCTCTATCCAAACGTCCGACGGGCGCAACCCACGGAAGCTCTTCATCCAGATAGGCGTACACCGTCTCGCGTCCTTTTTCGTCGGAAGCCGTCGTGACCACGCCACGAGGCTTATTGAGCATCAGATAGACCTTCGCCTGAGCGGCGAGTGACTGGCCATCCACTACGATGCGATCGCGTTTGGAGCGAACTGGAGCTTCCGGATCGCGACAGATTCCGCCGTTCAGGCGCACACGTCCCGCGCGGATCAGTTTAGAGGCTTCGGAGCGCGAGCAGTGGCCCAGCTTGGAAAGCACACGAGCCAGACCGATTCGCCGGGATGAATCCGTGGGGCTCACGCTTTCATGCTAAACCCTGATTGGCGTGGGCGCCTTCATCGCAGTGTCAGACTCGAGATAAGGAGATCAACCGCTACATCACGCGGATGTTTGTACCTGAGATTTTCTTCTCACGATGATGGCTAACTTCAGACTCTATGCGCCAACACGGGCTATCTGCTAACGTTTTCAGACTGTCTAGCCTTACATTTCTTCGGAGAGGAATCGGAATCCGTGTTGAATCGCGTTCGTGTAATTTCCAGTGTGCTTGCTGCTACGGCGGTGCTGGCACTTGCGGCGGCATCCCCCAGTGCCTTCGATCCTAAGTTGCAGATGGTGGTCGTCTTCGGCGGCGGGGCTGGCGGCGTGGGGACCAGAATCAGACTTGGGCCTGGACCGGTACAGACTGGACTCAACTGTCGACTCAGAAGTCTCCGGCTGCCCGTGAGTCAATGGGCATGGCCTACGACGTGTCCAGCGGCCAACTCCTGGTCTTCGGCGGGATTGCCGGCAACACACTTTTCCGGGACACGTGGAAGTTGGTTGGGCACTAACACGCAACCGTGATTCTACGATGAGGCGGGGGCTATTGGTTCCCGCCTTTTCGACCGACGTAGAGACCAAGCGGCAATTAATGTTGCCGCGACGACAGCAGCACAGACGGATTTCCGACAATCCGGTGGCGGGGTTTCTTCCCAGCAGGGGCTGTGTGATACTCTCAGCCTTCGATGCCCGACTCAAAGTCTGAACGCCGCTCCCGCCAGCGCATACCCATGCGCCTGGGCGTTTCTATCCGATCCTCGCAAGACCAACAGGCCACGGGATATACCCGCGACTTAAGTACGAGCGGTATCTTCCTCTACTCGGATTCCGAAATTCTCGTGGGAAGTGAACTGGAGATGGTCCTAATGCTGCCAGCGCAACTTACCGACGGCGAAAAGCGTTGGGTGTGCTGTCAAGCCGCGGTCATCCGCGTGGAGCATGGCGGAGAAGGCGGCGGTTTCGGCGTCGCTGCCAGCATCCGCAGTATTGCGACTTTGCCGGAGATTCCGGGTTAATACCAGTCTTTCGGGGAATCGTGTACCGTGGGTCGCGCAATTAGGGAAGGCGGTTTGGTCATCTAGCCGCGGCGGTCTGTGAAATTTGTTGAGAACTTAGGATTCTGCTTTCCTTTGCATAACAAGTAGTGCAATAATGCTGGCCCTTGGATTGCTCAGGTCCAAGATATCGGCATTAGAATTTGCAAATGTCAGGTGATCCGGTCATGTGGATGGAAAAGCTGTCACAAGGTGTGCTGCGTGTGCTCACGCCCCTGGGACCACGGTATCTCAATCCTTCGTTCACGCAGCGGCTCTACCTGCTGTGGATTTTCCGGAACTTTGAAACTTTGCCAGTCAAGGTACTCAGCCGGCGACAACAAAGATGCATCGACGCCATGTGCGCTCGGCACGGATTTGTCTCCGTGCTGGAACCTAATGGGCTAATGGATACTCCGCTGCTCGGGACCTTGGAACAACGTCCGCCGGTTACACCGCCACGTCGGCCCAATCGAAGCGTTTCCGACGCTGTGGCACCGTTCGCGGCGGATCTTCAACAGCGTTCCTGAAAGACCTCGAGCCCAGCCCTCAACTAAACTAATAACCAGGTTCTGGGGTCTGGGGTTGTTGGCTCTGGACCAGGCTCTGCAATGCGTCATCGAGTTCCGATTCTTCACCCGACAGAGGCTTCTGCCCTGGCTGCTAGGGCTTGTTGCCCGATGCCATCTCGCCGCAAGGCCCTCCCGCCCCACCGTGCATACCACCCATATGGGGTCCTTCACCCCGGCTCGCCCGGCACGACTTGAGCGCCTGCTCTTGCTGCGGTGTGATCAGACCTCCCGCCTGTTTCTGCGCCTCCTGGTGGAGTTGGTGGATTTTCTGTTGCTTCTGCTGTGGCGTAAGAGAAGAATCGCTGCACACGGACTCCTCTTGGTTGCGTGTGCTCTCTTCAATTTGTTTGCGCTGCTGTGTTGCGGACTGCGAGATGCCGGCCTGCTGCCAACAGGGTGACTGGTGGGCAGGTCGCGTTGTAGTTGTCCCTCGGGGTGAAGCCGAAGATGGAGCTGTTTGCGCCCCCAGCGGATGCGTCGAAAGCAGAGTCAGCACTGCTACTGCAAAACCAAACCGCCTCATTCTTGTCATGGAGACCTCCGCGTTTGCCAAATCCAATCCTAGCAAAAAACTTGCTGGGAAAACATGCCGACCCGAGCGTCCCGAGCAGCCAGGCATCTCCGGTCGGCCGAGCGTTGGTACCGTCGCGACCAGCTGTGTTATATTCTTGATCGGTATTCGCATTCGCCCGATACGGTGAATCGGAGAGCAGCATCCCGACTGCAGCATGAATCACTAATAGCCCGCAACGATGTACGCGGAATTCCCCAGAGGCGAACCCACAAAACGGGCGCGTAGCTCAATTGGCAGAGCAACTGACTCTTAATCAGTAGGTTGAAGGTTCGATTCCTTCCGCGCTCACCACTTTTTTCAATAGCTTACCGAGTTGTCCGTGAAGGCATAGCAATAAAACGTCAAGTTCCTCTTCCTAAACAGCTCCACGAGTGTCCTCCTGCCGGGAACATCAGGGCTCACCGACCTCGTAATCTTTGCGATTGATTCCGAGCTTCTGCATTTTCGACTGCAGCGAGGTTCGCGGCAGTCCGAGACGGGCGGCGGCTCCTTGGGGCCCGGAGAGAACTCCTCGGGTTTCCCGCAGCGTGCGGATGATGTATTCGCGATCAGTGGTTTGCAACGTTCGATCCGTCTCTGCGCTTTCAGGTTGCGGTCGTAGTTCCGCCAATGGTACGTACAATGTGGATCCCTTGGTTAGGATGACTGATCGTTCCACCAGATTCTCCAGTTCCCGAATGTTTCCAGGCCAGTTCCAGTCCCTCATCTTGTTCAGCGTGTCGCTGGGGATGGTGTCAATTTGCTTGCCCATGCGGCGCGCCAACTTCTGGACGAAATAGCGCACGAGCAGTGGAATATCCTGGGGCCTTTCGCGCAGCGGAGGCATGCGGATGGGGAAAACATGCAAACGGTAGAAGAGGTCGCTGCGGAACTGCCGTTCGGTTATGCTTTTGGCGAGGTTACGGTTGGTCGCCGCAATGATCCGAATATTCACACGTATCGTCCGGGTGCAGCCCAGGCGTTCGAATTCCTGGTCCTGCAACACTCGCAATAGCTTCGGCTGCAGTTCCAGGGGAATGTCTCCGACCTCGTCGAGGAAGAGTGTTCCCGCGTCGGCCAGTTCGAGCCGACCAATTTTCTGGCTGACCGCCCCTGTGAAAGCGCCTTTTTCATGCCCGAACAATTCGCTTTCCAACAGTCCAGTGGGAATCGCAGCGCAATTCATCTTGATGAAGCTGTGGTCCCGGCGCTGGCTCATCCGGTGAACGGCGCGGGCGATCAATTCCTTGCCAGTGCCGGTCTCACCCAGGATCAGCACCGTGGCGTCCGTTGGCGCAACCGTCCTCACGTCGCTCAACACCTTTCGAATCTCCGGGTCATCGCCTACGATTTCCTCAAAGTTCAATTCGCTCCGTATTTCGTCCTCCAGATAGAGCTTTTCTTGTTTCAGTTTGTTCTTTAGCTCTCTGGCTTCCCGGTAGGCGCGGGTGTTCTCGAGAGAGACCGCTAACTGGCTGGCGATCTGCGTGAGTAGGCTCAGGTCATTGGCGCAAACTGATTGTTCCTTTGTGCTGCCCAGATTGAGCGACCCCAGGACTCCTTTGGCGCTCTTCAACGGAATGCAACAGAGCGATTGCACTCCTGCTTGCAGTACGCGCCTAGCAAAAGGAGAATCAATGGCCGCCAAGTCAGAACCTTTGAAAAACTTCGTTTCCTTATCCAGCATTGCGCGGCCCGCCGGTGCTTCATGGAGCGGCACTGCTGTTTCCCTTCCGATAACCTCTTGACCGAGCCGGGAGGCTAGCGGGTACATGCGAAGGGCTGTACCTTCTTGCAAAGCGAGACTTCCGTAGTCGTAGTTAGCAATCCCACGAATGCCTTCCCCGACTGCGGGAAGCAACATCCCCAGATCCGTGTGGGTAACGAGCGCAGCGCTGACTTTCAGCAATGCCTGTAACCGCTCTTTCTCTTCTTGCAGAGCTTGCCGCGTCCCCCGATTCTCCACGGCCAGCGCCATCAATGCTGCCACCCGCTCCATCAGTTGGAGATCTTGCGTTCCGTATGCCGATTCGCGCGAACTCCCAAAACTCAAAACGCCCAGCTTTTCCCGGGCCGTGGTTAAGGGCAGCAAACAGCAGGAGCGGTAATCGCGTTCTCGCAGCCTGCCGAGGATTTCGGGAAATCTTGTTTCCTGGCGCAAATCCCGGCAGAGCAGCGGCTGCTGATTCTGGAAAACCCAGCCGCTGGCTGTATCCACCCCGGCCTCCTCTGCTGGAACGGCAGGAGTGTCACCGCCTTGCCAAAGGTGAAGGCGCATGGTGTCGAAGGTTGGATCGTGGAGAGAGAGGTTTACGAAATCTAGACTGACGACTTTTTGCAGTCTCTGGGCCACCTCCTGGAAAAGTTCAGGCAGGGTACGATGGTGGACCATGAGGTCCGCCATCTCTAACAGTGCCTCGTAGCGGCGAAGATCGGCCTCAGAATTGGAATGACTTTCGAAACTCATTTACAACTAACCACTGAGGAAAACGTGGCCCCAGGACGGTCCTCGTGTCGAATCGACCCAGACTGGCACTCCAATGCGCTGTACAGTTTGCCGCCGGCTTCAGTAAGCGTTCTGCGGGGCAGCATCCGCTAGCCGGCAGCGGTGAGTGCTAATCATAGCGCGTTGAGTGGAGCTTGCAATGTGGAGCCGTCAGTAAAGATGACCGAACGCTCGATGAAGTTCTCCAACTGTCTCACATTACCCGGCCAATCGTAATTCAGCAGAGCATCCATGGTTTCAGGCGCGATGGTTTCAATGTCTTTGTTCATGCGGCGCGCGAACTTCTGCACGAAATACCGCGCCAGCAAGGGAATGTCGTCGCGTCGTTCGCGCAGCGGCGGAACCCGGATGGGGAATACATTCAGTTGGTCGTACAGATCGCCGCGAAACATTTGTTCCGCCACCCGCTCTCCCAGATCGTATCTGGTGCTGGCGATCAAGCGCACATTCACCGGAATGCTGTGCGTACTGCCCAGTCGTTCAAATTCCCGTCGCTCCAGCAAGCGAAGCAGCTTGGCTTGAAGGTCCAGCGGGACGTGTGCGATCTCATCCAAGAAGAGTATCCCCTTGTTTGCCAGTTCGAGATAGCCCTTCTTCCGGCTCTTACCTTCGGCTCCCTTCTCATGTCCGAGCAGTTGGTTCTCCAGCCATTCAAATTCTGGCTGCGTCAGTGCACCAGGCGGCTTACGTTCAGCATCTGGCGGGAAGACTGCGCTCTTGTCCGAGTTGAGCATCTCCTTATTTGCCGGTTCAGGGTTTGCCGGCTCGATCCCTCCGGTCTTCCGGCCGGCAGGGTAGTCCGAGGCTCCCCGCTCGTTTCCGAATAACTCGCTCTCCAGCATCTCGTCGGCAGTCGGTGCACAGTTAACCTTCACGAAACTCTCGTTCCTTCTGGGGCTTATACGGTGGACGGCTCGGGCAATCGACTCCTTACCTGATCCGGCTTCGCCGAAAATCAACACCGGAGCGTCGCTTAGCGCCACTTTCATTGCCAACTTCAGCATTCGCTGCAGCGCTAGGCTCTCACCCACGATCTCTTGAAAGCTATTTTCGGAGCGTTCGTCTTCCGTTGATAGACACATACCTGGCCATCCTTTCCCACCAAGAAAAGATAGATTTCGCGATGGGCCACAGCGCGCTGAGATACACGGCGTTCTTGACAACCAGCGATCTCGCGGTTCAGTTTAAGAAGTAGCACCGCGAATGGTGACGAATCTATTCTGCGTTCGTACAGATCTATTCTGCGTTGGTGCAGAGGAGTTATACCTTTGCAAGCAGAAGCTTTACGAAGGCAAGGAGAAGCTTTACAAAGGTTTAGGGCTGTAGCGAGAATTCCTGTTCCCTCAGCCCGATGTGGGTCCTAGTCTACTTTCCCGCGCCGACGGGCGCATGGCTGGTCGCAGACAATGCCGACGTAGTCAGTTTCGACGGAAATATAAATGGCCGCAAGAAACTCTTGACAACTCGAGCTTTAGGTGTAAATTAGCGGCACATCCCGGGGGATCAACCAGTTGATTTACGTTCTCGGTTGAGCTGGACACCTAAAGCAGAGTTGATGTCGTATCGCCCGGTTGCCGCGAGGGGGAAATGGTTGCGGAACAATGCCAGCATTCCAATAAGGTCAGCGGTCTGGTGAGGCTAGACTATGCCCGCCAAGACGCTCCTGACGGTCCCGTGTACTCAGGGACGGTCTCGGTCGGTGTATGTGAAGAATGCGGACACATTGAACTATACGCGAAGCTTCACCACCTGCTCTGTGATTGGCTGCGAAAGACCTGAGAGTTGACGCCTCAGTGCCACTCGATCGGCAGATGCCTGAGTATGCCTCTCCCGTGGGCTCTGATTTCGCAGCCGTGAAGCTCTCGGCTGGGTCATATAGTCCGGCACTTCAGTCCGTTGGTTCGTGTTTTGAGTTTGGAGTCCCCCCCAAACCTGCGAAGGAGATCCTCTGTGATGATCTCCGCAAACGCGGCGATGACCGGCTCCTACGACCACAGCGAGGTGGCTCGCTCGGTGTTTATAGCCACCGCTGCGTCCTATGCCGCGCTCGACCTTGCGGGACGCGTAACCGCCGCCAGTGGCCGGGTTCGCCTGGCTTGGTTGAGCGGGGGCGCCACTGCGATGGGCATTGGCATCTGGGCGATGCACTTGAAGGGAATGCTGGCTTTCCGCCTGCCTGTACCCATCGAGTACCACTGGCCGGCCATTCTGGCATCACTCTTGGTGGCCATCCTCGCGTCCGCGGTCGCGCTGTATGTAACGAGCCGCCAGAAAATGGGCCCGGTTGAGGCCTTGACTGGCAGCGTCATTATGGGCAGCGGCATCGCCGGCATGCACTACATCGGCATGGCCGCAATGAGATTGCCTGCCATCACCCGCTTTTCCTCCCTTCTTGTGACCATTTCCATTTTGCTCGCAATCTTGTTCTCTCTAATTGCGCTGCTGATGGCATTCGGTCTACGAGCGGAGACCAGGTGGACTGTTCCGCGGAGGCTTGGCAGCGCCACGGTGATGGGACTCGCTGTCTCCGCGATGCATTACACCGGCATGGCTGCCGCAAGTTTCATCCCTTCGTCGCCTCCGGACCTTTCCCACGCTGTGAGCATCTCCCCCTTTGGCAACAGTGGAATTGCCATTGTGACTTTGATGGTACTTGTGGCCGCCAGCGTGACATCATCTGTGGACAGGCGGGCGAGTGTGGAAGTCCAGCGGGTCAACCAGGACTTGGAGCATCGCGTGGCCGAGCGCACCTCACAGCTTGAAGCAATTAACCGATCGCTGAGAAAGGAAATTGCTGAGCGTGAGCGGGCAGAGGAGGGCGTACGGCGAAGTGAAGACCACCTGCGCCTTGTCATTGACACAATCCCGCAACAGATCTGGAGCGGGCCGCCCGGTGGCTCGCTGGATTACTGCAACGCGCAATGGCGCTCCTACACGGGTCTTACCCAAGAAGAACTGCAGGGCGAGGGTTGGCAAAGCATGCTTCACCCCGATGACCGGGAGCGGGTGCTGAAAGCCTGGCGGGAGTCCGTAGCCAACCGCACCCCCTACGAGCAGGAAGAGCGTCACCGCGGTGCCGACGCACAGTATCGCTGGTTTCTAGCGCGTGCCGTGCCGTTGAGGGACTCTGAGGGACACATCGTCAGATGGTACGGTACGAATACCGACATGGAGGACCGAAAGCGCACGGAGGCAGCATTGCTCGAAGCGCAGGCGAATCTGACCCGCGTCACCCGCGTGGTTGCGATGGGAGAGCTGGCTGCGGCAATTGCCCATGAGGTCAACCAACCCCTGGCGGCGATTGTCACAAACGGAAATTTCTGCTTACGCCAATTGGCGGGTGGAGGGCAAGATTTAGAGAAGTTGCGGGAGGCAATTGCAGAGATTGTGAACGACGGAGCCCGCGCCAGCGCAATCATAAGGCGAATTCGCGCCCTGCTCATGAAGGGCGCTCCCGATAGAACGGAACTGGACATCCATCAGGTCATTCTGGAAGTCACCGGGCTCCTGCGCCATGAGCTGACCCGAAACCGTGTTTCCTTGCGCACCGATCTTGCCCCTGATCTGCCACGAGTGCTCGGTGATCGCGTGCAGTTGCAGCAGGTAATGCTCAATTTGATCATGAACGGCACCGACGCGGTGAGTGTGCTCACGGACCGGCCACGGGAGCTTCTCATCAAGTCGGCAAAGCACCCCGATGGTGTGTTAATCCAAGTTCAAGACTCTGGACCAGGAATTGATCCGGGGCAAGCAGACCGTATCTTTGAACCATTTTTTACTACCAAGCCCGAGGGTATCGGGATGGGATTGTCGATCAGCCGCTCCATCATTGAGTCCCACGGTGGACGTTTGTGGGCGGTAGAAGGATCCAATGGTGCGCTCTTCGAATTTACCCTGCCCGCCCAACATTAACGGAGTTTCATGACTGAGGCCGCACCCATCGTTTTTGTGGTCGATGACGACCCCTCGGTTGGTCGTGCGATCAAGCGCCTCGTCGGATCCGTGGGATTGCAAGTAGAGCTGTTCGGATCAGCCCAGGAGTTTCTGCAGGCCAAGCGCCCCGACGCTCCGAGTTGCCTGGTCCTCGATATCAGGTTACCTGGGAAAAGCGGGCTTGATTTCCAGCGCGAGCTGGCGGAGACCCACATTAACATTCCGATCATCTTTATTACCGGGCACGGTGACATTCCAATGTCGGTCCGGGCCATGAAGGCGGGAGCCGTCGAGTTCCTGCCCAAGCCATGGAACGATCAGGTTCTGCTGGATGCGATTCAGGTGGCGTTAGAGCGGGACCGTACCAGACGCCAACAAGAGGCGAGAATTGCGAAGTTACGGGAGCGCTTTGAATGGCTGACACCTCGTGAGCGAGAGGTGCTGCCACTGGTAGTTTCCGGCCTTCTCAATAAGCAAATAGCCGCCGAAATCGGAACCAGCGAAACCACGGTTAAGGTCCATCGCGGCCAACTCATGCGAAAGATGGGTGCAGACTCATTACCTGAACTGGTGAGAATGTTTGAAAAGTTGCGGGACTCCTCTACGGATCAAAAAAAATCTTGAACTGGTCGTGAGTCTAAACACCTGTTTGCATCTCCGGCCTGAGCAGCACCTGCTTGGAAAAACCACTCATCTTTGGCGCCGCTTATTACAACGGTGCAAACGAAAACACTCAGCAATGTTGCGACGCTTGGCGGGATGCCCTCAGCGCAGCGGTGAATGCGGACAGACGACGGCAATTTTGATCTCATAGGACCGCTTCCAGGCTGCGGATTCGGCGGGAACCATTTTTCGAGGGCGGGCGTCAAGGTACCGAACCTCACCTACCTGGTTCGACTATGTGCGCGCCCACGCTTTGAGGTTTAGGGCGGTGTCTTGCGGTGTCTTAACGGGCGAGGGTTTAAACTTCTTCTATGGGCAGGTCTGGCGAAGACGGATGTGGTTCGGCTCAAGGGTCGCAACCTCCGTGACGTGAATGTCCGTGCAATCGACCAGCCCGAAAGAGGTGGGTGGGAAGCGCCCGTCTGTAATGAAACGACGGCCGCGTTCGGGTTGAAGCCGGACTAGCCGAACCTGACCAAGTTGTCGCTGACTACAAGCCTCACTCAGGCTTCGGCATTACCTTATCTAATAACGATTGAAGCGCGGCCCGGATTAAGCTAAAAGTTCCCACCCGCGAGGGAAGGCCCATGACACGACCGGAGAGTGTATTGCCGCGCACGACCCGCACTCGCAGCAAGCAACTGTTCCAGCGGGCGAAACAGTCCGTGGCGGGCGGCGACAGCAGCACGATGCGCGCACTACCGTATCATCCGCCGCTGGTCATTGATCGCGGGGCCGGGTGCCGCATCTGGGATGTCGACAACAATGAGTACATCGACCTGAACATGGCCTACGGCCCTCTCCTGTTCGGGCACCGTCCGCCATTTCTGACGGAGGCGGTCGTGCGGCAATTACAGGAAAAAGGATCGCAACTCGGATTCCCTCAGGAGCTCAACTTCCTGGTTGCCGAGAAGATTAAGCAGCTATTTCCCAGCATCCAGCTCCTGCGATTCGCGAACTCCGGCACCGAGGCGATCGCATCTGCTATTCGCTTGGCCCGCGCGTACACGGGACGGCCAAACATCATCCTGTTCGAAGGCCACTATCATGGCTGGAGCGACGCGGTTTTTCACCAGTATCATGCGCCCTTGGAAGCGCTCGGCGACGAACCAGTTCGTCCCGCTGTTCCCGGAACAAGCGGGATGGACGGAGCCCCTCGGCACGCCTACGTCGTAAGCTGGAACGACGTTAATGCGCTATCCGAAGCATTGGAGCGAATGTCCGGTTCGGTGGCGGCGGTGGTAATGGAGCCGATCATGGGGAACGCGAGCGTGATTCCTCCTCGGTCCGGCTATCTCGCCGCCGTGCGCGACCTCACTCGGCAGCACGGGGCGCTATTGATTCTTGATGAGGTGATTACTGGGATGCGCGTCGCCGCAGGCGGCGCCCAGCAGCTTTACGACGTGACGCCGGACATCACCGTGCTCTCCAAAGCGCTCGGCGGCGGATTTCCGGTAGCCGCGTTTGGCGCATCTGCGGACATCATGGAACTCGTCGTGAGCGGAAAGTTATTTCACGGAGGGGTCTATTCCGGCAACGCGCTGGTCCTGGCGGCGGCTGATGCGGTACTTGCCCGGGTGCTTGCTGAGCAGGATAGTCTCTATGCCGGCTTGAATGAGAGAGGAAACCAGCTTGCAGACGGTATCCGGAAAATCATGAAACGACGAAACGTTCCGCACGTAGTTCAGAATGTTGGCCCGATGCTTTCGATTGTGCTAACCAAGGAGGCGGCGGAAAGTCTGACAAATTATCGCGAAGTGCGACGCCACGCCGACCTGGAGCGCTATATTCGGTTTCAACATGCGCTCCTGGACCGAGGCGTCTATGTACATCCGAACCAATTCGAGCCTTTGTACGTCTCTACCGCTCATCGCAAGGAGGATATCGATGAGGCCCTTGATCGCTTCGATGACGCCATCCGACACGTCATCCATGGATGAGCTGGAATGCCAGTTGATCAGAATCTGGGAGGCTGTGCTCAGGAAGCAGGGCATCGGCATCCGGGATAGTTTTTGGGATCTTGGTGGACACTCCTTCATCGCCTTGCGGATGGTACGTCGCATTGAGAAGGTGCTGGGGAAAACTGTTCCCATTGCGACCTTACTTCAAGTTTCGACTATAGAAGAATTAGCTAAGCTGCTTCGAAATTCGGGATGGTCACCGACATGGTCCTCACTGGTGGCCATTCAACCCCGCGGTTCCAGGCCGCCGTTTTTCTGCGTTCATGGCATAGGCGGCATGATCATCGGGTTTCGTGACTTGGCGCGCCATCTCGGGGTGGAGCAGCCGATGTACGGATTACAGGCACAGGGCGTCGATGGAAATCGCCCGGCGCTTGCCCGAGTCGAAGAGATGGCTTCCCATTACCTCCGAGAGATACGCACGGTCCAACCGCGCGGTCCCTACTATCTGGGAGGACTTTCGTTTGGTGGGTGGGTGGCTTACGAGATGGCCCAGCAGTTGCGCGCGCAGGGCGAGGAAGTCGGCTTTCTCGGGCTCTTCGATACCTACACAAGTAATTGGTCCAAGCGGTCGTTGATGCTCAAGCTGCTGCGGCTGCCCCCTCGCCAGAGCCTTGCACACGTCTATAAGAGAACGCGCCGTTACCTGGGAGAATCAAAGATAAACATCGAGGCTCTTTTTCTGCCGCGCCCCTTAAAGCAGGTTCGCAAAGCGCTCCACGCGGCGTCCGATGCATATGTTCCTCAACCTTATTTGGGGAAGATAACCTTCTTTCGATCCAGAGAGAAATCAGTCCGCAATTCCGACGATCCCAAGAGTGGGTGGGGTAAATTGGCCGGCGGAGAGTTGGAGATTTGCGATGTGCCGGGAGACCACAATGTTATTTTCGCGGAACCGCAGGTAGCCGTCTTGGCTCAGCGGCTCAAGATTAGTTTGGAGAAGGCTCAGGAGAAATCATTCCTTCATGCAAAATCCATCTCCTCCGGATGACAAGTTGTCACGAGATGCGCCGCGCACGCCCTTCGACCATAAATCATGACACTATTCAGTACTCCTTTCGATGACGGAGCCGCGGCGTTTTCACCGGCGCCGCTTCTGGATGCTTTCGAGAACTTCGATGGCTCATTCTTAGATCTCGAACGTGATCTCAGAATCTCCGCCAGCGAGTTGAAGAAACTTAAAACAGAGCTCTGCAACAAAATGATCGGCGGTGGCCTGGTGTCGGGGGATCAGATCATCGCCGCGTTGCCGAATGGACCCCTGTTCGCCGCGGTTTGGGCCGCAAGCCTGGAAGCGGGAGCCTCGCCCATCCTGGTTCATGGCGAAACACCCGGAAGGGAACTTGATCGCATGGCGCAGCGGTGGGGAGCGCAATTCCTGGTAACGGAAGCAGCAATCAATGATGGCAGCGAACAGAAGCCCGGCGAATTGCTGATGGCCGGCGAACACGGGACACTTCGCTGGCGGCGCCTTGGAAGCGAAGCCTCGAACCGCGGACCACTCAGACTGGCGTCCGTTCCTTTGCACCCTACGTCTGGAACATCCGGGGAGGCGAAGATTGCCGTGCGGCCAGGACGGTGCGCGGTCGCGGAGCCTCTGCACTACATCGAAACTCTTGGCATCGAGAGGTCCGACGTGATTCTATGCGCCATCCCCATGAGCCATGCCTACGCTTACGGGATGTGCTTTATGGTTGCGCTTCTGACCTCAGCCAAGCTTCTGTTCATGCGCAGGTTCAACCCGGAACTGGTGCGTGCCGCAGTGAGTGAATTCGGCGTCTCCGTCCTTCCTGCCGTGCCCATGATGCTGGATTCTCTGCTGCCCACCGATGCCGCGCGCCTGACCGGCCGTCCTCGTATCCTGCTTTCCGCGGGCGCCCCATTGGCGAGGAAGACCTTCGAAGCATTCCGCGATAGCTACAAGCTCTGTATACGTCCTCTCTACGGCACTACGGAGACTGGCGGCATATCCATAGGTCCAGCCGGGGACGAATTCGATGGCAGCGTCGGGGCTCCGATGAAAGGCGTAGAAGTGGATTTACACGGACCCAGTGACACCGGCTTAGGCGCGGAGACGGGCATGCTGCGAGTGCGCTCATCTTCCATGATGACCGGCTATCTGGAAGAGAGTGGAGCCAGTGGTTTCACAATCAACGACGGCTGGTTTGAGACCGGTGATTTGGCGCGAATTGATGCGCAAGGCAGGATTCACCTCCAGGGTCGCCTGTCGGAGGTCATCAACACCTTCGGTTTCAAAGTGATTCCCCGGGAAGTGGAAGATGTGATTGCACTGCTACCCGAAATCGTCGAAGTCAAAGTGTACGCCGTCCGGCAGTTGGGGGTGGACGCCGTGGAAGCCGCAGTGGTGTGCCGCGGCCGCCTCGACGAAGATCAAATCCTCAAGCATTGCGAAAAACATCTGGTCAACTACAAGTGCCCGACGGCGATTCGCTTTGTGGATTCGCTGCCTCGGACAGCCTCTGGGAAGGTGGTCATCGAGCGGCTGCCGAGGTAACATTTGTTTAGGGTGCACAAGACGATCGGTTCTAGCATTAGCTCGAAGCGGGAAAAAGTGCGGCGTGGCGAACATTGCATCTACAGCGAGTAGAACTGTGATTGACGCTGGTTTCGTCCTGTGATATTGTTTGCTCCCGAATAGCGCGGCCAAGCCCAACTCCCAGGGAATGAACCCCGCGCCTGGGTGGGAATTGATCTTTCGTCTCAGAGCCGTACTGGAGGCAGAAGACTCGCTGTTTGCGAATGTTCCGGCTCCCTTAACCCAGGACAACGATTCCTAGGTGCCCGATTTTTTTCGCATCGGTTTCCCGCGCTTCGCCACTGGAAGAGCCTGCCCTGGAGGGAAAGGCAATGTCGCACGCCCGACGAGTTACCGCAGCCGCAACGTTTCTGACGGCGCTAGTTACGCTATTGGCCCTTGTCCCTAAGACTACGGCCGATGGGCCGGCAGCGGCATTTGCGAATCTCGAGCCAGCGCAAACCAATCCGATCCGCCTTTCAGTGGATGGAACACGGCTGTTCGCAGTGAATACGGCGAACGATTCGCTCTCTGTATTCGATGTGACCCAGCCCGGAAGTCCCAAGTTGATTGCCGAGATTCCAGTCGGTGTCGGACCTGTCTCGGTAAATCCGCGAACCAATGACGAAGCCTGGGTGGTGAATCAGGCCTCCAACAGCGTGAGTGTTGTTTCCCTATCGAAGAGCATCGTCACTGACACAATTCACACCGGAAATGGAACGGAGCCCATGGACGTTGTGTTTGCGGGCGTCAACCAGGCTTACGTCAGTTGCTCCCGCGCTAATACTATCGCGGTCTTCGATACGAATACGCATGCTTTGATCACCGCCCTTCCAGTATTCGGCGGCAGCCCACGCGCGATGGCGGTCAGCGTGGATGGAAGCACCGTCTATGCCGCCTTTGCTATTTCCGGAAATGCCACCACGATCATTCCGGCTTCGCTTGCCCCGCCGCCGCCGCCGCCCACGAACAAGAAGCTGCCGCCGCCCCCGCAAGTGGCCCTCATCGTTGCGGCAAGCGACCCGCTATGGAAGTCGTATATCACCTTCAAGATGCCGGACAATGATGTCGTGGCCATTACGACGGGCGCATCTCCTTCCGTCGCCGGCTACTATTCCGGTGTTGGTACGATCAATCTTGGCCTTGCCGTGAACCCGGTGACAGGCGATCTCTTCGTCGCGAACACGGATGCCCGCAATCTCATTTTTTTCGAACCGAGACTGCGCGGGCACTGGGTAGATAATCGCATTACGCGCGTTCAAGCCGTTAGTGGCCAGATCACGCCTTTCGATCTGAATCCGCACATCGACTACAAGATCCTTCCCAATCCAGCAGCGTTGAAAACTGCGCTGGCACAACCCACCGGAGTGGTCTTCGATCCGAGTGGAAATTTCATGTACGTGGCGGCTTTCGGGACCGACCGTGTGGCTCAGGTGGACACGAGCGGGAACGTATTGTCATTCGTGGAGGTCTCCGGCCCAAGCGGATCGGGCGCGAAGGCGGATCCGAGGCATAAGCGCGGCCCGAGAGGGCTGGCCCTCAATGCAGCCGCCCAGACGTTGTATTCCCTGAACCGGATCTCCAATACGATTTCGATTATCGATACGTCCAAGATGGCGAAGTCCGGAGAGATCCCGGTGGGGACAGATCCCACGCCGGTGGCGATCAAGGAAGGTCGCGGGTTCTTATACGATGCCAAGCTCTCCGGGAACGGCACGGGTGCGTGCTCATCCTGCCACGTGGACGGAGACATGGATCACCTGGCGTGGAACCTGGGCGATCGGGGCGGCAAAATGACATACATCGTCCAGAACGGAAAAAAATTCCATTTCCACCCGATGAAGGGCCCGATGGTGACCCAAACCTTGCGAGGCTTGCTCAACTTGTCTCCCTACCACTGGCGCGGGGACTTTGTAGACTTCCCAGCCTTCAACATCACTTTCGATAAGTTGATGGGTGGCTCTCGCCTTTCCAATCAGGACATGACTGCGTACAACAACTTCGTCAATAGCATGCTGTTCCTGCCGAACCCCAACCAGAACCTGGATCGCACTCTTCCGTCTTCGCTTGCCGGCGGAAATCCGATCGTGGGAGAAGAGGATTTTCTGACTATCCACGGTTCGGGCAAACCAAGAAAGACTTGCAACGAGTGTCACACTTCGAATCCCGGTCCGGGTTCGGACCGGTTGCTCTTTTTCTTGCCGCCACAGGCGATAAAGGTTTCACAGCTCAGGAACGCATACCAGAAGCTGCTGTACACCAGGCACAACGCCGATAGCATTGATGGCTTCGGAATGGAGCACGACGGCAACATTTCCATACCATCGGACCTGCTTGATCAGCCCATCTTCCGGTACACCCGCAAACAGAAAACCGACATGACTGCCTACCTTCTTTGCTTCGATACCGGAACGGCCCCGGCGGTGGGATACACGATCACACTGACGGCCGCCAACGTTAACAATCAGCAGGAGCAGAGCGACTGGGCGACGCTTCAGTCACAGGCGGGTGCGGCCGATGTCGACCTAATTGCCAGGGGTACGATTCAAGGGCACGTCCACGGGTTCTTGTATCAGCCTGGCAGCAATAATTACATCAGCGATACCCACGCGCTCTACACTCAGGCGCAATTGCAGGCTCTTATCGAGAGCGGGGACACGTTGAGCTTCATGGGCGTGTACCCGGGCACCGGTACAACGCACTAGATTACTTTCATACGGCTTTTCGCGTGAACCCCATCTCCGGCCGGCTGCGAAAGGGGCCGGAGTGCAGATCGAAGACGGTCAGCGGTTTGAGTTTCACAACCTGCGTTACTCGCTTTTCCAACGGGCTTGTGAACAAGGCGAAGGTCCAACCCAAGACGGTGCAGGTCATCCTGCGTCATTTACAGATTCGGACGACCCTGTATGTCTACGCTCAAGAAGACAGCGATGAAGCACGGGCCGCGCCGGGGGAGTTCCTGCAAGCGCTCGGGATGCACTCGGAACTGGTGCAATAATGTGGGCTGGATTGCGGGTCGGAGATTCTCGGATGTTTGACCCTAGCCTACTGAAAGATGAAGAAATGGTAGGCACGAGGAGACTCGAACTCCTGACCTCTACCGTGTCAAGGTAGCGCTCTAACCAACTGAGCTACGCGCCTACATGCAGAGTTAATTGTACCGGGGCTTATCCGATCCCGGCAATCCCCGGTAGGCGGCTGAATTTGGACTACAGTTGCAAAGTGGCTATGTCCCGGCGACAATCGCTGGTGTGGAGAATGTGAATCAGAACGACGCTCTTGCGCACACGAGCGGTAATCCGTTCCGTCCTGGCATTATGGTGCTCGTTACACTGGGCAATCCGAGGGAAAAATTCTGGGGGGCCATCCTTTCGCTCACTCCTGAAGGGTTGAGTCTCTGCGGCGCCGAACTGGCTTCGTTCGACGATTTGGTATCCCTGGTCAAGGACGGCGAGCCGTTTTCTCCCGGCGTGGTCTTCTTCCCGATCCACCGTTTGGAACGCATGGAACTCGATCTGCCCGATGGCAACATCCCATCGCTGTCCCAGCGATTCACCAGCAAAACGGGTCTCGATCCCGCCACGGCGCTCATCCGTCACAGTGCGGTGCCCCACACGCTCGAGGAGCAGACGTGAAGCTCTCGCAACTCCTGAGTGCTCCCAACCAGCTCACCCTGCTGCGGATGATGTTCCTGCCCTTCATTGTGATTAAACTGGTCGAAGGTCATTACTCCTCGGCGCTGATTTTGTTTGTGCTGGCTGGGCTGAGCGACGGGCTCGACGGGTTGCTCGCCCGTATTCTCAAACAGCAAACGGTCTTGGGACAGTACCTTGATCCTATCGCTGACAAGCTCCTGCTGAGCACCATGTTTCTCGTGCTCTCGATTCTGCACAAGATTCCGTGGAAATTCACGGTTCTGGTTTTCAGCCGCGACATTTCCATTCTGGCGGCTAGTGCCGTGCTCTATGCCATCGCAGGACTCCGTGACTTCCGTCCCAGCATCTTTGGCAAGGCAAATACATTTGCGCAGGTAGCGGCCGTCTTTTTTGTGTTGCTGCTCGAAATCGACCATGCCCGTTGGATCAGCATTTCGCGCCTTACGTTTCTGCGCGCGACCTTCACTTTCACCATCATCTCGGGATTGCATTACGTGCTCGTCGTGGGACAGCGCTTGCGAGCCAATGCTCAGCCCGTTTCGGGGGCCTCCGCGGCAAGCGGTAAGATTTGACCCTGTTTCTTTCACCCCCCTAGAATGAAGGATTCTCCTTTCCGCTTCGGCTCTCACTATGGCACTGAGTCTCTACAACACGCTCTCGGGCAAGATCGAAGAGTTCCAACCTCTTCAGGACAACGAGGTCCGCGTGTATTCCTGCGGGCCCACGGTTTACGACTATGGCCACATCGGCAATTTCCGGACATTCATTGCGGTGGATATTCTGCGCCGTTTTCTGCGCCAGAGCGGCTACCAGATACGCCACGTGATGAACATCACCGACGTCGATGACAAGATCATCCGCAATTCCGCGCGGGCTGGTGTGAGTGTCAAGCAATACACCGCAAAATACGAGAAGGCATACCTTGAAGATGCGTCCGCGTTGAACATAGAACAGCCGATACTGGCACGCGCCACCGATCACATCCCTGAGATGGCGCAATTCATCGCCGAACTGCAGAAGAAGGGATTCGCTTACCGCACGGAGGACGGGTCCTACTACTTCCGGATCGCGAATTTTCCTGCTTACGGAAAACTCTCGAAGAAAGATTTTGCCGGGATGGAAGACGGGGCGCGCGTGGATGTGGACGAATACGAGAAAGACAGCGCCCGTGATTTTGCCCTGTGGAAGGCGCCGAAACCCGGCGAGACTTCCTGGGAGACATCGATCGGTCCCGGCCGACCCGGCTGGCACATCGAGTGCTCGGTCATGGCGATGGAGGAATTGGGCGACACCTTCGATCTGCACGCAGGCGGCGAAGACCTGATTTTTCCCCACCACGAAAACGAAATCGCGCAGTCCGAGGCGCTCAGCGGAAAGCCGTTTGCCCGCTTCTGGTTTCATGTGCGGTTTCTGCTGGTCGAGGGCGAGAAGATGTCCAAGAGCCTGGGTAACTTTTTCACGCTGCGCGACCTGGTGCTCAAGGGACATAGGCCATCGTCAATCCGGTTTCTGCTGGCCTCGGTTCCCTACCGCAATCAACTTAACTTCACTTTCGACGGACTGAAGCAGGCAGCCGTGTCGGTGGAGCGGCTGAGGAACTTTCATCTGCGTTTGACTACTGGACAGTTTCCATCTGGCACTACCCCAAGCATGGGCGATCTAGCACGTGAGACCGCCGTGCGAATGCGGGCGAGCATGGACGACGACCTCAACACCGCACAGGCCCAGGCGGCGATCTTTGACATGGTGCGGAAGGTCAATGCTGCGATGGATGCTGGACAATTCAAGAAAGACGACATTCCTGCGCTACTCGGTGTCCTTCAGAGCTTTGACGAACTGTTCGCAGTGCTGAAAGACGACGATGCGCCGAAAATTCGCAGCATCGTGGAGTGGGCGAAAACAGAAGGTCGCGAGAACGAAATCAGCCAGGAGCTGCTCAAAACCGTCGGAGCACAGCAACTCTCCGACCTCGAAATTGAAACGAAGGTCGCAGAGATGGAAGCGGCGCGCCGCTCGCGTAAGTTCAAGGCATCTGATGCGATCCGTGCTGAACTCGGCGCCATCGGCATCATTGTGGAAATAACCAAAGACGGCACACGCTGGAAACGCAAGTAAACCACCCGGGGGCAATTCGCTGATTCCCCTCGCGAAAACTCTGCAGTCGTCCCCGCGCTTCTTGAGACAGCCTTCTCCAAATAGTACCGCCAGTGTCGGCGGACCTGGTTCCTCCTGTATGATTCCCGATCGAGGGGGAAATCAAGAATGGGATAGGAGACGACTATGGACCTGAACCGGGCAATTCAGTTCGGATTATTGGTGAAGGCAGCTGAAGCTGTGGCTCCCTCAAATACTGCCAATGCGGCAGGTAAAACGATTCCTGCCATGTATGACCCCAACAACATTGGCTACAAAGTTGTCACAACGATTTATGGTAACGATCTCGCAACGGATATGAATCCCGGACGAGGGAATCAGATTGTGTCGTTCGGTTTCATCCTCCAAGCTCCGAATAACGACGTAGTCATCGCAATTCGCGGCACTGAGGGCATTTGGGAGTGGATCCATGATGCTGAGTTCCTTACCGTGAAGTGCCCATTCCTGGCCGGCGCTGGAAGCACGGAAGATGGTTTCACCGCAATCGACAACTCTCTCCGCGTTGACGTCGCAACTACGTCCGCTCGGGTAGTAGATGCGGTGGCAGCGCTCCCATTCAATCAAGCGACCAACTCATTGACGATCTGCGGACACAGCCTGGGCGGCGCACTGGCCACGTTGCTCGCCCTCGATGTCGCTTCCAATACCAGCTTCAAGAATCCAACGATCTATACCTACGCCAGTCCCCGCACAGGGGACCCGTTGTTTGTGAGCACGTACAATCAGGTCGTCCCGAATACGTGTCGCATCGCGAATCGGGTCGATCTTGTTCCTAAGTTACCTTTGCCCCCTGTCTACGAACACGTGCTGGGACTCTACGAGTTAAGCTCTGTCAAGCTGATGCCCATACCGACGTTCTTGGTCAAATTTGACCTTGCTTGTGAGCACCACATGACTTCGTACCTGTATCTTTTGTCGCTGCTGGCAGGGGGAGCTGTTCAACCGCTAAACGCTGAATGCGTTCCTTAAGGATTCCGTTTGGCAAGAACAGATGACACGGCCTCTACCCGCGCGACAAGCGCAGGTAGAGGCATTGGTTGCTGTGCTTGCAGGCTGATTATCTGACCGTGCAGCCCGCGGTGCTGAAATCCAACGCAGAGTTACTAACCGGTCCGCACACCTGCTGATTCCACTGCTTCTTCAAGTCGTTCGCTTTGGGAATGGCAACTGCCTGGCGAGTCACCTTTTGAGCCGTGGGTCGCGCCGAGGTTTGTGGGATCAGGGCGGCAAAGCTGGCGACGGTAGTCAGGATCAGATTGACTCCTGCCGCGATTCGGGCCGACAGAACCGGATCACCGAGGTGCGCCGCCTGCAAAAGCGCCGGCAGGCTCTGGTTGATGTCCGCGATCACGCTCTGGATCTTCTGCAGGGCGCTCGCGCTCGGGTTTGCCTGGTATTCGTTGTACAGTGTTTCCAGCAGATTTAGATCCTTGCTGGCTTGTGCCGAAATGTTCTGTATGGCAGCGGCATCTGCAGAACTGATCTGCTTGCCGGACTGCAGCGTGGTAATGATCGTACCGATGTTCAGGGCCATCTGTGTCAGCACCGGCAAATCGGCGAGAGCGATACTGATCCATTGAGCGCTGCATCCCGTTGCGACCAGCGAAATCGACAACACAATCGCGAGAACCGTTTTGGATTTCGAGATTGAGCTTAGGATTGGGTTTGAGCTTGACTTCATGATGAAACTTCTCCTTAGTTTGGTTGGTATTGGTTTCGAGTCCTGACTCTTTGCCGGTTCGCGGACTACAATGCAATGCAGCCGGCAACTGGCAACTAACAACTGAAATGAAATCTCTCGACGAATATCTTCGTGAGGCGGAGCAGGCGCACGGCCATCTGTGCGCCGGCCAGGTCCTCGGCGTCCGCCTGGCCATGCTCGGCCTGACGAAGCTGGGCATTGACGATCCTCGCGGCAAGGATCGAAAACGTCTGGTGACCTTTGTGGAGATCGACCGTTGCGCGACGGATGCCGTCGCTGTGGTTACCGGCTGCCGTCTCGGTAAACGCGCGCTGAAGTTCCGCGACTGGGGCAAAATGGCCGCGACTTTCGTCGACGTGAACACTGGCAAAGCCATTCGCATCGCGGCCAAAGAGTCATCGAAGGCCCTGGCCCGCCGGATGCATCCCGAACTCGAAAATAAAAATAGCCAGCAGATGCTGGCTTATCGCGAAATGCCCGAGGATGACCTGTTCACCGCGCAATGGGTGAAAGTCGACCTGCCCCCGGAAGAATTTCCCGGATACAAGGGCGATCGTATTGTTTGCGAAGTCTGTGGCGAAGGTATTAACTTTCGCCGTGAAGTGCACCGTGATGGAAAGTTGCTCTGCCGCGCCTGCGACGGCGAACGATATTACGAGCCCCTATAGGCGGGCAAGCAAGCAGAAAGATGTGACAACGAAGCCTACGCCGCCTGCTCGCAGGCATGTGCCACCCGCAAGATTGTGGCCTCGTCGAAGTGCTTCCCTAGAATCTGCAGTCCGATCGGCAGGTTCTCTTTTGTCTCTCCGCAGGGGACGGAAATCCCGGGAATGCCTGCCAGGTCCGCGGTGACCGTAAAGATGTCGGCGAGATACATTGCCAGGGGGGCATCGTCCTTCTCGCCCAGTTTGAATGCGGCCGTAGGACTGGTTGGAGTCACAATCGCATCCACCTTCTTGAAAGCTTCCTCGAAGTCGCGGACGAGCAGCGTACGTACTTTCTGCGCCTTCAGATAGTATGCGTCGTAGTATCCGGCGCTCAACGCGTAGGTGCCCAACATGATGCGGCGCTTCACCTCGGCGCCAAACCCGTGATCGCGGCTGCGACGGTACATTTCGGGAAGCGTGTGCGCATCGCGAGCCCGGTAACCGTAGCGAACGCCATCAAAGCGAGCCAGGTTCGACGACGCCTCGGCCGTGGCCACAATGTAGTAGGTCGGAATCGCATATTCCGTGTGCGGCAGCGAAATCGGAACTATCTCGCAACCTGATTCAGCCAGCTTTTGAATCGCAGCTTCCACCGATTTCCGAACCTCGGAGTCCAATCCTTCTCCGAAATACTCTTTTGCCACACCGAGCTTGAGCCCTCGCACCGGCTTCTCCAGTTCCGCAACGTAGTCGGGAACCGGAACCTCGGCGGAAGTGGAATCCATCGGATCGCGGCCTGCGATGGTGCGCAGCACGGTGGCCGCATCCTTCACAGTTCTTGTCAGCGGCCCGATGCGATCGAGCGAAGAGGCAAACGCAATCAGTCCATAGCGCGATACCCGTCCGTACGTCGGCATGAGGCCAACCACTCCGCAAAAGGACGCAGGTTGCCGGATCGACCCGCCGGTGTCCGATCCCAGTGTTGCCACGGCCATGTCCGCCGCCACCGCCGCCGCTGATCCTCCCGAGGAACCTCCGGGCACGCGGCTCAGGTCGCGCGGATTGTGAACTGGGCGCCAGGCCGAGTTCTCGTTTGACGACCCCATGGCAAACTCGTCACAGTTCAGCTTGCCCAGCATAACCGCGCCTGCAGTTTCCATGCGAGCCACTGCCGTGCAGTCATACGGTGGAATATAGTTGCCCAGAATCTTCGAGCCGGCCGTGGTGCGAACACCGCGCGTCACCATCACATCCTTGATGCCAACCGGAACACCGCCCAGCGGCGGAAGTTCCTCGCCCTTTGCAGCCAGCGAATCCATCCGCGCTGCCTGTTCCAGCGCGCGATCTTTGGAAAGTGTGAGGTATGCGCCAATCTGTGGGTCATCCTTCTCGATCTTGGAGTAGAACGCCTCTGCTAGCGCCGTCGCCGTGGTTTTGAGCTCCTGCACAGCGGAGCGAGTTGCATCGATTGTCAGTGAATTCAAGTCCATAAAAGAGGTGACTATTGCCTGGATGATTCGTTGTCCATGGAAATCAAAACTAGCCACGAACCAAGGGTCTATCTCTCGATCACTTTGGGCACTTTGAAGAACGTTCCGTCCGAATCGGGTGCGTTTTGCAAAGCTAAATCATGGGGCAGTGATTTTCGAAGACCTTCGTGAACGTCTTCGCGGCTGGCGTAAGCAAAGCTCGCGCTCCCAGTTTTCGACTGGTCAACCGCGTACCTGTCCCACACCTGTGCCATCGGCGGCACGTCTGTCGTGTCCAACTGGTTCAGCCGATCGATGTATTCGAGAATCGAGTTAAGATCACGCAACAAGAGCCCGCGTTCGTCTTCCGTCAACCCCAGATTTGCCAAGTCTGCGACGTAGGCGACGTCTTCTCCCGTGACTTTCATCGTGGTGTGGCGCGGGCATTCCCAGCCGCATTTTTCGGTAGGCCGTCCAGCACAAACTCAATTCGTTCAAAGCTTCTTTATCTACTCTATTTCCAGAATAGCAGTTTCGATAGGGTAAACACGCCATACTTTCCAACAATATATTTCCATTGTTTGCAGTGACTTAAGCAAATTTGGCCTCCCGCGGGGGCTTGACAAGATTTTGGCTAAAAGCACATTTTGCACCTTTTTTGGTGCAAGTGCTCGAGCTGGGCTCGATGGCAGCTGCTCTACCCGCTGGCCGGAAACTCGCTCCTCACAAACGCCATAGCTTCGTCGCTACCGCGTAGGCGTCCTTCCAGTTGTCCATCCTCCACCGCTGAAAGAATTTCCTTGAACTGCGGCCCAGGTTGGTAGCCGGCTGCGATCAAGTCGTCTCCGGTGATCAGGGGCGCTGGCCGCATGATTTCCGGCGGCATGGAAGCCATCTTCTCGCGCGTGAAATTGTACGAGGTGAGATCTCCGTGGCCGGATTGACAATCCATCCGATGCAATTGCAGATGTTCGTCGAAGCGCGGCATCCTCACAAATCTCTTGAACGTGGATTCCTTCATCTGCTGTACGTGCGCGAAGCGCATATGGTTGTCGACAAGCGCGAGAATTTGGTCGGTGTCGTCATGGGAGAAGCGCAGACGGCCGCAGATTTCTTCTGCGATCTTGACGCCGACATCGACGTGCCCATCAAAACGGATGCGGTCGGGAGCTACTCGAAAGGTGGCAGGCTTGCCCACATCGTGCAGCAACGCACCCCAAGCCAGAGTGATCGGACAGGGATGCGGCAATTTGTCGAGTAAAAGCAGGGTGTGTACAAACACATCGCCTTCAGGATGAAACTGCGGCGGCTGCTCAACTCCTTTCATCGCTTCGATTTCGGGCAAAACTTCGTGCAGCAATCCGGTTTCGTCGAGAAGAAGAAAAGCTTGGCGTGCGTGGCCTTCCGTGAGCATCTTGCTAAGCTCATCTCGCACGCGCTCCCGCGACACTTGACCAATCTGCGATGCCAGCTTTTGAATTGCCCGAAACGTTTTGGGCTCAATGGCGTAGCCGAAACGCGCCGCGAAGCGGACCGCTCGCAGCATGCGGAGTTTGTCCTCAGCAAAACGAAGCTCAGGGTTGCCAATGGTTCGAATGATCCCGGCTTCGAGATCCTTGCGTCCGCCGACGAAATCTAGCACCTGGTTCGTGACCGGATCGAGCAGCAGGCCGTTAACAGTGAAATCGCGGCGCTCCACATCTTCCCGCGGATCTTTGCTGAATCGAACCTGGTCAGGATGACGGCCGTCGCTGTATCCGATGTCGCTGCGAAACGTGGCCACCTCAACCACGTTGGCCTTCGCGGAGACGTAGCCAGCTACGTCTCTACCGCCAGACGTTTCTGTACAGACGTTGCTTGCAACGTCTCTTTCAGGCAGCGGAACCAGCACGACCCCGAACTGCGCACCCACCGCGTAGGTATCGGGAAAGATGCGCATGACCTCGTCGGGGGTCGCGTCGGTAGTGACGTCGTAATCGGCTGGCTCGCGACCTAGCAGCAGATCGCGCACGCAGCCGCCAACCAGGTAGGCTTTGTAGCCGCGCTCCCGCAAGGTGCGGACGATCGAGATGGCAAAGTCTTTGAGCATGGCAGCCGTGATGGGGCTCTAGCAGATAATATATGGCTTATGCCCGACGCCTACATCCTCGGCATCGAAAGCTCGTGCGACGAGACAGCGGCGGCGGTGGTGCGCTCGGGTGAACAGATCGTTTCCAACGTTGTGTTCTCGCAGATCGCCACGCACCAGCCTTACGGCGGAGTGGTGCCCGAGTTGGCATCTCGGGAGCATCTGCGCGCGATCGTGCCGGTCGTCCGCACGGCGTTGGCCGATGCCGGACAGACTTACCAATCCGTCGACGCGGTGGCCGTCACTCAGGGGCCCGGGCTCGCTGGCGCACTCCTCGTCGGTATCAGCTATGCCAAGGCGATCGCCTTTGCTCTCGACAAGCCGCTCATCGCGGTGAACCATCTCGAAGGCCACATCCATGCTGTTCTGCTGGAGGAGCGTCGGAAAGGAAATCAGGATCTGCGGTTCCCCGTGCTGGCGCTGGTCGTGTCCGGCGGCCACACCCATCTTTATTTGGCCGAGCGGCAATACAACAGTTGGTCCTACCAGAACATCGGCCACACCCGCGATGACGCTGCCGGAGAAGCTTTCGACAAAGTCGCAAAGCTGCTCGGTCTCGGATACCCCGGCGGACCCATCATCGACAAGCTCTCCACTCACGGTGATCCTCATGCCGTGAAGTTTCCGCCTTCGCAGCTCAAGCACAGAGATCGCAATGACCGAAATGCCGCGCGGACTTATGATGGCCCACGCTTTGATTTCTCCTATAGCGGGATCAAGACCGCCGTTCTGCGCTACGTCGAGACTCACAACCTGCAAAGTTCAATCGCCGAACGGCGTAAAGCGCTTTCGGAGATCCCGCAACCCAAGCTCGAAGACTATCTATTCCATTGCGACAAACAGACGCTCGACCTTGTGGCTTCATTCCAGCGAGCGATGGTAGAAGACCTGGCGGGAAAGACTCTGGCTGCAGCTCGTGCCCATGATGTCGCTACGTTGTTCATCACCGGGGGCGTAGCGGCGAATCAGGAATTGCGTCAGCAATTCGAGAAAGACGCCGCCGGAGAAGGCTTGTCTGTGTGTTTCCCTTCGCGTCCGCTGTCGACGGACAACGCCGCGATGATTGCAGCCGCAGCCTATCCTAAGTTTCTGGCTCGCGATTTTGCGCCCATGGATTTCTCAGCGGAAGCAGGAATGGTGTTGAAGTGAGACAGCCTCTAGCACATAGCATTCAGCATTCAGCACTTAGCCCCAGGTTCTCGTCTCTGGCGCGATGTACATCCGTGGCTGAACGCTAACCGCTGAATGCTAAGTGCTGCTTTTCGCTGCCTGCGCTTTGGCTACTTTGACACCCAAGACCGCCTGGAGCGCCTTGGCAAGTTGATCCTCGATATTAATATCTTTGAATATGGTGAAGTTGGCGCGCTTTTCCGTTTGCTCGAAACCACTCTGTTTGCCGGCGACGATCACGATCGGAATACCAGCCAGAGCGGGTTCGCTTTTTACCGCCGTAATGAGCTCGCTGCCGCTCATCTTGGGCATCTGAATATCGGTAATGATAATGTCCGGCCGCGCTCTCTTGAGCGCTTCGAGTGCCTCTTGTCCGTTGGTCGCTGACTCCACGGCAAAGCCACGCTCCTCAAGAAAGCGGCACACGGTGTGCCGAATGAGCATGGAGTCGTCGACAACCAAAGCCACAACTGACATGACCTCTCCGTGGGCAATTGTTCCCAGGCTGACACTAACAAACTGTAAATAGCGCAAACAAGGGAAACTCCCCGTGGAAGATTACCTTCGTCACTCCTCATTCTCTTCGATTCTCGTTGTCCCGCGTGGCCAGAACACACTTTTGCCTCTCCCCGAGCGCGCTAGCGGCTCACGGCGAAACATCATCCGCAGATGAAGGGGAAGTGTCTTCAGGATTCGTTCTTCAGCCTGGTGTCTGCGATGATCATGTCCTCAAACTCACTAGATTCGAAGATGTCGCCGCACTCAAGGCATTCGACGAATTCGACGTCTTCCTCGCGAGCCACAATCTGCACGCGCGGATGCTTACACTCATTCATGGTGCTTCTGTTCTCGGAGGGTTGTGACGGCGGAATTGAAGTCATAAACCCGGGGGCGATCACGGTCAACCTGGCAAGGCTGAGGTGAAGTTTGCCGGAAATTGGCGGTATTTTAGCCTGACTGGTTGGCTTGTCAACTCTTTTCAGACGAAAATTCGGTTTTGACTCGAGGGCACTCCAGATAGGCGCGTCCCCCTCACAAAAGCGACCTACCTCCCTCCAAGGACGTCCCCGCTAAGTCCTTTAGAGGGGATATTTTATAGGGCACCCGCAACTTGCTTCATGTTTTCATAGGCTTACGGAGCATAGAAGCTCGGGATGTTCCCTCCTTTAGAAGTCCTTTAGAAGGGATATTTTACGAGGGTATCTCTAACCTTTGTTTTCATAGATCTGGCAAGAGAACGCGTTTTTTGGTATGTACCTTGTACTATCCGGTAAACATCGTCACGAGGATATACGGCCTGTGAGTAAATATCCACCGAGTGGCCGCGAGGGCGCCCAGGCCACATTTGCCTTTAGTCAGCCAATGTTTTTTCGATGGCGGCGCGGAGGTCTTCGTATTGCATCAGGCCGGGGTGGTACAACGCGACGCGGCCCTTGCGGTCGACCAGGACTAGCGTCGGGGTGGTGCTGGCGCCGTAGTTCGTGAAGTTGGTTTTGCTGATGGGAACTGGGACGCTTTGCAGTGCGGGATAGTATTGCTGCCAGACTTGTCCGATGTAGGCGATCTCATCTTTGGGCTTGGCATCTTCTCCTTTGGCCGCGTATCCGTAGAGCTGGGTGGGAGCGAGGACGGCCAGGCCTTTGGGAGCGAACTCGGAACTCAGGCGGCTAATGATTGGGCCTTCGTACTTACAGTCTCCGCACCAGTGGGCCCAGAAGAATAGAAGAACCGGGGAACCTTTGAGCTGGCTGAGGGGAACGGGGCGTGCGCCGAGATACTCCTCGGTACTGAGCGGCAGAGCGGGTTGTGCGGTAAGGCTGAGCAGGTTCAGATTCTTGTGCAGGCGCGGGCTGATCGACGTGTTGCGGTAGGACACCAGAGCTTGCTGAAGCAGGGCTGCGGCCTGGCGGTTCTGTCCATGGGCGGCGAGAACCTGGGCCTGGACTTCGAGCGCGGCGCCGAGCGCGATGGGCAGGTGTGGCTCGGCGTCGAGGGATCGCTTCTGCAGTTGCTGGCGGGCCAGGGTCTCGGTCTGCTTGGCTGCGGTGTCAGCCTGTTCGAGTTGGTTGGCGGCCAGGGCTTCGCGCGCGGTCCAGGAGAGAGCCTCGAGGTACGCGGGATCGACACCATGTTGAGTGCGGTATTTTTGCAGTTCGGAATCGGCTAAGGAGAAATTCCTCTGCGCGAGCGCGGTGCGAACGTCTTCGACGATGTCGGCGAATGCGAGGGAGGAAAGCAGGAGCAGAATCGTAAAATGGCGGAGACCCATGTCTCCATAATGCAGTGAAGTGGGAAAAGTTTCCAGTGGGGAAGTGGGTAAGTCGGCCGAATATGCTTGACCCCCGCGTTGCTCAGCTCACAAAGACGCGGGCGGGGGTGCCCGCGGTACACGTGCTTGTGGGATTTGCTGAACTCTGTTCGGTTCCTCCTGTGGTTGTAAGTTATTGATGCATTGCTACTTATTCTGCCGACAGTGAATTGTCTTGGCAATTTCAGGAACATCTGAGGTACAATTCTGCTGCGTTTGATCTTTGCAGTTCTTTGCAGTTTTTCAGCAACTCCCGCGACAGCAGCGTGACCTGCCTGCAGAAGTTCTGCGATTGACACAGCGCATATCTGACAAAAAAAGGAATCGAGCAACATCATGGAAACAGGAACAGTAAAGTGGTTTAACGACGCCAAGGGCTATGGTTTTATCAGCCGCCAGAGCGGCGAGGACGTGTTTGTACACTTCTCGGCGATTCAAGCGGGCGGATTCCGCAGTCTGCAGGAAGGCCAGCAAGTGCAGTTCGATGTGGTAAAGGGCCCCAAGGGGTGGCAAGCCGAGAACGTCAAGCCGGCATAAACCACTTACAAATCTTCAAGACCGGGCGGCTCACCAGGCCGCCCTTAGTTCTTGACAGGACTTTCTTCTCCCGCAGGACGACACCATTGACAGGGCTGTCCGTCTGTAATAGGTTCTGAGTCGCGCCGGTTCACTTGGCGTGTGTGGCGCGTTGCCCTTCCCCTTTTCCAACGCTCCGCCTGTTTAGCTCTCGTGGTTGTGCTGGAGCTGGAGAGTTTTGTGTCTGGCTCGGGTACGAATCTGTTGGAGGACGCCCGTGCCTACACGAGCCGCAAGCAGAATCAGGAACGCGAGGGAGAACATGAAGAGCTTGCTAAAACCGTTGCAGGTGCTTTCTTTGGGGGGAGCGGTCCTGGTACTGTGTGCGGCCAACGCGCAGGCTCAACAGTATATTTATACCAACGATAACGTGGCTGGCGGGGGAAACAGTACAACCGCCCTAACCGTGAGTGCGAAGGGTGTGGTGAAGGTGATCAAGACCTACCCGACGGGCGGGAAAAGTGCAGGCAGCAGTTACTTCGCGCTGTCCCCGATAACGTCTGCGAAAACCGTGCTGGGGAGCTGTCTGTTTGTTTCGAATGGGGGAGACAGCACGATCGCCGCGTATCAGCTGAATCTGTTCGACGGAACTTTGGCGGTGGTTAAGGGCTCTCCATTCCCGGATGGAGGGAGCGGCGCCCAGCATTCTGGGGTGGGGCTGGCGGCGGGGGGCTCTCTTCTGTTCGCAGGCAACACCAACAACAACAGCATATCCGTTTTACGAATCGACTCCCGTTGCTCGCTCAAACTTCTAACCACGGTCACCGTTCCCGGTTCACCAGCGGGCATGAAAGTCACGCCTGATAAGAAATACCTGATTGCCGCTTACATCGGGCCGGTCGATTCTTTCCAGATCGATTACACCACCGGGAGTCTAACCGAGCTCGGTCCTTTCAACCCCCACGGGTCTGCGGCGGGCGTAGAGGTCAGTTGCGATAGCACCACTGCGTACTTTGGCGATGCGGCAGCGAACACGCAAGTGGAAGCGTTCAGCATCAGCTCGACCGGATCGCTAAAGGAGTTCGACAACTTTACCAACAGCAACGGCCAGAGTTCCGACAACGTGCTGCTTAGCGTTGATGGGAAGCATCTGTACGTGAGCAACACAATGTCGAACCAGATCACGACACTTTTCGTGGGTTCCAACGGGGCTCTGACCTACGACAGCACGGTTAAGCTCAACAAGCCCGGCCTGTATGCATTGGGGCTGGCAACGGGGGCGAATGGTCGGGACATTTTCGTGTCAGAGCAGAGGCAGAGCAACCCGGAGTCTGTCGGTGTGCTGGCGGCGAATGGAGACACGGTGAAAGAGGTTCCTGGCTCTCCGTTCAAGGTGGTGAAAAACGGTTCCGATCCGGCTGGGTTAACTGCAGTGCCGAGGGCTTGCAGATAAAAACCGGCTAGGGTTGTGAGTCGCGGATGAGGACGACGTCGGAATCGGTATGGCCGCGGATCACGCCCAACTTGCTGCCGTCGAAGGACCAGTGAAAGTCGATGATGTGTTCTGATTTGAAATCAGTGATTTGTTTTCCGGAAGAGCCATCGAGCGCTTGCAACCAGAGGTCATCGATTCCGCCGTGGCGGAACGGGTAGACGACAGCTTTGGCGTCCCGGGAGAAGCGGATGGGGCCACTTCGCGGTCGTTCGAAATTCAGGGTCTTCAAGACTTGATCAGAATCGGCCGAAAGCAACGTGAGCTTCTCTACATGCTCATCAAGATGTCCAAAGGCTGCGAAAGCGACGGTCTTTGAGTCGGGAGAAATGTCGAAGCCATTGGCCGCAAGCTCGTCCGAAATTCTCTCGGGCTTGCCGCCATCGATTGAAATCCTTACCAGCCGGCCGCCACTGGAGCCATCCTCGTAGAGCACCCAACGCCCATCGGGCGAGCAGACCGGGAATCTGTCCACTTTGCCATCCGAGAGCTGTTTGAGGTTTCCGCCGGACGCATCCATGCGCCAGATGTTCAGCACTTTCTTTCCTTGCGTGAGTCCGCTGGTGAAAACGAGGTAGCGGCCATCGGCGCAGGCAGAGGGGTCGTTGTCCCAGGTGCCCTCGGTAGTATGCAAGGGCGTGGCACTCCCAGTGTCTGGGTCGAGAAGGCTAAGCCCGGATTCCGAATCCCTCACCAAGTGGGAGTCGCGGGTCCAACTGAAGTGGTACAAAGGAGCGCCGGAGGTGACCTGACGGAGCTGGCTGGCGGCTGAAGCTGCGGCCGGCATGGTGAACAGGTTCCAGTGGCCCTCGCTTAGAACGGTAGCCAGATTGTGTCCGTCGGCGGCAATGCTGGGATCGGAATAATTGTTGGTGTCGCGGGTGACGGCGTGAGATTTCCCGTCAGGGTAGGAGACAAAGATGATCTGACTGCGGGTCTGAGTGGAGAGGGCGAGCAGGCCGCTGCCATCCGACATCCAGACGGGGCGCTGCACGATGCTGGAATCGGAGATAAAAAACAGGCGCTGCTTTCCGGTGGCAATGTCGAGTGCTACCAGCCCGCCGAGAGCAGTGCCGGGCTGGAGCACCATGCAGACGATCGTCTTGCCATCGGGAGACCATGCGGGATCTTGCAACCCGCTATCGGCAGACCCGCTGTATAAGAGCTTCTCGTTGCCGCCGTCGGCAGGGAGGAGGAGGAGGCGTTCTTTGCCAGGTTCGGGATTGTTGAAACGAAAATAGGCGATCTGCCGTCCGTCGGGCGAGAAGGTGACGTTGGAGTCAATGTCGGTGACCAGCTTCTGTGGAGTGCCGCCGAGCACCGGGGCGCGGTAGAGATATTGCAGTTCGGTGCTGCCGGGTTCGCTGCGCGTGAAGTAGATGTAGTTGCCATCGGGAGAAAAGCGCAAGTGTGCGTAATTCACTTCTGCCGGCGGGATGACCTGAGTGTCGCTGTTGGTGGGAAGGTTGCGCAGCCACAGGCTTTCCTGGCCGGCGTCCCGGACAACGTTCAGGATGTACTTGCCGTCGGGCGAGATTGCTACCAGTGCGGCTTTGCCAGTTTCCGTAATCTTCTTGATGGAGATGCTTTGAAAAGGAACGGTACGGTTACGGTTAATCAAAGCGTAAATGCCGTACCCGGCGGCCACGAGCAGAACGATGCCAATGAGGGTGGCGAGGCCAGTTCCGAGTTTATGCTGGCGTGCTGCCGCAGCGACCGCGGAGCTGCTGGAACGCGGCGAGACCGCCTGAGATTCATTGGGCGGAGCAGCGATAGACACCGAAGGCAGCGTGTGCGCGGGTTTGCGGCCTGACTCCGTATCTCGCTTGAGACGTTTGAGATCGCCCCGTAAATCAGCGGCGGACTGGTAACGCAGGTCGCGATCTTTCTCCAGCAGTTTGTCGATGAGTTCCTGAAGCTTGGGCCGGAGCTGGGGATTGAGTTGCCCTACGGGGACGGGATCGCGTTCCAGGATGGCGTTGAAGATTACAGCCGAGGTGTTGCCGGGGAAAGGCATACGTCCAGTGGCCATCTGATAGATCACGGTTCCTAAAGAGAAAAGATCGGTGCGGCCATCGAGTGCTTCGCCGCGAGCCTGCTCCGGTGACATGTAGGCGACAGTGCCGACCGTGCTGCCTGGGCTGGTAAGGCTGGCCGTGCGCAGACCATCCTGAGTGACGCCAATCGTCTCAGTGGCCATTTCGGTTGCGCGCGTGAGCTTGGCCAGGCCGAAGTCGAGGACCTTCACCTGGCTCCGCTGGGTCATGAAGATGTTCGCGGGCTTGATGTCGCGATGGACGATGCCTTTCGCATGTGCTGCGTCGAGCGCGTCCGCCAGTTGAATGCTGACGTCGAGCAAGCGGTCGAGCGATAGGGGGCCGCTGTCCAGTTTGGCGTCGAGGCTCTGGCCCTCGAGTAACTCCATCGCGATGAAAGACTGGTCGCCGTCGTTTTCCACGGCGTAAATGGTGCAGATGTTGGGGTGATTCAGGGCCGAGGCGGCGCGAGCTTCCAGCAGGAAGCGGTCGAGGGCGGCGGCATCGCGGGCCAGTTGGGGAGGAAGGAACTTGAGGGCCACGCGGCGGCCGAGGGTGAGATCCTGGGCTTCGTAAACGATTCCCATCCCACCGCTGCCCAAGCGGCCGGTGATGCGGTAATGCGAGATGGTTTGGCCGATCATCGTTGGTCGATCATGATTGGCGGATCATGCGAAGAAAATCGACTAGAGCGTCCATCTTAGGGGGCATGCCGGGGCGGGGTCAAACACTAGTTCAGGAGAATGGAGGACGAGCCTCTGGCCCGTCCTGCCCTGTGGGATGCCCGGCCTCCATTCACGTTCTGTTATTTTTCGGGCGCGTCCGCGGGCGTTGTGACCACGATGTTTTCCAGATATGCACCATGGTTCCAGACTACGATTTCCGCTTTGATCTGATTACCGGGTGATGTTTTTCGAGGGTGCTGGCGTCCTTTACCTGGCAGGGCATTGTCATCGCGGCCATGAAGTGATTACCACGCCTCGGAGAATGGTGATCCAGCACAGCATGGCAAGGACTGCTTCCTTTACCACATTTCTGCTACCGCTCCGCTTGCTAATCACATTGACTTTTTCAACACCCACAGGCCATAGCACTCACAACCAGCCTCAACCCGGTCAATGAGTGAAATGGCGATTTATCGCCAACTACCGCTCTATGCCTTAGGGCGTCAACTTGAAAGCGACGCCACATCCTGAGCTTCCGGGATAGGAGCAGGTCGACGTGCCTCCAGACACGGTGGTTCCATACAAGTATCCGCGCTCAAGAAGTAA
>DATNNO010000076.1:0-4697 GCA_035601775.1 Terriglobales bacterium | reverse complement strand
GTGCGAACACTCTTCCTGCGTGGGAAACCTGACATCATCGCGTCTGCCAGTTCTAACTTGATCTCCCGGTAAAGGGCATTAATCAAATCGTCCTTGGTCTTGAAGTACGTAAACAGAGTTCCCTCTGCGACGCCAGCCTGTCTTGATATCTCTGACGTTGGGGCAGCGGTGAGACCGCGCTCCGCAAATACGCGAGTCGCGGCATCGAGGATCGCATTTCGCTTGTCGTCGCTTTTTGGACGAGCCACTGAACTCCTTTATAAATGAGTATACACTCAATAGTACAAGGAATGTGGGGCCGATGGCAATCCGAGCCGACGCCTCGCTGGTGCGACCGCGCTCTGTCCGCTACTATCCGCTACTAAAAGGATGCTTACTTCACAAGTTTATCGGCGTAACGGACAGGAACCGCCAAGTTCGAGCCGCCAAAACCATTCAGAATGGCGAAATTCACACCAATGACCTTGCCATCGCGATTGAAGAGCGGTCCGCCGGAACCGCCCGAGGTTGTTGCTGCATCGTAGACGATCTTGTCCTTTAAGACGTCTCCGATGTGTCCCTGGGTGGTCGTTGGGCGAATGAGGTGTTGCGCCGCCAACTGCGAAACAACCTGGGTTACCTCGTGCGCGTTTTCCGCCACTTTTTTTGTTACGTCGCTTCCCGCGCGAGCGAGGATGCCTTCGATCCCTGTAGGGTAGCCAATCAGGACGACTGGATCGCCCGACACACTGGCTTCGCTCCGATCATCGATCTCCAGTAGTACGGTGTGAGGCGGTGCTGAAGTCTGCAGCCTGAGAGTTGCCAAATCGGCATCCGGCGAAATCCGGTCGAGCTTGGCCGCGATGCCTTGCGAGGTCCCCGGGAAGTACGCCGTGTAAGACGCCGCGAACGCGGTAGCACCCCGGTCGAGAAGTTGCTTCAATTCCTCATCGCCCCACCAAGGCTCCGCGACGTGATGATTCGTGAGGAGACGTCCATCGTGTGCTACGAGAAATCCTGTGCCAAAGGCGTCAACCTGCAGAGGTGGTCCCGAGCCGTCTGTTTCGAGAGACACCATTCCCTTGTCGTCTACGAGCGGCTTGCCCGCGGCATCGCTGGAGATAAGGATTAACTGTCCGGAGTCTTTGTCGCGAAACTCCACAACCACGTGCAACAAGCAGACGCTGGGTCCGTATCTTTGAACAATCGTTTCCGCGACTCGGCCTTCGTTCTCAAGCCGGTTCAGGCGATTCTGCGCCTCCTGAAGTTGTTTCTTGAGGGATTCGCTATCGGTATCGCCGTCCGCGGCTATCTTCTTGCGGATCTCTGCGGTTTGTACCTTCAAAGACTCGCGAGTTCCCGACGCGTCGCTTGCGGTCAGGGACGCACGCGCCTGTTCTGCGCGGCGCAGGAGTTCTCCCTGTTCCAGGACTCCGCCGTTCAGCCGCACAACCTCCGCTTTGAGCTGGAGCGTATCCTTCCGGCTGTGCCGGTTCGAAATGATGGTTGCGAGCGCTGCCAGAACAAGTATCGCCGCAATCAGCCAGGAGCGCCGTTTGGCGTTCGTGCCGCCACTCAGGGCTTGCACAGCGGTCTCCGCCAGGCGCTCTTTTTGCAGCGCATCTTTCAGTTTTGCTTCGAGGTCCAGCTCTGGTTGTCTCTCACGGAACTGCGTTCTGATCCGCGCCGCGAATTCTAACGGTTCAAACGGAAAGGAAATGACGTCGTCGGCACCCAGGTCCAGTCCGCGGGCCCGTTCCAGCGCGCCACCGTGAACAATCATCACTATCCGGGGAGTTCGCGGCTCTGGGCTTGCCTTGATTTGGCTGATCACACCGCAGCAACTGAGGTCGGATGGCGTTGCTTCTGTGATCAGGACTTCCGGGGAAAGAGTCAGAATCTTGTCAACCGTCAACCTGCGGCCCGTGGTGAGTTCATAGCCTTGACCGGATAAGGCCTGCGTTATCTCTGGGGTAGACTCCACACCGAGGTTCAGGAGAAGAATGCGCATCGCTGTCAACTTTCACTGTATTAAGTATGTATTAAGTAATGGATGAAATCCGCTTCGAAAACGGTTCCACTTTCCTATATACGCGTGTGTCACGGCCTCCACAACCCGTTCCATAACAAGAGGGCGAGCGCGGACGCGCTCACGAGCACAAGATTTATCCGCGCGTGCTCGAGAATGAAGCCTACGACGGAGACAAAGAACAACGCAAGCAAGGTTATCCGCGTCACTCTGAAGTCTCCCCTCGAAGCCCCGCCAGCCCAAGGCTTGAGAGAGCCGGATCGGAGCTACAAGCTTGGGTTTGGTGTGGGGTGGGTAACGCCCGGGCGGTTAAATGCCCGGGCGTTTTTGGGCGGAGGGATTTGCGAGCGTCGCTTGGTGGGGGAGTCGGCGCATTTTCGCGCCGGCAAAGGCTGACGCTCGCAAACAGGGGGGGAATACCCATTCTTAAAACCAACCTCGACTCCGATTCGTCCCAATCACGAAAGCAATTCTTCTTCCAAATCGAACGAGTGGTTACGCTTGAATCCATTTCGCGCCGCGGAAATCGCGAATTCGAGTCGCGGCTCGAACTGACCGACTTCTCCATTCAAAAGTGAACCGCTAGAACTGGGCAGGGCCCCAATTGAATGACCCTGTAGGTCGTCGAACCAAACACCGCAGCATTCAGCGCACCACGGCCCCGCACTGCCATAATCACCAGGTCGGTTCGCGCTTCCAAGGCGAACTGAATGATTTGCTGGTACGCGCTTCCTCTCCGCACCATAGACCTGATGCTGCCTGCTTTAGGCTTTTCCGGCGGAATCAGGTTATCCAGTTGCTCCATCGCGATCGCCTCGTCGATGATGGACGCACCGGGGACGTCCTTCAACACGTGCAACAGAGTGAGTTCGGCGTTGTACTCTGCTGTCAGAGAGAGCGCATGACTCAAAGCCCGCAGCGAATTGTCGGAGAAATCCGTACAAAAAAGAATTCGGTTCAAGTGGGCGGGATCGGACTCGCGCGAATTAAGAAAGTCGTATGACGGCCTATGTACTGCCAGCACCGGACACGAGGCCTTTCGCAGGACCCGTTCGGTCACGGACCCTACCATCAGCCGGTCAAACCCGCGCCGGCCGTGAGTTCCCATGACGATCAGATCCACGTTCTGCGCCTCGGCCAGCGCGAGGATGCAGTCTGCCGCTATTCCCTGCTCCACCACCGGTTCCGGCCGAATTTCACTGTCGGCATGGTGCTTCACGAATCTTTGGAGCTCCTCCTCACCTTTACGGAGAAGATGGCTCTGGAACTCGACATAATAGTGCGCAGGGACAAAGGCGGCCTCGGGATGTTGCCATGACTCTACGACGTGTTCCACGAACAGCGTGCCTCGATAGTGGTTAGCTATTGATACGGCATAGCGAAACGCTATGTCTGAGAACTCTGAGAAATCCGTGGGACAGAGGATGCGCCTAATATCTGCCATGCCTCCTCCTTGTGGGATCGATGAGACTAAGGTTGAAGACTTCATTGTTGCCAGCCTCCGCCAAGGTTTCTGTAAATGCGAACCAGAGCTACAAGCTCATTCGACTGAGCTTGAGCGAGTCCTAGTTCGGCATCGAAGTAATTGGTTTCATTGGTCAGCACCTCGAGATAACTGGTGGCTCCGCCTCGATAGCGCATCTCAGACAGACGTGCTGCGTCTTGGGCCGAGAACGCCAGTTGCTGCTGGTCCTCGCGGAACTCCCGATCTTTGTGATACTCAACCAGCGCGTCCGAGACTCCGCGAAAAGCCTGCTGGATCGTCTGCTGATAAGTCAGCACCATTTCCTGTTGGCGCGCCTCACTGAACTTGACGCCGGAACGAATCCTTCCCCCTTCGAAGATGGGCTGTACCAGTGATCCTCCAAAACTCCACAGCCCCGCCGGACCGGTGAACAGGCTGGTAAGGGCTGAGCTCTGATATCCGGCGGCCGCGGTCAAAGTAATTTGCGGGAAGTACGCTGCTTTCGCCACTCCAATTTGAGCATTCGCCGCGATCAACTGTTCTTCTGCCTCCCGAATGTCGGGTCGCCGCTCTAACAGGCTGGAGGGAAGTCCCGCCGGAACGTCCGGCGCATGCGGTTGCTCGGTCAACTTCATTCCCCGCGCGATAGGGCCAGGGTTGTTGCCGAGAAGCGTGCTGAGAAAGTTTTCCTGCTGCTCAATTCGCCGCTCCAGATCAGGAATGGTTTCAGCCGCGGTGTCCACCAACTGCTCCGCCTGCCGGACGTCGAGCATGGAAGTCGCTCCCCCGTTTGCCAGCGTTTGCGTGAGCTGCAGCGAGTCCTGGCGCGAAGCCAGCGTTCGCCGCGAGATTTCGAGCTGCAAGTCGAGCGCACGAAGCTCGAAATAGGCTGTGGCAACATCACTGACTAGTGTGCTGACAACCGCTTCGCGTGCCCACTGATTGGCTAACAGGGTTGCGCGCGCCGACTCGGTGGCGCGGCGATACTTCCCCCAAAAATCGAGCTCCCAGGCCAGCGCGAGGTTGACTTGGTTCGCGCTAGTGTCATATGGGGGCAAGAATTTTGAGCGCGGATTGCGTTGATTCACAGCCTGAGCGCCCGCGCTGACCGTTGGCAACTGGTCGGCGCGCGTGATGCCCAACTGCGCTTGAGCTTCGAGGATTCGCGTTGCGGCGATGCGAACATCGTAGTTCTGCTGAAGAGCAGTGCGGATCAGGTCTTGA
>DATNNO010000075.1:0-6074 GCA_035601775.1 Terriglobales bacterium | reverse complement strand
TTCTACACCAGAGGCTTCAGCAGTCTCGTTGCCTCCACTGCTGCTCTGATTGCTACCGGGTGGAGCGAACCAGTTCCCGGGCGGGTATACCCCCGCTGTGGACCAGCGCCTTTCACGGCGCACCCGATTATCCGACATTACTGGCCAATCATGATGCCCGCGCAGGCTTAACTCGTTCTCCGCGTGGTAATTAGCAGCGCGCGCACAGATTGGACCAGTAATGTCGAAAAATACCGGCCAAACTGTTTGATCTTAAAGCGCTTACGCGCGAATCAAGGTCCAAACAGATTTGGCCGGTAATTTTTGTACTAATCAGTTGGACGGACGGATCGTTTCCTCTTATTCCAACGTTATTACTACTTTCAAGGACGTGCCACTTTATCGTGGAAAAAATGGAAATAGCCTACGAATCTCTTCCTCACTGGGCTGACGTCCGTATTCGGTGATTTCAAAGGCCTCGACGTGCTGAATGCTAGTCGCTTCCGCCCCATAGCGTTTCTCGAGTGTAACCCGCCATTCAGGGGCCCCCTTTCGCACCACCATCGGTTGCGCCGCCAGCCATTTCTTCCTCTCAATGGCATCCTTAGGTACCTGATCAAGGTTCCCGGTAGTCCATGGCAACCATTCATAAAACTGTGAAACATGCGCGTCCAACATATCGATCTTCTTCTGGAACACATCGTCGATCGATACCACAATATCTGGCCGGAACGGCTGCGGCCTCGTGAAGCGGTCGCTGTAGTACAGAAATACGGGGTTCCGAGGCAGGGGCGGGGTATCTTTAACGATGTTGGGCACGATGACCATGTACGAAGCGTCCTGCACCAAAACACCCGTGTATCGGTGGTCCGGATGATAGTCGTTGGGGCGTGGCCCAATCACCACGTCCGCCTTCCACTGACGGATCTCGCGGATGACTTGCTCGCGGACATCTAGCGTAGGCAAGAGCTTGCCATCATGGTTGTCGACCACCTCGTATTCGATGCCGATGCGTCGGCCGGCTTCCTGCGCTTCTGCGCGGCGGCGCTTGGCGAGTTCTTCTCCCCCTTGAGTCTGGTGGCCCGCGTCACCGTTGGTTAGCGACACGAACTTCACCTTAAAACCGAGCGCTGCATACTTGGCGGCCAGGCCTCCTGCGCCGAGGTCACAATCGTCCGGGTGCGCGCCGAAAGCAATGACGCGCACAGGCTCATTCTGCGCGGACGCAGCAGGGAAGAACGGTGCAGCCAAAAGCCACGCGGCCCATACCGCACAATGAACAACTACAACCAAGCACCGGTGCCGGAATGATTTCAGCATGCGCAATTACCTCGAGCCAGATCATACGTTGTACTGTTCGATCTCAATTAGGACTTCCTCTCTGGGCTCCAGAGACGGGCAGCATGGTGAACTCTATGGGTGATTAGCAGGCCACACGATTATTAACCTAGAGCGTTTTAGCGTCATGTGATCTTAACTCCTGGAGGAGGCGGATAACCAGACAGTTGCCGCACCATTCTTGGCGCAGCGGAATAGCCGTGTAAACGGTGGCGCATTCCCTTTGCCGACGATCCGCCTAGAGACTTTTGGGCTAGTGCTACCCGAGGTGGAGATCACCACTACTGAACTCGCCAAAAAATCGCGGAAAGACTTAGGCCGGTGTCACCCAAAAGAAATAGAATTCAGAACACACGCAACCAACGGCTTCAGATTGGCTTCTTCGCTGAAAGCCATGCCGCAGCAATCAAACACATCGTGATCATGGTTGAGAAAACGATGGGGGTGGTGAAGGCGTATTTCAAGCTCAAAGCTGTGACCGCGGCAAAGCAAATGGCGAGCGCCCACGCAGTGCGGCGCATGCGTGCAAAAGTCTCTGCCGGAAGGCCGCCCAGCTGCCACGCCAATACCGCGGCGAACAAAAGAAACACGGAGAAAAAAAGCCCGAACGCGCTAAAGAAGTCCCAATAAGTCCGGCTAAACCCTTGTGCATCGAAATGAATCGACCGCATTGAGTCGATAAGCGAGCCTACTCCCCATTCGGGATTGGTCTGGCGAAACCCAAGTGTATGTCCGATGGCAAAAAGCAGCAGAAGAACAGAAGCGATTCGATAAAGCAAAGACGCTTTCATGTCTTGCCTCCAGAGATCACCCGGCGGCACTGTATCCCCTTCGCCATATAACGGGCAATCCGAAATTATTTCGGGCCCGAGGTTCGCTTGGCCTTTTCACCCGCATCGTCCCCCACCAACTTCGCCACACCTATGCCTCGGAGATGCTTCGAGCCGGTGTGGGCTTGCCCGCCGTAATGAAATTACTCGGTCACACCTCTCCCGAAATGACTATGTAATACCTTGATGTGACATTGAATGATCTCCAGCGGGCATTCGAGCTGGCTCGTTCAAAACCTCGGCATCTCGTCCCGAAGCCGAAGGTGTCGTTCGCCCCCCGAGCTGGCCTCGATGGGGTGATCGATTCTTTGCTCGCTACTCAACATGTGTTGGAGGATGTTCCGCCGCTCGCTGCCAAACGACACTTCCCGACATCGCCTCGACCGGCTCTCCAACCGCCTCACCAAAATTCTTATCGAAGCACGCAAGCTCGCGACGCCCTGAGAATGGGCAGAGATTGGCCGGTAATGTCGGATAATCGGACATGTTCGTACTCGGACCTACTTATCCGATTAGACCGCACCGACCAATTTACAGGTGAAGTTTCTCTCGGATTCCGAAGAAAACTCTCTAAAGTATTGAAAATAATGGTAGGCCCGTGGGGACTCGAACCCCAGACCTCTACCGACACCGGACACCACCGGCGATTCATGGGATCGGGATGCGGTACAGATTGCGCTGGGTTGTGCTGCGATAGAATGCGTAGACGTCAGGAGACGGACCGGGCACCACCGCCGAGGCATTGATCCGCCGCGCTCCCGGCAGGCCGGCGATTTCCTCTTCGGAATGAAATCCTCCTGCCGGGATTCGTGGTAAGGCCTCGCCCGGCGGCAGCGGAACGAGATAAGTCTGCGATTCGGCAATAAACACAGAGCGGCCATCCAGCGACCAGCTCCAGCCCACGTAGAGAGTGTTGCCGATTCGGATTGGAGTCCCCCCGTCCAACGGGAAGGCCTGAACCGCAGGTGGTCCGTTGCCGGGTAGCGGAGCCCAGCCTATGATCCACCGGCCATCTCGTGAGACGGCGCCCAGACCGAACACCGGTTGTTCGAGCGCCATCCGCAGTCCAGTGCCGTCCGTGTGAACGCGATAAACAAACGTGGACTTCCGTTCCACGTGGCGGAAGAAAATATCGCCGTCCGGCCCAAAACTGGGAGACCCGCCCTCCACAGTTGGGATCTGCACGGGCGGCGAGTTTCGCTCAAACCGCGCCACCCAGAGCCGCGGTTTCCCTTCACGGTCCGTGGTCGACATCACAATTTGTTGACCATCAACGGAGATGTCGTAGTCGAGCACCGGAAGGCCGCGCACCACGGGCTCGGAACGGCCCGATTCCAGGTCCGCTACCAGCAGTTCCCCTGGATTTCTATACCATGCGAATTCTCTTGGAGCTTCTTTTACGATCAGGTAGCACAGCTTTTTACCATCCGGCGTGAATTTCGGGTTAGTGCCGTTGCCTTCCAGGGAAATCTGACGTTCGCCCTTCGCGTCGTGAACCCATAGCGAAATGTTTTGGAGCGCCACCGCAGTGACGAAGGAGTGGCCGTCTGGCGCCATGGCCATGCCTTCCTCCTCTGTGGGCCCAGAAGTGAACTGTTCCGGCTGGCCATCGGGAAAACGCTGCCGCCAGATGTGGTTGACTCCACCCGAATAGAGAGTGAAATACATCCATTTGCCATCGTGCGACCACGCCGCGACCGTGCAGCCGCCCCCGAGAGGGCCTACATGCCGACCCAGCGAACTCCCGTTCATGGGAACCACGCGGCAAGGCAGCCAGCGGTGGTCTTGGTCCATTTCTGCCAGCAGCACCCATTTCCCATCTGGAGACAAGTAGGAGCGGTGCGCCATTCCTGGTTCGTCTTCCGGCAGGTAAATATCACGCGCTCCGATCCGGCTCTCCTCGGCCGCCACGATCCCCATGTGGAGCCCCATCTTGATCTCCGAAAACAGCACCTGCCGCGGTCCGGTCCATATGAGTCCAGAAGCGTTTCGCAACAGTGGTTGCGGCTCGCCGCCGAGCGTGGGGACCACCCAGGTGTCGTAGTGAAACTGCGGGTCCACGGTGGTATACGCGATGCGCGAACCATCCGGTGAGAACGCCGGGCTCATTTTGTAGAGGCTGTCGTGCGTCAGTTGTACCGGTTCCCCATCGGGAAGTATTTTGACGTAAAGTTGGCCGGGGCCAACGAACGTGGAGTCACCGCGAATAAACACCAGCATCCGGCCATCTGGCGAAAGCGCCGGCTGCGTCACCGAATCGGGGAACTTCGTGAGCTGCACCCAGTGGGAGCGGTCAGGCAGGCGTGTTGAGTGGCGCCACAACAGGTCAGCGCCAACAGCTACCATCGCTATCAACGCCGCTGCGATCGCGGCGATAGTGCGCCATGGCCGCCGAACATTCGCAGGAAGCGCGACAACAGAGGGGGTTGGCAGTCCCCAGCCCGTGGACACTTCGTTCGCCAGCTCGCGGGAACCCTCGGGTGGTTTTTCTGGAGGCGGCGGTGCGGCATGCGGCAACTGTCGCACGGCGCCGACGAAGCGGTAACCTCGCCGAGGGACCGTTTCAATGAACGCTGGGTCTTCACCCAAGGCCTTTCGCAACAGGAAAATATGGTTGGATAAGCTCCCTTCTTCGACGAACGTGTCGGGCCAAAGCATCCTGATCAGGTCGTCCTTCTCCAGCAGGCGTCCACTATTTCGGACCAGCAGGTGCAGGGTGTCGAAAGCTTTCGGCGTGAGTACCACTATCTCGTTACCGCGCCACAACTTGCGTTCGGCAGGATCCAGGCGAAAGGGGCCAAATTCGTAGAGCCGCGGTGTCTCCTGGCCCGGCGTCTCTTTTGCAACGGAGGGCGAATCGGGGTCACCATCAGAGGCAGCTCGCCAGCGTGTTTTCTCGCTCACGGTCCCTCTCGCAATCCCTGTGAGAACTCTTGAGAATTTGTGAGCTCACCCAGAGGACTTCCGGAAGTGTCCCGTGCTAGGTTGCGCAGAGAACAGCCGGAATGCCGGATTTGGCGGTGATTCTAGCACCGGCTTCCGTTTGCTTCAAAAGTTCTTTACGGAGGATATAACAATGTTGCGAAACTCAGTTTCAAGAAGAAACCTGATCTTGATTTCCTTGGGTCTGTTGATACTAGCAGCAATGACCGTTGTTCTGGCGCCAAAAGGAGCTCTAGCTACGACTTTCAAAGGTGATGAAGACGATCAGAAGAAGGATTTGTTTTACACTACTTCTTTTTCTGGTGGCAGTGCGGAACTGGTCGCGATTAAAGTAAGCGGCAGTAAAATCACCACCACCAATATCGGACCGGGGGGCTGCGCCTCACTGGCCCGCGCACCCTCAGGGACATTGTTCAGCATGTGCGGAGACCTTTTCGGGGCCCAGCAGCTTGCGACCATCGACCCGAAAACCGGACTGACAAGTTTGTTCGGCGTGCCCGTCTCCGGGCTCGCGGTCATGGCCATGGCCTTCGCTCCCAATGGGATTCTGTACGCGGTTGGGGATTGTAACCCTAATACGAAAGGGAATTTCGAGTGTACCCCCGACTCTGACCCAAATTACAACTCACTCTACACGGTCAATGAGGCAACCGGAGCGTTTACACGCGTCGGCTCGACTGGCGCCCCTCAATTTTTCATGGACTTGGCGTTTGATCGTGACGGGAACATGTTCGGTGTGACGACCACACTCAACCCTTCTCGAGTACCCGCCATCCTCTACCGCATCGACCTTGCGACCGGCGCGGCAACGAAGATCGTCAATCTCGTGGGAAGTAACTCCGTTATGGGGTTGGCTTTCGGCCGGGATGGCAAACTGTATGCGACCGATTGGACTCAAAACTCGGGTCTCTATCTAATCGACATCAAGACAGGTTTTGAGACAGCGATCGCCGCCCTGCCTTTTGGCCTTTCAAGCGGTCTCGA
>DATNNO010000074.1:0-34192 GCA_035601775.1 Terriglobales bacterium | reverse complement strand
TTGCTGAAAAATACCAAGTTCGGCAACAGAACGATCTTCGGCAACAGGTGGGAAACCCGCAACCGGGGCCGAATCTGGAAAACTCGTTACTGGCAACAGAGAGTCCGAAAATGAGTTTTTCAGCAAACTGTTCAGCCGCTGTATTTCGGGATCAGACCTTTGTAAGCAAACAAAAAAGCCTCATCGCAGCGATGAGGCTTTCAAGCTCTAAGACCGGCCCAGCTTACACACTGAACGAAGATCCGCAACCGCATGTGCTCTTCACGTTCGGGTTCTCGAACTTGAAGCCCGCACCCTCGAGGGTCTCGACATAATCGACGATGCAGTTATTCAGGTACATCAGCGAGGTAGCGTCCACATAGACCTTGAGCCCGTCCATGTCGAACACCTTGTCCATCATGCCCGCGCCGTTTTCAAACGACATCGAGTACGAGAAACCGGAACAACCGCCGCCCACAACACCCACGCGTAGACCGCTAGGGACGGGATTCTGTTGCGCCATAATCTCCTTAACTTTTGCCACCGCATTCGGAGTCAAGCTAACCGGCGGCGTTTTGGGCGTCACTTCTGGAACGGTCGTCGGGACAGTGGTTGTGGCCATTGGTATCTCCTTGAAATTGCTGCTATTGATTATAGCAAAGCCTGCACCGCGGCGAGGCAAAAATCCTTGCTCCGACGCCAAACCAGCACTTTGTTAGATGACCGAAGATGACCGAAAGGCGCGCGGAGCCGCCGCCCAAAACAAAACCTGCCGGTGCTGGCCTTCTAGGCATATAATCTGCGCTTGGGGGCCCCTTACCTGTGTCGGTTGTGGCCACCACAACCAACATCGGCAAAGCTTCGGGGTCTGCTCAAGATCAGCACCGAGGTCGCTTATGATGTCTATGCTAATGTGGCCGCTAGCTGTGTGGGGAGTTCTCACCGCCGTCCTGATCATCCTCCTCATCTACCGCAGTACGCTCACCATGCAAGAAGATGACCAACTATTCCTGGGCGAGTCTGAGTCGCACATGGAAAAGGAACAGATCGAGATCATGGCCAAAGTGAACAAGATCACTCCAGTGGTGAAATGGCTGGGAGCTGCGTCCGGATTGTTGATCCTGGTGATCGCGGGCGTGGCAGTCTATCAGGGCTTGCAACAGGTGCAGTAATTCTCAGATGTCCACCCTGTGCTGCCCAGCGGCTTCGCCACTAGAACCCGCGCCGTGCGGCCGCAAAGTGTTAAAGAGAGAGACGCTGCCCTGTCTCGCCCCGAACTTTGTGGTGCCGGGGACAGGACTCGAACCTGCACGCCTTGCGGCACTGGATCCTAAGTCCAGCGCGTCTGCCAATTCCGCCACCCCGGCGCTGCGCTTATTTTAACCCACACTGCCGGTCGCGATCTCTGCCATTACTTTGCCAACCGGACCAAATTCCCTTTTCTGTTTCCGCCCTTGCCGCTACACTGAATGTCCTATGAATAATCCATCTCAACCTAATATCCGCTTGGTGAACGCTCCTGACTATCGCGAGACCTATGCCAACAGCGTGCAGGTGCGCGTGAATGTTTGGGATTTCTTTCTGGTTTTCGGGACCTTGCAACAGCAGAGCGAAACTCAGGTGGAAGTCAGAAATTTTCAGGGCATCTATCTGAGCCCGCAACAAGCCAAGGCGCTGATGTCGATTCTGCAGCAAAACGTTTCCGGTTACGAGAGCACATTTGGCGAGATCAAGCTGGATCCCCGAATGGCAGCAGCCGGGCCGGTGCACTAGACGCTCGCGTGACTGAAGACAGCGATCGGCGGCAGAGATGGCGACATCCTACAGCACTGATTTTTGCGCTGTTCTTTTTGACGCTGTTGGCCTTGCACGCGCCCCTGCTGCGCCTCCCATATTTCTGGGATGAGGCCGGATACTACGTGCCGGCAGCTCGCGATCTCCTGCTGACCGGAACCTTGATTCCCCATTCCACTCCTTCTAATGCCCATCCTCCGCTGGTGACGGCGTATCTTGCCTTGGCCTGGAAGGTTCTGGGTTATGCACCCGCGGTGACGCGTACCGCGATGTTGGCAGTTGCGGCATTTTCTCTGCTCGGCGTGTTTCGACTGGCCCAACGGGTTGCGAACACTGAAGTCGCCGTCGCCTCCGCTATATGCACGGCGCTCTACCCTGTTTTCTTCGCGCAGAGTTCGCTGGCTCACCTCGATCTGGCGGCGGCTGGATTGACTCTCTGGGGCTTGCTCGCGTATGTCGAAGACCGGCGATGGACTACAGTCCTGTGGTTTTCCGTGGCAGTGCTCGCGAAAGAAACCGCCATCCTGGCTCCTCTGGCTTTGTTCGCGGGGGAATTGCTCGGGCCGTTTCTTAACAAGAGATGGCCCATCTTTTCATCTCCGCGGCCCGGCTGGAAGTCGGTACAGCTTCTCGTGCCTGCAGTTCCGCTCGCGCTCTGGTATTGGCTCCACTATTCGCGCACGGGATTCGTCTTCGGCAACCCGGAGTTCTTCCGCTACAACGTTGAAGCTACCCTGCAGCCGCTCCGTGTGGTGCTGGCGCTCGGGCTGCGCCTGTGGCAGGTCGTGGGATATCTCAACCTCTACTTGCTCACCTTGGCAGCAATGCTCGCGATGTGGCTTCGGCCCTTGCGCGATAACGGCGAAGAGCGCAAAAGGATCTCGCTGGATGTGCAGTTCTCCTTCCTCGCGGTCATCGCAGCTTACGTGGTCGCGATGGCCGTCGTCGGCGGAGCCGTGCTGGCTCGCTACATGCTTCCTGTGGTTCCGCTGGTGATCATCCTCTGGGTTTCGACGCTGCGGCGAAGAGTGCGGCTTTGGCGCGGCGTGGTTGCGATTGTGACGCTGGCATTTGTGGCCGCTCTGTTCGTCAATCCTCCCTATGGATTCTCCATCGAAGACAATCTCGCCTACCGCGATTACATCCGACTGCACCAGCATGCCGAGGACTTCGTGGAAGCACGCTACCCCATGGCCCGCGTGCTGACGGCCTGGCCCGCCAGTGACGAACTCACGCGCCCGTACCTCGGCTACGTAACCCGCGCCATGCGCGTCTTCCGCATCGAAGACTTCACGGCCGAGCACCTGATGGCCGCGTCTGAATTGCGTTCAACTTTCGATGTGGCGCTCGTCTTCTCGACCAAGTACGAGCCGCCGCATCCCTGGTTCGAGCGCTGGCGCACCTGGCAGCGATGGAAGACGCAATTCTTCGGCTACCACCGCGACGTCCCTCCAGCCGCAGCCGCACAGATTCTGGGAGGACGCCTCGTCTACAACGACATTCGCGCTGGCCAGTGGGTCGGCGTGATTGAACTGGACCAAGTCGAAGAAGCACAGGCTGTGCCAGGATCATTCTTCACCCCAGAGACACAGATGCACAGAAAAGTGTGCAAAAACCGGTTTTGTCCAGAATCTTGTCAAGCCCCTTGAGAGGGCCAATTCCCGCCAAGTTCATGATTCGGCGGCAGAAATAAATCTGAAAAAATGGCATGTTTACCCCTCGGGATTTGCTAGTCTAGAAGCAGAGATCAAGTTTGGCGCAAGCTTTCCGGCTTGCGCTTTTCTTTTTACGAAACTTCCCTTCAGGAACATTTTTCCGGACAAATGGGCAGACCCAGGCGGGCTTCGCGCGGACGCATTCCAGCGTCCGAGGAGAGCTCCGCCGAGAGGGCGCAGAGAGGCAGCACTGCGCTCCATCAAGGCTTTCTTGGCGAAGTCGCCTTTCTGCACAAAGCGGTGAGTCTCGGCTTCATGGTGGCGAAGCCATGGGGCGACATTTATCGCTATGACTTCATTGTGAATGGCGGGCGCAACTTCTGGCGGGTGCAGGTAAAAGCCGGGACCTACCTGATGGACGGCTTGTATCAGATGTGTGTGCGTCGTCGCACGGGCGGTGTGAAGATTGCTTACACGGAATCCGAAGTTGATTTTGTGGTGGCCTATATTATTCCGGAAGAGACCTGGTATATTCTGCCGGTGCGCGAGGTGGCAGAACGCAGGACCTTGTCGTTCTGTCCCAAGGGATCCTCCCGCCGGGACCACTTCGGCTACTACCGCGAGGCGTGGCACCTGCTGCGGGAACCGGATGGCCTTGTCTTCGGATAAGGTTTCGGCGTTGCGAGCGAAAAAAGATATAGATAAGTCAGAAAAGGTGGATAATGCGGATACGAGGTCATAGCCCATTGCCGAACACGGACGACCCTCGGTTCAGGCGCGAGAATGAGATGGCGGCTCCAGTGATTCGCTGGCTGCAGCGGAGTGGGTTGAGCGTGAAGCCGGAGTTCTCCGTTCCTTGGGGAATCTGTGACTTGGTCGGTGTGAAGCTTGATCCTGTCCGCGTAAAACGGCGGCTTTTATATGGACAGACTCGGCCCATCGGGCCGCTTATTCGCTTGCACATTTTGTCGAGAATTCCGGAAGCTGATTCCGGAAAGTCGATCACCCTAGAAAAACTGAAGAAAGACCTCTCAGACCATCTCCCTTTGGATATTCTGTCGAGAGAACTTGAGCTTCTTGCGTGCGGCAAGTTCGTTACGAGCCCGCGGCGCAACTTCTTCCAGAAGGCCAACGGGTGGGCGCCGCTGCACGTGCGAATCGTTGCTGTAGAACTGAAATTGACGCGTGTCTCTGAGGCACTAAGCCAGGCGGCATCGAACCGAGCGTTCGCCACGGACTCCTACGTCGCTCTCCCAGGGAAGCTCGCTACGCGCTTAGGACGGGGCGATCGCGCAGATATCTTCAGGCGAAGCGGACTAGGGCTCCTCGCAGTCTGGCACCACGCGTGCCGGGAACTGGTAAGGCCTTCCGAGAACAAGGCTGTCTGCAGCGAAATCATCCAGTCACATGTCGTGGAACGCTTTTGGCGTACTAGAGACAGTTGACCATCAGTTGCTTCGCGATGCGGGCTGGGTCTTTTACGTCCTCCGAAGGTATGGGCCGTTTCAGTTTCTTCCCCAACACGAAGGCGGACGAAAAATCCTGGTAGAGCGTTAGAGCTGTGCTGCTCGCTGGCACGGATTCAAGCTTGTCAAGCCAGTCCCTATAAAACTCTGCGACTTGCTGCCGTGCGCGCTCTTTCGTCTGAAAGACGTCGAACTTCTTGAGCAGCGTCGCGAAATCGCCATACACGGGGTCGTTCCTGCTGAGGTCGGCGAGCGTTTCACGGAGCCAGGTTTTCAGTGCCGGCGACCAAACGGCCAAACGTTTGAGCGGCGCCAGAGCCACCCGGCTCTTGGCAGATTTTGGCTGTCGGCCAGCGACGTAGTACCTGTACGATCTGCCTACGCCGACCGCAGGACACCTTACCGCGCCTCGTGCCCAAAGAACGAGGTTGAGACCCCAGTATGGACCAGCTACAGTCTTAGCTTCTTTTGGGAGCTCCGCAGTCAACTCCTCGTGAAACTTGATAATTCCGGGAAACCGTTCATTCTCAAAAGTACTGACGCCAGCCTGATCGTCGAGCATTGAGTCTACAATCCAGACTCCGTCCGCGCCGCTTGCCCTGAAACATGCAACAGCTTGCCGCACCCTCTTGTCGCGGTCCGCTTTTTTGTCGGTCTGGCCACGTTGCTTGTCAAAGATGACAGGAAGGATTAACTGGACAGGACGACGCTTGGCAGATTTCCATTGTGAGGTGAGTTCGGCCAGCATCTTGTTGATCCTCTTCGTGCCCAAATCGGCTGTGTACGGGAGCTGCGGAACTGAAAGCCACGCTAGATTTGGCACAGCGTCAACAGCAGCCTTGAGTACCGCATTGACGAAGACAGCGGCGTCGGTTCGGTCGGGATCGGCCTGAAACTGTGGGTCAGCTATCATGCGAGAATTCTCGAATTGCAGAATGTACTGCTTGTAAGCTCGATAGCTCTCGTCGTCTGAAGTAAAGACTTCAGGCGAGCGCAGCCCGTCCACCTCTGCATCTACCCAGAGCTTAGGACTTGGGAGTTTTTCCGTGCCGGCCTTTTTCACGGACTGAAGCGTAATTCGGCAACCGGCTGCCTGCGGATAAAGAGAATTGACCAATCGCCAGTCGGTCACGGAATTCGCGAACGGAATGTAATGGTGCGCCATATCAGTCAAAGTCCATGAGCCCTTGACACATTTTCAAGTGCCTGCATGAATGCTCTAGCTCGGGAAACAGAGTCATCTCGTCCACCCCCACTCGCCGGAGCTCAGACCTCAGTCGAGGCTTCGAATTCTTCAGAATAGGGACCGCAACAAGAGAAGGAACGCGCGATCTATCCAGGCTAAACAGCGAGCCGTGAAGCGTAAAAGTGCCCCTCTGAACAATTAAGCGCTCCGAATTCCAAACAGGATTGACCGCGACTGGGTACTTGCGTTTTCTTGGCTCACGCGGGCCAGACTTCAAGAATTTCAGGATTAGTTCCCGGTCGGTCTGCGGGTCTAAGATGCGTGGTTCCAAATCCCCGAGTCTGTTAAGTTCAGTCGGATTAAGAACGAAGACCATGCCGTCCGATTCTGGCTTGAGACACGCGAAATACAGCGCCGTCGTAGCACTTTCAGTCCAGTCAAGAAGACGGGTCGGTAATCCGTAATGCTGCGCGATCTGGGCCCACTTAAATTCGTCGTTGGGCTCGGGCAGCCGAGGTAGTTTTGCTTCAGCAATTCGCTTAAAGTCCGAGATCAGATCAAGCGCTTTCTGGCGTTCGGGTTCGGTCCTTGGACGCAGGGCTGCGGGCGTCAGGCTCCGCTGGCATTCCGGATGGCCGCGGAACCAGAATGTGTCGTCACTGCTGACGAGGCCGCCTATCAGCGAAAAGTAGTCGGCCAGAGACGCGATCTTTTGCAGCAACCTTTTACATTGGACGGGACACGCCACAAAACGGCGTTTTTCAGCCGCGGTCAATGTCTCCATTCCAGTAGGCATGTTCCGGGTGCAAGAATCCTATCACCTTCCGAGGGACCCGATGGGTTTTCGTATTCCTTCTTGCTCAGGCTATGTCCGGCTATTTGTGTCCTCATCCGATTGGGCCTTCATGTAGGAGCGCAGAATGGCGTTGATGCGGGTTTGGTAGCCGCTGCCGGCCTTCTTGAGCCACTCCCACAACATCATGGTCAACCCGGATGGTCAGGCGGTCTTTGGGCTCCGGCATGGTGAGCTTGGCGGTCTTCCAGAACGATTTATCCAGCTTGGGAATATCGGAGTCGTCGATGTCCGCATCACGCATCTGGCGCAAGCGTTTGAAGTCAGTTTTGCCCTTGGTCTGGGACCTTGAAGTGGTTCGCGTAATCTTGCTTTTCACCTGTCATCCTGAGGCAGCGGAGTCCTTGGCGAAGCCGAGGACTCCCAACGAAGGATCTATGCACTCCGGCGGCAGTGTCGCGACCGCCGAGAATTGCATAGATCCTTCGGCCCACAAAGAACGTGGGCCTCAGGATGACAGCGTTTTGGGGTGGCAGCGTCAGGGGTGACAGCGTTGGGGGTGACAGGGGGGGCTGGCCCACCTTTCGGCGGCGCAACCATGCACCCCGAACAATGAGGGCTGCCCCACCCTTCGTTTTTTGAAGGGTGGGTGCTTCATCAGTTAGTCCGTCGGATGCACCTTATCCGCTACAGCCGTTCCTTCCAGTATCCGGGGCGGCGGTGTCCATGAGCGAATGCCAGGATTTGCACGCCCGAATCCTTTTCCCGGTAAGTGATTGCGAAAGGGACCGCTGCAAAACGAATCTGCGGGTGTCGTGCTCGCCGGCCGGCCAACGCCTCGGCGACTCCATCACCAGGTCTATGGCGCGATCCACTTCAGCAACAAATTCCCGAGCGGCAGGCTCACTCCGCTCCAGATACCACTCCACGGCAGACTTCAACTCCGCAAGTGCGGCGGGATGAATCTCGATCCGTTTACCGGCCATTGAGGATGGCTGAGATTTGCTGGCGCGCTTCCGCCCAGGCCACAGGCTTTACTCTGCCTGAATCCAATTCCTGCATGCGGCGAGCAATCTCCTTCTGCCACTCCGCTTCTGCCCCCTCGTCCACAGTTTCGTCAAGACTCTCAAGGAGCGAACCGGCCAAAGCCGCGCGCGCCGCAGGTGGTAGCGCCAGCGCCTTTTTCAGCAGTTCGGAAATCTCTTCATTCATAGATGCATTCTACTCCCGAATGAACGGTCGCGGGCCGGCTCACCTATTCCGATTGGGCCTTCATGTAGGAAGCGCAGAATGGCGTTGATGCGGGTCTGGTAGCCGCTGCCGGCCTTCTTGAGCTATCCCACGACATCATGGTTAACCCGGATGGTCAGGCGGTCTTTGGGCTCCGGCTTGGTGAGCTTGGCGGTCTTTCAGAACGATTTATCCAGCTTGGGAATATCGGAGTCGTCAATGGCCGCATCGCGCATCTGGCGCAAGCGTTTGAAGTCAGTCTTGCCCTTGGTCTGGGATCTTGAGGCGGTTCGCGTAATCTTGCCTTTCACCAACTGTCATCCTGTCTATGACAACGACGGCGGTGTCATAGACAGGATGACAGCGTTGGGGGTGACAGCGTTTTGGGGTGACAGCGTTTTGGGGTGACAGCGTTTTGGGTTGACAGCGTTTGGGGGGTGTCAGCGTTTCGGATGCCCGTCGCTTGTGGAGTTCGAGGCTCCCACCTTTCGCAAAGGACGCGAAAGGTGGGGCACCCCGCGCGGGTGCTGGCAGAGTTGGCCAGATCCCTGGTCTCGAAAGGCGCGAGACCTGGGGCACCCGGTTTCGCTCCGCCCGGTTTTGCTCCATCCGGTTTTGCGTTGCCGTCGCTGCGCGCCGGCAACTTCGCTCAGGATGACAACGTTTCAGGAGCGGAGTCGGGTCATCCGATAAGCTCCTCACGCCATCAGATGGCAGGAGTGGGTCTTCACGATCAGCCAGACTTCGCGTCCGGGCTGGAGTTGGAGGGAATCGCGGGCGGCCAGGGTGAGGTGGACTTCCATTTCTACTCCGCAATTCACCTGGACTACCACGATGACGTCGCGCTGGGCCAGGGAAAGCAGGCGTCCGGGAATTACGTTGCGGGCGCTCAAGCCTGTGGGTTGAACCGTGGCCAGCAGGATGTCGCCGGCGCGAATCCCGACGAGCAGAGTCGAGCCTGTTTCCGCCCGCACCAGCGGGGTTTCCAGTTCTACATTACTGTTGGCGATGCGGCAGGTCATGGTGCCGCGATCTTCGTGGGCGGCGGCCACTACGGCATGGAAAATGTTCTCGAAGCCGATGAGTTGTGCCAGGGATTCGCGGCGGGGCGCGGCCATCACTCCGTGGGGCGTGCCGTCGGCGATGAGGCGGCCATTTTCGAGCACGAGCACGCGGTCTCCCAGGGCGAAGACCTCTTCGCGGTTGTGAGTGACGTAGAGAATCGGAATCCCGTGGGCTGCGTTCCAGGCGCGCAGGTCGTCGATGATCTTCGATTTGGTGGCTGCGTCCAGCGCGGCCAGCGGCTCGTCGAGCAGCAGGACGCGAGGGTTGGTGACGAGGGCGCGAGCCAGGGCTACTCTTTGGCGCTCGCCGCCGGAAATCTCTTTCGGCTTGCGGTCGCGCAGATGCGCGACGCGGAAAGATTCGAGGATGGCATCAGCTTTTTTTCGGCGGTCGCTTCCGTTTACGCCAGCCAGGCCGTACTCGACATTCTTTCTTACGGTGAGATGAGGAAAAAGAGCGAGATCCTGAAAAACGTAGCCGATCTTTCGGTTTTGGACTGGGAGATTCGTCCCGCGTGCGTGGTCGAAGAGAACACGATCACCGACCGCGATCTTCCCCGAGTCGGAAGTGGTCAGGCCCGAGATGCAGTCGAGCAGCGTGGTCTTCCCTGCACCGGATGGGCCGAAAACAATTGTGATTCCGGGAGCGGCGGTGAATGAAAGGTCGAGTGCGAAGTCGCGTCCTGCAGCGGAGAAGCGCTTGCTGAGCTGAACCGCCAGCGATGCGCTATCAGCGGACAATGTGGCGCCGGCATTTGCTCCATCGGTTCTCATCTGGAGCGGACTATTTCCAGGGCCATGCCGCCCCCACGCTTCGGTTCACACCATACACGAACGAGAGCACTGCGAAAGAAATCACCAACAAGACAAGCGCGGTCTGATTGGCAGCGGCATAGTTCAGGGCCTGAACCTGATCGAAGATGTCGATGGAAACCGTCCGCGTAACGCCCGGAATATTTCCGCCCACCATTAAGACCACGCCGAACTCGCCCAGGGTGTGAGCGAAACTCAGAGCGACTCCGGTCACGAGTCCTGGAAGAGAAAGCGGCAGGATGACGCGGAAAAATGTTTGCAGCTTGGAAGCGCCCAGAGTCGACGAGGCGGCGATCAATCTTGAATCGACGAGCGCGAATGAGGAGGCGAAAGGCTGCACCGCAAAGGGCAGGCTGTAAACGACGGAGCCGATCACCAGCCCGCCAAAAGTAAATGCCAGCGTGTGCCCGGTGAGGGCTTGCCACCAACGTCCCAAGGGACTGCGTGAACCGAGCGCAACGAGAACGTAGAAGCCCAGCACGGTTGGAGGCAAAACAATCGGTAGCGCGACCACGGCTTCGGCGAGAAACTTCCAGCGCCAGCGCGAGTGCGCAATCCAATACGCGATGGGCAGTCCTAGAATTAGCAGCACTGCGGCGACCAGTACCGCCAGCCGGATTGTCAGCCAGAACGCCTGCCAGTCCATCTGTCTCCATTCGATTCGGCAATGAATACAGAGCAGTATAGCCAAACCCAAGCTTGCGGCGTCCCAATGTGGGCTAGCTCGATGCGGAAATGTTCACTGGTCACAAAGCGACAAGCTATGGGGCAGCTACGATACCTGCTCAGGAGGTTCTGGAATGGAGATTCAGGAAGCGATTAAAGTGATCCGCGCACTGGCGGATGGAGTGAATCCGGAAACGCGGGAGCTTCTGCAAGCCGACTCGATTTGCCGGAATCCGCAAGCGGTCATGGCGTTGAACCGGGCCTTGGCTGCGTTGGTCACGCAACAACAGCGGGAGCTCAAAAAGCCGGCTAGCGCGGGTCAGTATTGGTCGAGGGCGGAGGATAAACAGATTTGCGAGGAACTACGCAAGGGAATGGATTTTGAGGAGATCGCGAAGACGCATAACCGGACTGTGCCCTCGATTATCGTGCGCCTGGTCAAACTGGGAAAGATTGCGCCGGATAAGTCGGGTTCGCTGTTTCCGCCGCAGGTGGCATGAGGAAAACATCCGCAAGTGCGCCACGCTTTGATTGGTCGCGGGGGAAGTCTAGCCGGAAGCACGGGCGAGGACGCCCGCGCCTACATTGGCTGCTGGTATTCCTGCTGCTTTTAGGTCCGGCGAGTTCCGTGGTTTGCGGACAGGAATCGAACCCTGCAGGCAATGCGGACCGCGAGCGGCGAGCATTGCGGGAGCAGTGGTTTCTGCGTGGGCGCAGTTCTCGCGCGCAGCCTGGCGCGGCGTTACGATATCGAGCTTACTTGCAGAAGATGCGAATGCGCACCGCTCGCCTGGCGGGGCTACAGAAGGCAGAGAGCAATTCATTGCCACCTGCCGCCGTGGTGTGGAGTCCGCTCGGCCCAGCGCCGTTGGCTTCGGACGCGAGCGGCAGCGGAGAGTACGACTACGGCTGGGTTTCCGGGCGCGCGACTGCGGTTGCAGCCGATCCGGCTGATCCGACGGGGAACACGGTTTACATCGGCGGCGCTTATGGCGGAGTTTGGAAGTCTACGAATGCTGCCAGCCAGAGTCCGGCTAATGTGGTCTGGCAGCCGCTGACCGACAACCAGGCAACGCTGGCGGTGGGCGCGATCGCCATTCAACCGGGTAACAGCGGCGTCATTCTGGCGGGCACGGGAGAAGCGAATAGCTCGGCCGATTCTTATTACGGTTTGGGAATCCTGCAATCTCCCGATGCTGGAAAGACCTGGACCCTGATTCCATCGGACAGCACGGGCTCACGGTCTTTCGCCGGAATGGGGTTCAGCAAGATTGCGTTCAGCAGCAATTCTCCCAACTTGGCGGTGGCTGCGACCGCGGGCACGCCAGAGGGGATTATTGAGGGTCTGGAAAACCCGCTGACCGCGAATCTCGGACTCTATTATTCGGCTGATAGTGGAGCGTCGTGGACATTTGCAAACGTGAACGATGGCGGGGTGGCGACGGCGCCCGGTTCGGCGACTTCAGTTGTGTACAACGCCGGCGCTGGACAATTCTTTGCGGCGCTGCGCTATCACGGTCTTTACTCATCTAGCGATGGCATCAACTGGACTCGTCTGAGCAATCAACCCGGCGCTGGCCTGAGCACCAGCGCATGTCCAGCGAATCCCAGTTCGTCGAGCTGTCCGATTTACCGCGCTGAGATTGCCGTGGTTCCCGGCCGCAATGAAATGTATGTCTGGTTCGTGGACGCAAACGATTTTGACCAGGGTATCTATGAAACCACCGATAGTGGAAACAGCTGGACCCAAATCAACGACTCGGGGATTATCAATTGCGGCGACGAATTGGGATGCGGAACAGAACAAGGTAGCTACAATCTGGAACTGGCGGCGGTGCCCAACGGCAACAGCGGAGTCACGGATTTATATGCGGGGGCGATCAACCTTTATAAATGCGAGATCACGAGTTACTACCCCACGTGCAACGGTCCGGGACCAAATACGTTTCTCAATCTCACCCACGCCTACGGGTGCAGCTCAATCGCCAAAGTGCATCCGGCCCAGCACGCGGTTTCATTCCTGCTGGTGAATGGCAACACGCAAGACGTAATGTACTTCGCCAACGACGGCGGAATATACCGCGCGCTGGATGGCTACACGGGCCTAACCACGGGCACCTGTGGCGGCAGCAACCAGTTCGAGAGTCTGAACATGACGCTGGGATCGATGACCCAGTTCGTTTCTTTCTCGGAGGCTCCTAGCGATGAAAGTACGCTCTTGGGGGGCACGCAAGGAAACGGATCACCGGGCACACGTTCGGGAGCAGGAAGCTGGCAAAACGTGAATGCCGGTGATGGCGGCTATACCCAGATCAGCCCTGACAATGAAGACGAGTGGTTCGTCTCCAATCCCCCGAACGCAATTTCAGGGGTGAACATTTTCAGTTGCACCAATTCGAATGGAATCAGTTGTCACACGCAAGACTTCCAGAGCAACCCGGTGGTCAGCAGCGCAACTGTGGGCGGGGATACCGGCGCGTATTATCCGCCGTACATTCTGGACCCGTGGAATTCCGGGGAAATCATCGTGGGTACGTGCCGCATGTGGCGAGGGTCCAGCGCAGGCGGGGCATTCACAGTTCTGAGCCATAGCTTTGAAACCGGTGGGGACGGAATCTGCACCGGCGGCGAGATCAACCTGGTACGTTCGTTCTCGGCGGGGGTCGATAGTAATGGCCTTTCCAACGTGATCTATGCCGGGACGGATGGCTTCGGACCGCTTATTCCCACCACTCCGCCAGGAGGCCACGTCTGGGTGAGTACGAACGTCGTGGGAGGGCTTTCGACCTGGGTTGATCAAACCGGTCCGATCAATCCAAACAGCTTTCCGATTTCCGGGATCGCCATGGACAGCTCAGATAACAAGGGCCTGACTGCCTACGTCAGCATCATGGGCTTCAGCAGTGTGAGCTTTCCCACTTCGCACGTGTGGCAAACGACCAACGGCGGGGTTTCCTGGACGGACTACACGGCCAATCTGCCGAATGCGCCGGTCAATGCTGTGGTTGTCGATCCCACCGCGACTGGGTTCCCCGGAAGAGTGTACGTGGCTACCGACGTAGGAGTTTTCTGGAGCTTCACCGCCAGCCCGAACTGGCAAGAAGCCGGGCCAGCGCCAAGCAGTGGGCAAGCTGGATATCTCCCGAACGTTGCCGTGACTGCCCTGGGCATCTTTACGCGCCCGGATTCAACCAAGCTGCTGCGGGCGTCTACCTACGGGCGAGGGATATGGGAGTTTCCCCTTTCACCGGATTACTCTTTAACGATTTCGAATAGCCCGATCACGGTATTCCCGGGCCAAACCGTACCCCCGTTCACCGGAACCATTACCGCTCTAGGCGGCTATAACTCTTACGTCGACCTGAGTTGTACGCCTTCCACTTGCGCGGTCACGCCCACCAGGGTGATTCCTGCGCCACCTCCACAGGGAACACCGCTTACGGCTACGGTAAGCGCGACTCAGACAGCTGGCGACTACGCTTTCGACCTTCATGGCGCTGGCGAGGACTCGAACCATCTCCAGAACGATGCTTCCTTTACCTTGAAGGTGGTGGACTTCAATTTGACCGCTCCACGGCCGGATAGCATCACGGTTCCACCGGGTACAGTTTCGGGGCCGGTCGGGTTTCAAGTGACGGCTGCGGGATCGTTCGCGTCCGCGGTGAATTTATCCTGCGACGCTGCATCGTTGCCGCCGGGCGCGAGTTGCGCTTTTCAGCCCAGCACCGTGAATCCGACAGCCAACAAACCTGCCGCAGTCATACTGACGATAAGCACCACTACGAGTGCAAGCCCGGGTACATTTCCGGTAACAATCGATGGCTCAGTGCCGTCCATGCCGAATGCTCCCATACGAACCCAAACTTTGTCTCTGACCATTCCCGAGGACTACTCGCTGGTGATCAGTAATCCATCGCTGCAGGCATACGTGAACTCCACGATAAAGTTCAACGGAGTACTGACTTCACTCAACGGCTACAATAGCGCGGTGAATGTAAGCTGTGGCACGGGGGCGCCTCTAATTTGCTCGACCGCGCCGGAAAGCCTGACACCGACCACGAGCGGCGCACCGTTCATTGTGACGGTCGGCAGCGGTGTGTGCGGGACGTACAACTTCAACATCGTGGCGGCGGGCACTGATCCGCAAAAGACCTCGCATCTGTTTCCGGTGACGTTTACCGCAAATTCTTATACGCCACCGAATTACACTCTAGAGGTCACCCCCGCTTCCCAGACGGCCGCAGTCAACACCGCAGCGATCTTTAACGGCACTCTGCAGGGCACAGACTGCTACTACAGCCCGGTGAATCTGAGTTGCGGGTCGAACGCCCCACCGAGCTGCACAGTTTCTCCAATCAGCATTGTGCCCACCGTGAGTCCTGCCGCCCCTGCCCCGTTCACGGTAACGGTAAGCAGCGACGTGAATCAGACTTACAACTTCAATATTGCGGCGGTGGGCACGGATCCACTGAAGCGCCAGCAACAGAAGCTAGTTACGTTTACTTCGACCGGCGGCTCAGGCTCGCGGTCGTTCAAGTTCACTATCACACCGGCCTCCAGCCTCCAGTCGCTGCCAGCGGGCCAGCCGGCGATTTACGATCTCGATGTGGTGCCGTCAGGAGGCCCGTTTCCCCGTAATGCCATTCTGGCGTTCTCCGACAATTGCCCGCCGTTGAGCACATGCACCCTCAGTCCGACGCAAGTGAGTAAAGGCAGCAGCGGAAAAACACGGGTCACATTCACGATCACAACTACCGCCCCCATTCTTGCGGCGGTGCGTCCGGCACGTACGCTCAGACCACTAATTTATGCGCTGTGGCTTTCGTTGCCGGGGTTGATGGGAGTCTTCGGCGGATTGAGACGAAATCGCAAGCAGAGGAAGCGATTTGCGCTTTTCTGGTTGCTTGCGCTCGTGGTTCCGGTACTGTGGCTGGGAATTGGCTGTGGCGGCGGGCTTCAAGGCAACGGCACAGGAAATGGGCAGACCGGCACCCCGTCAGGAAATTACACTATGACGGTGAGCGCCACGATGAGCGGGCTTCCCCAGCAGACGGCGCAAGTCGAGCTAACCGTCAACTAGCGATGGACTGGCTTCGGCTTGCGGGGGCTGCGGAAAAATAAGGTTTGGAGAAGCAAAGGACAAACCTAGCGGGTAAAGAGACTGCTGAACAATTCGATTCAAGCTAACATTCTTCACCTCGGGGGCTGAACCAACAAGACGAGGAAAAACCAGTCGTCAGTTGCCAGTTCCCGGTTCTCAGTTGGAGTCGGCCAGCACGCGATAAGCCCGGACGTGTTTTTCCACTTTGCGGCACGAGTGAAAGCGCAGCGCCACCCAAAACCTAATTCTCCCAGCCGGTGAAAACGTGCCCTGATGCGACTCGCGCTTTTTCTTTGCGGTTGCACGAGCGGAGACGACGCTCGCGCCTACATTCTTGCGCAGTGTGCGTCTTTTCCGTTTATCTTGTAAGCAACGCTCTCGACATCCTAATCGAGGCGGGCTTACAAAAATGCCTGATCAGAGCTTTGACATTGTGGTTATCGGCGGGGGAATTGTGGGTCTCTCGACCGCGATGCATGCTGGCCGACGCTTTCCAAATCTGCGTCTGGTGCTGGTCGAAAAGGAAGACCGGGTGGCCCGTCATCAGAGCGGTCACAACAGCGGCGTGATTCATTCCGGAATCTACTACAAGCCGGGTTCATTGAAGGCAAAGTTGTGCGTGCAGGGGGCGGCCGCGATGACGGCGTTCTGCCGCGAGCATGGCATTCCGGTCGAGATCTGCGGCAAGATCATCGTCGCGACCAGTGCCGAAGAAATCCCGCGTCTGCAGAAGTTGATGGAACGCGGACAGGCCAATGGAATTACCGGCTTGAAGTTATTGGACAAGGCACAAGTACGCGAGATCGAGCCTCACTGCGGCGGCGTGGGCTGGCTGCACGTGCCGGGCACGGGAATCACCGATTATGTGGCAGTGTGCGAAAAGTACGCCGAGTTGATCGTCACGCAAGGTGGGACAGTAAGCACCGGAACCGAAGCCACGGGCATAGCCCGGCGCAATGGAGAAATCGTGGTCGAGACGACTCGGGGATCGCTGGGCACGAAATATTTGATTAACTGCGCAGGGTTGCACAGCGATCGCGTCAGCCGCATGGCGGGGGAAAAAACAGAAGTCACGATCGTGCCATTTCGCGGCGAATATTACGATCTAGTCCGGGAAAGGGAGCATCTGGTTCATGGGCTGCTCTATCCCGTACCCGATCTGCGTTTTCCATTCCTAGGCGTGCATTTCACACGTCGCGTTGGCGGCGGCGTGGATGCCGGACCCAACGCGGTGCTGGCATTCAAACGCGAAGGCTATCGGCGAACTGACTTCAGCCTGCAAGATGCGGCCGGCACTTTCGCCTATCCGGGGTTCTGGCACATGGCTGCGAAATACTGGCGCAGCGGCGCCGGAGAATTTTATCGGTCCTTCCACAAACCAGCTTTCGTGCGGGCTCTGCAAACTTTGCTGCCAGAGATTGGCAGCTCAGACTTGGTTGCGGATGGCGCGGGCGTACGCGCAACCGCCGTGGGACATGATGGATCGCTGGTGGATGATTTTCAGTTTGTCTGTTCGCGGAACATGTTGCATGTGTGGAATGTTGTGTCGCCGGCAGCGACGGCTTCGCTTCCCATCGGGCGTGAGATTGTGCGTCTGGCGGGGCAAGGATTTGGACTGGAGCTGGGGTGAAGATCGCAAAAGGGGCATGTCTTCCCGTTCCGGGCCGCACTGTCCGGTCCTTGGACTTGAGAAAAATCTGAATCCCCCAAGGGAGCCTGAGATGGCCTAGTTAACGTATTTATATTCAAATACTTAGAACGACTCTTTGGAGTTACGGATTGACTGACAGAGCTTTTACTTTTATGGCACAAAGGTGCTATTTACACTGTATAGTTATGAGAATAAAGTTTGGTGAACAGTCGCCGGGGTGGCGGCTGGTTGGGGTGGGCATTCTCCTCCATGCATTTGTGACCCGTCCTTGCGGCTGTTTCTCACCATCTCTAAAAGCTGAAGGCCAACCTTTGCGGGAAGGGTTTCATCTCGTTAGGTTTGGTCTAACTGAATAGACAGTCTGGAGGACCCGCTCCGGACATGTGGTCTGTATTTTATGGCTCATGCTATCGCCTTACCTGAAGTTTCTGAAGTGATCCGAGTGCTGGCCGCTGACGCTACCAGAATGAACAGCCAACTTTTGGCTGCAGCCCTGGAACGCGACAAACGTTTTCAGGTGCTGGATCCGGTGCCAGATGCGCGCGGAATCATTGCCGCCGTGGCTAAGGAAAAGCCGGCGGTGGTGGTGATCAGCGCGGAACTCGACGAAGATAAGCGAAAAGGGTTCGAGGTAGCACGCGAACTGCACGGCCTGCACGTTGAAACTCGCGTGGTGATGCTGCTCGACACCTCGGAACGCAGCCAGGTTGTGGAAGCGTTTCGGACGGGGGCGCGCGGCGTTTTCTGCCGCAGTGAATCGCTGATGTCGCTCGCGAGGTGCATCCAATGCGTCAGTGAGGGCCAAATCTGGGCGAACAGCCGAGAACTGCGCTACCTGTTGGAGGCTCTGGGCGAAGCGCTGCCGTTGCGAGTGATTGATGCACGGGGGGCTGCGTTGCTCTCCCGGCGCGAGCTTGAGGTGGTGCGGTGCGTAGCGGAGGGATTGTCGAACCGCGAGATCGCGCAGCGGCTCGGCCTTACCGAGCACACGGTCAAGAATTATCTGTTCCGCATCTTTGACAAGCTGGGAGTTTCCAAGCGCGTCGAGGTCGTCCTCTATGCTTACAGCTTGGGCAGCGTGATCGATGTCGCGGGATCCGGCAACGGCGCCAATGGGAAGAAGTTGCCACCGGTGGGATCGAATAAGGTGGTAGGAACGCCCCAGGCGCTACCACAATTTCTCCCACCTTCGGTCTCGGGGTTGGCGAAGGCTTAGTCGAACAGCTTCTTTCCTCTTACTTGGCCGTCACTACGACCGCTCAACATCGGTTCGAGCCCGGACGTGGTGCCCACGTCGAGGGCTGGTGATTGTCTTATCCAGAGAGTCCTGCCAGTTCTTGAGCTTTGCAGCGACCTGCTGCATGTAAGCCGCAGCTTCGGCCGGACTCAGAATCTCGTGATTGTTTTGCCCGTTAGCAGCGGGGGAAGGATTGCGGCTGCGTGGGTAGGCCGTGTCGACGAAGTCAGAGGGGACGTCAGAGGTGAGTTTCGAAATGTCCAGGTCGGCGATCACTTCCTTCACCGCGTCGGAGTCAACGACCTTCTTTTGCAAGGCGCAGGTGAGCGAAAGCGCATTGAAACAGAAGTTGTTGATGTTCCTGGGAATGCCTTCTGTGAATCTCGCAATATCCTCATAGACCTCGGGAGTGAAAAGGGGGTCGCCTTCATAGCCGGCAATCCGCAGCCGATGCTCAATGTAATTCTTGATCTCCCCGGGGGAGAGCGGTTCGAGGCCATGAACAATGGAGACGCGCTGGCGTAGCTGGGACAGGCCGGGGCTGGCGAGTTTGTCCGCCAGTTCGGGTTGTCCCGCCAGAATGATGTGCATCAATTTGGCTCGCGGCGTCTCGAAGTCGGAAAGCAGCCGCACGGTCTCCAGCACGGAAGGGTCCAGATTCTGCGCCTCGTCGATGACGACAATGAAGCGATTGCCGGCGCGTGCCTCCTGCAGGAGGCGCCGGTTGAATTCTTCGTGCATGCGCACGAAATCCTGACCGTCACTTTCGTAGCCCAATTCAGCCAGCAGGAAGCGCATGAACTCGCGTGAGGTGCACTGCGTCTGGAAGACGAATGCGGTGCGCGCGGAACTGCGGAACTTCTCCAACAGATGGAAGAGGATCGTGGTCTTCCCCATGCCGGGCTTAGCGATGAGGCCAAGGAATCCACGATTGGCTTCGATGCCGTAATACAAGGACGCCAGAGCTTCTCGATGGGCTGCGCTGAGATACAGGAATCGCGGGTCCGGGGTTACGCCGAACGGCTGTTCCCGCAATCCGAAATACTTCTCATACATGCCGCTCTCCTTACCGTTTCAACTATGCCCCGACGACGACACACTCCCGAAAGAAGCCGGGTCACAACCCAGCCTGGAACTCTTGTAATGTGAGCGCAAGCACGTGACGCCGAACTTGGAGCAAAAAGTTCCTCGGGAGGGAGTGTCCGTAGGGGACATGAGATCCGTCTCCTTTACACTCTGCCCGAAGGACCAACGTGTGAACAAGAGGATAAAAGTCATAGAGCCAAAAGTCTCGGTCTTGGGGCAAGTGCCGAGATGAGCCTAGATCGAGTTGTCAATCTACTATCAATTGATTCTACGGCAATTAGCGCGATGCGCCAATATCATCCTACAAAACGCACAGCACACGAGCCGGACGACTCCTTGTGACCGGGAATGATTCCGCGTAAAATTTTCGAGTTCGTCCCCCTTTTAAACTGAGTGTTGACCCTCGTTGGAATCCGTACCCAATTCGGATCTCAGGATTAGAGTCCTGGTGGCAGACTCGGTCGCCATGAGCTGCCAGCTGCTGGTGGACGCGTTGCTACGCAGCAAACGCTACGATGCGTTGGCGGCTGCAACCCCGGAAGAGGTTATTCAGGCGCTGGACCGTGCTCGATTTGATGTTGTACTGATCAGCACTAGTTTTTCACAGGATGCCCTCGAAGGACTGCGTTTCGTGGGCGAAGTTCGGAACCTCCATCGCGAGGTAAGCATCGTGGTCCTGCTGGACACGCTAGAACGGAACCTGGTGGTAGAAGCGTTCCGGTGTGGCGCTTGCGGCGTTTTCTGCCGGTCAGGTTCGTTCCAGGCACTGTGCAAGTGCATTCTGTGCGTGCACGAAGGTCAGGTATGGGCCAGTTCCGCAGAACTCCGATTTGTGCTGGAAGCGCTGGTCGACCCCGTGCCCATCGAAACCCGCGGCTTACCCAATTCGCGCCCGCTTAGCAAGCGCGAAGAGGAGATCGCCCACATGGTTGCGGAAGGGTTCAGCAATCGCCAGATTTCCGAGCGGCTGGTTTTGAGCGAGCACACCATCAAGAATTATTTGTTCCGGGTTTTTGAGAAACTCGGAGTCTCTACCCGGGTTGAGCTGACTCTCTACGCCCTCAAGCGTGGCAAAATTCCGCGAACCAGGCGGCAAGCCGCCAACACTCTGCCGAAACCGCAGCCCCGGCTCGTGGGCAACCAGACTTAGGGTTTGTGAGTGGGCCGGGGGGTGGTTGGTTTGCAGACTTCTTCAGCGAACTCTTTAAGGCAACCTGAAACTCACGGTAATTTGAGTCTGAAATTCTTCCGGCGAGCCATTCCGAAAAAAGGGCTTGAAGCGCCATTGCCGGACCGCGTCGGTGGCCGCAGCTGCCAGTTGCGAATCGCCACTGATCGTGCTGACCTTCTCGACCGCGCCGTCCTTGCCCACTAAAGTCTCAAGAACCACTGGGCCTTGAATGTGCTGCTCTCTGGCTGGTTCAGGATATTCGGGTTCCACTCGCTGTATAAGGTACTCGTCCGCAACGCTCGAAGGCACCATGACAGGCTGGTTGGTAGTGTCTTTCGCGGAGGTGCGCAAGCTTTGCGGCGGCGTCCGAAAGATGACTTTCCCATGTTCATAAACAACCAAGCCGCCGACTGGAGGCACACCCGCCCCGCTCTGTTGAGAAGAGACCGGCGCAGTCGTGGGGCTCGCGGGCGTGGCCCTATCGGGGGCACGGACCGCAGCACTCGCACTCAATGCAGAGCCTTCGGGCGGTTTGGCCTGCACCGGTAGGGCGGTAGCATTCACTGCTGCTTTTACTTTAGTTCCAACTGGCCCTCTTGGGCTTCGCACGTACCCCATCATCCAACCCAAAAACAACGCCAAGGCAATCACGGTCAGCGTCAAGACGGTCATCCAATGGTCTCGGGGATGAATCTTGGAAATCTCCGTTGTTGCTCCTGACAAAGAGTCGACGACGGGTAAAGGAGCATCAACCTGGGCAGGATCAACCTGCAAATGATCAACGCTCTCGACTTCGGCGGCCGTGGCAGAAGTTGCTGCTGCCATTGAAGAAGAAGAAGAAGGGAACACGGGCGCGGACGGGGCTAGAACGTCAGACGCACGATCAACATTGTTCACGATGCTGCGAGAAAGAGCCTCGAGGGTTTGAATCTCGCGATCACTGAAAGCGTTGGGACGGGGCGCAAAAACCTCAACCACCCCAAGCAGCTTATCCTCTCTTACCACCGGAAACACGAGGATGGAACGCACGCCTAGACCTCGACAGACCTCGGCATCCACGCGGGGGTCGGTTTCGGTGTCGTCGCAACGCTGCCACTTCTTGCTTTGCACGCAAGCGCCGGAGAGGCCGGAATTCGCCTCCAACCGGACTCCAAGGTCAGGAGCATTGGCGCCGGTGGTGGCCCGGCAGACGATCTCATCGTCGCGTGCCAAGGCGATGGCGGCGGCGGTCGCGCCGGTAGCCAAACGGGCGTGCTCAACAATTTCGTTCAGCACCAGATCAAGTGCCAGGTCCGCGGACAAGCCTTCGCCGCCGTGCGCGGACAGCGCTGTCGCCAACTCCGCCAGGGACAAGCCATCCTCAAGCTCGCTGCTTTCGCGTCCGCCCAGGGAAGTCGGGGCAGCACTCGACCGTGGAGGATCGAAGGGATCGGGCCGAGACATCGGACGATAAGCCATTTAACCAGCCCCAACGCTGACGGCGCGGATTTGTGGCTCCCCTGCAGCCAGTCCCGCCTCAGGCTACCTGCTACCAGTTTAGACCAATTGAGCGGAGTTTCCCGCGAAAAAAACACGCTGTCAACCCAAAATCGGCGATGCAAGGTCTTTCACCTTGACACCCCATAATGCCGAGCGCAGACTGCCACAGGTGGAGGAGCCAATTGAATACGCCAAGAAAAGCCGCCTTTTCGGCAGTGATGTTTTTAGCCTTGTCTTCTCTGGTAAACGGGCAGAGCTATACGGTAACTGACCTCGGCGTGCTATCAGGCGACAGCGGGAGCCTAGGTTATGGGTAAATGCGCTCGGTAATGCGGTCGGTGTCTCCCAACCGAGTCAAACAGCGTTTCGGTGGACAGAACGCCACGGCATAAAGAAGTTGGAATCGCTGCCCGGTTTTCATAACAGTGCAGCTTACAAGGTCAATATTTCCGGCGAAGCCGTAGGCCAAGCAACAGCTGGTGACGGATCGGGCCATGCGATTTTGTGGACAAAAGCGGGCCGCATGCATGACCTAGGCATACCGAGAGGCTTTACTTGCAGCATAGCTTACGGCATCAACGATCTTGGGCACGTTGCTGGCTGGGGTAAACGCGCCTGTCTTTGGACGAGACGCGAGGGCTTCCGCGATCTGGGGACGCTGCAAGGCGGGACTTTTAGCGTGTCTTGGGGCATCAATCTTTACGACCACATCATCGGCTTCTCCGATTGCCGTGATTGCGCGTCGAATCACCCCTTTTTCTGGACGAAAGGAAGATGGGATGCGCGACTTCGGGTCTCTTAGAAGGCGGAAGTATTAGGGAGGCGTTGTCAATTAATAATTTCGACGAGGTTGTAGGCTTGGCGGATTCCGGTACGCACTATGGGGTTAGCAATGTGCATGCTGTTTTGTGGCGGGAGCGTGGCGAAGACAAGCGCGATTTAGGAACGCTGCCCGGTGGCAATCAGAGCCTCGCTCTTGGCATCAATGACCTCGGCAAGGTAGTGGGGCAAGCTAATGTAACGAATGGCGGAAGCACCTTTCACGCGTTTGTCTGGACCGAGGGCGAGGGGATGCAGGACCTAAACAGTCTCATCCCTGCCAACTCCGGTTGGGTCCTGAACGTAGCGAGTTTCATCAACATTCGAGGGCAAATCGTCGGGTGGGGCACGACCAAGGGACAAGCCGACGATTGCGTGTACAGCACAGCCGTTTCTCAGTGTAGCGTCCGATAGATAACTAGCATAGAGGAGTGAGCATAGAATAGGCTGCCTAGCATCATGATGTTCCCCGGTCGTTCCCATTCTTGCATTGGATTGCGCGAAACCGAGTTGCCATTCCCTGCCTGGCGAGGAAAGCTGGTAAAGTAGTTTTCAGAGGTCGAAAATTGTTGCTTTGTGTGCTTGATACAGGCCTAGATACCGGGAGATTTGGATGCACATCGCGGTAGTGGGATCAGGATATGTCGGACTGGTGGCTGGGGCATGTTTTGCCGACATGGGCCACCAGGTCATCCTGGTTGACAACGATCAGCAGAAGCTGGATGCGCTCAAGAACGGACAGGTCCCGATTCACGAGAAGTTTCTGCCGGAGTTGCTGGAGCGCCATCGCGGCCGCAGTCTTACTTTTTCCGAGAACCTGCGAACCGCAGTCGAAGCAAGTGCTGCTGTGTTCATCGCCGTGGGAACACCGCCTACAGAGCAGGGAAACGCTGATCTTTCGTATGTGGAATCGGTGGCTCGGATCATCCCGTCGGCGATCAATAGCTACAAGGTGATCGTGGAGAAGAGTACGGTCCCGGTTTATACCAGCGAATGGATACGCAAAATCATTCTGCGCAACGCAGCGGCTCCGGATTCATTCGATGTGGCGTCCAATCCTGAGTTTCTCCGGGAAGGAACAGCGGTCACGGATTTTCTCTATCCCGACCGCATCGTGGTAGGCGCCGACAACGAACGCTGCGCTTGCGTGCTGCGTACGATCTACGCTCCGCTCACCGATGGCAGTTATTACCGGCTCCAGGATGCGATCCCCCGGCCGGACCGGGCGCAAATCCCGCCACCCCTGATCATCACCAGCACCAAGAGTGCGGAGCTGATCAAGCACGCGTCCAACGCATATCTGGCGATGAAGATTTCGTTCATCAATGCGGTAGCCTCGGTGTGCGAATCGGTGGGAGCGAACGTGCAGCAGGTTTGCCGGGGGATTGGAACGGACAGCCGAATTGGGCCACGGTTTCTGAATCCCGGAATTGGCTATGGCGGGTCGTGCTTTCCCAAGGATCTGATGGCCTTCCGCGCGGTGGCACGGGAGTGCGGGTACGAGTTCCGCCTGCTCGATGAGGTGATGCGTATTAACGAGGATCAGCGCCATCGGTTTTTGCGCAAGGTGCACAACGCGCTGTGGACGCTACGGGGCAAGCGTCTGGGCGTGCTGGGCCTCGCCTTCAAGGGGGGCACCGATGATATCCGCGAATCGCCAGCTATTTTACTGGTGCAGACCTTGTTGCAAGAGGGATGTCAGATTGCGGCCTACGATCCCGCAGCGCAAGAGCGGGCGCGCGAGGTTTTGAATTCGAGCGTCGAGTACGCGAGTGACGCGTATGAAGCGGCCCGCGGCGCCGATGCTCTCCTGATCCTCACGGAATGGGATGAATTCGCCAGCTTGGACTTGGATCGCCTGCACCAGCAGTTGAAGTATCCCATCGTGATTGATGGGCGCAATCTCTATGATCCCGAGTCCATGGCGGCGCGCGGATTCACCTATTACAGCGTCGGACGACCGGCAGTTACGCCCGACGCTCTGCCGCTCGCGGCCGGTACTCCGCCGAGGAAAGCCAGCCACTCATGAGCAAACCGCGTGCTCTGGTCACCGGCGGAGCCGGGTTCCTGGGTTCCCACCTTTGTGACGCATTGCTGGCGGAAGGTTATTCTGTCGTTGCCGTCGATAATCTGCTGACGGGAAGGCGGTCCAATCTTGATTCCCTCCGTAACGACACGAGATTCGATTTTCAGCAGGCCGACATCAACCAGCCATTCGATTGCGGCAAGGTGGATTACGTATTTCATTTCGCCTGCCCTGCAAGCCCGGTAGATTACGCGAAATACGGAATTGAAACTCTCCAAGTCGGTTCGCTGGGCACTTTTCACGCTCTGGATGTGGCTCGCAAGTACGGGGCGAAATACCTGACGTCTTCCACTTCGGAGTGCTACGGCGATCCTTTGGAGCATCCGCAAAAAGAAACCTACTGGGGCCACGTGAATCCCATCGGTCCGCGTTCGGTTTACGATGAGGCTAAGCGATTCAGCGAAGCGGTGACCATGGCCTACCATCGCTACTACAAAGTTGACACGCGCATTGCGCGGATCTTCAATACCTACGGGCCGCGCATGCAACTCAACGACGGGCGCGTCGTCCCTAACTTCATGAAGCAGGCGCTTCGTGGGGAGGACTTGACGGTGTACGGCGACGGCAGCCAGACTCGCAGCTTCTGCTACGTCAGCGATGAAATAGACGGTTTCATGCGGCTGGCCAAGTCTTCGGAACATCTACCGGTCAACATCGGGAACCCCACCGAGTTCACTATTCTCGAATGCGCCCAGCGGGTGCTGGCGGTGACCGCATCGAAAAGCAAGTTACGATACGAACCGCTGCCTCCGGACGATCCCAAACAGCGCCAGCCCGACATCACCAAGGCTAGAACCCTGCTGGGCTGGGACCCCAAGATCGATCTCGAGACGGGCCTGCGCATGTCGCTGGAATATTTTCGTAAGGCGGCGTTCGAAGAAAAGGTGCTTCAGAGTTCAACCACTGAGCCGGGCCAGGTCAGGAACACCTGCGCGTTCTAGATTGACGGCTTTGGCTCCGACTGGGCGCACGCAATCAGCTGCTGCACTTGTTCCCGGTGTTCGTCGTTTGTCAGACTGAACTCTACTCCCATACCTAAACCAGGATGCATGCTCACCACTTTTACATGGATTCGCAATCTGAGGTCTTCTGTACGCACGGCAATCTCCAGAGGTGTTCCGCTGGGAAAGGTCTCGGCGGTCTGAACGTAACAACCACCAGGGCCGATATCGATCAGAGTGCAGCGGGTTGCAACGCTGCTGTCTGCGCGATAGACTTCGGCCCCCAGGCAGCAGGCATGTCGCGAAAGGTTGCGGCGATCAGCGGCAGAAGCCGACAGCAGTCCGAGACTGGCGGAGAGCCGCAGGCCAGGGTCGTCGCCCGTTGTCGAAACCTGCGATGCTGACGGAGCGGCCTCTGGCGGCGATGGAAGATTCGCTTGCAGCCAATCGTTCAGCACCCGGCGTGAGGTTCGAGGCACTTGGGCAAAACGGATTCCGACCTGCCCGGAGGAATCCTGCCACATGACCTCGCCGGAAAGTCGGATCAACGAGGCGTTTCCCGGCAGAGCGAACTGGAAAAAGACTTTGCAGTACCCTGGCAATTTACTGTCACACCGGAAAGCAGCGCCCTTCTCACTCAAATCCACGAGAGCCACGGGGACATCTTCCCTATCGGCGTAAGCGATGGAAGTGTTGGCGTGCACCGGGATGCGCGGCCGAATCCGTCTTTCGCTCTGCAGCAAACTGATTGCTGCTCGCATGCTGTGGGCCGCCCGCTCGCGAGAAATCGGTTTGTAGAGAATGAAGTTTGCGCCCTTCGCGAAAATGTCACGCACTTCGTTCCCTCGGTTCACCATGGCAATTGCGACGGTGGTCTTGTTGGTGGGCGTATTTCGGGCGTGAGCAATCAGTTCGACTGCGGCTGGCTCATTTTGACAATCAACCAGCAGAGCATCGAAATGCCGGTCTTTGAGCCTGGCTCGGGCCATACGCAGGTCGCGGCAAGCTTCCACCGCGATGCCCATACCTTGCAGAATTCGGCTGAGCACTTGGACGGCCTGGGCATCCGGGCACACCAATAGCGATGTGAGCGCCATATTTACCGCCATGTTAGGGTGCGCTGGGAGCAGCTCACAAGTTACCTGAGTCATGCCTCAGCGACAGACGTGACTTTAGTCATCTGGAGTTTGAGCGAGTAACCGGGTATGTTCGGCATGTAACTGTGAAAAAGGTTACCCGTGGTTCGGCGCCAGCGGTTTTTCCTGTCCGCGAGTTTAAGGATAAGATTCATGTCTTCGAAGACAGCCAACTGGATCATCGCAGCGGGGGCAGTCTTGATGTTCATTGGATTCTGCTTTCTGCCCGCCGCCTTGGGCGAACATCCCGACGCGGATCTGCTCGAGATTGGAGCCTGCCAGTTCTCGTTGGGAGCTCTGATCGTTGCCGCCGGCATTTATACCAAAGCTCGAGTTGTGCAATTCGCGGTCGCGTCCGGGAACTCACGAAGGGAGCCTGGAACTTCCAGCCAGCGGGTTCGAGGCGGTTGTGACTTGTGTGGGAGCGAAGCTCCGGTAGTTCAATGCAAGGTCCACCAGCTTCATCTTTGCGGAAGTTGTCTGGCTCAGCACTACGATGTTCGCTCTTGCGCCTACGTACCGACCACCCGCACGGCAACCAACAAGAGCGGCAGGCACTTGGCGGCGAACGCGCAAGGCGCTTAGCGATGCTCGAGCGCTTCGCGAGCCGTCCCCGTTTGCCGTAGTGCCAAAGTTACCGGAGTTACCTCGCCAAATTACGTTACGTAAGTCCAAGGGTGCAGACCGTCCTTTAGTGCTTTGACGCTCTCCCATCCCGTCCTTAGGATTAGCTTGCGTGCGGGTTAGCCGGCGACGTTTCCGACTACGGAACCGCCCCCTTCGGCGTAACACCGACGAAGGACGCCAGGCTCAACCCCGAGATGGCGGGTAGAAACAGGGGCACGAAAAGCCTTTGCATTAGGGCTGGCCTCGGATGAACTCCCCGAAGAAAGAAAGGGCTCATGCTTTCACGCAGAACGCGCGGTTTCTCGCTGATCGAGGTGATGGTGGTGCTGTCCCTCATCCTGATTGTGACCGCCTTCTCCATAATGACGATCCAGCCCGCGCTAAAGCAGGGCCGCGTCACTGAGGGGTACAACACTACGTTGATGATGTTGCGACAAGCGCGAGACATCTCGGTTGCGCAGCGCCAGATCTATTTCGTTACCTTGAACGGTGTGGCTGTTCCCAACGCGATCACCATCACCCAAGGGTCGACCGGTACGGTTACGTCCACCAAGTCACTCCCCACTGATGTTGCTTTTGACGTAGAGCCGGGCGTTCCCACGTCGCCAACTGTCGCCCCCACAACTCCCGATGGCTTTGGAGCGGGCGCCACCCCCATTGATTTTGATCAAGGCATCGTCGGCGGGGCAAAAAACGTGGTCTATTTTTATCCTGACGGATCGGCGGCGGATGTGAATGGCAACGTCAACAACGGCGTCGTGTATGTCACCCGGCCCGGAGACATCGGCAATTCCCGCGCCATCACCCTGTGGGGCGCTACAGGTAGGCTGCGGGGATGGCATCTCTACAGGAACGGAGCGCAATATTATTGGAGGCAACAGTGAACGCTGACAGGGACACAGCCTGCAAGCCACAGATCAGCAAAACCCAGCGCGGTTTCAGTCTGATTGAGGTGATGATTTCAATGGTCATCCTGGTCGTCGGACTGATCAGCATGCTGGGCGTATTCGGGATCGCTATGGCCGCCACGCAAACCGCGCAACAAAACGGAACTGCCAAGCAATTGGCCAACGAGGCCATAGAAAGCATCCTAACCGCACGCGAGACGGCGAATGTGACCTGGACCCAGATTCAGAATACCGGTGCGGTGGGCGGCATCTACCTCGCCGGGTTCCAACCCGTGGATTGTCCGGGGGTCGACGGAATTGTCGGGACCGCTGACGACGCTGCATGCGGCCCTCAAATTCTGGAGCAGCCAGGCCCTACGGGAGTCTTTGCGAACGCGTGTCCTCCTGACACGTGTACGCCTTTGACCAATTTCCAACGCCAGATCGCGATTACCCCGGTTTTTCCCCCGGGTGGTGGCGCCGTCCCCATAGCTACGCTGCGTGCGGTCACCATTACGATCCAGTACACGACTCCCCAGTTCAGTCTTCCTAGACAATACGTCCTCAACACCTTCATTTCGCAATATCGGTAAGGGAGAAACTATGGGACGCATGTCCACAAATTCCGGCCGCGGTTTCAGTCTGATCGAACTCCTGATCTCTCTCGGTCTGGGTATGCTCGTAATCGGAACCGCAGTGCAGTTGTTCAGCCGGGGTCTAAACGCTACTTTCGTTGTTTCCCAGCGCGCGGAGATGCAGCAGGACCTTCGCGCCGCTTCCAACCTGTTACTGAAAGACATCAGCCTGGCGGGCGCTGGCATGCCTCCGGGACAAGCCGTGTCCCTGCCTTCGGGAACTGGAGTCCGGCCCATCTACGGCTGCGATCAGGTCGGCAACTGCATCCCCGGCGGCGGCATTGCGTATCCGTGCTCGACGAACGTCGGCCCTTGTTTCCCAACTTTGTATGGAATCATTCCCGGCTGGCGTTTGGGAATTACACCGCCCGGCAGCCCCAACCCGAGTGATGTGATCACCGTCGTCTATACCGATTCAGTCTTTGCTTTGAACTGCTACACCGTGGCTTTCCCCGGGGGTGGTGCGATCAACCCCGTCACTTTCACCGCACCAGCTCCTGTACCCGCAACTTGTGTTCTTCCCCCCGGGTTGGTGGCACCCCAAGCCGTTACCGATCCAGTCGTGGGTTTGAAGCCCGGCGACCTGGTGTTGTTCCAGAACACCCTCGCTTCAGGGAGCGGCCAGGCGATTGCTGAGGTGTCGAACGCTGGCGGCGGCGGTCCCTACACCGTCAACTTCCTCAATGCCGACCCGCTGCAACTCAATCAGAGTGCCGCCACCGCAGGCGATCTCAAGCAGATTATTACCGGAAACAACACCATTGCGACGCGAATTTTTGTGATCTCGTACTATCTGCGGCTTCTGCCCGACCCCTTGGGTGTTGGTCCGGGCATTCCCGTGCTCATGCGGCAGGTCAACGGACAGTTGCCGGTGCCGGTGGCGGAGAACGTGGTGAACATGCAATTTACCTACGACACCTATGACGCTCTGGGCAACCTGCTGAACGCTCAAGGTAACGCGGGCTATCCCGGCACCTCGCTCAACCTCATCCGCAAGATTAACGTCACCCATTTGACGATTCGGAGCCAGTTGTCCGGCGCGCGCAGTGCCCTCATGACCACCAACGGCTATCAGAGTTTTGACTTTCAGACTTCGATCAGCGCGCGCAACTTGAGTTATCAAAATCGGTACTTTTAGTGAATCACTTTTAGTGAATTAGAAAGACCCGCCACCGGTTGTTCGGTGGGAAGAAATGATCGAGATGGGAATGAAGGAGCAGCACGATGCATAGCCGCAAACTTGGTTCACGAGGATTCACCCTGATCGCATCCTTGATGCTGTTGTTGATCATGTCCGGGGTAGCGATTGGCCTGCTCATGATGGTCAACACCGAGGGCAAAGTGAGTGGCCAGGACACCCAGAACACGCTGGCCTTCCACGCCGCCGAAGGTGGAATCGAACACATGACTTCGGACTTGGCCCAGATGTTTCAGAACATCCAATCGCCCACGGCTGCCCAGATTCAAGCCCTGAGTGCGCTGGCGCCAGCCAACACCGGCTTCATGAGCTACCCGGTTTACACGCTAACGCCAGCAACCAAGGCGGACGGGAGTCTGGCAACCAACTACGGGCAGGTTTCAACTGGACCGTACCAGGGCCTGTATGCACAGATCCTTCCGGTGACTCTACAAGTAACCGCAACCACCTCGCTCGCGGGGCTCGGGGCCGTGGGAGATGATGTGAGCATGTCGCGTAAGGTCGAAGTTGCGCTGGTGCCTGTGTTCCAGTTCGGCGTGTTTTCTGACGGCGACCTCAGCTTCTTCGCCGGTCCCAACCTGGATTTCGCGGGCCGGGTCCACACCAACGGCGACTTGTATCTGCTTGAGGGTACCGGAGGTAGGGTAACGTTTCATGACAAAGTCACCGCGTGGGGCAATGTCATTCGCTGGGAACTGGCCAACGGAATCACTGCGGCGGCCAGTGCGCACCTTGGCTCGGTGGATATCTTGACCACGGCTCTGGGCTGCGACGGGGTGCGACCTAACTGTCGCGATATGGGCGCAGACACGACCAACGCAACTGACGAAAGCAGCGTGTTGCCCGGCTCGCCTCCCAATATCTGGACGACCGGTGGGCAGAACGGTGCATGGCCAGGGCTGTCCGGCGGCACTTACGCTACCTGGATTATCGATGGGAACTACGGAAACCTTGGAGGTACAGGGGCCAGAAAACTGTCCCTGCCTTTTATTAACGGCACACTCGGCGCAGCCGGCCAGCCGCAGCCTTTTGAAATCATCCGACTGCCGCCACCCGGAGAAGCACCGACCACGCCTCTGGGCTCATCGCGACTCTATAACGAGGCTGAGATCCGGATATTGCTCGCCGATACGCCCGCGGACTTGCCGGGCGGTGTCGGAGATGCCGAAAATATTCGTTTAGCCAACGTGGGCCCTTATCAATTGGGCGTTCAGGCACCAACGCCGGTTCTGCCGCCTTTGGCCAGCGGCGGCAACTATAGGACGTACTTTGCCGGTGGTACGACCTCTTATCCGGACACCAGCCAGTGGAGCAACGTTCCTCTTCCCTTAGCCACGAATCCGACGCTGCCTCCCGATTGGCCGTACGCACCACTGCAACCCATCCCGGCCGATATCACTTTCACCAATGACCCGGGCGCACCGATCAACACGGCGGTCCCGAACAATTTTGGCTTGACGTTGGCCCCTCCAGCTCTCAATTTGACAAAATGCCCGGGCAATCCCCCGGTTTGTCCGGGAGTGCCCGTGCCCTTTTACGCCGCCCCATATCCTTACTACGCGTCCTCGCCCGCCGCCCAAACCAACACCTGGAACATGTTGGATGGGTATTTGCGCGTTGAGTATCGAACCCCCGCTGGGGGCTATGTCGCGATCACAGATCAGTGGTTGGCGCTGGGCTTCGCGCGAGGCCCAGTACCGCCCACGGCGCCCGGTGCCAACCCAATCAATCCGAATGCTATTTTGATTTTCCAGCAGCCCGCAGATCGCAATGCGAGCGGCGGTTGGCCCGACGTAAACGGAGCCCCGCCGACTTGCACTCTGGCCGGTGGTGTGTGGACGTGCATCAAGGCCAAACCTCCTGAGGCAACAGTCGACCCCGCCACAAAGTCCGCCTGGTATGGCGACAGCAAAGCAGCCCTGCAAAGCGTCACTATGAACAACTGGTATCCCATCAACTTCTACGAAACCCGTGAAGGCGAACCCCGCGACGTGGTGGGGGGTGGTGCAAATACTTGCACACCTGCCGGCATCATGAATGCCGTGGAACTGGATGTGGGTAACCTAAAGAGATGGCTGAACGGAGGGATTCCCGGCGTCGGGAACCTGGTCGACTTCACCTTTCAGAACGGATACGTTCTGTACTTTTCTGACCGGAGAGGTATGCTGCCCAATCCAAACGGCACCCAAGTGGATGCTGCTAACACCAAGACTGGCGACTCCGGTTTGGAAGACTCCATTAACACCGTCAACGCCAACGGCGCACCCGATGGTGCCCTGCAAGCCAAACCGGTGGGCAAGCTCCAGTCGCCGGAAGACGTCAACAACAACGGGGTACTCGACAACTTCGGAGCAGGAAACATCGGCCTGGGGCTGGGCTACGTTGGCGCTCTCTATAACGGGGCCACCAGCGTGAATAGCCTGATCCGCAACGCAGCCGGCGCTCCCGATCCATACTTAACCGCCGGCCGCCTCCCGAGTTGCCTCATCGGGCAGAAAAACTGGGTCAGTGGCGCCCGGCACGTGCTGAAACTGGTGGACGGTTCGCTGGGCAATGTGCCCGTCCGTCCGGATAACAATCTAGGCGGGTTCACCGTCGGCTCCGAGAATCCAGTGTACATTTTAGGAGACTATAATAGTAGCGCCGCCGATCCGACTTGGTTGAATCCGCTGGCTGCAGAGCCGGCACACGCGGCGTCAGCCGTGATCGCCGATACGGTCACGCTCCTGTCCAACAACTGGTCCGACCTCGGCAGCCTCGGCTCTCCCACTAACATTGCCGGCCGCCCTGCAGCCACAACCTACTACCGGGTCGCCGTTTCCGGCGGCAAGAACATTAACTTCCCCGTGCAAGGCCTGGCCTGGGCCGGGGGCGACTTCGGCACCGATGGCGGATTACACAACTTCCTCCGTCTGCTGGAGAATTGGGGAGGCCAAGCCCTGAATTACAAGGGATCCCTGGTCAGCATGTACTACTCTACCTATGCCACTGGCGTCGACCGCGACGGCGGCGGTACCACTTACTCTCCACCAATTCGAAACTACACTTTCGATCCGCTGTTCACGCAACCGCAAAACTTGCCGCCTGGAACGCCGTTGTTCCGCGACATCGACAACTTGAGCTACCGGCAAAGCTTCACGCCACACACCGGCTGCTACTAACCGAAACCGCACTTCCACCAGCCCCGATCCTGCCTCGCAGGGTCGGGGCTTTTCACGTGTAGCGCGGGCGCCCACGCCCGTCCGGCGCGACATAGATGCTGAGCTGCAGCAGTTCTCGACGTACTTGTATGGGAAAGCCATGAATGGGAAGGGCAAGGCTTCAGCGTGCCGCCAGGGCTACAACGGGTTCCGGCTTTACAGTTTGCTGAAAAATACCAAGTTCGGCAACAGAACGATCTTCGGCAACAGGTGGGAAACCCGCAACCGGGGCCGAATCTGGAAAACTCGTTACTGGCAACAGAGAGTCCGAAAATGAGTTTTTCAGCAAACT
>DATNNO010000073.1:0-5550 GCA_035601775.1 Terriglobales bacterium | reverse complement strand
AGCATCATCTCCCCGGTCGTACTCGTGCCTCTCGGAGACAACTGGCTGATCGAGTCTCGCGGAGCCTTCGAGGGAGACTTCACCCGTCGCAACGGAACCGGCCCTTTCGGTGGAAAAATTCATAAATCACTCGAATATTTGCAGCTCGACTACATTGCGAATCCATATCTGACCGTCACTGCGGGACGATTTCTCACGCCGTTCGGCATCTTTAACGAGCGCCTCTATCCCGCCTGGATCCGAAATCTGCAAGCCGATCCGCTGATTCTTCCGCTGGAGCAGAGTTCGAGCGACGGCGTAATGCTGCGCGGCGGCTTTGCGGCTGTTCCCAACTTGAACCTGAATTACGCGGCTTACTTCTCGACCCTCAGCACAAATGCAACTCTCGCTTCCGACCGTCAAATCGGCGGACGGCTCGGCGCGTTTCTGCCCAAACAGCGCATTGAAATCGGATTCTCCGTCCAGCACCTGTTGCAGGAGAACCATGCCAATCGTTTCGGCGCCCATTTTGAATGGCAGCCGCGTTCTCTCCCATTGGACATTCGCTCGGAATTTGCTGACTCCGAGTCGGGCCGCGGCTACTGGATTGAGCCCGCTCTGCGCCTGAGTGCGGTTTCCCATGCCCCAGTCTTCGCGCACACGCAACTGGTCGGACGCTTTCAGCAATTCTTCACCAAGCCCGGTGCGACCAATGACTCTGTGCCAGGCGCCAACACGAAGGAACCCGAGGTGGGATTCAATTACTACTTTCTAGACGGACTGCGGGCCACGGGCAGCTATGGCCGGCAGCTCAGTTCCGCAGGCAATGCCAATATCTGGACTGCAGGGATAACTTACCGGTTCGCGTTCCCCCTCGGACGAGGAGGTTACTAATGCGAATCCTGGCCGTGATTCTCATTCTTGCCGCGATCGTCGCTGCGGAGTCTGGCAAAAACTCGTCCGCATCCAAGGGCGCTGCCCCGTCAGTAATTGTTCCGTCAGGCGCCGTTCCGTCGACCGCAGCGCAAAACAGAGCCGTGCGCGTTGAGGGAGAAAAGCGCTTCCGCACAAACTGCGGACGTTGCCACATGCCTCCACACAAATTTCCGCCCAGAATGATGGCAACCATCGTTCGTCACATGCGCGTGCGAGCCCTCATCACCGATGAGGACATGCGCTATATCCTCGCCTACATGACACAATAACAATAACTATGACGACGACAAGGCGCGTCCATCCATCTCGAGTCCCCGTCGCCATTGGCGCGATGCTTCTCACCGCACTTCTGCCGCTCGCGTCAATCCCACGATGCGCTGCCCAAAATCAAATTCGCGTGATCGAGATCCTTGCCGACAAAGACAGCCGCTACAAGATCGGCCGGCAAGCGAGTCCCACGCTGACTTTCAAGGCGGGCGAAGAAGTACAATTCAGAATCACGGCCAAAAAAGCCAAGACCCACAACCGGAACGGATCCATTCATGGCTTCGCTCTCATCCGCAAGAAGGATGGCGCGAAGTTCCCGGACTGGGACCTCGAGCTCAAGCCTGGCACTCAGGAATTTATCTTGAAGGTCCCTTCCGAGCCGGGAGAATATGAGATCGTTTGTACCGTGATCTGCAGCGAAGGACATGAGGACATGCACATGAAGGTCATTGTTATTGCCTAGCATTCACGCAGGGAATTCTTATGAAATGCTCGATCTTTAGATGCTCGATCGTTCAATGCTCGATCGTTCTTACCGTTTTCGCTGTCCTGGCCACCGGATTGAGCCACGCCGCGACTTTTCGCGGTGAGATCGGTGACAGCTCCTGCGCTCTAAACGTTCACTCGCTTTCCCGCTCGCACAAGGAAATGCTGAAATCCAAATCTTTTGGCTCGACCGCCGCCGACTGCGCCCGGCACTGCGTCGCTCATCAGGGAAGCTCTTACGTGCTGGTGGTCAAGAAAGAGGTTTACCGTTTGGATAAACAGAAAGAAGCTGAAAAATGGGCGGGACAAACCGTGATCGTGACCGGAGACCTGGATGCGAAAAAGAAAGTGATCATGGTAGAAACAATCCAGCCCCTGAAGTGAGCCGCCTTTCTTCCTCGCAATACTTCCGCGCGATACTTCCTAGCGATAGACCGGAACCGGCAGCGAGAACAGTCGCGATCCGCTGAAAACGTGGCAGCCCGGCAGGGATTCGAACCCCGATACGCAGCTCCAGAGGCTGCAGTCCTACCGTTGAACGACCGGGCTGTGCAAGAATTCTAATTCATTTTGCGGCGACCGCAAAACCGCACCGCTTAGTGGAGCGACGAACGTCTCGCCCGTCCGGCAGTTTGGTGGCCGGGCGAGGATACCCGGCTCTCCGCCACTAACCAATCACCCCAGACCCGAGTTAGAATCTGCGCTAGGAGTGGCTATGCCCAGCAGCGGAACTTTTTCCGGAACCATGTCGTCCGGATCTATGTTAGGAACTATTCCAGTCGAAACCGACTACGCCGAGATGGCACGCCGTCCACTGGAGGCCGAGCACTGCGCTCTCATCGTCGTCGACATGCAGGAGAAACTGCTGCCGCCCATCTGGGAAAAAGAACGGCTCGTGCGAAACGTACAGTTGCTGATTCGCCTGGCTGGAATCCTCAAGATCCCGGCGCTCGTGACCACACAATACGCAAAGGGCTTGGGCAACACCGTGCCAGACATAGCGTCGATGTTGCCGGACACTCCGCCCATCGATAAGCTAATGTTTTCTTGCTTCGGCAGCGACGTGTTCTGCTCATTGCTGAAGCGCCTCCCCGGCCAACGGACGACCATACTCTTGTGCGGGATGGAAACACACATCTGCGTAATGCAGACCGCGCTGGGGGCGCTGCGCGACGGCTATCTGGTGCATGTGGCTGCGGATGCTGTCAGCTCGCGGACAGAACTAAATTGGCGGATCGGACTCGATCGCATGGGCGCCGCCGGAGCCATTGTTTCCTCGACCGAAATGATGATCTACGAACTGCTGCGCTCGTCAGGCGCGCCCGCCTTTCGAGAAATGCTGCCCCATCTGAAGGCCTGAGCTTTCCCGTAGAGACGGGGCTTGCCCCGTCTCTGGCTGCTAATAAACTCGTTCTCGCGTTGGCGCAGCGCTAGTTTTTTGGGTGGCGCAGCGCTTCAGCGTTGCGTAACTCTGCATTGCTTTGAATACGGCTTTAGATGGGATGAGACGGCTGGTCTCGCGGAACGAGCTATGATGCTGTCCGCAGCGCACTCGAAGTGCAAACTAAGGAGACCAGCCAATGAAGAAGACTATCAGAGAAAGAGAATCGGAGTGGAAGGAGAAACCGGATCGGACCGTAGGGGTGGACTTGGGGGACCGATTCAGCCACTACTGTGTGTTGAACGGCGACGGAGAGGTCATGGAAGAAGGGCGTATGCGGACCAGCGAGGAGGCGTTTCGGCGGCACTGGGAAGCCGAACCGCGGCAGCGCATCGTCATGGAAACCGGGACGCACTCGCCCTGGATCAGCCGTCTGCTGCGGGGTTTCGGCCATCAGGTGATCGTGGCCAACGCGCGCAAAGTGCGGGCCATCAGCGAGAACGAGTCCAAAAACGATCGCCAGGATGCGGAGATGCTGGCGCGTCTGGGATATTGCAATCCGCGTTTGTTGAAGCCCATTCAGCATCGCAGCGCGGAGCGGCAACGCGATCTAAATCTGATTCGCGCCCGCGACACTTTGGTGCGAGCGCGGACCATGCTGATCAATTCGATGCGCGGGTTGGTCAAGAGCGCGGGCGGACGGTTGCCGCCCGCTTCGTCGGAGAGCTTTGCGGCGCGCGTGTCCGCGGCGGTGCCGGCAGAGTTGGGGACGGCGACCCAGCCGTTATTGCGCCAGATCGCAGGGTTGACGGCCGAGATCCGGAATCTAGACCAGGTAATCGAGAAACTGACGGAGCGCTACCCGGAGATACGTATTTTACGCACCGTGCCGGGAGTGGGTCCGGTGATCGCGGCGGCCTATGTCCTGACTCTGGACGGGGTCGATGCGGTGGAGCACAGCCGTTCGGTGGGCGCTTTTCTGGGCTTGCGTCCCAAGCAAAGCCAGTCGGGCGATTCCGATCCCGAACATAACATTAGCAAGACCGGGAACATCTATCTGCGACGTTTGTTGGTGCAAGCGGCACAGTACATTCTGGGACGATATGGGCCGGATTCGGCGCTGCGCCGGTGGGGATTGAAACTGGCCCAGGGAGGGAAGCGAACCAAAAAACGGGCGGTGGTGGCGGTGGCCCGCAAGCTGGCGGTCCTGCTGCACCACTTGTGGCGAACCGGGCAGAACTACCGGCCCTTTCCGGAAGCGGCAGTGGTGGCCGGGAGTGCGGCCTAGTTTTTCGAGTACAGTTTTCGAGTAGAGTTTTTCCGAAGCGGCAGAAGTTAGGCAGCAGTACGGCGGCTTTGCCAAAGGTTCATTGACATCTTGTGTTCTGGCGACTGCGACCAGCGGCTTGGCCCTCGAGGCCGCGCTTTAGATAGCAGCACCCTTTCATCGGTATCGGACACCAACATGCACCGAGCCCACAACAGGCTCATCAGAGTGCGGATAGAAGCACCGAGATGAATGAACACGCGAACGATGCAAGACCAAAAGCAAAACCAAAAAAACCGCTGCTAAAGGAAAAGTCAAAAGCAAAGGCAAAAACTTTGACCCTTGACACATACCAGCCGTCTCATAGAAGCCGCTGAGGTGACACTCCAACGCGCAAGATACTTTTTCCGCAGCCTGTTTAGTGATGCCGTAAGTTCTTCGAAATTAGACGCCCCTTTAGGGGCTGGATATCGAAAACCGCGTCTTTTCCCTCCTCGCTACCAGCCTGCTAAAGCATCTGGCCCGGTTTGCCCGCTCTTCATAATGTATCTCTGGAAGTACGGGCCAGCCGATTGACAGCCCTCAAGCAGCCTCTTGGTCGTATGATGGTAGGGTCAAGTTTCGTGGACACTGACTTGCCACGGAGGCGTGAATGAGCGGCCGTTCGTTCTTTGGCATCGCGGAGTTAGGCGCACCGGAGGTCGGAGGTTTACGACTCATGCAGGCCTTGGTGGTCGATGATTCCGCTGTCTACCGCAAATTGATCGGCGATCATTTGCGCAGCTGGGGTTTTGGCGTCACCCTTGCCGAGACCGGCTCCGAGGCTTGGCGAATCCTCCAGCAGCCGGGTTCCCCCAAGCTCGTTCTGCTCGATTGGGTGCTGCCCGATCTGGATGGCATTGAGCTTTGCCAGCGCATTCGGCAAGCCGGATCGTCCGGTCCATACGTTTACGTCATCCTGCTCACCAGCAAAGAGGGCCGCCAGAACATGCTCGACGCCATGCAAGCCGGGGCGGACGACTATCTGGTGAAGCCCTTTGATGAGCTGGAATTGAAGGCGCGCCTCTTGGTCGGTAAGCGGATTCTCGACCTGCAGGAGGAACTGGTTTCCGCGCGCGAGTCCATGCGCCGCGCCGCCACCCACGATAGCCTCACCGGATTGATGAATCGCGGAGAGATTCTCGCTATGCTTCTGCGGGAATTGGAGCGAGCGCGCCGGGAGCACAAGCCGGTG
>DATNNO010000072.1:0-3003 GCA_035601775.1 Terriglobales bacterium | reverse complement strand
TTCGACAATCAGACCATCGACCCCAACTTCGTGGCGCAGTCTGTACACGCCGTCGATCAGACGCATTTCGACACGGTGGAGCAAGCCGAAAAAGACGGGCTAGGCCCGATTTACAATGCCCAATCGTGTCGCGAATGCCATCAAAGTCCGACTTCGGGCGCCGTAAGTCAAGTCACGGAGCTGCGCGTCGGGCATTTGGGTCCCGCTGGCGTTTTCGAGAATCCGAGCATCCCGATCGACCACGGCCAAGAGGTGATCACCGGACGCACTCTGATCAATGATCGGGCAATTTGTCCTGAGATTCAGGAACACGTCCCCGACACCGAGACCATTCGAACCACCCGGCTTGCGGTCAACACGCTGGGTGACGGTTTCATTGAAGCCGTCGCGGACGACACGCTACTGAGCATTAGCAAAGACCAGTGCCGCTCCACCCACGGCAAGATTTGCGGCCAGGCGCTGCGAGTGCCAGTCGTCGAGGCGGTAGGCCAAACTGCGGTCGGACGATTTGGATGGAAAGATCAGCACGCCAGCCTGCTCTCTTTTGCCGGCGATGCGTACCTCAACGAAATGGGCATCACCAATCGCCTTTTCCCAACCGAGGTGACTTCGATTTGCAATCCCAAGTCAGTAACTGAGCCGAACGATCAGCCGGACCCCACCGACCACCTGGAAGATATCGATCACTTTGCCCGTTTTATGCGTGCTTCGAAAGTGCCTCCACGGGACGAGACTCTCGCGGCAACCGACGCGGCGAAGCGCGGATCGAAGCTCTTTGCCCGCATCGGGTGCGCCACCTGCCACCTGACCACGCTTACGACGGCCAAGGCCGGGACCAAGGTGAACGGAGGCCAATTCACGATCCCCGATGCACTGGGAGAGAAGACCTTTCACCCGTATAGCGATTTCCTGCTCCACAATGTTGGCACCGGGGATGGCATCGCCATCGCCGTCGTCGAGCACTATGCAGTGCCGGCCGCTTCGGTCCAGGCGCTATACAAGTCAAAGCAATCTGCGCAAGTTTCTTTTGATGAGGTAGACAAGGTCATGAATCGCCGCGGCTTTTCCTATAAGGCGGTCCATGATGGAAGGAACAAGATCAGAACTGCTCCACTCTGGGGACTTAGAACGCACTCCCGCTTCATGCACGACGGCGATTCGGTCCGCTTGCGGGATGCGATTGATCGCCACAAAGGCGAAGCCAGGGAAGTAACTCAAAAGTTCCACCGGCTGACTCCAACCGAGCAAAAAGATCTGCTTCGCTTCTTGGACTCTCTGTGAGGCTCCCCGGTGTGCGCCGGAGGCGGGAATCCGCCTCACATTTGAGCGTCAGGTCGCCCGGCAGACCCTGATCTTCCGTGATCTCGGAACCATGCCCGCCACTTGCTAAGCTTCGAGTGAGTCCACAGGAGGGCACGTGCCCGCGACCGCGCAGCAATCGACGATCAAGATTCTCTACGGCGAGAGCGACGAACACACACTCTCGGCCCAAGCCGCCGAAATCGCCAAAGCCGGGCATCACATCACGACTGCCCTCAACCGTCATGGTGTTCAGGAAGCCCTGCGCCGCGACGCCTTTGACCTCGTCATCCTCGGCGCCACCTTATCCAAGGAAGATCGCCATCACCTGCCTTACATGGTCAAAAAGGCTCACGAGGGCACGAAGGTTCTGGTCATGCACGCTGGCTCCCACCATCACGCCGTCGACGCCGCCATCGACTCCAACCTGAGCATGCACCGGATCCTTGAGCGGATTGCAACCTTGCTTCAGCCCGCGCCGGTCCGCTAACCGCCAAACACCCTCACAAAAAAGGTCTGGCCGGGTGGAGAGAGGCGACCCTGCCAGACCACTTCCAGGCGATTCAGAGTTGCCCCTTTGAAAGCTTCTCCGGAATCAGCCATCATTTTCACCATCTCCACCGCACCAGTTGTCACACTCGTGTTAACTTGTCGTCATCTTTTTGCAACGGCTGATTTTTGTCCAGGAGTGAACCCCGAAATTTAAAATGGGCCTCCAGCCAAGAAGCGGTGACGTTTCCTTGGCTATCGGCCCATTCGATCCGGACTGGGATCGGAGGTGATACCTACATCGTAGACCCTTCACCTCGATTGTCAAGGATCAACTTCCATCTTCAACATTGTTTCAATTTGGGACAATTCCACCCCCAGATGCGCTCCCATCATTGACACTCTCCTCGCCAAGGTGTTACTTTAATTGGTTTTAGAAGCGGCTCTTCTTCCACAGAGGCCAGCAGAATCAGCGAGTTATCAGCAAAGATTCGGTCGTCCGTGCGACAATCGGTTCGACACTCAGAGAGATCATCAGAAACTAGATCATCAGAAAATGGACCAGACACTCCGACAACTAGGCGAATTACTGCTCGGAGCCGTGCCCACCGTCATCCTTCTGGCGACGCTTTACATCCTCTATACCTTCCTCGTCCATCGGCCGCTCACCGCCGTGCTCGCCGAGCGCCGCAACCGTACCCAGGGCGCGATGGAAAAAGCTCGCGCCGATATCGCAGCTGCCGAAGCCCGTACCGCCGAATACGAGCAGCGGCTGCGCGAAGCGCGCCTGAAAGTCTTCAAGAACCAGGAAGCCCGCCGCCAGCAGGCCACGCAGTCCCGCAGCCAAGCGGTCAATCAAGCTCGCGCCCGAGCCCAGGAACAAGTCAAACAGGCCCGCGCCGCCATCGAAGTGGATAAGCAGCAAGCCATGTCAAAGCTGCAATCGGACGCAGCCAGGCTCGCCACGGATATAGTACGCACCGTGTTGCGTCCCGTGGCAGCGCCCAGCCCGGTTGGTGGCCAATGAAAGGGAACGGGGGTCTCGTGTGGGGACGGTTCGTGTGGGGACGGGCGCCCTCGCCCGTCCGCGTAGGGACAGCCGCCCTTGGCTGTCCAGCCGAGCGCAGCTCGGCAGCTGCCCGTGGTCGCGGAAACCCCCGACTCACTGTAAGGAAACCAAAAACCATGACGGGCATTGTCCGGCTGTTGCCAGCG
>DATNNO010000071.1:0-95616 GCA_035601775.1 Terriglobales bacterium | reverse complement strand
CATTCTGGACGGAATCAAGAACAACACAATAAAAGATACGGATGCGTTCGTGGGGTCGTATGCCTGGGACACGAATAACTCGCTGACCAACCTCCTAACCACTAACACCTCAATTCGGAACCAGTTCGATGCAGGGGTTCGCACGGGCACGATTGCGAGTGGGGTGTCTACCAACACCGATTTGGCAGGGCAATGCGCGTTAGCAGGGCCCATACCGTTCCACTGCACCAACCCGTTCACCCAGACGTACAATAGCAGTAGCCCGCCGATTTGTACCTGTAGCGATACCACTGCCATCAATGCCTGTCGTGTTCAAGTGTCGTCTTCGACGCTGACCATTTACGGGGACGACCAGCGGCGACATAGTTGACTACGTCTGCGTCGGGCGGAACTGAGGCAGTCTTCGAGAACGGGGCGGCAAGAAAATCGGGGAGAAGCGGTTGGCTTCTCCCCGTTGAATATTGCCGATGCGAAATCTTTGCCGTGCGTGCCCCTGACAACACCGCGAAGGGTGTACCCCCGCGGGAAACAAACTGATTCGAGGGGGCTCTTTCACAAGCGAAACCAGCTCATTGTCGGGACTGACTGGTCGCCCAGCATTGGGTTGAGTTCTGTTGAGCCAACCAGGCCTTTAATTTTGCTCACCCGCCGATGCGCTGCTGCCCCACATTGCGCTGCTACCCCACATTGCACTGCTGCCCCACATCGCGCTACTACCCCACATGGCGCTGCTGCCCCACATGGCACTGCTACCCCACATGGCCGAGGAGCCCCACAGTGCGGACGATCCCCACATGGCGGAGTTCGAAGTAACGAATTGCGAAGCGCCCCAGACCGCCGCGCTTCCCCACATGGCGGAGTTGTTCCACACCGAGGAGGGGTCGGATGTCAGGAACACATTGCCCGAGCTCGCATCATAATTTGCGGCCGGAGACATAGCGGTCCCGTTGGCCACGTCCGTGCTGGTGAGGGCCGCTTCAACATCCACGTAGCCTGCCCCAACCGTAAAGACGTCGTACTGATCGGTGTAGATTATTCCCGTGGCGGGATCGACAACGCTGCTTTGCGAAGGCAAGGATTTCCAGGCCGTCTTCATCAGGCGGGCTTTCACCTGATCGGGTGTGAGTCGAGGACTTTTCTGCAGTAGATCAGCGACCACTCCGCTGACCACTCCTGCTGCCATGCTGGTTCCGCTGAGCGTGAAGTAAGTGGAAGACGACGCGCTGGTTCCGCCGGCAACGTAGTAGCTGGAGGGCACTCGATTGCCAGGATATTCGTTGTAGAGGGTGCCGGGAGCTTCGAGCGATACCAGCAGGTTGCCCGGCGCCACGAGGTCGGGCTTCACGATGCGGTCAATCACTGTGGGGCCTTTTGAACTGTAGCTGGCAATGAGATCGTCATTTCGGGTGGGTGTCCCCATGGGCTTCATCGCGCCCACAGTGATCACGTAGGGATCGTTGCCAGGCGAGTTGATGGTGCCGTATCCGCTGGTGGGCTGATAGCGTCCGTTATTTCCGGCGGCAACTACCACTACAATGCCACTCTTCCAGGCCGCTTCCACTGCCTGACAGACGGGGTCGAGTTTGTAGCTTTCGTACACCGGTCTGCCAAGTGAAAGGTTGAGCACGCGGATGTTGAACCATCCCTTTAAAGCGATTGCCTGCGCAATCGCGGCAATCACTGCGCTGTCAGTTCCGGCGCCGTTTTGATCGAGGACCCGGAGATTGATCAGGTTCGCGCCCGGCGCTATGCCTTCGAAGGTGCGCGAATACTTTGAGCTCTTGGAGCTTGCGCCATTACCGGCGATCAGGCCGGCGATGTGAGTGCCGTGACCATACTGATCGGTCGCACTCGAAGCACCCGGAACGAAGCTTTGGTTGTACACAACTCGGGACCATCCGAGAAAGCCGCCATGCAGATCGGGGTGGTCGATCACGCCACTGTCGACCAAAGCGACTCCGACGCCGGCGCCGGTGTAACCGGATTGCCACGCGGCAAAAGCGTTCACCGCGGGCGCCGCATTGCTCAGGGTGGGAGTCAACGGGCGGTCCAGGCTGATGTATTTCACATTTGACTGGTTGGACAGGGCAAGAATGTTCGCGAGCGGCAAGTCCGCGACGATCCCGTTTACCAGGGGCAAATTAGCCAAGATGGTGCCCAACAAGTTTGTGAGGCCCAGGAGATCAAGCAGTCCAGGTGGCTGGTTGTACTGCACCACCACTGTGGCGTGAGACGCGGAAGACGCACGCAGGTCGGGCGACAATTTCGAATCGTCGGCATACGCCAGGGTGACCGTCGCGAGTAAACAAAAGATCAGGAACTTCTTCATGGAAATTGAATCCTCCAGCGGGCGCATGCCCACTTGATCGCCGGGGGAGATGGCACGGGTGGAATTGCAGGTGGGGTGCCGAATCGGGGCAGGATTAAGTCTTGTTGCATCAATTAGTTAGAAAGGTCCCCAACCATCTGATGGGACAGTTTGTCCTCCCGCCTCTCCCTGGGATGGTGACAATCTGTCCTCCAACGGAGTGCTGGCATCCGTGAAGAGCCTGGTTACCCTGGTCACTTGGACTGCCTACCAGAACCTCGAAATTCTCGGTCTTGCAATGCATCGTGAGGTGATCTTCGCGCACCAAGTTGAAACCAGAAAATTCTCACCCTCTTTGACTCGGGAGGTAATATCAGTGGCTGTTTCCCATGCAAGTATCGACAGGAAGCGAACAGACTAGGGCTGAAGCGCTCCGTCTGGATTTCTCACTATTAATACAGTCGCTCCGGAGGATGACCTATGCCCAGGAACATCGTGGTTTGCTGCGACGGGACCGGTAACCAGTATGGCGCCGAGAACTCGAATGTTGTGAAGCTTTACTGGACGTTGTCCGCACAGGAAAAGCAGGTTGCGTACTACCACCCCGGCATCGGAACGATGGGGGCGAGAAACGCTCTGACGGCGATTGGGAAGTGGTGGACAAGGGTGAGGGGCCTGGCCTTCGGCTATGGCTTCTCTGACAACATCGCCGACGTTTATTCGTTCCTGATGAAAGAGTTCAGCCCTGGCGACCAGATTTTCATCTTCGGCTTCAGTCGCGGCGCTTACACCGCTCGTGCGCTGTGCGGGTTATTGCATATGTTCGGGTTGCTGACGCCAGGGAATGAGGCGCTCATTCCGTATGCCCTGCGACTCTTCAAGAGCAACGATCCCAAGAAGTTCCACATTGCCGATGGTTTCAGAACAACCTTTTGCGTTGACTGCAAGCCGTATTTTCTCGGGTTGTGGGATACCGTCAGCTCAGTTGGATGGATCCTCGATCCCGTTGGTCTGAAATCCGGGCACCTGCCATATACGGCGACGTTGCCTGACATTCCCATATTGCGGCATGCGGTCTCAATTGATGAGCGCCGCGCTTTTTTCCGGCAGAACCTGATCCATGAGCCGGTGCCGCCAACCCAGAATCTGAAACAGGTCTGGTTCGCAGGGGTTCACTCGGACGTCGGCGGAGGTTATGCCGAAACGGAAAGCGGGCTATCAAAGATCGCACTGCGGTGGATGTTGTGCGAGGCGCAATCTGCCGGACTGATGCTGGATCCGCAGAAAGTCATTGATGTGCTGGGCGGCAAGATTCCCTACGCCCCGCCGGACCCGCGCGCTAAGCTGCACGAATCCCTGCACGGATTCTGGTGGCTGGGAGAAGTCTGGCCGAAGCGTTATTTCTATCCCGTTCCGGTGGTGGGCCAGACGCAGCCTGAGTTTAAGAGCGGTATAGGGATCAACCTCGCCCGCCCGCGGTTGATTCCAGATGGCGCCCACATTCATCAGAGCGTCTTTGATAGGATGCGGGACAAGCCCGAATATCGCCCGAAGAACCTGCCACAGCAGCATGTCGTGGAACAGGAAACCGCCTGCGAGTTTGAGCCACGGTTGGTGAAAGGGCCGGGAGATGCCAAGCCGGACGTGCACGTCGGACTCCTCGGTCTAAAGAGTGTGATCGCGGCGCTGGCATTGCTCGCGGCGTTGGTGGTGTGCGTATTGGCGGTTGCGATTTTTACCATACACAACAGCCTGGAGGTGCCCAAGATCGAGCGGCCCCGGGACGTCACCTGGCTGCCACAGAATTGGACGGAAGACCAACGCCGTCGCTACTACCACGCCGCGCAGGGAAGTGAACTCCTGCCCTACGCTTGGTTTCTTGCACTTGAGCAGCCGCGTTTGAGTCTTAGGGGCGCGCCTCCGTTCAGGAACGATGCTTACATGCAGGGCTTCGGATTTATCCCTGACGAAGCCTATGAGCAAAATCCCGACGGCTTGCCGGTCGGATTTGCCCGCGACGATCGTTTCGTTGACCCTTACACTGGGCAGGCACAGGTTGTGCTCGGCATTACCTGCGCGGCTTGTCACACCGGCGAGCTTTTCTATGGGGGGAAAGCGATCCGGATCGATGCCGGTCCATCCCTGATCAATCTGCAGAAGTTTACCGAAGCGCTCGGTCTTGCGGTTACCTGGACCTACTACGATCCACCGCGCTTCCGCAGATTTGCGGGCCGGGTACTCGGGCCTAACCATTCGCACGCCGACCGGGTGCGCCTCCGTCAGGCGCTCAAATACTATCTCGATACGACTTTCACGGAGTTCAAATCGACTGTGCACCTCTTTCCAACTCCCGAGGGCTATGGCCGCACAGATGCGCTGGCTCGGATCGGCAACTTCGTCTTCGGAACCGAACTGAACAATAACAAGAACTTGGTGGTTGGGGATGGGCCCGTAAACTACCCGCCCATCTGGGACGCATCGTGGATGGATTGGGTGCAGTACAACGGCTCGATCCAACAACCCATGGGCAGGAATGTTGGGGAGGCGCTGGGTGTGCGTTCGCGCATCAACCTTCTCGGCTATCCGGGGGCGCAGTTCCAGAGCACGATTCGCGTCGAGAACCTGCACGAAATCGAGACATTGCTCGGTGGTTCCGAATCCGGGAAGGGTGTCTGGTCACCGAAGTGGCCCGAGGAAATACTGGGAAAGATTGATCGCGGGACGGCAGCCGAAGGGGAACAACTCTACAACCAACTGTGTCTGCACTGCCACCAGCCGCCGATGTATTCCGAAGAGGGTCGTAAGGCAGAGCATTGGAAGAACTACAAAGACAGCGGGGGAAAACAGTTTTTCAAGGTAACCATGATTCCCCTCGAGGAAATCGGAACTGATCCGAAGGAAGCCCGGAACTTTTATGACCGAAGGGCCGATAGCGGACCGTTGGGGCAGGGAATTCTGTCCGCCGGCGATGGCCTGACGTTCATTACGCGAAAAGTGATTCAGCAGGCCTACACGCAACTCAACCTTCCACCCGAGCAACAAGAAGAATGGAACGGATACCGGAAGAACGAACTTCGCGCGCCGTTGGCCTACAAGGCACGGCCGCACAATGGGATCTGGGCTACGCCTCCTTACCTTCACAATGGTTCGGTGCCTAACCTGTTTGAACTGCTCTCGCCGGTTTCTGAGCGGTCCAAGGTTTTCTATCTCGGAAACAAACAGTTTGATCCGGTCAACCTCGGCCTCGACACCAGTCCCCTCAAGGGTGCTACCGAGTTTCGCGTCGACCTACCCGGCAATTCCAATGCTGGGCATGAATTCAATGACGGCCCTAAAGGCAACGGGGTGATCGGCCGCAAGCTTACCAAGGAAGAACGCCTGCAGATCATCGAGTATTTCAAGACGCTGTAGCACCTTGCCGAGACTCGGGTCGATTGACTGACGACCTTGTGCGCCGGCACAAGCATTCACACTCACTGACTTCGTTCTGAATGAATTTGTTTTCTCTCAGACATCCATTTCTTGCTGGATATAGAAGCACGACATGCGTGAGGGCTGTCGATCATGCTTGTACACATAAGAAAGGCCCGCTCCGTAGCGGAGCGGGCCGGAATTCAAACAAAAATACCACTACTGGCACATGGCGCTGTCTTCGTGTTGGAAGCTGTACCATCCATGCAGCGTGGTGCTCTTGGGCGCGCCCCAGTATGGCATCCATACCATGTCCTGCAAGTGATAAGTGAACTTGTGCAGGGTATACGGATAGTCATGCAGCACCAGCGGGTCGCCGACTTCGAGGATACCGCAAGGCGTGTTATTGCCGTTATTGATGAGCGGATCGTCGATCCACTCGCCAACCTCGTGAGACAGAGCGGCCGTGTCCTGAGAGAAAACGCCGCTGCCCTGGTCAATCGTGGTGGTGTAGCTATAGGTCTGACCTTGTACGTTGCCGCCGCCCGCACTGTGGTAACCACCAATGCAGCACCCACCCGAGGTCAGGTATACGTCATAGGTGAGAAAGACCGGTAGACTGTCAGGTGTAATTCCCAACTTCTTGAAAAGAGGTTGCAAGAACGCGTCCATGTTGTTGATGTCGGCCAATCCCACGGTTTTGCCGAACTCGTTTTGGATGGAGCAGTCGTTCGTGTTGCAGTTATACGTCTGCTCTGGAAGGATTTTCGGCGTGCCCAACAGCACGTGATACTTCTTGTTTTTCGAGACGTGTTTTCCCCAGAAATTACCGCGTTGGAATGCATCGATGTATTGCGTGGTCCCAAGGTCGGTGCCACCTTGGTTGAAGTCAACGCCAGAAGCGAAAATAGGCGAGGTCGCGATAGTCGTGGTTACAGAAACATTGGTGCCCGAAAACTTCTGCTTATTCGGATTGAATGTCTTGTTGCCGTGATTCTTGTCATACACCATCTTGATCGGGATGATGTAGGAGGGCACCGTCGTGGTGCCGTTGTTTTTCGAGGGATCGGTACCAACCATGTTGAAGTTGTATTTGGTGCCGTTGAAGGTAAAGCTGCCATTCCACGTCGTTAGGCTCTTGCCAGCCGGCGCTTGGATGGTGGCCTTATGGGGCGGCAGAACCACGAAACGTGGCTGAGAGATGGAGTAATTGCTGTCCTGAGCTACTGCGCTGCCGGCTACACCGACGCACGCGAGCAGACACACAGCAAAGAGAAGCGAGTGTTTCTTCATGTCGAGAAAATCTCCTTGAGGTTTTAGGTGTTGATCCCCGCATGCGGGGGCTGTTGATCGCGTCTTGTTTGATCGGACGCGGGAAGCCATCCAACAATAGAAGTGATTTTCCACTGAGTCTGACCAGATGTCAATTAAAACCCGCCAAAAACCTGGGACTAGAGAAGAAAGTTTTACACGTCCAAGGCGGCAAGGGTCACGGGGGTCTCCTGGAGGATTGCAGTTTTTGAGCCATCCGCGCCGTTGTATATAAATGGCACGGCGAGGTTCGGTGGCAGCGGTTGCGACGACGCCGGCTGTGGCGCCGTCTTCAAGCTAGCGCCGAACTCGAAAGGCGGATGGAACGAGAGCGTGCAGCACTATTTCTTCGACCATCCGGGAGCCAGTCCCGCCGGTGGCCTGATCTTCGATTCAGCGGGGAATCTTTATGGGACCACTGCCAGGCGACCAAACCACAACCTTCGGTTCGGTGTTTGGGATCACGCCGTGGCTTGCCTCTCCGGCGGCACGGGATTTGAATGCCGCGTTGCGGCGTAGAATGCTGACGCTCCAGCAGGCATTCCTGGAGCAGGTTGTTGGCGTAATATCGCCGCGATTACACCAGCAACCGCTGGACAGCGCATTTATGAGATGAGCGGATGACTTCTAGCTGGGGGCACGCGCAAACCGCACTCCGGTGTGCCGATCGGTCGTATTTGCATAATGTGAGTTCTTCACGGCGTACATGCGGCGGTCGGCTTCCGCCAGCAGGTGTTCGGCGTTGCTGCCATCCGCGGGGTAGAAAGCCTGGCCAATGCTCACCGAAACCAGACCCTCGCCGCAAACGGCTTTCCCAACTTCCGCGATGATGGTTTCCACCCGGTGCGCCATTTCTGCCGCAGCATTCTGATTGAGACCCGGCGCAACGACAACGAATTCGTCACCACCCATTCTCGCTGCATAATCGTATTCACGGCAGGAGTCTTTTAAGGCGTCGGCGAACATCTGCAGCAGCTTGTTGCCTTGAAAGTGGCCAAACCGGTCATTCACGTGTTTGAATCCGTTGAGGTCGGAAACGAACACTGCCAGCTGCAGGTCGGAGCGTTTGCATCGTGCAATCTCGCGATCCAGGTGCAGGAAGAGCGATCGCGCATTCGGCAGTCCGGTAAGGTAGTCGGTCGTAGCTGAGTCTTCGGCGATGCGATATTTCAAAGCGTTTTCGATAGTAAAGCCCAGTTTCGAGCTGATGGCCAGCAGGATTCGGAGATGATCCTTGGTAAACGCATCCTGATGAGTGCGATAGAGCGCCAGCACTGCAACCACACCCGAAACTCCCTCTAGCGGTACGGCAAGGGCCGAGCGCAGCGTGCTGTATTTGTCGGGATCATTGAGGTATCCGGGCTCAACCGATGGATTGCCATTCAGAATCGGCTTGCTGTTTTGCGCCACCCAGCCGGATAGGCCTTCCCCGAGTGGAATCCTCAGAGATGAGAACAAACGAAAGTTGTCGCCGCTGACATACTCCGGAGTCAGCAGATTGTCCTGTTTGATATAGACTGCCATGGAATCATACGGCACCAGGCGTTTCAGCCGTACGGAGAGCATCGAAAGGGTATCGTCCACGCTCAGTGAAGTGCCCAAGTCATGGCTGAGCTCGAAAAGCATTTGCGCCTCTTGGCGCGCCGCGGCAATGGAGGAAAGATAATCGCGGCGTTCTTCTGGCTGGTGGGTGAGAGGTGTTTCGGATTCCGCGAAACCCGCGGCCGGTGCCGATCCACGTTCAACCTTGACGTCGGTCGATAGTTTGGTGGGGATTCTTGGAGGCCGCGCATGGGCGAGTTTTTCCAACTCAACATATCGCCGCTGCAAGACCTCAACCACCCGCGGGTCAAAGCTTTTGCCAGCTTCGGCGACCACGCGCGCCATGGCCTCGTCCAGGGGCAACGCCCGGCGGTACTGCCGATCAGAAGCCAGTGCATCAAGGCAATCGACCGCCGCCAGGATTCGCGCTCCCATCGGTATGGCTTCGCCTTTCAGACCGTTCGGATAACCGCTGCCGTCCCATTTCTCGTGATGTGCTCTAACGATGGGCACCACTGGGTAAGGAAATTCCACTTGTTCGAGAATCTCTGCCCCAATAATGGGGTGGATCTTCATCTTTTCAAACTCTTCCGGCGTGAGCTTCCCCGGTTTGGAAATGATGTGTTCCGGCACCGCCAGCTTGCCGATGTCATGGAGAACAGAAGCAGCCTGCAACGCCTCCGTTTCGTCTTCACTTAAACCAAGATCTTTGGCGAGTTCCATCGCGTAGATGCGAACCCGTTGCAGATGATCGTGGGTGGTGTGATCCTTGGCCTCAATCGCTAATGCCAGAGATTCAATGGTTCGCAAGTGGAGATTGGATACCTGCTCGGCATGCCGCGTTTCATCTTCCAGTTTGCCAAGGTAGAGCCGATACGACCGGTACATGAGGTACACGGGAGGCAAGACTAGAAGCGAAGACTGCCATCCGATGTGCCGATTCAAGAAGCTCACTAACCCGGCGATGGCGGCTCCCACGAGGTAGTAAGGGAAAGACCAGAAATAGCATTCCGACCATACCTTCAAGACCGGCTTGCCTTCCGTCAGTCGGATGATGGTAGCCATTGCGAGCGTATTGAACGCGAAGTATGTGATCGCTACCAGAAGCAACGCGAGAGGTGCGTTTCGATGCAGTCCGTGAGTTGTGACGAGCTTGTATACGCCGTACGATGCTGCCGTCCCGACCGGTAACTGCGAAAGATTGAACACAACGTGGATTGGCTTGAGATTGTTGGAGGACTTCCAATAAGACTGAACCAGGACCGCGGCGAACCCAATCACCAGGGTTTCAGCAAAACTCATCTCTAAAACGCCCAGGAGAATAAACAAGAAGTTCACCGACATCGTTCCGTTGATGCCGGGCAGTTTTATTTTCAAAGATGAAGCCAGGAGCGCGACGGCCAAGTAGCAGAGGAATTTAATGGGGTCCGTCGATTGCCAGTTCGCCAACGCAATGTACAAAGAGCCCACCGCCGCTAGCGCCATGGCAGCGATAAACCCTTGTGCGCCCAACTGACGAGGCAAGCTGCGGGACATTGGAAGATTCTTGCTCAGAGCGAGTGAAATGTCCGGCCAAAACGGGTCCGGTCCATTACCATCGTGTTCTTCTTACGATTCAATGACTTACGATGCTGCCAAACACCCTATTTCATGGGGTAAGAAATGTGGTTCTACCGAATGGATTCTAACCCGCAGTCTGCAGGCATCGGTGCTAGGCTAACTTCGGAGTGTCTCCATCGTCGGTATTCGCGCTGGCCGGTCGCAGGAGCTTTGTGATTCTGCTTGCGGGCGTCCTTCTCAACACACTTCCTTTGTGCGGGTTCGAGGCTCCTGCTATAAAGCCGAAGGGCAAGGCTACAGATTTCTGGTCGGTGCGCTGGCAGCCCGTACGGCTGGTCAATGGATCCCCACTCGTGTTTCAAGTGACTTCGCCGGAGCAATTGAAGTCGCTTTCCGCCAAATGGCTCGAGCATGAAGTGTTCCTTTCTTCTGATTCGCATGGCAAAGTCTGGTACGGAATCGCCGGCGCGAGTCTGGAAACTCGCCCTGGAAATTATTCGCTTGCACTGAAGGGAGCGACTATTACTGGCAAAGAGCTCTCGTTTCAAAAGCGGATTGCGGTAGGCAAGGGAAAATATCACAGCATCGTGGCGAGCGTTCCCAAGCAATATACGGAACCCAATGCTGAACAACTTCAGAGAATCAATCAGGATAAGGTGCTCAAAGAGCACGCATTTGCGCGAACAACTTCCGAGCGCGAGTGGGCAGGTAGTTTTCACCCTGCTGTGAAAGCGCAGATCTCTGATGTGTTTGGAACCTCACGTACCTTCAATGGGCGGGTACAAAGCGTTCACCAGGGGCTCGACTATGCCGTCCCGGAAGGCACGCCGGTAGCGGCGCTGAATAGCGGAACTGTTCTACTGGCGCAACCGCTGTTCTTCGAAGGCAATTGCGTGGTCCTCGATCACGGTCAGGGCTTGCTCACTCTCTATATGCATCTTTCGAAGATCGAGGTCAAAGAGGGGGATCGCATCACCGGCGGACAGAAAATCGGTTTGAGCGGAGGAACCGGGCGTGCCACGGGACCTCACCTGCACGTTGCCGTGCGCTGGCAGGGTGTTTACTTGAATCCGGCGACTTTGCTAAGTCTCCGGTTGCCGTGAACCTCTATGCTGAGACTGTTCGGTTCCGGCGCGCAGGTCTGGCGATGGGCGCAGCGCGTCTTTGAGATCCAGATTGCGAATCAGGCGGTGCAAGTAATTCACATGCACTCCCAGAACCTGGGCCGCTTCTGTGTAATTACCCTTGGTTTCCTGCATTGCATTGAGGATCAGCTGTTTTTTCAGTTCTTTAACTTCGTTGTGATACTTTGCGCCTTCCATAATCGGGGTTAACCCTTTCTCTAGGATTGACTCCGGCAGGTCCTCCGGTTGAATCAATTCCGACACACTCAGTACCAGCGCCCGCTCGATGGCATTCTCCAGTTCGCGCACATTCCCGGGCCACTCATAGTTCGCCAGGCACACCATTGCTTCGGGAGAAAGCTTCCTGGTTCTCATGTTGAATTTCTTGATGTATTTGGTGACAAAGTAATCGGCGAGCATCGCTATATCTTCGCGCCGCTCGCGCAGCGGAGGCATGACCAGCGAGAGAACGTTCAAGCGATAAAAGAGGTCTTTGCGAAACGTTCCTGTCTTCACCGCCTCCCCGAGATCCTTGTTGGTGGCGGCGATCAGGCGGATATCCACGGAAATTGGACGCGTTCCGCCAACGCGCTCGAATTCACGTTCCTGCAGCACTCGCAGCAGCTTCACTTGCAGAGCGGGTGCGAGTTCTCCGATTTCGTCGAGGAAGACAACCCCGCCGTTTGCCACTTCCAACCGGCCCTTTTTCTGCGCCACAGCCCCGGTGAATGCGCCTCTCTCGTGACCGAATAGTTCGCTCTCCAACAGGCCCTCTGGAATAGCTGCGCAGTTGATAGCCACGAAGGGCTTACTCGAACGCGGACTATTGCGGTGGATGGCGCGGGCCGCCAATTCTTTCCCGGTCCCGCTCTCGCCTTGCAGCAGCACGTTCGAGTCAGTCGGCGCCACTCGCGCCAGGAATTGATAAACCTCCTTCATCCGGGAGCTGTCGCCAATCAGGTTGTGATCGAGATTGATTTCCGTGGAAAGCCGGAGGTTCTCGTGTTCCAGCCATTGTATCCGGCGAGCATTTTCCAGAGCGATTGCGGAAGTGCCAGCAATCGCCGCGACTAATTGGAGGTGATCTTCGTCGAAGCGGCTGGCGGCATTGCAGGTATCCAGATAAATACAGCCTGTCACTTTCTGGAACATGGTCAGTGGCACGCACAACAGCGAACGGACCTGGCAATTCACCAGGCTCTCCACGTCAGCTAGATCGTTCGAGCCTGGGACGTCGGCTCCCAGAATAGCCAATCCTTGTTCCATGACTTGACGGGCAATAGTGCGGCTGACGCGAACCGGCAACGCGGATTTGGCGATGCGGTGGCGCGCGAAGACCGACGCAAAGGGTTCGTCCCCTTTGCCATCCAGCAGTATGGCGCCACGCTCGGCGGGCACCACCTCAAAAATCAGGTTGAGGATTTGCCCCTGCAGGTCATCGAGATCGCGGATGGAATGCACGACGCGGCTGATCTTGAGCAATGCATTCAGGTTTCGTGCCACACGGGAGTTCGCCGGAAGTTCCTTGAGAATTCGGTCCGGTTGCAGGTAGAGCACGTCCTGGGGGCTGAACTGCGCGGTTGCCTGGGTCAAGCTGTCTTCGTACTCGACACGGCCTGCGGGCGATTCGTCCGCGTCTTCATGTAAAAGCAACAGGAAGATGGAATCTCCGACTGAGATCTGGTCTCCGTGACGCAGTCGCGCCTCTTTGACTGCCGCTCCATTCACCGATGTGCCATTGCGGCTATCGAGATCCCGTATCTTGTAGCCGTCTTCGTCCCGACTGAGCGCGCAATGGCGACGCGACAGGGAAGGGTCGCTGATCGAAAGCAAGTTGGATGGGTCGCGTCCAACGTGAATCTCCCCGCTTGGGAGCGCGAAAGTCGAATCTTTCAACGGCCCAGCAATTACCAGAAGCCTTGGGTTCACTTCAATTCCTCGTTGCGCGCAATCCTCTCTAACACACTTTCCGCTGGATTCGCAAAACTATCTGCGCTAGTTCCACTATCCGAACAGATAGTTCGGCTATCCGGTCGGATAGGTGCTTTGGATGCAGAAAAGGACACGGCGCTGTTTCGTAGCGAATTCAAGCTAATTGAATCAGTTACTTGGGACAGGGTGGCGGCTCCGGACCCGCAGCCCCAGGCGTGGTGCGATACGTGCACTGGCAAGCATAAGCCCTGACCTGGCGAAGCGACGGGGGAAGCGCTTTTGGCAGTCTTGCCAGGGAAAGGCTGATCGGGAGCCTGGGAGACCCCCTCGCCAGACTCCCGATTTTTTTCTTTGTTCAGTCTGAATATGGACACCATTTTTGTGGAACAGGCGCTCCAGGCATATCGGGACAAACCCGGGGACATGCGTCCTTGGGAGTCGCTCCCTGTTGCGGTTACTAGTCAGATTCTAAGGGATGCTCAGCGGCTCAAGGCCTTCCGACGCAAGAGCTTCTCTTAGCCGGCGGCCGCCGATGGCTGTGTCGACAGCTGAGTGTCCGGTCGGTCAACAGGAACTCCGTCGCGAAAGCTCACACTTCTTCCTGAGATGGCCGGAATGCGTTCGCCCGGAACCAGAATCCCAACCAGGTTCAAGGGATCAGCCGCGGAGAGCGTGATAGTTTCACCGGACGGTGGCATTCTCCGCGTGGCCCGCAACGACTCAACCGCAACCGGCAAGGCGAATTGTTCGCCGAGGAATCCGTCCACGAAACGGCCGCCACGAATTTCACCGCGATCTTCCAGCCGGCGAAACGCCATTTGCAACTCACGCCACTTGGGCAGGTTGGTCTCTCTCGCCAGCACATCCCGGAAGACGATTCCGTAACGTTTCAGCAGCATCCAGCAGGTGGCCTCGACCGTCCGGTTGCGCTCGACAATTCCGTCGGTGTAAAGGAGTGCCCATCGTCCGGAGCTGTGCCGCGGACGTGCGTTGCGCCCGCCACCTTGTCCCGCCCTCCGTTTGGGATCGATGAGAGAGCGCAGATTGTCGAAACCATCTGCGGTCACCACTCCAGCGGCCACCAGTTCCCACAGAGCCGTTTCCACCTCAGCCTTTAGTTTGTCGGTGCTACGGACGATGTCCGCGAAGAACGAAGCGCCGCGCTCCCGCAGGAAATCCAGCACCTGCCGCGCCCCCTCACTCAGGCCGCGTGCTTCGGGCTGATGGGCGGCGGGATTATGTGGAGTCATCCAGTCCGCCTCTTCGCGAACAAAGAACGTAATGGGAGCTACACTGGTCGGAATCACTCGCCGCTTGCCTGCGGCAGTATCCTCGAGCGTCGCAGGATGCGGAGACAGACGTCCCCAGCCCACCGCGCCAGTCAGGCAGAGTTGGTCCAGCCATTGAGGATCGTAGTTCGCAATGCGCCTTGCCAGGATCTGCCGCTCCCATGCATTGGCCGGGATTTCAAATCCCTGGAGCTGACGCACTACTTCCAGCGTGGCCCGCTCACCTTGGACCTGCGTTCCTGGAGCGACATGCTGCCAGCGTAGCAGCCAGCGCATGAACTGCGCGGCCGATATAGGCTCGATTTGCTTCCGTAGGGTCGCGACGGTGAGTCGATGGATTCGAGCCAACAGTCGCCGCTCGCACCACTCGATCTCCGGCTCGTGTGGCGCGGGCGCCCCCGCCCGCGTTGCTTGATCTGTGAACTTACCACGCAAGATTGCGCCACTAGCTTCCATGCGGAGCAGAGCGCCGTCAATTTCAGCAGACGGCAATCCAAGCAGCGATCCGAGTTGTCCCGAGGTCGCCGGGCCCAAGTGGGTCATCCAGCCGGTAACCATCGTTAGAACGGCATCGTCCCGGGAGGGAACGGCGCTCTCGATCTCGACAATCGCTCGATCAAAACTGGCATCCGGGAAGAGCAAGGAAAACATCTGGGCGCGCTCGGCCGCGACCCAGTACTGCCTGCCGTTACTGAAGGTGTTGGTCACTCGGCCCTGTCCAATCAATTGCTGGAAATATGCTTCCCATTGATTCTTCCCTCTGTTGCCCGCGTTGCCCCGGACGCCGTCGTCCGGGTCGGCGAGTGCAAGCTCGCCAGAACTCAGCGCGGAGTTTTGCTCCGCCGGACGGACGAGGGCGTCCGTTCCTACGCGGTCCATGCGAAACGCGATCAGCGTGTGCAGCACGTCATGCAGTTCGTCCGCGTCCCGGACATCCGGCCACGCCTCTTCCCGGACTTGCGCAATCGCCGCGGGATCAAGCTTCCCCACCTCCTCCAGCACCGATTCCGGAAGGATCCGCCGCATCTCCACCGCTCGCGCCCGCCTCTCTTCGAGCGGTGCATCGTCGAGATAGGCATACGGATTCGCATTGAGGATTTCATGCGAGAACTGTGAGGGCACGGGCGTGTCCACGGCCACGCAGCGGATGCGGCCGTCAGCCATCCCTCGCAGCAAATTCTTCAGCCCGTCCAGATCCATCGCCTCTGTGAGCACGTCCTTCATTACTTCATTCACCAGAGGATGGTTGGGAATCTGAATGTCTCCGGCGATATTTTCCTGGCAGGCAGCGACGTCAGGGAAAACCGAGGCCAGAAGATCGTCCGAGCGCATGCGTTGAATCTGAGGCGGAACTTTCTTGCCGCCTTGAAAGCGCAACAACGCCAGCGCCCGGTTGGCATCCCAGCGCCAGCGGGTTCCGAAGATGGGCGAAGCCAGCGCGGCCTGCTCCAGGATGGGCTGCACTGTTTCGGCATTCAGGAAATGAAAAACGTCGACGAGAGGAAAACTGTGTTGCTCGGCCAGCGCGATGTTCAACCCGTTGTCCGTAGCTGCAGCTTGCAGTTCGAAGTTGAAGCTGCGACAGAACCGCTTTCGCAAGGCCAGGCCCCATGCCTTATTGATTCGTCCTCCGAAAGGCGCGTGGATCACCAGTTGCATCCCGCCGGCCTCATCGAAAAAGCGTTCCGCGATGATTGTTTGCTGCGTCGGCACGGCCCCCAGCACGGCACGACCCTGCAGAATGTATTCGATCATTTGTTCGGCGCCAGAGTCGTCCAAACCGCATTCTTCTTTCAGCCAGGCAACAGTCTCCGCGACTTCAGGCTGGCTGGGAGACACCCCGATCGGCGAAGTGCTCGGCAGCCGGTCGCTGATCTGTTGCCGCAGATCGGCAACATGCAAGGAGAGCTCTTCGGTTCGCGCCGGAGCCTCGCCGCGCCAGAAGGGAATGCTGGGCGGCGCGCCGTGCGCATCTTCCACCAGCACGCGTCCGGATTTGCCTTCCACCCGGCGAATTCGCCACGAGCTGTTGCCCAGCAGCATGATGTCGCCCGCGTTGCTTTCGACGGCAAAGTCTTCGTCGAGCGTGCCGACGACAATTCCTTCGGGCTCGGCCACAACGGTAAACAACGCAGTTTCGGGGATGGCGCCACCGCTGGTGATCGCCGCCAGCCGTGCGCCGCGCCGTGCCCGCAGCTTGCGATTGATGCGATCGCGATGGATGTAAGCGCCATAGCGTCCGCGCCGCGATGCGATGCCCTCAGAGAGCATTTCGAGAACCGCTTCGTAGGTCTCGCGCGAAAGATTGCGATACGGATACGCCCGGCGCACCAGAGCGAACAGTTCGTCTTCGTCCCATCCAGGATCGTGTAGCGCGGGCACTCCTGCCCGCGCGTCGGAAGATTTCGATAATAATTCTTCAGTTGTAGTTGTAGCGGGATTTTCGCCACAGTTAGGCGCGGACAGGAGTGTCGGCGCCACACGGTCGCCGCCTGCCGCGCAAGTGGCCACGATTTGCTGGGCTAAAATGTCCAGCGGCGAATCGGGGATCATAATTCGATCAAGGTCGCCATGGCGGATGGCCCGCACCAGCGCTGCACATTCCTGAAGTTCATCGCGAGTGGTTACGAAAAAGCGTCCCTTGGGAATTGCGCCGCGCCAGTGGCCCGAGCGTCCCACGCGTTGCAGAGCCACGGCAATCGCCCGCGGAGAACTGATCTGCACCACCAAGTCCACCGTGCCAATATCAATTCCTAACTCGAGCGAGGCGGTCGCGACCAATACTTTGACTTCGCCATCTTTGAGCTTCTTCTCCGCGGTCAGACGCAATTTGCGTGAAAGGCTGCCGTGATGGGCTGCGACGTTGTCCGCACCGAGTTTTTCAGACAGATGGTGCGATATTCGCTCCGAGAGCCGCCGGGTGTTTACGAAAACCAGCGTAGAACGATGTTGTTCGACCAGTTCCACGAGCCGGTTGTAGATCTCGTCCCACATTTCGTTGGTGGCGATGGCGCCGAGTTGGCTGGCGGGAACTTCAACGGCTAAGTCGAGCTGGCGCTTGTGGCCGACATCGACGATGACAGGATCTGGACGTCCGCTGCCAGTAAGGAAATGCGCAACTTCTTCAATAGGCTTCTGCGTGGCCGAGAGGCCGATACGTACCGGTGGACGATGCGTCAGCGCTTCCAGCCGTTCCAGCGATAGAGTCAGGTGCGCGCCGCGTTTGTCGTCGGCTACGGCATGAATCTCGTCGACGATCACCGTCTCGACATCACGCAGGATTGCCCGGCTTTTCTCCGCGGTCAGCAGGATGTACAGCGACTCCGGCGTGGTCACCAGAATGTGCGGAGGGCGCTTCAGCATCGCCCGCCGCTCGTGCATGAGCGTGTCGCCGGTGCGGACGGCAGTGCGAATCTGCGGCATCAGGAACCCGCGCTCGCCCGCCATCTGAAGAATTTCGCCGAGCGGTACTTCGAGGTTCTTCTGGATGTCGTTGCCCAGCGCCTTCAGCGGCGAAACATAGAGAACTTCAGTGCGGTCCTGGAGGTCGCCTGCCAGCGCCTTGCGCACCAGCCGATCAATACAGGCGAGAAAGGCGGCGAGGGTTTTGCCAGAACCCGTGGGCGCGGAAATCAGCGTAGTGTGACCTGCCAGAATATGCGGCCATCCCTGCTCCTGCGGCTCGGTCGGCGTGCCAAAGCGCTGGACAAACCAATCTCTGACGAGAGGGTGGGCCCAAGCGAGAGGTGAGGCAGGGGAAGACATTGGCGATATTCTAAACGGAAAACGTTATGTTCGCAAAATGTTCGCCTGCCAAGATTTTGATTGACTGATACTATTGTTTGTATACAATCAATCAGGAGATTCCTCTTATGAGAGTAGCTGATGCTGTCTGGGCCGCGACGGCCCTTTTGCACCGAGAGAATCCTAATGCGGAGGACTTCGAAGTCCGGGAGATTGTCTCTCGCGCAATACGAGAGAATTTCGTCGGAGGGTTTCGTCCCGGGCTGCAGCCCCACGCTTCGTGGCACTGTGTTGCCAATAAGCGGCCGAATGGAGGACGCTATCGAATGCTGTATGAGACGGTGCGAGGCCGAAGACGATTGCTGCGCCCGAACGATCGGTGCCATCCAGACCGTAACGGCGACATTAAGCCCGAAAAGTCAGCACTTCCGGCAGCATGGCAGACGCTCGTCGACTGGTACGATACGGTCTACTCGAAGCCAACACCGCCTCCGACCTCCGCTTCAGTGGGGTTGCCCGGGGGCCAGGCACTTCCTCGGCAAGGTAAGTCCGAGAAGTCGCCTGCCTCAGAGTCGGGCGTCAGCCGGTCCATGTCGGCCACCGCCTTCGTGAGCTCTGCAGGCGCTCTTGTAATCCCGGACGATTTGCGGAGGGAACTCGGTATTCAGGATGGGACCCGCCTTGGCATTTATCGGGAGCAAGGCCGACTGGTTATGCAACCCATCACAGAAGAATACATCAGCAGCCTGCGCGGTTGTTGTAAGGGCGAGGACTCACTGGTTGAGGCCCGCGAGCGTGAGCACCGGAAGGAGAAATGAGTAAGACCTACGTCCTCGATGCCAACGCGGTGTTGGATTTCGTCGAGTCTGGAGCTGGGTCCCAGAAAGTGGAACGCCTGCTGCATGAAGCTCTTCGTCAGCAAAGCTTGGCGCTAGTCTCTGTCATGAACTGGGGTGAAGTCTTCTATCTCCTCTGGCAGAGGCGCGGGGAAGAGAAAGCACGGCAGACGATCGCGAGCCTGTCACCTTTTCCGCTCGAGATAGTGCCTGTCGATCTCCTTCAGGCACTCAAGGCAGCTGAGATAAAGGCTCTGCACAAGATGGCCTACGTAGACTGTGTGGCGGCTGCGCTGGCCGAGTTGCGTGGAGCTGTGCTGGTTACATCCGACCGGGACTTCGAAAAACTCGGTCGCCGGGTTCAGGTTCTGTGGCTCCCGCGTCCGTGAAGGATCGAAAGTGGGGAGCTTCGCTCCGCCTGGACATCCGAGGGCGGCTGGCCCCACGTCAGCAATGCTAGAATCCGGCGATGCCCAAAATACAATCTTCCAAACTTCGCGCCAAGAAAATTAAGCTCCTTCTCTTTGACGTAGACGGCGTCCTCACCGACGGCAAACTGTTTATTTTCCCCGCACCCGTGGGAATCCAGCAATCCACCCAGGATCATGCCGCCAAGCACGGTGGGCAGGGTGGTTTCGGCTTGGTCAGCCAATCCATGATCGAGGCCAAAGGCTTCCATGCCCACGACGGCGCTGCCATTTCGTTAGCTCACCTCGCGGGGATCAAGACTGGGTTGATCACGAAGCGCGTCTCGGAAACCGTCGCCCTGCGGGCTCGCGATCTGAAGCTGGAGTATGTTTACCAAGGCATTCAGGACAAGCTGACCGCTTTCGAAGAAATATTGGGCCAGGGAGGACTTGATCCCGACGAAGCTGCATTCGTCGGGGACGACGTCATCGATCTCCCAGTAATGCGGCACTGTGGGTTGGCAATCGCCGTGGCAAACGCCCGCGCTGAAGTGAAAGAGGAAGCGCATTACGTCACGCCCCATGCCGGAGGAGAAGGCGCCTTGCGCGATGCGACTGAGTACATCCTGAAGGCGCAAGGAAAATGGAAACGGGTAGTTAGCGAATACATCTGCGAGAGAAGTCCGAAGACAACCAGGTCTTAGCTGTTAGGCTTTGGCTTTTAGCGAAAACATCCGTGGATTCCGTGGTTGCGGGCGGATACGCGATTTTGGTCTGGCCAAAAGCTAAGAGCCAATAGCCAAAAGCCGACAAAACCCACCGGTTGTCTGCTTGGGGCGTGCTCGGGTCGACAACCGATGGGCTACCGTTCCTCCTTACTCACCCTGTTGTTTTCAGGAGTCATTACTGGGTAAAAACCCGTCTCAGGAAAAAAGTTTCGAGCCGATCCGTAAAATTCTGTGGATTCTTAAATTCATGTAACGGCACAACTTACTCCGGTATCGCCGGCGGACGCGCCGCCATCAGTTCGGTAAACCGGGCGTCGTCGCGTAGCGCGGCGAACTCCGGATCCTTGTACACGTCGTCAATCGCTTTGTAGCCCTCTTCCATGGCTCGCCGCAGGTACTGCAGCGACCGGTCCCGATCACCCTGCTTAGCGCAGAGTCTAGCGATGAGGTAGTCGTAACGTGCCCTGTCCTCGGGGGACGGGAGCTGTGCCGATATTCCGTTATGCGAGGTGTGTTCTAAGATGTCGGGATCGAGTTGCATGGCCTTGGCGTAGGCTTCGCCAGCTTTTTCAAACTCCTTCTTTCCAAAGTAAGCCGCACCCATATTGCTATAGAAGGAAGCGGAGTCGGGCCGCAGCCGGATCGCCTTCTCGTATTGCTTGAGGGCTTTCCCGTATTTCTTTGCCTCATAGTCGATTACACCAAGGTTGTTCACGGCATCGGCATATCCGTGGTCGAGATGGATGGCGCGTGCGAAGTCTTTCCCGGCTTCCTTGTAGCGTTGCATCATGAGTTCGGCGATCCCAGCCTTGTTATAAATCGGCGTGCTGCCAGGCTTCTTGGCCAGAGCTGCCCGGTAGTAATCCAGGGCGTCCAGGTACGCCTTCTCGGCCCGGAGCTCATCGCCCCGCTTCTCCAGTTCGTCAACCGAGGCAGTTCTAGCCGGAGGCTCGGCACGCCGGATGTTAGGCGGACTTATCTGGACTAGTTCCGACGTCGAAGTCTGAGCTTGCACGGTGGGCACAGCAGAAATGGCCAGGGTGAGAAAGCAGAACATTAAAAGGCAGAACAAAGGTTGACGGTGCACAGCTCACCTCCTGAAAAGCCAGGCGAACGTCCTACATCCATTGACACCTTCGGACCGGACAATGTTCCTTCGTTCCCTCACTGAGGCGCATTTCCGGTCGGTTCCGGCGGATTGGGCGGAGGGTTAGACGGTTTGTCGTCCTTAAAGATACCCGCTATTTTGCCAAAAAATCCTTTTTTCTTATTCCCATCTCGGTTGGCTGCGTTTGCGTCTTGCGTTGCCCCGCCAGCCTGGCTCCCGTTCTGACCGCCAGGAGGCGGCGGTGGGAGCGCCTTATCGCCTCCCAAACCGAGCATGCGGGAGAAGAATCCCTTTACGCCACCAGGCTGATCGCAGGTTTGGTTCGGTTCTGTCCCTGCAATGAAGGCCGCCGTATAGGTTTCCGGGCAGGACGGGGTCGCCAGCAGGTTCGTAGCCTTGTCCAATTGCACATCAACCACTCCTGCCGGTTGAGGGAATGACTTTACGTCCGAATACTGCGGAAGCTTGACCGCCTTCTTCATGAACTCCGCCCAGATGGGCGCGGCGGTTTGGGCTCCACTCAGGTGAATGTCGCTGTAATCGTCATAGCCGACCCAGACAATGCACAGAAGATTGCTGGTGTAGCCGGCAAACCAGCCATCGTGAGAGCTTCCCGTCTTGCCCGCCGCCGGAGCGTCAAAACCGCGGGTGCGAACCTCATAGGCCGTTCCGAAGTTCAGCACGCCTTCCATCATGTTGGTCATCACGGAGGCCACGCGCGGATCCAACACCTGCCGCTTTTCCGGTTTGAAGTCCATGACCACGTCACCTGCGGCATTGCGTACCGAGTTGACCATCACAGGTGAAATTCGCACTCCCGCATTCGCAAAGACCGTATAAGCTGCCGCCATATCCAAAGGAGTGGCGTCATAAGAGCCGAGTGCCATGGCAGGAGTAGGTTTCACCGAAGTGATCCCAGCAGCCTTGGCCAAGTCCGACACCTTGTCGTAACCCACTTCCTCAGCCAGCTTGACAGTCGCATTGTTCAACGACATTGCGAGTGCGTAACGGGCGGTCACGTCGCCGTGGTATTCCTCCTTGTAATTCCGCGGCTCGTAGATCTGGTCTCCGTAAGCGAAAGTGCTCGGCTGGTCCGTAACCATCGAGGCCGGAGTGAAGACCGGGTTGGCTCCATCCACTGCAGTGTTGATTGCCGCGGCATAGACAAACGGCTTGAAAATCGATCCCGTGGGACGTCGCGCGATCGCATGATCCAACTGGCTGAAGGCGTAGTTCCGTCCGCCCACCAAAGCGAGTACCTCGCCGGTATGTGGATTGAGGGCAACCAGAGCCACTTGTGCCTGCGGCCCCGGCGCAACGGTGGTTTCGAATTTGTTTTTGCCAACCTTTACCCGTTTGGTGCGTCGCTTCGTCACCTGATCATCGACCAGCTTCATGCCCATATCCACCGCTTGCGCTGCTGCTCGCTGCAGGTCGGGATCAAGGGTTGTGTAGATGCGGTAGGACTGCTCGTTCAATTCGCGTTCGTTTAACCGGCTGATTACGTTATCGCGAACTAGGTCCACAAAATAGGGCGCATCACTGGCCTCCACATTCGGAGGCGCGAGCTTCAGCGGGGCGGCTTTCGCCTTGTCCGCTTGCTCTCTCGTAATTGCGTGGGTCTCGACCATACTGTCCAGCACCAGGTTGCGACGTTCCGTCGCGCGTTCTGGATGGCGATAAGGGGATAGATAGCTCGGCGCCTGGATCAGTCCGGCGATCAGCGCGGCCTCAGGCAGAGAGACGTCCTTCAAGTCTTTATTGAAGTATGCCTGCGAAGCCTCGGCAAAGCCGCTGATGGTGAACGAACCGCGCTGCCCCAGGTCTACCCGATTGGCGTAGAACTCAAAGATCTGCTGCTTGCTGAACTTCTGTTCCAGTTCCATCGCGATCAGTATTTCCACAATCTTGCGCTTGAACGTTTTCTCCGGAGTCAGGAAGAATGCGCGCGACAGTTGCATGGTGAGCGTGGAACCGCCCTGCTCATGTTTCTGATGAGTAATATCAACCCAAGCCGCCTCGCCTAAGCGGATGAAATTCACCCCACCGTGCTGAAAAAAGCGCCTGTCCTCGATGGCCAGCACGGCATCCACCAGTATTTTTGGGATGTCGTCGTACTTCACCAACCGTCTCTTGGAGCGCTGTTCCGCATCAAAGAGCGCGGTCACCATATGGGGTTCGAGTTCGTAAGCTTCCAGGTCCCCGGACTGTCCAGTGATGCTGGAGACCTGCCCGTCTTGCACGCGGATCGTCGCCGGCTCCGGGCTATGGTAGGACTGGGGTCCGGGCTTGATCTCAATACCATTATTCAGCGCCCGGTAACTCCCCGTCGAGGATGGGCCATCGTTTTCCGCGTAGCCCGCTCGGCGGAGCTGGGTTGCGATCTCGTGCAAATCAACTTTTTCACCGACTCTGATCGCACGCGGTATGGCATAGATTTTCGCGGAACTGCTGAAAACTGGTCCTTTGAAGCGCTGACCAATAACCCGGTCGTACTTGATGTAATAGTAGGAAAACCAGCCACAGATGGACACGGACAGAACGATGAAAATTGCGAGCGCGACTCTGACGACCGGGTCGCGAAAGACGAATCCCTTGCCGGCTTTCGCACCGCTCTTTCTCTTCGGGATCTTCAGTTTAATGGTCACGGTGAATTAGCGGAGTCACGTAAGCGTCATAAACAGCGCCACCGCCCACTTCAGTGAGATGATGCGGCACGCGAATGCGTTATCCCCAGAGCGTTATCCCTAGAGCAATAACCGCTGGCAGAATCGCATCCCCAACCCTCGAACTCTCAAGCGAATCGGAAACGAGGGAGGGCTGCCCGACGTCGACCTCCACTGCCCATTCTAAATCACGCGCGAATCACAACCGTTATCAGAAGGGGCTCTTGTTGTCGGTGGAGGCGTCGAAGTGCAGGTCCACGGGATAGCCTGGCAGGTCCAGGTGCACCGTGTAGGGCGCGCTGATCGTAAGTGATCCAGTGCCCTGGGTGCCATGACGCTGAACTTTGATCTGATCTTTTGTCAGGGGAATGTCGAGATTTTGCGCCTTCTTAAAGAGACCGTCGCGAATGTCGGCTTCGGGCTTGCTGGTATAGGTCTCGAGAGTAGCCTCAGTTTTGACTATGTCCTGGAATTGGTAATTTTCATAATAAACGGGAATCAATTCCGCCCCGAGATATATTCCCGCCACGATCACGAAGATGCCCAAGCCAAATTTGATCGTACCCATCGCGCGCTCCCAGCTTCCGCCGCGCACGCGAAGAATCCGATCAGCGTGCCGGCCGCAAAACTCTGAAATAGTCCGTTATTGCCGCGATGCTAGCATCCTGCATTTCCCGTGTCGAGCGCCGAACGACCTCCACAGTACCTTCGGTAACCTTCTTGCCAACGGTAACCCGAAAGGGTATGCCCACCAGGTCAGCATCCTTGAACTTCACCCCTGGCCGTTCGTCCCTGTCGTCTAGTAACACGTCAAAGCCCTCGGCTTCCAGGCGGGTCGCGACATCGACGGCTGTATTCAGCAGAGTGGCATCCTTTACATTGGTCGGACAGACGACGATCTCGAACGGCGCAATCGACGGCGGCAGCCAGAAGCCGTTTTCATCATTACTCTGCTCGACGGCAGCGGTCAGGATCCGTTCGATCCCGATCCCGTAACTGCCCATGATCAAAGTAACTTCCTTGCCGTTGCGGTCCAGAACCCTTGCCCCCATGGACTCGGAATATTTGTAACCCAGTTTGAAAATGTGCCCGACTTCCACCGCCGTGTCGATGCGAAGCGCCGCGCCACAGTTCGGGCAAGCTTCGCCAGCACTGACGCTACGGAGGTCGGCATAGGCGGTCGGCTGGAAGTTGTTCCCAGGCGTGACATTCTTGAGGTGGTAGTCTTCCTTGTTTGCCCCGCAGATCAGGTTCTTGCGGCCTTCCAAAGCCTTGTCAACCAGCAGAATCGGGTAGTCGATGTCCTTCAAGCTCCTGGCCCATTCGATGCCAATCGGTCCCAGAAATCCTGCCGGAGAACGAAACAGACTCGTGATCTCGTCCTCCTGCATGGGCCGAGTTTGTTTGCCGCCAACTGCAGAAGCAAGCTTCGCCTCATTCATTTGATGATCGCCTCGCATCAGCAAGACAACTGGGCGCAGCTTCGTTTTCCGAGTCTTGGGATCGGATTCGTCTGTCATCAAGGCCAGCGTCTTGATCTTATTCTTCGGAGAGACGCCGAGAAATCGTGCCACGTCTTCAATCGTCTTCTGTCCCGGCGTGTGGACTTCGAGCGGCTTGCCGTCCCCTTCGGCCGCAAGATCCTCCACCGCCGCGACCTTCGATGTCGCTTTCTCCATGTTCGCTGCGTAGTCGCACTTTTCGCAGCTCACGATCTGGTCTTCGCCCGCCGGCGTCCGCACCATGAACTCGTGCGATTGCGACCCGCCCATTGCGCCCGAATCCGCCTCTACGATCATGTACTTCAGCCCGCAGCGGTCGAAAATGCGGCAATAGGCGTCGTGGTGTTTCTGATAGGAAACGTCGAGTCCAGCCGGATCGATGTCGAAAGAGTACGCGTCCTTCATCATGAATTGACGTACCCGCAAAAGCCCAGACTTGGGACGCGGCTCATCGCGAAACTTCGACTGAATCTGATACCAGATCTGCGGCAACTGTTTGTAGCTGCGCAGCTCCTTGCGGGCAATGTCGGTCATGACTTCTTCTTCGGTGAATCCGAGGCAAAGATCGGCGCCCTTGCGGTCTTTCAGGCGAAACAAATTTTCGCCCATCACTGACCAACGCCCACTGGCCTCCCAAAGTTCGCGCGGATGCAGCGCCGGCAAATAGAACTCCTGCCCGATTTTGTCCATCTCCTCGCGCACGATGCCCATGATTTTGTTGAACGACCGGTTCCCCAGAAAAAGATAGGAGTAAATCCCGGCAGCAAGCTGGCGAATGTACCCGGCCCGCACCAGAAACTTGTGGCTGGCGACTTCGGCGTCCGCAGGCGCCTCGCGCAAAGTAGGAATAAAGAGTTCAGACCAGCGATGCATAGTTGAAAGTCCTGAGTAGCAGGGAATTGCTTATTGTAAATGATCGCGCGAAAGGGGCGAGGGTGCCGCTATGTTTACGTGGTGACAGTCGCCCTCGGCTGTCCAAGCCGAGCAAGGCTCGGCAGGCTTTTGACTGGTCCTTGCCACCAAGATAGAATCGGCCCTAATCCAATGCCAAAGACGCGCTACCACTACAACATCATGCTCTGGCCCGAACCTGAAGGCGGATATACCGCGATCATGCCCGCTCTGCCGGGCTGCGTCACCTACAGGCGCACATTGCCGGAGGCCCGAAAGATGGCGAAGGACGCAATATCCGGCTACGTCAAGAGCCTAAGAGAGCACAAAGAACCGGTTCCTGCCTAGTTCGCCAACTGCTTCAAAATCTCTTTCCCCAACTTCTGCGTCTCACCGAAAAACTTCTGATACTCAACGAACATCCGATTGAGTTCCAGGGACTTATCGGGTCCAGGATGTTTGCGCAGAATCATGTCGCGCACGTGGACCGGGTTGGGGAGGGTTGCATCTTCCGTAAGTTCTTCCAGCGCCGTATTCGGGTCATAGTGATACATAGACTTCCCTCGATTGAGTAATTTGGTAATCGGGTAATTGCGTAATTGGAAAGTCTGTTGCCCCACAACATCGGCCCGGATCGGTTTTCAATTACCAAATTACCCGATTGCTCAATTACTCAATTACTCAAGTCCTACATCATTTCGGTTCCCCACAGGTCATGCAGGTGGACGATGCCTTCCAGTTTGCCCTTTCCGTCTACCACTGCCAACGACGTAATCTTCTTTTCTTCCATCAGAGCCAGCGCTGTAGCCGCGAACTCATTGCCTCCAATCGTCATCGGATTCCTGGTCATGCACTCGCCCGCCGTGAGGTCAAGCGCATCTTTACCCCGAAGTTCGAGCAGCCGCCGCAGATCGCCGTCGCTTATCACGCCCACCAGCTTTTCGACTTCGACGACCGCAGTCATTCCCAGCTTCTTGCGTGACATTTCATAGATCACGTCCGGCATCGTCGTGCGGGGTGTGACGCGGGGCACCGCATCCCCAGTGTGCATCAGCGATTCAACTCGTGCCAGACGCTTGCCGAGCTTGCCTCCGGGATGCAGGTTGGCGAAATCTTCTTCCTTAAAGCCCCGCTTCTCAGCCAGTGCCATCGCGAGCGCGTCCCCCAGGGCGAGCATGCTGGTCGTCGAAGCCGTCGGGGCCAGTCCCAAAGAACATGCCTCCTCGGCCACCGAGCAATCGAGCGCAACCTCGGCCGCCTCCGCCAGCGTGGAAACCCGCGCCTGTGTGGCGCGGGCGCCCTCGCCCGCGTCTTGTGGATAAATCGCATCCCCTGTCATGCTGATCAACGGCACTTGCAAACGCTTGAGCGTGGCCAGCAGGCGCAAAATTTCCTCGGTCTCGCCGCTGGCCGAGAGCGCCAACACTGCGTCGCCCCGCACCACCATCCCCAGATCTCCGTGCACGGCTTCGACCGGGTGCATGAATAGCGCGGGCGTCCCGGTCGAATTCAGCGTAGCCGCGATCTTACGCGCAATGATGCCACTCTTTCCCATGCCTGTGACTACGACTCGGCCGCTGCAGCGGTAAATCAATTCCACCGCGCGATTGAACGCGTCTGCCATGGGCCCAGCAATGCGATCAGCCAGGACACCCAACGCCTCGGCCTCAATGCGCACCACGTTTTCGCCAACATGTTTCATGGAAGGAAAAGATGTTAGCACGCCCTCCCGACTGTACAGACGTTGCTTGCAACGTCTCCCGCGTGCGGCAACGTGTTCTTGACTGCGCAAGACGTAGCAAAGCTACGTCTGTACAGATCAAGGGTTCAGAAGTGATCGTCCATCCGCCGTATCCGCTCCGCCTGCCGCCCTAACTCGGCCAGACTTCTGGCCTGAATTGCGCGGTCCCACGGTCCTGCTTCCCAATTGTCTTTCTTCTTCTCGGGGTGAATCCACGGAGGCAGGCTGATGAACAAACGGCGCGCCATGGCAATGGCGTACGGTTCGTAAAGCGAGCGCAAATGCGTCAGTTTCTGATCAGACTCTACGGCATCCCGAGAGCGCAAACCATGGTCCAGGAGCGCCTGCCGAAGTTTCGCCAGCTGCTCTGGGTCAAGCCGGCTGGGAGCGAGGGGATCATATTGTGCATTTATCAGCTGCGCCAAGTCCACCATCGCGTGCCGCGCGACGGAAAAAGTCAGCTTCGCCTGCTCGTCGTGGATGCCATCGATGCCTGCGAGTACCAGCGCGCTGGCATCGAGCATCATGGTAAGCGCGCCCAGCCACGATTGGTTGTTATGCTGAGAACGAAAAAAGCTGAGCGGTGGATAGGAAATATGGCTCTCCAGCAGTTCAGCCGCCCAGTGCTCCCACTCGCGAAAGATTTTATCCAGCACGTCTTGTTGGGGGCAATTCCCAAAGCGCACCAGCAATTCCGCGGCGGTTGGGGGTGAACCTGCGCGCGCGTCCAGCAAAGAGATCTCAATTTCGCGCCTGGAAAAAGACGAATAAATTGTGGGCAGATATCCGATGACTGTGCCCAGGAAACCAAAACCCATGCCGGCTTCCAGCACCGCCAAAGCCCGGGCAAAGGTCGACGTCGGAATAATGTCGCCATAGCCCAGGGTGAAGAAAGTCGAGCCACTCAGGTAAATTACGCGGCCGAACGTGACGGGCTCATTGCTTAACTGGACGTGCTCCCCCGCGCCGTACTGCAACAGGGCAAAACCGAAGATCAAACCGGAGGCCCAAAGGGCGAGCAAGAAAAGCAGCGACAGCGGCCCGAAGTACCCGAGAAAATTCTCGCGGCGGCCCGGCGACTTGATGAGACTCGTAATCTTGCGCCACGGAATCCAGGTGTTGCGGTAGAACCAGACCGTGATACGAAATTTTCGCCGCACTCGGCGCGGCAGGACCACGGTTTCAAACGCGTCCAACAGGACGGCAAGAATGACGACGACGCCGGCGATGGTGGCGAAGGTAAGCATTCGAAACCGAAAGTTAGGTGGCGGAAATGGTAGCAGATTTAGAGCCGGTACGGCCTTGCACAGGAAGTCCACAACCGTCGAGTGACAGTCATCACAGCGATTCTGATGCAGGCCAGCAAAACTTCGGAGCAATCGGCAGTTTTAGAACAAGCTGGCCGCCAGACCATTGTGAAATCGAGTCCCGCAGGGACGAACCAGCTCAGCCCAGCCCGGCAGCGCTGGGGAGGAACGCAAACGAAGAGCAAGTCCCGGAGGGACGGGCCGAACTGTCCCAGCACATGCGCAGGATCGAACTCCATACTACACTTTTTCGCTCCGTATCCTTGCCTGCCAAGAACACCCCGCCACGATGCTTGCTGGCGCGACCGCACCGGACGATAGCCTCCAGTCCGCCGCGCCGCAGGCCGCTACCAGATCGGCTTACCGTCTTTGTCGCGGAAGACGAAGGTTTCACTGCCGCGGGTGACTTCCCGGGCAAAGATCGTTTCCACACCTTCAAACTGCACCTTCGTGCCAACCACCTCGACTACGTCGCCCTTGTTGAAGACAAGATCGTAGGTTTTTACGAACTTCGTGATTGCAAGGTGGACCTCAATCGTCTTGCTGGCAGATAATCGCAGGATCAGGTGCGAGCCCATACCACCGCTCACCGGGCACTGATGGTCTCTGACCTCTTCCACTGCTCCTTTGAACGTGGCTTCGGCCGCCCGATCATACTTCGGAACTGCAACGCTTGGTTCAGACTTCTGCCCCACAGCCGCCGGGGTTATTGTCAGGACCAGCGCAACAACCGTAAGAATCAGAATGATGATGCGCGAGGCTTTCATGAGCCACCTCCTGCTAAACGTCCAGAAATCGACTTTCTGATTTTAAGTGTGGCCCTCTTTCGCCTATCGCGCTGTGACGACCATCACCGGGCGTTGTGAGGAACACGGCGGCGAAGGTATGCATTCCCGAGCTGGCTCTGCAAACTGAACCGATCCCGGTCCACGGGCGCTGGACGGCGCGCGGCAAAGTCGATCCATGAGTATCTGACCACCTCTGGCACGTGGTAAGAGCTTCATGTGACGCGCCTCACCATGACTGGTGCTCAAGGTCACAGCCTCGGGGGCGGAGAGGCGTTTTAATCGAAACTGACCGGATGCGCGGCGGTCGTGGTAACAGGAATCTCGCGCTGGGAGTAAGGCAATGAAAGACCAAGATCTTCTTAGGTGTCCGTTGCTCCAGGGACTAGACCCGATGCACCGGGCCGAACTCACGGGCCTGCTGAACGACAGCAGCGTCCGGGAAAAGCTCGAAAAGTGTTTAGCAGAACACACAAACGCCGCAGATTCGTCAAAGGAGACAGTGGCAGTGTGTGCCCATGAAAGGCAGCCCGGGGATTTTGAAAAGGAAGTTCATAGCTGGAATCCGCAACACTCCCCCTGGAACAGAAGTCCGAAGGAGTAAGGCACGCGCAAAGAGGACTCGGAAACAGCGGGTTCCTAGCTGGTGTGACCGATATCACAGTCAGCCTGTGCCCCCTGCCCTACTGCTGAGTTTCGCCAGACAGTGTGCTCATCAGCTTGTCATCGCGAAAATGATGTTCTAGTCTGCGCTAAGAATTCTCCAGGCTTCGCGGCCGGTGACCATTACGTGCTGCACACTCTTGACCGCCTTCATGTACTGCGCGCGCTCGAAGGCTGAGGGATTGGGACAGCGGATCTGACTCATGCTGCCCTTCATTTGCTGAACGGATTCGTATTCGTGCTTCGCCATCCATTCCAGCAAATCCTCTTCGATGTTCCGAAGATGGCTGATACCGTTCCGCAAGAGCGCGGAGCAGAGCATGGTGACGTCGGCGCCGACCATCAACAATTTGACAACGTCCTCGGGACCATGCACGCCGCTAGTCGCTGCCAGGCTGGCTTGGATGCGACCGTAAAGGATACCGATCCAGGTCAGCGGAAGCCGCAGCGCTTGTGGAGTACTGAGCAACACGTTCGGTTGGATCTCCAACTCATCGAGGTTGATGTCGGGTTGATAGAAACGATTGAATAGCACTAGCCCATTCGCGCCTGCTTCGTCGAGCCGCTTCGCCATATTGGCCATATTGCTGAAAAAAGGGCTGAGCTTTACCGCGACGGGAATTGTTACCACCGATTTTACGGCCTTGAGAATATCGAGATATTGCTGCTCGACCGCACTGGACGTGAGCTCAGGATCGGTGGGAATCGCGTAGATGTTACATTCCAGTGCGTCCGCCCCCGCCTGCTCGATCAGCTTGGCGTACTGCGTCCAGCCACCGACGGTAGTGCCGTTGAGGCTGGCAATAATCGGCACCGATACCGCTTTCTTAGCCCGCTGGATGTGATTCAGATATCCCTCGGGCCCCAACCGGAATTCGTCCGGCTGGGGGAAAAAACTTGCCGCCTCCGCAAAACTGTCTGTCCCGGCAGCCAGATGGTGTTCGAGTTCAAGACTCTCTTGCCGCAACTGCTCCTCGAAGAGCGAATACAACACCACGGCAGATGCGCCTGCGTCTTCGAGGCGGCGGATGCCGTCGATCTCTTGCGATAGTGGTGATGCGGAAGCGACCAAGGGTGTGCGAAGCCGCAAACCCAGGTAAGTGGTGCTGAGGTCGATCATGATTCCTCCTTGTACGCAGGAGACGTTGCAAGCAACGTCTCTACCGCCGTCTTACGTTCTCTGTAGAGACGCAGCTTGCTGCGTCTCTGTCTGCCGGCTACGCCTCACTCGGCCTTGGCCGGTTCTTTGTCAAACTTCCGCTGTGCCAGATATTCATAGAGATGAAAGCGAGTAACGGCGTCCTGCTGCGCCTCATGCCAGAGGCGCTTGGCGTCGTCCGGTTTACTCTTAGTGAGCATCTTGAAGCGCGTTTCCATCAGCAGGTAATCCTCGACTTTGCGGGTTGGCGTCCGGGAATCGAGGGTCAGCGGATTCTCGCCCTGGGCGGCCCGTTCGGGGTTGTAGCGATAGAGCAGCCACTGTCCAGAATCGACTGCCGCTTTCTGATTCGACATCGCAGTCGTCATGTTGATGCCGTGAGCGATACAATGCGAATACGCGATGATTAGGCTGGGCCCATTGTAAGCCTCAGCTTCCAGGAATGCCTTCAGCGTGTGCTCGTCTTTGGCGCCCATGGCCACGCTGGCGACATAAATATTGCCGTAGCTCATGGCGATGAGTCCCAGATCTTTCTTGGGGCCGGGCTTGCCGCCGGCGGCAAATTTCGCGACTGCGGCGCGGGGCGTGGACTTGGACGCCTGTCCTCCCGTGTTCGAGTAAACCTCGGTATCGAGCACAAGCACGTTGACGTTGCGCCCGCTGGCCAGCACGTGATCGAGGCCGCCGAAGCCGATGTCATAGGCCCAACCGTCTCCGCCAACAATCCAAATACTCTTCTTCACGAGCAGGTCTGCGAGGGCAAGCAGTTGCTTAGCATCCATGGAATCCAGACTGTGCAGTTTTTCTTTTAGCAGGTCCACGCGCTGGCGCTGTTCATAGATGTCGGCTTCGTCTTTCTGCGGAGAAGTGAGGATCGCGGTAGCGAGTTCTTCACCGATCGCTCCTGCCACGCGTCGAACTAGCTCCTGCGCGAACTCTGTCTGCTTATCGATGGAAAGCCGGAAGCCCAGACCGAACTCCGCGTTGTCTTCGAAAAGAGAGTTTGACCAGGCGGGTCCACGGCCTGCGGCGTTTTTCGTCCAAGGCGTAGTGGGCAGGTTGCCGCCGTAAATCGACGAGCATCCCGTAGCGTTGGCAATGATTGCCCGGTCACCAAACAATTGCGACATCAGCTTGAGATATGGAGTTTCACCACAACCAGCGCAAGCGCCGGAAAACTCGAACAGCGGTTCCTGAACTTGCTGTTGGCGGATGTTGGTGCCTTTAATGCTGCGTCGATCCAGTTCCGGGATCTTGAGAAAGAAGTCCCAGTTTTCGCGCTCGGGCACGCGCAGCGGAGGTTGCGGCACCATGTTGATCGCCTTCAGCCGCGTTTCGGCCTTGTTCTTAACCGGACAAACTTCGACGCAGATACCACAACCGGTGCAGTCTTCCGGCGCTACTTGAATCGTGTACTTGAGGTCTTGCCATTCTTTGTCGCGGGTCGCAGTGGACTTGAATGTTGCTGGAGCGCCTTGCAATTCTTTAGAGTCGTAAACCTTGATGCGGATGACCGAGTGCGGACAAACCATGGCGCACTTTCCGCACTGGATGCAAATCTTCGAATCCCAAGTGGGGATTTCGAGTGCCAAGTTGCGCTTCTCCCATTTCGCCGTCCCCGTAGGAAAAGTGCCGTCTTCTGGAAATGCGCTGACCGGCAATTCGTCGCCGCGTCCCGCGTAAATCATGCCCAGCACGTCACGCTCGAATTCCGGGGCTGAGGGAGAGAAGGGTGGCGGCATCTCAATCGTGCTGGTAAGCTCGGCAGGGACCTTCACTTCGAACAAGTGCGCCAGAGTTTCTTCCACGGCTTTCATGTTCTTCTGCACGATCTCTTCGCCCTTGCGTCCGTAGGTGTCACGAATCGATTTGCGAATCGCTTCAATCGCTTGATCCCCCGGCAGAACTGCGGAGATGGCGAAGAAGCACACTTGCAAAATAGTGTTCATGTGGCTGCCCATGCCGGTGTCGCGCGCCACTTGGTAGGCATCGATCACGTAAAACTTCGCGCGCTTGGAGATGAGCTGCTCTTGCACCGGACGGGGGAGATGGTCCCAAACTTCGTCCGCACCGAAGGGACTGTTGAGCAGGAAAGTGCCGCCGGGAACCAGGGCGCTAAGCATGTCGTAGCGCTCGAGGAATATCCATTGGTGACAGGCGACGAAGTTGGCTTTTGAGACCAGATAACTGGAGCGAATGGGCTGCGGCCCGAAACGGAGGTGCGAAATAGTTACCGCGCCTGACTTCTTCGAGTCGTAGACGAAGTAGCCCTGGGCGTAGTTGTCAGTGTTTTCGCCAATGATTTTGATCGAGTTCTTGTTGGCGCCTACCGTGCCGTCCGCGCCCAAACCGTAAAACTTTGCGCGCACAACATTTTCAGGCTCGGTAGAAAACTCGGCGTTATAGGACAAACTGGTATGGCTGACGTCGTCCTGGATGCCGATGGTGAAGTGGTCTTTGGGCCGATCCGCTTTCAGATTGTCGTAGATCGCCTTAACCATTGCTGGCGTGAATTCCTTAGAGGAGAGCCCGTAGCGTCCACCCACGACCGCCGGAGGACTTTGCCGAGGGCTGTATCCCCGGTTCACTCCTTCGTGAAGTGCGTTGACGACATCGAGATAGAGCGGCTCGCCAATCGCTCCCGACTCCTTGGTGCGATCGAGGACGCCGATATTCCGCACACTGGCAGGCAAGGCTTCGAGGAACGGCTGCACCGGGAAGGGACGGTACAAGCGAACTTTCAGCAGCCCAAGCTTTTCGCCTTGCGTGTTGAGATACTCGACGGTTTCGTGAGCGACCTCGGCCCCCGAGCCCATCATAACGATCACGCGTTCGGCATCTGGCGCACCTACGTAGTCAAACAGGTGATAGGAGCGGCCCACCACCTCCGAGAACTTGTTCATCACGGATTGAACAGTTTCTGGACAAGCCTCGTAGTAAGAGTTTGCCCGTTCACGCATCTGGAAAAACACATCGGGATTCTGTGCGGTACCGCGCAAAACGGGATGATCGGGCGAGAGAGCGCGCTGGCGATGTTCGAAGATGCGATCCATGTTGATGAGCGAGCGCATATCGTCTTCAGTGAGCATTTCGATCTTGTTCACCTCATGCGAGGTGCGGAAGCCGTCGAAGAAATGCAAGAAAGGGATGCGTGACTCGAGCGCAGCGGCGTGCGCGATGAGTGCGAGATCCATGGCCTCTTGCACGGAATTGGAGCACAGCATGGCGAAGCCGGTAGTGCGGCAGGACATGACATCCGAGTGGTCGCCGAAGATGGAGAGTGCGTGGGTAGCCAACGTGCGTGCCGAAACATGGAACGCTGTGGGCGTAAGCTCCCCGGCTATCTTATTCATGTTCGGGATCATCAGCAGGAGGCCCTGGGATGCGGTGAACGTAGTGGCGAGCGAACCGGTCTGCAGCGCGCCATGTACGGCACCGGCGGCTCCGCCTTCGCTCTGCATCTCGATGACGTGGGGCACTGTGCCCCAGATGTTCTGGATTCCCTGCGACGACCACTCGTCCGCCCACTCGCCCATGTTCGAAGAAGGAGTAATCGGATAGATGGCAATCACCTCGTTAACCCGGTAGGCGACGTAGGCGACCGCCTCGTTTGCATCCATGGTCTTGATCTTGCGCTTCATCATCATCATCATTCGGCGTGGCCCTTACACATGAATAAGTGTCTGTGATCCTGGTTTCCCACTTTGACTGCATAAGCATGGACGATGCCGGACATGAGCGCAGCAAGGCAGGTCACAGACCCATGTGATCCGTGTCACAAAGATTACTGTGAGGAAGATCACAATGGCGTGTGCCTTGCAGCACAGCCAAGCGTTTCATCCAGACGGACACTGACATCAGATGAGACCGGCTCAACTGGCTCGTGGACTGCGCAAGATGCGACCCACGCAAGCGGAGCCGGGCCGAGATTGTCACAGGAGGCTGGTTCATGCTCTCACCATACGGAATGGAGATTGTCGAAAGCTGCATTACATGCAAGCTGCGCGCTGATCGCATCTTCTGCGATCTGCCTGCTGGCGCGCTGCAGACCTTTGAAGGCATCAAATACGCAACCGCGTACCCCCAGGGAGCTGTGCTGTTTGTCGAGGGGCAGATGCCACGCGGCATCTTTGTGCTCTGTAAAGGCACTGTGAAGCTTTCCATTAACTCACCTAACGGCAGAACGATGATTTTCAAACTTGCAGAGCCCGGGGAAGTGCTGGGGTTGAGCGCCACGATCTCCGGCAAACCATACGAAGTGACGGCGGAGACGATCGATCCCTGCCAAGTCAATTTCGTTAAACGGGATGACTTTCTCCGGTTCCTGAAGGATGATGTGGAGGCCTGCTTCAAAGTGGCAGAACAGTTAAGCGAAAAGTATCACAATGCTTGCAATGAAGTGCGCACGCTGGGACTGTCGCACTCCGCCGCCGAGAAATTGGCCAACTTACTTCTGGAATGGAGCTCCAAGAACGGCGAATCCGGCAAAGCGGAGCCCAAGTTGAAGCTCAGACTCACCCACGAGGAAATCGCACAGATGATCGGAACCTCGCGAGAGACGGTCACCCGGCTGTTTGCTGACATGAAGAAGCATCAGATCGTGCAGTCGAAAGGCTCGACTCTGGTGATTCGCAACACGGCAGCGCTGCGCGAGATCGCAAACCACAACTAGCCGCGCGGTGAAGAGTCAGCCCAAGAACGCAGACCTCTTAGCCGATCTTGGGACATCGCTCTGGTACACGGGAGACGCGACGGAGCAATCGCCGAGTTTCAGAAGGCACTGAAGTATCGACCCGATCACCCGGGAACGCTGTTCAACCTGGGCATCGTCCGCTGGCAAGGCAAGAGCGATCCGAAAGGCGCGGTCCAAGCCTGGGAGCAGTTGCTGCAAAAGAATCCGAACTACCCGCAGAAACAACAGCTCCAGGATACATCGCGAAGGCCAAGCAGCGCGCCAAGGGATAGGTCCCAGATCATATCCAGCCGTTCTCACTGATCCTCGGCGACGGTGGCCTGGGAGCCTTCTTCATCTCCGCGAATCAGGCCGAATTTCTTTAGCTTGTAACGTAGCGCGTCACGGCTGATGTCCAGCAGCTTGGCGGCGTGGGTCTGGTTGCCGTGAGCTTGTTGCATGGCTAGTTCGACCATGGCGTGTTCCACTTCTTCGAGCGAGGTTCCGCCTTCTGGGATATAGAGGCGCGGGAGGGTGCGGCCGTTGGGCAGGGTCTGTCCGCCGTCGGCGGGGGAGGTTCGTTCGAAGACGGTGCGGCCGCCTGATTCTCCTACCGAGAACGGAAGGTATACCGGTCGCAGGAACGGTTCGTCTTCGAGGATCATGCCACGCTCGATGGTGTTCTTCAGCTCGCGAACATTGCCCGGCCAGTTATGACTGAAAATAAGACGGCGGGTCTCGTCGGTAACACCACGAATCGACTTCCTGAATCTGCGATTGTAGCGCTCGATGAAAAAGTCCACCAATGGAAGGATGTCTTCTTTTCTGTCCCGCAGCGGCGGGATAAAGATCGCAATAATGGCTAACCGGTAATAGAGATCCTGACGAAACTGACCATCGCGCACCGCCCTTTCGAGATCGCGGTTGGAGGCGGCGATCACGCGTACATCCACCTGCATATCGCGGATACCTCCCACTCGGCGGATGACTTGGTCTTCCAGCACGCGCAGGAGTTTGGCTTGCAGCAGGGGAGAGAGTTCGCCGATTTCGTCGAGAAACAGCGTCCCGCCATCGGCGGCCTCGAACAGACCCTTCTTCATCTGCTTGGCATCGGTGAACGCGCCCTTTTCGTGGCCGAAGAGCTCGGCTTCCATCAGCGTTTCCGGGATGGCCGAGCAGTTGATCGCTACAAAGGGTTTCCGCTGGCGCGAGCTTTCGTAATGGATGGCTTTTGCGATGAGGTCCTTGCCGGTACCGCTTTCACCTTGAATCAGAATGGTGGTGGTCTCGCTGGCCGCAACCTTGCGGACGAAGTTCATGAGGTCGGTCATCTTAGGCGAGACGCTCACCACGCTGTGATAGCCGGCTTCGCGTCGCACCTCACCTCGTAGGGTCTGGACTTCGGCGCGCAGGCTCGTGGCCTCGAGCGCGTTCTTGATGGCAACGTGAAGCTCGTCGAAGTCGACCGGCTTGCCCACGAAGTCGTAAGCCCCGAGCTTGAGCGCGGCTTTGACATCGTCGAGTTGCGGATCGGCCGTGATCATGATGACGGCGCGAGCGTCGCCGCTTTTCTTGAGTTGATCAAGCACCTCGATGCCGGTGAGGTCTGGCATGCGCACGTCGAGAAGGACGAGATCGGGCGATTCATGCTGTGCGAGCGTGAGCGCAGGTTCCCCGGCATCAGCCTCGATCACGTGGTAGCCCCACTCCTCGCACTTCTGGCGCAGCGACCAGCGCACCAGGCGCTCGTCGTCCACGATCATGATTTTCTCTGCAGGCATCGGTGTTTAGATTACTACGGAACGCAGGGAACGGTGCGGGAGGCGAGAGCTCAAAACCACAGTCACCTAAGTGACAGAACAAACTCTGCGGCGCTCCGGGTAAAGCTATGTGCGACCCACCGCGGAGGACATCGCTGGATACCAGTTTTACCTTCAAAATCCCCGAATACCTTTTGCATCTCGGGGGCGAGCCTCTGCAGGCGGCGGCCATTTCTGTCTGCTCCCACCAAGCTAATCCTGACCGCCTTTTTCAGCAGCCGGCTGTTCGCGCCTCCCTTCACCAGGACAAGCCGCTCCTTCTGTTCGCTGAAAACTTCGCTATGCATGACATGAAAGTTGTTCCGAAAGATCTGAGCTAATTCCTCGTCGCTATAGGAAGTCGCTAGTCCGGCCCTCTCAACCTCGAAATAGCCAATGATATACAGAGCCGGTGGGCAGTCGAAACTCCAGCCCTTAAGGCCCGAGTAGAACACCAGTAGGCTGCCTTCGTTAAGACCACGTAGCGACACTTTCGGTTGTGTTGGATCGCCGTATGTGAATGTCTCGAATTCGGGATCGAAGTGGATGGAACGCTTGGACAGCCTTTCGCGGCGCGCCGCAGGGAAGTATTCGACTAGCGCTCGCCCACTTCTACCCCGACTGTTCCCATATGTTCTGCTATCGACGCCCTTACCCCGGAAGGCATCCGGAATGGGTATGTACTCGAATGAACCGTCGCTGAAGATCGGTCCATGGATTCCTCCCGATCCGGTATCTATTCCAACCCTCAACAAGACGACTTGCATATCCTGCTCTGCTCCGGCCTGCTCGTGCAGGGCTGGCCCTGTTTCCCTAATTCGTGGTTCTTCTCCAGCCATTTGACGAAAGCGTTGATATAATTCGGGTCGAATCTTCTCTTCAACCCAGGTCCCTTCTTTTCCAGCTTGGAGAATTTCTCCGGGATGCGGACGGCGCTTGCTCCGAAATAGTAAAAGTGCCGCGAGACCAGTGCGAACTGATGGTGCTTCTCAAAATTGTTCTCGGGCAATAAGTTGTCTTTTCGTTTCTTAAACCGCCGGCCGGCATAGTATTCCTCCCGCGTGAGCGCCTCATCAACTCGCATTGCATAGACGATCTTTCCGTGTCCGGCGCTCTTCCGCCCGTTCCCTCCTGTCCCACAATCCATACCGTTTCGCCTGCGTCAACTTCTTCTTTCGCCTGCTCAACAACATTCCTCGGCTTTCCGGCCTTTTCGCGGAACTTGCACCGACAAAGGGTACACACGCCGAAATACGGATTGGGCGCAAAGCCAGTGTCATGCTCAACGACATAGGAGTAAAGCTTCAGCTCTCTCACAGTGCTAGAGTCTATAACAGTGTGCTCGCGTAAGTTGGCGCAGCGTGAAGGTTTTCTGGCGAGGTCTACTGTCGCGAAAGGGTGCTACGAGGCTGCTCCCTGAGCAACAGGCGCTCGAAATGGCAGCAGTACTGTGAACTTGCTTCCCTGTCCCACGACGCTACTCACTTCGATGCGGCCATGATGATCTTCCACGATACGGTGGGCAAGCGAGAGGCCAAGACCGGTGCCATCACCCTTAGTGGTGTAGAAAGACCGGAAAATGTTTGGCAGGTTCTGAGGAGAGATGCCACGACCAGTGTCGCTGACAACCACACTGGCGTAACCATCTCGCGAACCGATCTCGACGCGCACTATGCCCCCCCGTCCCATGGCCTGGACTGAGTTCAGGAGCAAATTTAGAAGCACCTGGTGAATCTGATCGCTGTCGTGCTCGACTTCAGGCAGATCGGGCATCTTCTGGAGTTCGATCTTGATTGGTCTTGAGAGCACCTGTTGGCGGGCCAGCATCACGGCGTGTTCCGCGGTCGTGTTCAGGTTGCGGCGGCGAACCTCCGGCCGGCGAGGCCGCGCCGTTTCCAGAAGGTCGGTCAGTGTGCGACTAATGCGCGTGATTTCCAGACGAACATCTTTCACGACCGCCCGCGCCGGACTGGTTGAAGGCAGATCGCGACCGACGATTTCGATGACTCCTGCGATTCCGGCGAGCGGGTTGCGTATCTCGTGGGCCAAGCCTGTAGCCAACTCGCCGAGCGTCGCCAGATGCTCGGCGCGAGACATTTGCGTGCGATGCAGGCGCTCAATCTCCTCCCGGCTCTCCCGCAACTGCTGCATCATGTGATTGAAGTTGCGGCCGAGGTCTCCGATTTCGTCGTTGCGCTGGGAGAAGCTGACCGCGACGTTCAAGTTGCCTTCACTCACCTGTCCGATCTTCTCCTGTAATTCGACCATGGGCCGTTGGATCAAATAGGCAAGCACGACGATTAACACTCCACATATGGCGACCGCTGCCGCTCCCGCCACGATCAGCACCGCGTGGCGTTCCGGGTCGCGCAAAGATACGGTGGCTAGAATGAAGAGCAGCAGCCCCGCCAGCAGCGCAACCCCTACCGGCAAGATTGCTTTGAGCTGCCAATTAACACGTACGGAACCCAATCGGAAGGCTTCCACCTGCGACGGACGCGCGGACATTGTGGGCTCACTGCCACCCGGCCAACCCGGAGAATAGCGGCCCGCGGCAGTCGTGTGGACTGTTTCTGTCAGCGGCCCAGTTGGCTTCGCCGCCGGAGCGGAGGGTATTTCTAGCTGTGGTCGGACGATCAGCATGACGCTTAAGTACCTTGCCGACTAGGTTCGCAAAGATACCCTCGAGTTACCGTGACCAGGGTCACTGCTTCTGGTGATCAAGATCACGCACCTGGACGGACATAGATATTTCGTTCCAATATGCTCGCTCACGATCCACGCCTTTACAGGCAAGCCGGTTCCGACATAAATTTAGAGACCGATAGTCTGAACAGCGGAGTTTCATGTTGCGATCTTCCTCGGATCATGATGGGCGCTCCCCCTCACTTTCAGCCAAAACCATGGTTGAAGTCCTTCTTTCCAGTGATCTCTTGGAGACCCTTCCGGATGCCATCGTCGCCGTCGATCGCGACGGAACCATTGTTCAAGTCAATTCACAAGCCCAAGAGCTATTTGGCTATGACCGCGACGAATTGATTGGCCAGAAAGTCGAAATGCTCGTGCCTGAGAGCTATCGCCGCAAGCACTACCATCATCGCCAAAACTTCGCGGAAACACCGAAGACGCGACGGATGGGAGCGGACTTAGATCTCTATGGAAGACGGCGCAATGGCTCGGAATTCCCGGTAGAGATTAGTCTCAGTCCTGTCTCCATGGAGAATGGAACGTTCGTGCTGAGCGCGATTCGCGACATCAGCGATCGCAAGAGAATCGCAGAAGAACTGCGAAGAGCGAATGAAGAACTACATCGGAGAACGGTCGAGCAACTTGGGGAATACCGGTCGAGGTTGGCCTCGATTGTTGATTCCTCCGAGGACGCCATCATTGGCAAAGGCTTGGACGGCACTATTACCAGTTGGAACAAGGGAGCCGAGCGCATCTATGGTTACATGCCAGAAGAGGTCGTCGGAAAGCACATATCCCTTCTAACTCCCAGTGATCGTCCGGACGAAATCTCAGAGATTCTACAGAAAATTGCCAGAGGTGAAAGCATCGAGCACTATGAATCAGTACGAGTAACCAAAGACGGACGACACTTGAACGTCTCTATTTCCGTGTCTCCCTTGCGCGCTGCGACCGGCGACATCGTGGGAGCGTCCGCGATTGCACGCGACATCACGGCTCAGAAACGCGCTGAGGGCCAGCTTCGTCAATCACAGAAGATGGAAGCGGTCGGTCGCCTTGCGGGAGGAGTCGCCCACGACTTCAATAATATCCTGGGGATCATCAATGCCTGCACGGAATTTCTCCGCGACCGCATCGGTCCCGCCGCCGAACCGTCGCTCTACGTCGAGAACATCAAAAAGGCAACCGAGCGGGGCGCGTCATTGACCAGACAACTGCTCGCCTTCAGCCGGACGCCCGCAATCCAACCCCGTGTCCTCGATCTGAACGAGCGGTTAAGGGATATCAGCAAGCTCCTGCGCCCGCTGCTCGGAGACGATGTCGAGATTCTTATTGTGCCCAGATCTCCCTCGGCGGTGGTTGAGGCAGACCCTGGCCAACTCGACCAGATCGTGGTAAACCTCGCGGTAAACGCGCGCGACGCTATGCCTCGTGGCGGCAAGTTTATTCTCGAAACTAGCGCAATGAAATTTGACGAGGCATTCGCCGAGCAGCATCAACCCATGGCAGCAGGAAAATACATCCTGCTCACGGTTAGTGATACCGGCTTCGGCATGGACGAAGCTACCGTGTCGCGCATCTTCGAGCCTTTCTTTACTACCAAAGAGGTGGGCAAGGGAACTGGCTTGGGCTTGGCCACTGTCTATGGCATTGTCAAGCAGAGCGCAGGACACATCTTGGTCTACAGTGAACCGGGACGCGGGACGACGTTTAAGATATATCTCCCCAGCGCGGAACACAAAATCGGGATCGGACCCAAGCCTGAAGTGGAGGCCGTCGGTCCGAAACGGCAAGGGACTACGATCCTGCTCGTGGAAGACGACGAAATCATGCGCAGCTTGACTCGGCAACTCCTCCAGGAACACGGCTATACCGTAGTCGAGGCGAATGACGGGAAATCCGCCCTCGAATGGGTGGAGTCTCATCCAGGTCCAATTGATCTGGTGTTGACCGACGTAGTGATGCGCCGCATGAGCGGTCCTGAATTAGTTGAGCGCCTGAACGCCTCTCACCCGACCCTGAAAGTCGTCTACATGTCAGGTTACACAGGTGAACTGATCGCGGAACGCGAGGTGCTAAAACGCGGTATAACCCTCCTACAAAAGCCTTTCTCCCGCACGGCTTTGCTGAACACGATCCACGCGACGTTAGGATAAAAATTCGGGCAACGCACACGTAGACCCGGACGCCCCGTCAGGGTAGCCGTGCAAAGCACGGCAGGATTCGTAAACCTGGTATCCCCCTCTGCTCGGCCCACGTAACCCACCGATCAGTGATGGAGATCACACATCGATGCGTGAAAGCACGCATCCCCAGGGACGACTCCAGTGGACAGCGGCAATCGCCGCATCTCGCCAAATCAAATCAAGTCACTTGTGTTGTTCCACTTAGGCGACTTGCGGTGAAATCTTGCCACGCCTGAGAAGAGTGGCGAGGGACTTGCCAAAGCACCTGTGAGCGGAGGCACTACATGGCCACACATATCACAAACAATACCCAGAAACTTGCGCCAGCCAACGAAACCTTTTGCGATTTTCCTCCAGCCGTAGCCGATGCCCTGGAGCAAGAAGCACTCACCACGACCTATCCCACGGGAGCAGTTTTGTTCGCGGAGGGGCAGGCTCCGCGGGGAGTGTTCATCGTGCGTCGAGGCCGGGTGAAGCTTTCCATTTGTGGCAGCGATGGCAGAACGCTGATTCTGCGAATTGTCGAGGCCGGTTGCCCATTGGGCGTCGCCGCTGTAGTTTCCGGACGCCAGTATGAAGCTACGGCCGAGACCCAGGAGCCAAGCGAGGTCAGCTTCCTGCGACAATGCGATTTGCTGCGCCTCATGCGCCTTCACGGCGAGCTTGCCCTGTGGGTGACCCAGCACATCAGCCAGGACTACGCCGGCACTTGCCGCGAAATCCGCGACCTGATCCTTTCCGACTCCGCCAGCGAAAAGCTTGCTCGACTGCTGGTGGGATGGCTCGACCAGAACACTGAAGCCAGAAACCCCAGCCAAATGAAGCTGGCTCTCACTCACGAAGAGATCGGGCAGATGATCGGCACCTCACGCGAGACCGTGAGCCGCCTTTTCGCGGGCTTCAAGAAGCAGCGTCTTATCCAGCAGAACGGCTGCACCCTGGTGATCCCCAACCGCGTGGCCTTGGAATCCCTGATCACCGCGTAGAGAAATCCGCTCGACAAGGGCCGGTGACCCCTACCGGCCCCGTCCCTTCCAAGTTTTCGCGGACGGGAGGTGAGCCCGTTCCAGGGGCGCGCAGATACTCCGGGCGGGAATGGCGGTAGTGATCAGCCGGGGACTTTGTCATTGAGCCGTATCCATGGGGTAGACGAGCGGGTCGAAGATCACCATGTAGAAGTGCCACAGCAGGATCGAGAAGGTCGCGAGCAGCGCCTCATAATAATGAACCACGGTGGCCGCGTCCGACACCCACTTGGGGAAATGGCGCGAATTTCGTGGCTCATTAGGTTCGAATCTAATCCTGTGGCATCAGGCACTCGGCCACAAGCGAAACCTGCCACCAAGGAACAACATTCCGAATGTCAATTCCCGTTTTGAAATTTGGGGAAAGCAACCGAGACGACGTTCTCATCAACGAGGCCCGCCATTCCTGAGAACCACCTTGAGAGCGCCCTCTTTCGCCGCGTTTCCAAATGTGTCGTACGCCTTCATGATGTCGTTCATCGCGAAGCGATGAGTCACGAGCTGGCTCGGCTGCAGCTTGCCCGAGCGCACGACCTTCAGCAGCATCGGTGTGGTCACCGTGTCCACCAGCCGTGTGGTGAGCGAAATGTTGCGGTCCCAGAGGTTCTCCATGTGCAGTTCCACCGGCTTGCCGTGGACGCCCACGTTCGCGATACGTCCGCCGGCCGCGACCATGGCCTGGCAGATATCGAAAGTAGCAGGAATCCCGACTGCCTCGATGGCCACGTCGACGCCGGCCCCCTCCGTCAGCTCCATCACGTGACGGGCGGCCTGTCCATCGGTGCTATTGATCAAAGTGGTTGCGCCGAACTTTTCGGCGACCGCCAGACGCTTGTCGTCCAGGTCAATCATGAAGATCGCCGCCGGTGAATAGAATTGCGCCGTAAGCAGAACGGCCAGCCCGACAGGTCCCGCACCCACGATGGCAACTGTGTCCCCCGGCTTCACTTGCCCGTTCAGGACGCCGCACTCAAAGCCGGTCGGCAAAATGTCGCTAAGCATCACCAGGGCTTCTTCATCGCCTCCGGGCGGGAAGCTGTAGAGGCTTCCGTCGGCTTGGGGAATGCGTACGTATTCGGCCTGAGTTCCGTCGATGGTGTTGCCCAAAATCCAGCCGCCATGTCGGCAATGGGAATACATGCCTCTTCTGCAGAAGTCGCACTTCAGGCAGGCAGTGACGCACGAGACAATGACCTTCTCTCCAACGTGAAACTCCGAAACGCCAGTTCCGACTTGCTCGACTACAGCAATGCCCTCGTGGCCGAGAATGCGTCCGTCGGTCACGGACGCGAGATCTCCCTTCAAAATGTGCAGATCGGTTCCGCAAATCGTCGAAGTGGTAATCCGCACGATGGCATCGCCCGGATCCTGAATGGCAGGGCGCGGCCTGTTCTCCCATGCACGCTTGCCTGGACCGTGATAGACCAGAGCTTTCATAGTAGCGCTGGCGCTTGGAGTTGTGGCCCTCGTAGCCGTCAGTTCGAGTTCAGCGGTTGTCATTGATTATTTCCTCCGATATTTCCGCGAAACGTGGATGATTGTAGAACGATTCACAATGCCCCTACTGCTCAACATTGCACACTTTCAAACATTGAAGAGAGACAGCCGTGTAGGGCTATAACATCGCAATCTTAAACTCCTTGAGCGCGGAATTTCTGTGACCCCGGTCACACGTGTTTGTAACCATAATGTACGGAAGACCAGAGGGCCAGGACGGGGGCGCGTCGACCAACTTGTTCAGGTTGGCTCTAATAGTAATGAATCAATGATCAAGGTTGAAGTCAGGGGTCTCGGCAGGCCTCTTGCATTCACGCCTGGGAATAAGCCGCGTGATGAACCTCACGGCACACTGTGATGCCGGTCACGGCATCGCCTTGGGCTGTGGGTTCAAACTACGGGTTAGGGTGAGCTTATGCCAAAGGATGGTCGCAACCTGCTGGACGTACTGAAGTTCGAACTAGAGTTTCTGGAGCAAGGCGGTTACGGGCGCCTGCCGCGTGAGGCCTGGCGGCCACGGTTTATTTTCGAGGATTCTCCCACGTGCATGAACTTTAGCTCCAAGGACCGCGAACCCTGCAGCGAATGCCTTCTGATGCAATTTGTGCCAGAGAACGCGCGCACCGAACAAACTCCTTGCATTCATATCCCGTTGTCCCCGACCGGAGAGACGATCGCGTCTTTGTACCGGACCGGGACACAGTTGGAGCTTGAGGAAGCGCTCGGCGCCTGGCTCCGGACAACCATCCGCCGGATAGAAGCGGAAAAAGTGAAAAAAGCGGCGTCTGCCGATTTGCCTCACTAGACGATGTTCCAATGATCAATTTCCAAACGCCCTTTGCCTTTCTTGCAACCGCTCTGCTGCCACCAGGAGGATGTCATGACCGTGACCACTGAGAAAACCGTCCGCGAACTAGCCCTGGAAAACCCTGCTGCAACCCGGGTTTTTGAAAAGTTGGGCATCGACTATTGCTGCGGCGGAAATAAGTCCTTGGAGCAAGCCTGCCGCGCGGCCAACCTCCCGATGGACCAGGTGCTGGATTCGCTGGAGACGGCCAAACAAGCAACCCGAGCAGCCCAGAAGGACCGGGACTGGCAAAGGGAACCTCTGCCTGACCTGATTGCGCACATTAGCAACGCCCATCACACCTACACACGCACGGAGATCGCCCGCCTCGGTCCTCTGTTCGACAAGGTCTGTTCCGTCCACGGCAAGAACCATCCCGAACTGCTGCAGGTTCGAGCCAGCTTTCGCGGTTTGGCCCAGGAACTGACCATGCACATGATGAAAGAAGAGATGGTGCTCTTTCCCTACGTGTTGCGATTAGAGGAAGCTGTCATTCAGCGGGAGCCTGTTTTGCCGCCCCCGTTCGGCAGTGTAGTAAACCCAATCTCCATGATGGAACACGAGCACGACTCCGCAGGCAACGCATTGCGTGCCATGCGCCTGGCCAGTAGCGGTTACGCCCCGCCGCCCGATGCCTGCGTTAGCTACCAGACCCTTTACCAAGCTTTGGCGGATTTTGAAGCTGACCTGCACCAGCACATCCATCTGGAAAACAACATCCTGTTTCCGCGCGCCATCGCGATGGAGCACGTACACTGACTGAACACGACCAGCTCTGCGGAATTTTCTCCACTCCAGCGGCATGAACCAACTGCGCTGGATGCGAATGATCGGCGACAGCATCTTCGCCATTGGGGCCCTCGTGCTGGGATGGTTCGTACTCGGCCTGCTCACTGGCCATTCCTACGACAAGCGCGGCTACGTGGTCGAAGGCGAGTGGGAGGTCCGGCCGCAGCCGGCGCCCGTCCTCCATCGCCAGAGGGGCAGCAAAATTAACCCGTCTGACATTAGCCGGTGTGACAAGTCTGTCAGGCTTGGCTCAACAAATATGCAGGAGGTCAACATGGTTCAGTATGCACGCCTGTTGCACAAGTTATGACAAGCGCCAACGTAAGCATCTCAGTGGCTGGAGCCGCCCTCGGCAATTTGCAGATCGAGGGCCACGCGTTCGCCATTGATTAGTACGGTTCCAGCGTCCAGGAGTTGCTGGCCGGTGCAATCGTACTTCTCGTAGCAGCGCAGAGATGAAAGCGGAAAGAAGAATTCCACGGCTTCGGATGCGCCAGCGGCTGACTTGCCGGCAACATGGACGGTCGTGCTGAAGCCGATCCCGTCAAACTTTTGCTCATCCTTGTTTTGCTCATCCTTGAAATAACCCAGCAGCGGACGGATAAGGTGGGCAACGTGATCATCGAAAGCCACGGCTGCCAGCTTGTACCGCGATCCCGCGGCAGACCCCGGCAAAGTGGAATTCAGCGAGAGCTCAAGATAGATTCCCTGACGGAAGGCCACGAATTTCGGCGGTGCGTAGGAAACGAAGTGGGCCTGAGGATCCAGCTCTTTCACGATCTGATCGACCAGTTGCTGGTTGGAGCCTTGCAATGAAGACAACGCCCCTGGCGAGGTGTCGCGCACTGGAGGCGCTGGTGGCTCCTTTGGCCTCGACAAGCTCGGAGAAGTCGCCGCAGTGCCTGGCAGTGGTGCCCCACTGTTTCCGCCGGGAGCGATTTCGGCTCCCGATTGGGATGGACCGGTTGGACCAGATTGCCCGTCGGTGGAATTGTCGGCCGCGGGAGCATTCGCGGCCAACTGGGGTCCTGCTCCGTTGAGCCAGATAGTAATGGGTTGAGCGTTCAGGAAGGTCTGCCCTTGCATCAGTGCTGCCTGACGCGTGTCCTCGTCTTTATCCTTGGAAGCGAGCAGCCTTAGAGCAGCGCTCTGCGGCAGAAATACCATCAGGTTTTCCGGACGCTCCATGGAGACTCCCATCACCTTTCCCATGATGTGATGCGAAATCTCCACCGCGTACCCTTGAACATGCTGGTTGCTCTGAAAGCGCGGAACTGCGGCTTTCAAGACCGGCATCACAACGTTGAGAAAAGTTTTCCGGGCCCGCTCGTCGGGATTGATCTTTTCCGCAGAGTAAGCAGCATAGTAGTTGCCCGTAATCGCGAGCACAGTCTTGCCGTTATAGATGTCGAAGCGGATGGAATGCTGATCCGCGTGTAGTTGCTGTGCCTGGTCGAGGTCGAGTTTGCGGCTGAGGTAGAACGGATAATCGAACTGAGTTGCCAGAATGTCCTGGCCCGCGAGCCTCAAGTCATCCATGTATTGCAGCTGCAGGGCGCGCAGTGCGGGATCTTTGATTTCGACTGGCGATACAACTTGAGCCAGCGAGGCGCTGGCAAACAACAGGAAGAGGCTCAGGAAACGAGCCCTATTTTTCTGCATAGACCGTTCCGGAAACATGATAGGGAGGATCGGAGATCAGGCGGATGTAAGACATCAGCGCGTCGATCTCTGTCTTGCTGAGAGTATAGCCGTAAGGCGGCATCAATGCAGACTTGTTGAGTGCCGGTCCGCCGTGACTGATGATGGCGGTCAGTTCGGCATCGCTCATTTTGTTTAGGGTGTCGCCCTCGGTGAATGGGTGCGGCTTGACCTCAAGATTATCGTAATTGGAAACACGCTCCGGCGTGGACTCCGGATTGTGACAGCGGGCGCAGTATTTGTCGTCGAGCCGGTATCCCACCTGCTGCTGATATCCCAGCGCAATTTCTTCAATCTTCAGCACGACCGATTTCTGAGCTTTGGTAGGTGTATGCGCCGTGAGCTGATATCGGCCAGCCATGCCGCCCACGGCGACGTTCGTACTGAGCTGCCCGCTGGAATCGGTTAAGCCGGTCGGAGGATCAAAGCTGACGCCAGCAGGCCCGCTGAATTCGACCAGCGCTCCGGTGACGGCCGTTCCTTGTTCATCGTTGACCTGCACGACCAGCGGCTGAGCGAGGACCATGCCGGTTGCGCCAATCTGCTTGCCCCCACTTGACTCAACCAGTGCGGCGCCAAACGCCGTGGGCTTCAGGGCAGAGGCTGGCCCATGCTTGCGGGCGCATCCCGCACTTACAAGAATGAGGGAGACAACGAAGAGTGTCCGCAAATGTCTCTTCATTTCTTCGCCTCCAGTTTGCTGGAGCTCTTGAGCGTCATCAGGAATGCGGTCAGCGCGCGGGCATCTTCGTCGTTCATGTTGCGGTTCGGTTCGCTGGTGCCGGGCCGCATGGCCTGCGGGTCTTTCAGCCAGTGGTAAATCCAGGCAGCGTTCAGGCGCGAGCCCACTTGCGTGAGCGTGGGTCCGATGTAGCCCTTGTCGGACTTGGTATCAATGATGTGACAAGACTGGCAGGCATACTTGGAATAGAAAAGCTGTTTCCCCTGCTCCACCTGCGCAGGCGGATACCCGCTGGCTGGCATCGAGTCGCGGTCGAATGCCGGAGTCTGATAAACGGTCATCATGTAGTCGGTGAGTTCCGTGATCTCGCTGTCCGAGAGATTGAACCTCGGCATGCGGCGGATCAGCGCCGGGCGCAGTGTGCCGGGGTTTTTCAAGAACGCCTGCAACCACTGCCGCTGCACCGAACTGCCCTCCCATGTCAGGTCAGGAGCCATGTCGCCGCCGCGGCCATTAATGGCGTGGCAGGTGAAGCAGGCCATGTCCGCCATGAGCTGTCCGGCCTTGCCTGCGGGCTGGTAGTTCGAAGGCGGTGGCGCCGGCACGGTCAGTGCCAGCGGCAAGTCATGTGCCCGGTCCGTGAGCGAGAGCAGCGCGGTCGTCAGAGCATCGATTTGTGCGGGTGCGAAGCTGTACTGCGGCATCTTCAGCGCCGATCCAAACGAACGCGGTTGCCGGATCTTGGCCGAGATGTAATCCGGTACAGTGTGCGGCATGCCCGGCAAGAAAATAATCTGCGTGATCGGTTTGCTCCCGATGCGGGTCAATTCCGGCGCGAAGTTTTCCGATTTCTTGATGCCGCTGATCTCGTGGCAGGAGGCGCAGCCGTACTCAGTCACGAGAAGCTTGCCGTGCGCAATCTGCTCCGGCGTGGGAGCGTCGAGGTGCACATTGGCCAGCAGATCGGCATCAGCCTTGTTTCCGAGGAAGCCAGTCAGCAGGGAAACCTGCTGATCGTTGAAACGGTAGTGCGGCATGGCTGTTTGCGGATCGTATACACGCGGGTTGCGCAACCATGCCCGCAACCATTCCGGGTTCACCTTATTGCCGATCCGGGTTAGTTCCGGGCCGACATCACCGCCGACCACATTCCCGGCGGCGTCCTGCACGGCATGGCAGGAGGCGCAGAATGATTCTCCATATAAGCTGGCTGCGGCCGTCGGATCAGGCGCCTTCTGGTCTTTATCTTTACCAGCTGGCGTGACGGGCGCCGTGTCTCCAGGGATGGGTGTGCTGCCAGCGATCAAGAAAGCCGAAATATCACGCGCGTCCGGATCGCTCAATTTGAAATTCGGCATGGTTGCGCTGACGGCGTAGGCCTGAGGGTCCTTCAACCAGGCATAAATCCATTCGCGCGTGCTCTTGTCGGCGATGTGCTCGAGCGAAGGCGGATCATCGGTCGGCTTGATCGCGCTGCCGTCGGGTAGTTTGATGGTGTGACAATGCACGCAGCCATATCGCCCCAGCAGATTGCGGCCTAAGTTTAGTTGCGGCGTGCCGATTAAAGTAGCGAGATGGCATTGCCCGCAGGAAGATTGCACATACCGCGCCGGCAAAAGTGGCTGCTCCCAGGCCAGCGTGCTGCGATGCGCTTCCTCGACGGTGGTCGCAGGGCCTTGCCCACGGTGACACATCACGCAGCCGAACTGGTCAAACGTGTGAGGAATCACCGGATGCCGGCGGAACGGCTGGGTGCTGACATCGGCAAGGCTGGGTTCTTTCAATCCGACGTGGCAGGTGGTGCAGCGATCTACGACTCCGAGACCCGGAAGCCAGATCTGCTGAAATCCGGCGTGGAAGTGGCGCCGCAGTGTGACCGCGTCTTCCCTGGTCCGAACCAGCGCCAGATACTGTTTCTGGTAGTGGCGCCATTCACTGAAGTGGTTCTTCGCAGGTGCGATGGCCAGCGAAATTAACAACAGCAGGCTGACCACGCCAAAAGCGCGAACCGGATGGCCGAACAATGTTTGCCACATGGAAGACACCGCGTTCTTCGATGATCGCAATTAGCTTCTCCAAGGCAACACCCAGGACCAACCCGGGCCGCGAAAGAAAGTGCCAACCGCCGTGAGCACGGCCAGTTCGAACAGAAACCAGGTCATGATCCAGAATGAAAGTGGTTTGGCAGCCAGATAACGCCGGAAAGCCGAACTCGACTGCGGAGAACTTTGCGCCGCCATCGCCATGAACCCGGCGACGATCAGTGTTGGCGCCAGCGCCACGTACACATCAAACCACAACAAGAACAGAGAGAGCGCAGCAGCAGCCAGGTAGAAAATAAGGATACGCCGCTTGCGATCCTTCAGGAACACGCCTTCGGCCTCGATGTTGATGTTGAAATACGGAATCACAATAAGCGCGATCACGACCAGAGTCGGAACCAGCACACCCGCCACCACCGGCGGAAAGTAGTGCAGCATTTCCTGCAATCCGAGGAAGTACCAGGGCGCCTTGGCAGGGTTGGGCGTATGCGAGGGATCGGCAATGCCCTCAAGGGGTGCGTTGAACAGAAGAGCCACGCCCACTAACGCGATTGTAAGCACCTCGATGGCGACGATGGCGCGGAAGAGAACCTCCGGATATGTCTGCACCTCATCTTCGTCCTTAACCTTGACTTGCGCCGAGGTTCGCCGGGTGACGAAGACAACCCGCGTCGGCGACTTGCGGGCGTTCGAGTCCATGCCAGCGATGAAATCTTTCGGATCGGTCATTGGCTATTGCGCCCCCTTCGCTGCCGCCCGAACCGATTGAGCCGCGACGGTCTTGGGCTCACTCTGGTGCGAGTAGAGGCCGCCATCTTTGCGAATGCGCCAGAAATGCACTGCAACAAAAAGCATCGCAACCAGCGGCAGAATCATGCAGTGCAGCACGTAAAAGCGCAACAAAGCGTTCGCGTTCACCATGGTTCCGCCGAGCATGAGGAAGTGAATCTTGCTGCCCAAAACCGGCACAGCGGAAGCGATATTAGAACCTACCGTGATCGCCCAAAAAGCCAGTTGGTCCCAAGGCAGCAGGTAGCCCGTGTAACTGAGCAGCAGCGTGATCAACAGCAGGATGACTCCAATGACCCAATTGAACTCGCGCGGCCGACGGTAGGCACCGCGGTAAAACACCTTGAACATGTGCGCGAACACCAGGAAGACCATGGCATGCGCGGACCAGCGATGCAGGTTACGTAGAAATAAACCAGAGGAAACCACAAACTGCAGATCCTTAGTGTCGGCATACGCCTGCGGCACCGAAGGATGGTAATAGAACATCAGGGGAATGCCAGTGGCTACTAATATGAGAAAGGTTCCGAAGGTCAGAGTGCCCAGATACCAAGTGGCGCTGAAGCTGAGCATGCGGGTCCGCGCCTTGGTGGTGAAAAGGTGCAGGAATATGTTCTGCTGCACAGCGAGCGCCCGGTGCAGAGTGCTGGATCCGGTCCCGCTGCGGAAAACCGAACGCCAAACCCGCGTGCCGCGCAACTCCTCGAAGTAGTTCGCGAATGTTTTCGCCACGCTCACACCCTCACAAACTGCATGGAACGAATGTTGATGGAACGGTCCACCATCAGATCACCCTCGTCGCTGACCCAGGTCTGCAGCCAGGGCAGCGGCTTGGGGGCCGGGCCTTCGATTTTTTCCCCGTCGCGCTTGAACTTGCTGCCATGGCAAGGGCAAGCGATGATCCCCAACTCAGGCTTCCATGCGGTCAGGCAGCCGAGGTGGGTACAGACGGCACTCAGTGCAAAAAAACCTTCCTGGGCATGGATGAGATAAATTCCTGAGTTCACATCAAGCGTCACCGAATCCACCGCATAGCTTTCCGGCCTGCCTGCATTGACGATCGGAGAGGGCTCGAACAAAACATTCGGCGAAAGAAACTGGTACGCAAACGCCGCCGTGCCGGCAGCGGCGATACTCAGCGATCCCAATCCCAGCTTCACGAAAAAGGCGCGGCGGTCGAACTCTTTGCTTATTTCCGCCGACGCGATTTGTTTTTCGTCGGACATTGGTTACTTCGGACCTCCAGCCATGACTGGCGCTTTGAGTCTGAGTGGTCCATCGATGGCTTCAATCGAAATCAATCCGGTCGGCTCGGCGGAAACCAGGTTGTAGGACTCCATGGTGATGGTGCCGACTGGACAGCGCATGGCGCAGAGCCCGCAGCGAATACAGCGAGTCTCGTCTTTCAGCATCGCTGAACCGGTCACGATACCGAGTTCATCGGCCGCAACTTCGTCCAGTTCCACGCCAAACAGTTCTTGATGTTCCTGGATCTGCTGCACGGCTGCCGGCTCGAACTGTATGCGATCCAGTGATACCAGTTGCAGGCAGTTTTCCGGACACACATCCACGCAACCGCCGCACAGGATGCACATGCTCCCATCTTCCGGAGTGCCCTCGAAGACTGTGTTTACCCAGCAGTGCAGGCAGCGCTGGGCTTCTTCCATCGCGGACGCAGCGTCGTAGCCGACCTCGACTTCGGTCACTCCGGTACGGCGCTCCAGCGGCAGCATTGGAATGGGCGGGCGGGTCAAGTCCAACAACTCCAGCGGCATGCTGTGGCGCTTAGAGACCTCGACTTCGACAATGGGTTCGGGGTGTTTCTGACCACGCAGGAACTCATCAATACCGACCGCGGCGCGCTTGCCGTCAGCCACGCTATCGATGATCAAACGCGGGCCGAAGACGCAGTCGCCCCCGGCAAAAATTCCGTTCGCCGAGGTCATCAGGGTTTGCGGGTTCACCGCGATCAGCCCGCGCGGAGACAGTTCCACGCTGTCTTCGGGTGTGAGAAACTCCAGCTTGGGCGCCTGGCCGACCGCCATAATAATGGTGTCGCACTCCAGTTGCGTTTCACTGCCCTCGTAGAACGCCGGATTGAAACGCTTGTTCTGATCGAAGACCCACTTCGTCTTCAGCGTCTCGAGCGCCACAACTTTGCCATCTTTGCCGATCATCCGCTTGGGGCCCAGGCCGGGATGCATGACGATGCCTTCCGTTTCGGCCTCCTCAATCTCTTCCAGCGCCGCCGGCATGTCTTCGCGTTTTTCCAGGCACACGAGATGCACTTCCTGTGCGCCCAAGCGAAGGGCGGACAGCGACACGTCCACCATCTCTTTCGTGGCCACGGCGGTTACATTCTCGAGCGAAGGCTCGAGGTCTTCTACTCCCGAGACGTGCTGCCGGACGACTTCGCGAGCCGCCGAACGCGCCACGTCCATGGCCACGTTTCCGCCGCCGATCACAATGACCTTTTTGCCGATGGTGAACTTATAGCCGAGATTCACGTTGAGCAGGAAATCGATGCCCTTGTAAACGCCGTCCAGGTCAACTCCGGGGATGGTGAGATCGCGGCTGCGGTGCGCGCCCACGGCGATCAGCACCGCATCGAAGCCCTGGTGACGCAGGTCGGAAATCATGAAGTCGCGTCCGGCTGCCTGATTAAGCTTAAGAGTAATGTCGCCGGTCGCAAGAATTTCTCGCACTTGCGCTTCCACCACGTCACGAGGCAAGCGGTATTCGGGAATGCCGAGGTAAAGCATCCCCCCGGCGACAGGAGCAGCTTCAAAAATCGTGACCGAATAGCCCATGAGCGCTAAGTCATGCGCCGCCGATAGTCCGACTGGTCCGCCGCCGACCACGGCCACTTTGAACGGCAGCTTGTTCTGACCCCGTCCCGCATTGATGTCGACAGGATGCTTGGATTCAGGACCGTGCCGCTCGGTCAGAAAACGCTTGAGAGCCCGTATTGCGATGGGGCGATCGATATCTCCACGACGACAGGCAGTTTCACAGGGATGAGCACAAACCCGGCCGCAGATGCTCGCCAGCGGGTTGGGATCGCGGGCAAACTTGTAAGCTTCCTCAAAGCGCCCTTCCGCAATGAGCGCTACATAACGCCCCGCGTTGGTGTGCGCAGGACAAGCCATCATGCAGGGAAAGTTAGTGTTCAACCAATCCCGATCTACCTTTTTGTCTTTGTACCGTTTCAGCAAGATGGCATTTCCCAGTGTGTTCGTTTATTGGAAAGCATTCTACTCCGCAGAGGCGGAGAGCGGACGTGACCGCCCGCTCCTTATTATTGTTTCCTTACTTGCTGAGGGTGAAGTCCGCTTTGCTGTCGCCCGCCACAGTCACTGGCTTGGACTGGTTCTTGGCGCCTTCGTGCCAAGCGGTTACGGTGTAGCTGCCGTCGGGAACGTTCTCGATTTTGTATTCGCCCGATTTGTCGGTCAGAGCGGAGTACGGGGTCGGCGCTACGACGACATAGCCTGACATCTCCGGGTGCACATTACACAACAGCGGCACTGCGCCAGGATTGTCAAACTTGAACGGACGTTTTTCGCCCTTCGGCCAAGTGCCCAGGTTGTGGCCGAGTTTCTTGTTGCCACCGATCGAAATCCAAAACACGTTGTGGGCAACACTATCGCTGTTCAGAAATTCCACAGTCGTGCCTTGCTGCACCACCACGATATGCGGCGCAAACATCAAACCCTTCTGATCGATCACGGGCTGTTGGCTGGGAGCAGGAAAAGTTTTGCCCTGAATCGTATCGACGTAAACCGCCGATTCGCCCGCCACGCCTGACACTTTCCCGCTGATCGTGCCGGCTTGCGAAGTCACAAATGCTGTCATCACCAGTACTGCCAAGACCAGACTGCGTTTCATTATTTTTCTCCTCGTTTCAAAGAATAGTAGGGAGGCGCTCCTCCCCAATTCAGTACACGAATTCCAGTGCTGCGGTAGCCGTGTTCGTACGGAACGGGCTGACCAGTTGTACGGTGGTCCCGGGGGCGTAGACCACCTGCTTGGGCCGGACCTGGTATTCAAACGATGCCTTGATATTGGCGTGAATAAGGAACTGTACGCCCGGAGTAAACCGGTTCCGGACCGAACTGAATGGCGAGAAGAAAGGCGTGGAAGGTGCTCCCGAGGAGCCTGCCAGGAATCCGTTGAGTTGATCTGCAGTCGAGCCCACTCGATCCCAGCGCAAGATGGTCATCATCCACGGATACACAAGGTAGTCCGCCTGGATGAAACCGCCCGAGAAAGTGGCCGGGTTTCCTGAGATGAATCCCGTGGGGCCCGTCAGACCGGCGGGAATGAAGGGCAGCACGTCGTTATCGTGCCCGTACATGTAGAGACCGTAGATGTCCAGGCTGCGGTAGTTGAAGTCGAAGTCGCCTCCGAGACGATAGAAAGGCTCGCGGGCAGTGAGAACCGTGGCAGTGGTGCCATTGGGCAAGAAGCCCGAGGTCCGCTGCACCGAGCGCCCGTAGAGATAGTAGGTACCCAGGGTCAAGTAGGTATGATCGCGGGGCCCGGTAGCTCCTGCAGCTTGCACCTCATGACGGCTGGCTGGGTCGCGCTCAAGGTTGAAGCGATAAGCCAGGCGTCCGTACAAATCCTTGAAGTTCGAATCCGAGAAGAAACCGACACCTCCGCTATTGCCTCCCGTTCCCGATGGAACGTTTGGGTAGTTGGTAGGCGGCGACCCACTGGTGTTCTGGTCCACGATCGCGATGGCATAGCGGTAGCCCCCGTAGTGGTGGCCTCCGCTCAGTTCCACGCCCCGTCCCGGACCGGCCAGAGTAAAACTGTTGCTGACAAATTGCTGGGGATACGCGGGGTTCACGGCGCCGATGTTGGCCTGCGTGTAGATGTCATAAGGACTGATATCGTAGCCGCGAGCCTGCGTGAAGGGCAGATCGAGTTCGAACTGCCCAACTTTCAGGGTCAGCGAGTCGGTCGGCATTTTGAGAAAACGTCCCACGTTCACGAACCTCAAGTAGGCGTCACCCAAACCTCCGTTAGCATTCGCGCCCGAGACGCTAATATCGTCATCCACCCAGAAAGCGATATCGCTGCCGAAATTCCCCCCGGTGAAGATGCTGAACAAGCCCGGCTGAAAGTCCGTACGCGGGATGAAAGACCCTACCGTACCCGCCGGGAGTTGCGCGTTAAAGTTGTTGCGATTATTGCTCGTTACCTGGAAAAACTGATTAAAACGCAGAGAGATCGGCGGCAGGCCAGGAATGACCCCGGGAAATATGGTATGGGGCCACAGCTCCTTCTGGGCCGGCGCCCCCAGCATCACAGGAGGAACCTTAATAAAAGTCTCATCATCCTTAGGAAACTTGAATCCGGCGTCTTTGAACGCCTTGCCAAAATCGTTGAGCTTGGGAAAGTCCACGTGACAGGTGCTGCACGATGTGCCGTACTGGCGGGAGAAAGCCGGAATAGCGTAACTGCTTCCGGTCAGCAATACCACTGTCAGGATGAAAGCAAAAAGCAGGGACACCCGATGCCGCGTATCCATCTGATCGCCTCCTGGGCGGTTGAAATTATGGGGTACTCGCCTCAATTATGTGGCGCTTCTAGGGCTATTATCGGGGCAGCTTTCGAGGCTCGCAGCGTCAAGGGTCACAAGCGTATGTGATCTCAATCACATCTTCGGGAACACCAAACGGCCCTCTGATTAAGTCGTCATCCACCGGCAGAACTCTATGCGCGATTTGTCCTTCGGTTGCAGTCACAGCGCCGCCTCTCGTCACGATCACTGCCACTCTAGTCCCGGAACTATTCTCAAGACTGTTCAATTCAGCACAGGTGCGCTTATTTCCAAGGTGTGCGACTACGATTGGATGAACGGCTGAAAGCATAGTGGCTGGCGGGTGGCCGAGCCTTTCCAATCCCGAGGCTCATTTCGTGCGCGACGGTCACGGCCGTTTTCAACTGGGATACACGGCGGTTGCCTAGGGAGTGGAACGGGCGCTTTGAAGCGCCCCATGCACCGCCAGCAACTCTCTTAATAATCCCCTCAACTTTGTCGACTCCAGAGCGTTTGCCCCGTCGGACTTGGCTTCTTTGGGGTTGTCGTGGACTTCCAGGAACACGCCATCCACTCCCGCTCCGACGGCCGCACGCGCCAGCACTGGAATAAACTCTGGCTGACCGGCGCTCGTTGCCGCCCCATCTTCGTCTCCGTGGGAGGCCGAGGGCAACTGCACCGAATGGGTCGCGTCAAAAACTACGGGCGCGAACTTGCGCATGATGGCGAGTGATCGCATGTCCACAACCAGATTGTTGTAGCCGAAGCTGGATCCGCGCTCGGTGAGAAATATCCGATCGTTGCCAGCGGTACGGCACTTTTCCACGGCGTGCTTCATGTCCCACGGCGAGACGAACTGGCCTTTCTTAATATTCACCGCGCGCTCGCTCATGGCTGCGGCAACGATGAGATCGGTCTGGCGGCAGAGGAATGCCGGAATCTGGAGCACATCCGCGACTTCCGCAACCTTGGCGACGTCCGCCGTTTCGTGCACGTCTGTCAGCACCGGCACGTGTACTTCATCTTTGACCTTCTTGAGGATGCGCAGTCCCTCCGCCAGTCCCGGTCCGCGAAAGCTGCGCATCGAAGTGCGGTTGGCCTTGTCGTAAGAAGCCTTAAAAATGAACGGAAGGTTGAGGGCTCGGGTGACGCCTTTGATAACTTCTGCCATGAACAGGGCGTGCTTCTCGCTCTCGATGACGCACGGGCCGGCAATGAGGAACAAATTGCCGGAGCCGATACGGACGCCCTCGACCTGGAAAGAAACACTCATAGGTTCAAGACAAGCTCCCGATCACAAAGTTCTTTTTTTGTGTAACTTTGTGGCCTCGGTGTGTAGCGACTTTTCTTAGCGTTTGCCCACTTTCTCAGGCCGGTGGAACATCTCCACCTCGGCTGCCGCTTTCTCGGCTCGCCGCTTTAACCCGTGCTCGTAAGCCGCTCCCACGAAAGTCTTGAACAGAGGATGCGGCTCCAGCGGCTTCGACTTGAACTCGGGATGGAACTGGCACCCGATGAAATGCGGATGGTCCGGAAGTTCGATCATCTCCACATAGGTCCCATCGGGTGTCGAGCCAGAAAGTCGCAGTCCGCCCGCCGTCAGTGTTTCTTCGTACTCGCGATTGAATTCGTAACGATGTCGGTGGCGTTCGCTGATCTCAAGCTGGCCGTAGATTTTATGGGCCAAAGTTCCAGGCTCGATTTTGCAGGTCCATGCGCCCAGCCGCATAGTGCCGCCGAGTTCCTCCACCCCGCGCAATTCACGCAGCTTGTAAATCACTCGATGCGGAGTTGCGGGATCGAACTCGCTCGAATTGGCATCCGCGAGGCCGCATACGTTGCGAGCGAACTCGACGCATGCCGTCTGCATCCCCAAACAAATCCCGAAGTACGGAACCTTCTTCTCCCGCGCATAGCGAATCGCGATCAGCATGCCCTCGATGCCGCGCTTGCCAAAGCCGCCGGGAACCAGAATCCCATCGTAGTCCGCAAGCTGCTCGTCGTTAGTTCGATCCCCAGCTTCAAGCCCTTCCGCCTCAATCCAATTCAGATTCAGCTTCAGATTGTGGGCCAGCGCCCCATGCACCAGCGCCTCTTTCAGCGACTTGTAAGAATCTTCATACTCCACGTATTTCCCGACAATCCCGATCGTGACTTCGGCTTTCGGGTTATAGACGCGGTGAACAAGCTCTTCCCAACTCTTCAAATCGCGCTCTTTGGCTTCGATGCGCAGATACCGCAGCACCAGCGTGTCCACACCTTCATGCGAAAACACCACCGGCACTTCGTAGATGGAGGCAACATCCTTGGCAGTGATGACCGCCTCTTCCTCCACGTTGCAGAACAGCGCGATCTTCGACTTGATTTCCTTGGAAAGAAACCGGTCGGTACGGCAGAGCAGAATGTCAGGCTGAATTCCAATACTCAAAAGCTCTTTCACCGAATGTTGCGTAGGCTTGGTCTTAAGCTCCTGGGCAGCAGCGATGAAGGGCACCAGCGTGACGTGCATAAACAAAGTCCGCTCGCGGCCCAGTTCCTGACGCATCTGGCGAATCGCTTCCATAAAGGGCAGCGACTCGATGTCGCCCACCGTGCCGCCGATCTCGACGATCGCGATATCCACATCCTGCGCGACTTTCTTCATCGCTGCCTTGATTTCATTGGTAACGTGCGGAATGACCTGCACGGTCTTGCCGAGATAATCGCCCCGCCGTTCCTTGGCAATAATCTGCTCGTAAATGCGCCCGGTAGTCCAATTGTTATCGCGAGAAAGTTTGGCGTGGGTAAAGCGTTCGTAGTGGCCGAGGTCGAGGTCGGTCTCGGCGCCGTCGTCGGTAACGAAAACCTCGCCGTGCTGGAAGGGCGACATAGTGCCCGGGTCCACGTTGAGGTAAGGATCGAACTTCATCAGGTTGACTTTCAGCCCACGGCTCTCCAGCAGGCAGCCAATCGAGGCCGCCGCCAGCCCTTTCCCGAGCGAAGACACTACTCCCCCGGTCACAAAGATGTACTTTGCCGACATCGCTTCCTCACCTTAAATTGTGTTTGAAATTTTGTGCAGGATGGATGCACGAGTAATTATGCCAGAAATGGAGCAGCGTGGCTAGGTGGTTTTCTGGGGACCGGTGATGCGCCGGGGTGCCCGACCCGATGTCACCGATTGCTTAAAGCCCGCGAGGGATAGCCCGGCGCGTGCTAAGAAGTGGTTGGGTGGATCATAGCTCGCGCTTACTTCACGAACGTGCCGTCGTCTCTCAGGTATGAAAGGAACTCAGCGGGGAACTCATTCTTCAGCATTCGCCGCACGATGCACTTGGCAGGAAGCAGCCATTTACTGATCTTCTCGATGTGAAGGAGTTCGTCTACTGACATAGTCAATTCACGGGACTTTGAGGACAGAGCGTGGGCAATGTCAACGCGCAACGGTTGAAGAATGTTACTGATAACGTATCCGAACCTCCTACCCCGCACCTCTGGCGGCACAACGGATTCGAGAGCCATAGCATCCCAAGTTCTCCGAATGGGAAAGATGGCGTTCAGCCAAACGGCAATCTCTTCCGGTTTTTGCGGCAAGTATTCGTGATGGCGTGTAACTGGCTGACCTGTACTCCTCGCCTCCTCTGCAAGGCGAGTCCTCCGTGACAGGATGCCTTCAGTGATTTTGTAGAAGCATAGAAATCTGTAAACAGTGCTGTTGCTGCCAAGCGCCTCCCGATAAAGGCTAGCGTAACCTCGGAACTCTGGTTTCATCTCAGCGGTCGGCGTTACGGCAAATGGAGCTTCCCAATACGGCGTGGTAAGGCTCATCTGCGTGTTGCCTGTAATCATCTCCACGGTATCGATCTGGTACACCTCTAATGGCACATCTAGGTGAATTGACCAGTTGCTCAGAGAAGATGCAAGGGCTCTGTATGCCTTCTTTTCGGCATCAGCGCGATCTCTCGCCTTAAAGGAAGCGGATTCGATCTTCCCCAGGAAGCCACGTTCATTCGGAAAACCCGCGAACTGGAAGGCCCCGTCCTCAGTGCGCCCGTAAATGCGTATCTGATCTGCATCGGGATTCCCCGGCGGGACAAACGCAGGTTTTGTAATAGCGAGATGCGAATCCCCACGAAGCCCCGTGGCAAAAGAGCAATTGTTTTCAGGCTGAAGGTTGAATCCGGGTCTCCACAAAACGAATGTCACCTTGTAGTCGCCCTCCGCCCCCTGAATCGGAATTGCGTTTCGAGGGTCGCCGTTCTTGAATACATTCATGACATGCAAGTGTTGCGGTTGAGCTGGGAGCCCCATGAAGGTTATAGTCGTGCTTGTAGCCTTAGGGTCTACCACCGTCCCTCCTCTCGGTTGTACGGTTCCTGCTGTGCCACCGTGACAACGTTTGTATTTTTTGCCGCTGCCACAAGGACAAAGATCATTCCGACCGATTTTGGGCATTAAAATTACCCTGATAGGCTGCGCGTTCACCGGCGGCAGACGGCAAATTAGACAACAAAAAAGCCCACATCGCAAGGACGTGGCGGAGGGGTCAGGCTTTCGGGGCGGAAGTGGCTTGACGCCTGGTGCCCTATAATTAGTTGGGACACAGGTCTTCGATCGATGGCAAAGTACGAACTTTTTTCGGTTAGAGAGAAGCGTGTGCGCGGCGACGTGCCGGACGTGTTTTCGTACGACTTCATCCCGCCTGCACTCAGGGTTCAGGTCATCCACATTTGGGGAGATACACTCGGGCATGAGAATGACCGATACACCAACAGGTCGTCAGAAATTTATGGTTCGATTCACAAGTATCTCTGCCGCCAATATGGCTGCTTCGCGTTGGACGACACACCTTACAGCAGCGCCGAGAACAAACTGAGGCTGTTTCTGGGGAGGTGTAGCACACAATTGGCGTTGGACGTGATTGAGGTGTCGTTTCGGCACATAGACAAACTCCTCCGCGACAGCAATGAGCGCTATTCTTTGGGCTCAACTCTCGGTGTGGACGAGGCGATAGATGAACTGAATGAGCGATTTCGGTCGCACGGCGTAGGCTATCAGTACGAATCTGGCCAAATCGTGCGAGTTGACTCGAAGTTCCTTCACGCGCAGGCGGTCAAGCCTACGCTTGTCCTGCTGACGGCCAAGGAGTACAAAGGGGCTAATGCAGAGTTCTTGAACGCATTCGAGCACTATCGGAAGGGGAATACAAAAGAGTGTCTAAGTGAATGCCTGAAGGCTTTCGAAAGCACAATGAAAGCAATCTGTGCGAAGCGGAACTGGACATTCAAGCCGACGGATACGGCCAAAGGCCTTATCGATGCGTGTCTACAGAACAAGCTAGTTCCTGACTTGATTCAATCGCACCTTTCCGGTTTTCGCGCCACCCTCGAGGGAATCCCCGCCCTTCGTAATAAGTTGGCTGCGCACGGACAAGGGCAAGTCGTTACCGAAGTGCCGATGTACTTTGCAAGTTACATGCTGCATCTCACCGCTACGACGATCCAGTTTTTGGTCGAAGCGGAAGCGGCGCTGGTGTGACATGTGCGTGGCAAAAGGCCTACGAGTGCGTCGTTGGAGACATAAGCTCGCTAGCAACGCGGTAAAACTCTTTTTTCCCGAGTTTCTTGAGTGCAGAGGCTACTTGCTCGACCAGCGGAGGTGCGCTGTCTTTGATATTCCCCGACCAGAGCTTGAACACTTTCCCAACCTCTGGGAGGGTTCCACCGAGCCTCTCATATTGTGCCCAAGCATCGATAAGCATCGTCTCGGTAATGACTGGCCTCAACTCAATCGCGGCACTTGGGTCGCGATCCGCGTGTTTGAAAAAGTTCTCAAAGCTATTTAACCACTCCGATACCTGTTTGCGCTGCGAGGCCGAGACCGTTGTCGGCAAATAATCCTTCACCGCCATTTCGGGCAAACCCCGATGCTTTGATAGATCTCGAACGATGTTATAAGCCGCCGCCACCAAAGTGTGGATAGCGATCTCGTCCAGGCCAAGGAAGTACAGTTCGGTGGCTGTCGCTAGTTGTCTCTGAGCGGCTTCTAATTTTGTTATGCGCTGTAACGCCGATGTCGCACCCATGCTATGCATCATCTCCTTTATCTGCTACCAATGTAAATCGTGAACGGCGTCTGGGGGCCGGCCGGCTGCCGCGGATTCGCGTCGGGTTTTGACGCTAACCTGAGTTAAACACACCAACGCAACTCCCAGGTTACCGCCCAAAAGCCGGGCTGGAACCCTTCGGCTTCGCTCAGGGCAGGCTCTGGGCCGCCGGACCGTTGACGGCATAGACTCGCCCTCCTACACTGACAGGCATGGAAGTCCATTTCACCCCCGAGCAGGAAGCGCAGTTATCCCAAATCGCCAGTCATGCCGGTACGGATACCGAGCGGCTGGTGAAGGATGCCGCCTTGCGCCTGCTTGAACAGGACGCTCGCTTTCGCGCCGCCGTGCGGGAAGGAATCGCGCAGGCCGATCGGGAAGAATTCATCGAAGAGGAAGAGATGGATGCGCGCATCGAGCGGATGCTTAACTCCTGATGCGAATCCGGAGGGGACTGGCCCACCTAAGACTCTAAACTACCCAGGTGCCCCGCTCTGGAACACAAAGCAAAAGCCCCGGACTCATCCGGGGCCATGAATTGGCACTGAAACGCCGCCTGCGAAGCAATTCAAGAATAACTCTGACGTAGCTCGATAGCAAGGAAATTGATTTGGTCGAGCGTACGGAGGGCGAGGGACTCGAACCCTAGTGGCTGAAAAGCCACTCGACCGCTTCGCAGGCGGCGTCCAGTACCCACTGGAAACACCCTCCAAACGCTGCCTGCGGAAGTGATCCTACGGGACCGGGCGGATAAACGAATGTGACAAATGAACACGAGTCTGCCAGAGTTCCGTTTTGGGAACCTCTAAGACCTTAGCGTGCCCCGTCAAATCTAAGCGGAACCTATGACCGCCAGCTCCTCATGGCTGGTTTGCCTTAAACACATGGTTGGCCAATTTGAGCGTCACGTACGCGGAAGCCTTCGATGCCAGTCCCAATACAAACGGATCGTTATTCGAAAGATTGTCACACCAACGGTTAGGATAGTCGGCGCATCCGCCATCGGAACCTGGTATTGTGCCCTCGTAGTTTCCCAGGAACCCACCCCATATGTCGACTTCCGATTGTGCCTTGCAGCAATCCTGCCGCGTCAGAATGCCGCTGTCCGGGATGCCGATCAGGGCGAACGAGTTCGAGTCTGTTCCGCTATTTCCAAACGTGGAAGATTGCGACACAACTCCGAAGGAGTTGAAAAAGTCTCTGAAAAATTGATTGCCGATTTTTGACTGGGGAACTACATTTTTGGGGAACTGGCTGACATTATATGCATACGCGGGATCGGCAATCCAAATATCGAAGTTCGGGGTGGCCGTGACGTCCATATCAATGTCGAAGGCGATTCGCTTTCGCTCCGCGCTGCTCAAGTTCGTGGTGTAATACGCGGAGCCGAGCAACCCGAGTTCCTCGCCACCGAACCATATGTAGCGAAGTTGATTGTGGGTCGCCGTCTTAGCCATGTTCAAGGCAATCTCAAGAATGGTTGTCGATCCAGACGCGTTATCCAGCATGCCCGCGCCGAAGATGGAGTCAAGATGCGCATCCACCACGACAACGTGGTTGGTATCTCCGAAGGGTGACTCGGCGATCAGGTTGTAGTCCACGACCAACCTGCGCCGCATGCGAATGTCGAGATGCACGGTCGGCGGGCTCACGGTGGTGTATCGGCGAAGCAGCTCCGAGCCCACTGTGTACGAAACACTAACGACCGGAATCGTCGCCGGACGCGTGAGCCGCGCTGGGAACGGACTAGCGTTGCCAGACCTATAGAGAATGACTGCTGCTGCACCCGCCTTTTCAGCGTTCGTCACCTGCGCGTCGTAGGCGCATGTCCCGCGCTCAAGCAGAGCAATACTTCCAGGCGCGAATCTTGCAAAATCACCGGGGAAACAGCCCTCGCCTGAGCCGCTGGCCGGCTGTATCGAGGCGGTGAGTGTCCCACCGCCGGAACGCTGAGCGACAAGCCAGTCGCGCGTCAGAGCATAACTCTGGTCTGGCGTACCGAACTGCGGCACTCCGGCGACCTCGGAGGCGTTGAATTGATATTGCTGGATGGTCACGTGATAGCCTGCTTGCCGCACCAGCTTGGCAACGTAGTCCACCGACGCTTTGTAACCGGCTGTGCCGGTATCGCGGTTACCGTGACCATCCGATCCCTTATGTTGGTCGGAGATCTTCTGAAAGTGGGCGAGGTGACTCCAGAGCGATGACTGTTGAATGCACTCCAGAAGTTTTTCTGGGGTGTCATTCACTCGTGTCTGGCAAGCCTGATCGGAGGGCGCCGCCTCAGTCATGCTGGAGCTAGATGGGTGTTGCGCGCTAGCGATCAATCCCGGATGTGGTTGGGCGAGAAGAGACGGCCGCAGAACGCATACGGCTACAGTTATGCAAGCGATCGACAAACCAACGCATTTCAGCCTGGTGGATACCAACTCGAACATCGGAACACCCCTTTCTAGCCCTGTTAGCTTACACCACCCAAGGCTAGCCCGGTATTGTTGAAAGGCGGGTGCCGGGTCCCCCGCTCCTTGCGTTTTGTGCAAGGGGCCGGTACACAGTGGATTAGGCTGCTGGTGCCCCAGGTTCGTTCTTTGACGCTAACCTGGGTTTAGGAAGCACCGACGAGGCCGGCGCGGCCCAAAAAATGAGTTGGAATTTAACAGTCTGTCACCTGTACAGTGTAGTGTCATTATGTTACAATAATGTCATCGTGTTGTTTAAGTGTCATAAATTGAAACATATGACCATGCGGGAAGAAACTCGAACCCGGATCAACGAGAATGGACGCGTCGTTATTCCCGCCTCCTTTCGTAAGGCGCTGGGTATAAACATTGGCGATGAAGTCGTGCTGCGGATTGAAGACGACGAATTGCGCATCTCGACCTTGAAGCGGCGCATCGAACGAGCGCAACGCCTTGTCCGGCAGCATGTAAAACCAGGTGCGTCGCTGGTGGACGAACTGATCGCGGAACGGCGTGAGGCCGTAAAACGTGAGTAAGATCGTGCTGGATGCTTCTGCGCTGCTCGCCGTGTTGAATGGCGAACCGGGCGCGGAAAAGCTGACCCCTCAACTGCTCAGCGTCGCCACCAGCAGCACCGTCAATCTGGCAGAAGTGCAGGGCAAACTAGTCAGCCGTGGAATCAAACCCGATGAAGCCTGGGAGGCCACTATCAGCCCGATTCGGGAGGCCGCAGTGTTCACCGACGAGCAAGCGAAGATTGCCGGCAGCCTGATTGCCCAAACCAGAGTATTCGGGCTGTCCTTAGGAGACCGGGCTTGTTTGGCTTTAGGAATCGCACTCAAAGCTCCCGTCTATACCGCCGACCGTTTGTGGAAGAATCTAAAACTGGGCATTCGGATCCACGTCGTCCGATAGTGACTTGAAAAGCTGCGTCCCAAAATGGGAAATCCCTGCCGCTTTCTCCCGTTCTTACCCTTGACTTTCATGCAGACTTTGAGTTAATCCTGTAACTGTACACTCAGCCTAGAGATAACACAAAGAACCGCTAACTCCTTTGTCCGGAAGATTTTGCATATAAGTCCTTCTAACTCAAAGATCTTGGTGGTAGTGTGACCCTAATCCCATGATTCCAAAAGATCAGGGGGGAGGGGGGTACCAGTTACGAAAAAGTAAACCAGCCTTCCCCGAGCCGAGTAGTGCAAAATAAATCTGTGGACGAGTGGCGTGCAACGAGCCAGTATCACAAGATTACGATTAAAGATAATGGGAACAAGGAATAGAACTCGCATCGGCCTCTTGCTGGTAGCAGTCGTCTTTATGCTGGTTAAGATTCCAGCCTCTGCTCAGCAACTGGCCAAACGCCTCATCCTGAAAGACGGCTCCTATCAGCTCGCCACCAAGTGGGAAGTCAAAGGCGACCGCGTGCGCTACATGAGCGCGGAGCGCGACGAATGGGAGGAGTTGCCCAACTCACTGGTGGATTGGGCGGGTACGGACAAATTCGAAAAAGACCGCGCCGCTGGCGTTCCCGCCCCGGAAGCGGTTGAACTCGACAAGGAAATCGAAGCCGAACGCCGCGCCGAAGAAGCGAAGACTCCGCAGGTCGCACCCGGCCTGCATCTGCCCGAGGATGGCGGAATGTTATTGCTCGATACCTTTCAGACTCAGCCGCAACTCGTGCTGCTGCAGCAGAACACCGGCGAAGTCAACCAAAACAGAAAAACAAACATCCTGCGCTCCGCTATCAACCCCATCGCCAGCAGCAAGCAGATCATCGAGCTCGACGGTCTGCACGCTAGTGTCCAGGCGCACGCGACCATGCCTGCGATCTACGTCAGCCTCGATCAGGATGAGGGTTCGAACACCAATCCGCAGCAGGCGCAGCAGCAACCACAACAACCGGAGCAGCCGTGGGATCGTTTCCACATCGTCCGGGTCCAGTCGAAGAAGGGCAAGCGGATCATCGGAGACATAAAGGTCAGTCTGCTCGGCAAAGCCAGTCAGGAGCAGAACCTGGTTCCCACCACTTCGCAAAGGCTAACTGGAGGTTGGGTCAAGATGACACCTGCCAATGTTCTTGAACCGGGAGAGTACGCGGTCGTCGAGATGCTAGGCAAGGACGGAATGAACACCTACGTCTGGGATTTCGGAGTGAACCCGGCAGCTCCAGCGAATGCGAGTGCCTTGAAACCCGAGCAGCCGGTCGTACAGCCTGACAAACCAAAAGATTTGCAGATCCAGCGGCAGTAATAGCGCCGCAAGTTTGCCTTCCGCCTCGTGCGTCGCTAGTTGACCAACTAACCTGTGAGCCGCGAACGAGTTTCTAATTTTGCCGCCTCTTCCTGAATCCTGCTCCACGCCCGTTCAACATGTCGTTCCATCGTGTTGGTCTGACCGACGCAAACTCGCAGGGTGAGCCGGTCATTCAGACGTGTGTGCGTCAGGTAGAGATCCCCGCTTCGATTCAGGCGATCCATCAGCGCCTGATTCACTTCGTCCCCGCCTTTGTGGCGGAAGCAGACCAGGTTGAGCGGTGCGGGCGCTGCCAGTTCGAAACGGACATCGTTCCTGACCCAGCCCGCGAACTGCTGCGCCAGTTCAACGTGACGCCGAACGTGATACTGCAAACCCTCGATGCCGTAGTGACGGATCACAAACCAGAGCTTGAGCGCGCGAAAGCGGCGGCCGAGCGGAATCTGCCAATCGCGATAGTCAATCACCGCACCCGATTCAGTGGCCTTGTTGCGCAAATATTCGGGCAGAATGCTCAGAGTTTGAATCAGCGCTTTGCGATCGGCCACGTAGAAACAATTGCAATCGAAGTTGGTGAACATCCACTTGTGCGGATTGAAAGTGTAACTGTCGGCGAGTTCGATCCCATCCTGAGTGTGGCGGAACTCGGGGCAGAGAGCAGCCGTTCCGGACATCGCGGCATCGACGTGAAACCAGACATTGTTTTCCCGGCAGAGGCGGCCAATGTCGGGCAGCGGATCAATCGCATTCGAGGACGTTGTACCAATCGTAGCGCAAACGAAGCAAGGGACGAGTCCCGCTCGGCGATCCTGTTCAATGTGTCGTGCGAGCGCGTCCGGACGCATTGAGAAGTTCTCGTCGACATCGATGAGTCGCAAATTGTCGAGGCCAAGCCCGGCGATCTGAACGTCCTTTTCGATGGAAGAGTGTGCCTGCTGCGACGTGTACGCGACCAGCCTTCCGTCGCAACCGCGCTTGTTGCTGGCGAAATTGGTAGCGCGTTCCCGCGCCGCCAGCAAGGCACAAAGAGAAGCGCTCGAAGCCGTGTCCTGGATCACGCCCCCTCCGGTGCTGGTGGAAAGAAACTTCCGCGGCAGGTCAAGCATTTCAACCAGCCAATCGAGGACATGCGTCTCCAGTTCCGTGCATGCCGGGCTAGTCGCCCAAAGCATCCCCTGCACTCCCAATCCGGCGGAAAGCAAATCACCAAGAATCGCCGGACCCGACGCATTCGCGGGGAAGAAAGCGAAGAAATTCGGCGACTGCCAGTGAGTAATGCCCGGAAGAATCAGCTTCTCGACGTCTCCCAGGATCGCCGCGAAAGACTCGCCTTTCGACGGAGGAGTCGCCGGCAGCGAGGCTCGAACCTGACCAGGTTCCGCGCGTGACAGCACGGGATGCGATTCAATACGTGCATAGTACTCCGCGATCCAGTCCACGACCGCATGGCCATGCCGGCGGAACTCATCGGGAGTCATGTGAAAGGTTTTTTCGTCAAGCATTGGGTCTCCGTTGGACCGGAAGTGTTGGTGCAACATCTCATTTAACCAGATTCGGAAACTCGCTCGGATCAAGCTGCGCGATAGCTGTTCTTTGCGGTTAAGAAGACTTAAGTCAGGGTCCCTCTACTGCAGTTGCCCGTAATAAACGAGCGTTTTGTATTCAAGCGACACACGGTCGTTGACTCGATGCGCGTCGAAGATCCGCCGCAGCTCTCGCAACATAGGTTCGTAGCCTGCGTGGCCCGGCGTTGGCGTGTAAGACGAAGAGAGGAGTCGGCCTTCGAGCCCGGTATAGTCAACTTCCTGACGCATCTCTAGCGCACTTGACCGGAACGGGGACGGCGCGAAGAAGTCGGCAATCTCGGCGGTCGTGCGTTCATGGCGTACCTCCTGGTAGTCAGTTCCATACTTCAGCAGCAGGTGCTCGTATTCGCGAAGAAAAGCGGTCGAATCCGTGCGGCGCTCATTCCATAAGAGCACGGTCCATCCGCCGGGTTTGAGTATGCGGATAAACTCACGGCGAGCTTTTCCGCGATCGAACCAGTGCGCCGCCTGCGCCGCTGTAATAATGTCAAGGCTGTGGTCTGCAAGGGTGGTCGCTTCCGCCGCTCCGGCGATGCTCGTAAAGCTTGAGTAGCTTCCCAGGAACCGCTCCCCGGCTCGCCGCATTTCGTCATTTGGCTCCACGCCGAAAACGCGATTGCCGTTCTCCAGCAGCATCTGGGTGAAGATGCCAGTGCCCGAAGCAATATCGGCCACCAGAGACTCAGGACTCAGCCCGCACTCGCTGCGCAAAAGCTGGACTGCTTCCGACGGATACCCGGGACGATATCGCACATAGTTACCAACCCGGGAGGAGAAGCGCTGCGTGGCATCTTTGACCGGCATGGTAGCAGTTTATCGCTTTAGGAGCGTCCGCAGGTCGCGAGGAAAAGTGGCGGGGGGCGATGTTGCGGGACCGTTTTTCAAAGTCACCAGTTTCACCATATGCACCAACTGGTGTTATACTATATTCCGTGAAACGCGCCACCATGACTTTCCCTGACGACTTGGCCAAGGCGGTGGAGAAGTATCTGGCGTCCCAGGAAGCGCCCCCCACATTGACCACCCTGGTACAAGCGGCCTTGCGGCAATACCTGGGCGAGCGAGGGTTTCTAAGGACGCAGCGAACGCTCGCGATCACGCCGGCAGCAAGAGGAAGCGGACGTTCTGACGTCAGCCAGCAGCATGACCGTTATCTGGCCAGGACGCAGAAGTGAGACCGGCGGTGCTGGCTGACACGGGACCGCTCTATGCGGCCGCCGACCCGGACGACGCCCACCACAAGCGGGCCCGCCGAGAACTGCGCAGGCTCGCCGACGAGAACCAGGAGATCGTGGTCGCCTATCCTACCCTGCTCGAGGCCTACACGCTGGTGTGGTTTCGCCTCGGTGAAACCGCGGCCTTGCGCTGGCTGGAAGAGATGGCCGGTGCAGCTTTAGTCAATCCCAGCGCGGAGGACTATCGGCACGCCGTTGTCAGAGCGCAGTCATTGCAGGACCAACCCATCACGTTGTTCGACGCGCTCGTGGCCACCCTCGCCCGTCGGCTGGGTCTGGAAGTGTGGACCTACGACCACCACTTCGATGTGATGCGCGTTGCGGTGTGGCGCTGACGTTAACCACGCGCCAGCAGCCGCGAATCGCCCGCGTGCGCGAATCATGTACACTGACGTGTTTCGCGACGAAATCCTATGGCCCTTCGATCTGCCTCCACTTTGTTTTGCAGCCTGTTACTGTTGAGCGTTCCCCAAACTCAATCGGCACAGGGCGCTCCGAAGTCCTCTACCGCAATCTTCGGCTTTCGTAGTTCCGACGCCGAAGCCGCCCAGGAGAGCAAGTTTCTCGCCGTGCCCGACCCCAAACGCGCCGAACAACATCTGCGCATTCTGACCCAGGCTCCACACGTTGCCGGCTCGCCCGAAGACAAAGCCACTGCGGATTACGTCGCGCAAACGTTCCGCGAGGCCGGCTTGGATGCGGAGATTGTTGAATACCGTGTCTGGATGAATTACCCCGCGGAAATCAGCGTGGACGTGACCGCTCCAGCAGGTGTGCACATGCACGGACCGACACGCGAGCACGTGGAAGGCGATTCGTATGCTGACGATCCGCGAGTCATCATGCCGTTCAATGCGATGTCACCGTCGGGCGACGCCGAGGCAGACGTGGTCTACGCCAATTACGGATCGCCGGAGGATTTCAAGAAACTGGACCAACTGAAGATAGATGTCCGCGGCAAGATCGTGCTGGTGCGTTACGGGCAGAACTTCCGCGGTGTGAAAGCATTTGTCGCGCAGGAGCATGGCGCCGCTGGCCTGATCATCTACTCCGATCCCGCGGACGACGGCTGGCGTCGCGGCGACAAATATCCCCAAGGCCCGTGGCGCCCCGAGTCCGGCGTGCAGCGCGGATCCATCGGCTACATGTTCGAGTTTCCCGGCGATCCTACTACGCCGGGGATCGCCTCCGTTTCCTCGCTGCCCGACGCCAAGCGCACGCCGCCTGAGCAATCCGCACAGCTGCCGAAAATCCCCACCACACCGCTGTCCTATGGCGATGCCTGGCCCATCCTTGAGCACGTCGGCGGGCCGGACTCACCCCGCGAATGGCAAGGTGCGTTGCCATTTACCTATCACGTTGGGCCCGGGCCGGTGAAGGTGAAGATGCATCTCAAACAGGATTACCAATTCCGTACGATCTGGGATGTGATCGGGCGGGTGCGCGGCAGTGAACTTCCCGACGAATGGGTAGTCGCAGGTAATCATCGCGATGCCTGGGTGTACGGAGCCGTTGACCCGAACAGTGGCACTGCGGCCATGCTGGAGACGGTGCACGGACTTGGGGAACTACTGAAATCAGGCTGGCGGCCGAAGCGCACCATAATTCTCGGAAGCTGGGACGCGGAAGAAGAGGGCTTGATTGGTTCCACCGAATGGGGCGAGCAACACGAGAATGAACTGGCCAATGCCGCAGCCTATTTCAATGTGGACGTCGCGGTCTCAGGACCAACATTCGGCGCCGCATCAGTGCCCAGCCTGAAACAATTTCTGCGCGATGTAACCAAAGCTGTTCCCGCTGCCAAGGGCGGAACCGTCTATGAAAATTGGCAAAAAACCAGCCAGACATCCGGCGAGGCGGCGAATCCGCAGGAGACCAGCACCAGCACCTATCGTCCGCCCGCGGCGCAGGTGAAAGCTGAGATTCCCGTGGGCGACCTGGGAAGCGGATCGGATTACACCGTCTTCCTGCAACACCTGGGAGTGCCCTCAACCGATATTGGTTCTACCGGGTCCTATGGCGTTTATCACTCGGCCTTCGACAACTTCAACTGGTTCAAGAAATTCGGCGATCCCGACTTTACCTACGAACAGCAGATGGCGCGTGTCTTCGGGATCTCGATCATCCGTATGGCCGACGCCGACGTGCTCCCCTACGATTACGAAGAATACGGCAAGGAAATCGCCTCCTACATCGATTCCGCCAAGAAGAAAGCGCTGGCTGAGTTTGTTGATCAAACCCTGAACTTCACCGAGGTTGCTCAGGCGGCCCATCACTTCGAGCAAGCCGGAGCAAAGATTCTTGCCCGGCAAAAAAACTCTTCGAGCGATGCCGCCAACCTCAACCGAGTTTTGCGCGGCGCAGAGCGCGCCCTCCTCCTGCCCGAGGGATTGCCGAATCGTCCCTGGTTCCGCCATGCCGTCTACGCTCCGGGCCAGTACACCGGATATGCAGCCGTGGTCATCCCCGGGATTAACGAAGCCATTGACAAGCACGACCTCGCCCGTACCAGGCAGCAGATCGCAGTCTTGGCGGAAGCATTGAATCGCGCCGCCAAGGTGCTGGAGAACTATCGCTAAGATCTCGTTGAAAAACTTTGTGTGATTGTCATCCAGAGCAAAGCGAGGGATCTGCAATTCCCGCACAATCAAGAAAACTGCAGGCCCCGCACAGCTTTTCCGAATGACATCGTGCTGATAAGCTTTCTCCCAATGACACCCGGCAATACGCTGCAACATATTCTGCGAGACCTGCCATCGGCGGCAGTGGCCACCTTTCTAGCCTTGTTTCCCATCGTGAACCCTTTCGGCGGGGTTCCCATGTTCTTCACTCTGACCGCGAACTTCCCGCCCGCCGAGCGCAACCGTACGGCAGTAAAGACCGCGGTTTACGTGATCGCGATTCTGGTAGTCTTCCTGTTCTTTGGGCGTTTCGTATTGATCTTCTTCGGTATTTCGTTGCCCGTGCTGAAGATTGCCGGCGGGCTGATCGTTGCCAATACCGCATGGGGCATGGTGACCGGAGACCCCCGCATGACCGCCGCGGAAAGCAATGAAGCCAGCACCAAACAGGACATCTCGCTAACCCCGATGGCCATGCCAATGCTCTCCGGCCCAGGATCGATTGGAGTGGTCATGGGCTTGTCGGCCAGCGCCGACAGCATGGTCGCCTACCTGGGCATGGTGATCGGCATCGCCGCGCTCGGCCTCGTTGTCTACCTGTTTCTCTGTCTCGGAGGTCCGCTGGTGAAGCGTCTAGGCCCCGGCGCCGCCGGCGCGATCAATCGCATCTTCGGCTTCCTGCTCTTGGCCATTGCGGTGCAGCTAGTCTGGAACGGCGTAGCCGACTTCAAGGCATAGAACGTGCCGGGGGGAGCGGGTCGCCAGCGCCGGGATTACAACAATTCCCTTGACTTCGCCAGCGGTTCTGATAAATTCCTCCGCACACAAGCTCATGAGGGGGAGCGAGGGTCTTCTATGCCCGAACATGCACCTCTCAAAGCGGGAAACCTGCCCGTCGAGCCGCAACCTCCGCAGGAACCCATCCCGGTCACATTCGAAGAAGTCCGTCGAGAAGAGCTGAGGCAGATCGCCAGTTCCCGTGCTGCGCGCGGAGTCTTGACCGAACCAAACCGGAACAACCTGATTGGTTTGGCATTCTCCGGCGGCGGCATCCGCAGCGCCACGTTTAACCTCGGCGTCCTGCAAGCGCTGGCGGAAAACCAATTGCTGCACAAGTTCGATTACCTCTCCACCGTCTCTGGCGGCGGATACATTGGCTCGTGGCTGGCGGCGCTCACCCGACGATTTCTGAACGCCCTGCCGAATTCGTCATTTCGAGACGTCGAAAGGGCGCTCATTCCGGGGAAGCGTGGACCCGGTGAACGCGAGGAACGCACCTTTCTGCGCTGGCTCCGCTTATATAGCGATTACCTGACTCCCCATACCGGCCTGCTTTCCGGCGACACCTGGGCGATGATCGGTACCTGGCTCCGCAATGTCTTTCTGAACCAGACGGTGCTCGGTTTGCTTTTCCTGAGTATTTTTGTGTCTTGCCATGCCGTGCTGCTTGGGCTACTGAAATCCTCCCGGCTCCATGCCGGCGAGCTCCTGTTCTCCGGCGGTGTGGCCTGTTTCATCGCTGCCGTGTCTATGGCCTGGAACGTGGCGGACCAGATTCCCTCCAAGGAAATGCTGCAGACGCCATTTCAAAGGATCAAAGTGACGGTCACGGTCATATTGCCATTTTTTCTGGCTTGCTTGCTGTTGAACTTCGGCTTCTGGCGATGGAAAGAACTCGCGGAATCTCCCCTTTGGATGTGGCTCCTCGCGGCGGGAGTCTTCTATTTTGTTGCCTGGACGGTGGCCTCGGTGTCGTTGAGGCTGTGGAGGGAGAAGTGGCAGAGGAAAGGTCCGGAAGAGCGGCTGCTTTCCCTTACAGCCTTCTTGTTTTCCGCACTGATCGCGGGAGCTGTGGGCGGCGGCCTGGGCCGCGGATACTGCATGTTGCTGCAGCGGGTGCCGCGCTGTCATAGCGCTTATTGGATCGTAGCCGTCCTCGGAACCGGGGCCGTGATGCTGATCATGTTGCTTGCTGGCGCTCTGCACCTGGGACTGGCAGGCCGCGGTTGCAAAGACCTGGTGCGCGAATGGTGGGCCCGCCTGGGGGGATTCATGATGCTGCTAACTCTGGCTTGGATGTTCCTGGCCGGATCCTGCGCCTTCGGGCCACTGCTGGTGCGGTGGGTTCTGTTCAAGTTGAAGTGGGAAAGCATCGTTCCGGTAGTTTTGTGGATTGCCCACAACTATCTGGGCGTGAAAGCCGCCAACAGCCCCAAGACCAGCGGGAAGGCCGAGAAAGTCAAATCTGCGGACACCTCCGGCGGTTCGGGGATCGTCCAGCTATTCAAAGCGCCGCGAGTATTGGATACCATCGCCAGGTTGGCGCCATACGTTTTCGGCATGGGCTTGGTTCTGCTGTTGACCACGGCGGTTCACATCGGCTCGGGGCTGTTTTTCGATTCCACTAGCACCTTGTCCCTGTGGCATTTGAGTAGTAACTCGGTTTGGTCCTTCTGCTGCAAGCTGCCGCCCGCAGCGGCGCCGGGGAACGATTGGTCTGCCTTGTCGGATCTCTACTGGCAGATTCAGTGGGCTGGGTCGTATCCTCAATTGCTGGGCGTGAGCATTATTCTGGCGATCGCATCACTCTTGTTGTCTCGCCGCGTGGACGTGAACGACTTCTCCCTGCACCACTTCTACCGCAATCGGGTGGTGCGCTGCTATTTGGGAGCCTCAAACCCGGAGCGGAAACCGCAGCCGTTTACCGGCTTTGATCCCGACGACGATCTCCCGCTGAAGGATTTCGCCGGGAATTATCCCGGACCCTACCCCATCCTGAATGCAGCGCTCAACATTACCGGCGGCGCCGAGCTGGGTTATGCCACCCGGCGGGCCAAGTCGTTCGTGTTTACTCCGCTCTATTGCGGATATGACTTGATCCTCCCAGGGGAAGGCCAAGACCGGTTCAGGCTGGAAAATGCATATCAGCTGAGCTACTCGAAAACCGAACTGGGGCGCACTGAGGAATCGCGCACTCGGATGACCTCGGAAGGCGGGATTGCCTTGGGCACCGCCATGGCGATCTCGGGCGCGGCCGCCAGCCCCAACATGGGTTACTTCACCTCCCCGGCGACCGGCCTGTTCATGACCCTGTTTGACGTCCGCCTGGGCTGGTGGATGGGGAACTCACGCTTTACGCCACAGTGGCGGAGCGCCGGGCCCACTGCCGGACTCGGCTATCTCTTTTCTGAATTGGTGGCCCAGAGTGACCAGAATAAGGGCTACGTTTATCTTTCCGATGGTGGACATTTCGAGAACCTGGCGGTGTACGAATTGATCAAGCGGCATTGTAAGGTGATTGTGGCCTGCGACGCCGACTGCGATGACAAGTACGACTTCGAGAATCTCCTGGGCCTGATTGAAAAAGCCCGCACCGACTTTGGCGCGCGCATCGCGATTGATTTTTCCAAAATCCGGCCCAAGGACGGCCGTGAAAGTGAATACAACTTCGCGATTGGAGACATTTTCTACGATCCCCAGAATCCCAACGATCGCGGCAAGATGTTTTACGTCAAGGCCAGCATGCCCCCAAGGCAGGAAAAAAGCACCGTAAACGAGGATTCGCTTCCGGACGACGTCTGGCGCTACTCCGAGAAGCACAAGACATTTCCCCATCAGAGCACGGCCGACCAGTGGTTTGATGAATTGCAGTTTGAGAGCTATCGGGCCTTAGGGCAACACATCGGCCGCGCTGCCGCCGTTGCAATTGGTCCAGAGATCGAGAGGGCGCTCGGTTAAGGACCCTCGCAATTAACTGGCGAATGTAGGCGAGGGCGTCCCCGCTCGTTCGCTCGTCAGCCCGAAATTCGACACTTGGCTATGACGCAAATCCGGCGGACCACGGCGTCCGCCCCGACGCGGGCATTACTTGAGCGAAACCAACTTCTCCACCAGTTCCGAGTAGTCTTTCTTTTCGAGCCCGTGGACTTGTTTGTTGTACTCGTCCACCTTGCTTGAATAATTCATCGAGCAGAATTTGGGGCCGCACATCGAGCAGAACGCGGCTTCCTTGTAATAGTCGTCGGGAAGGGTCTCATCGTGCATGGAGCGCGCCGTCTCCGGATCGAGTGACAACGCGAATTGCTTCTCCCAGTCGAATTTGTAGCGGGCATAGCTGAGCGCGTTGTCGCGGTCCTGAGCGCCGGGACGATGGCGCGCGATATCTGCGGCGTGAGCTGCGATCTTATAGGCGATGATTCCGTCCTTCACGTCCTTCTCGTTCGGAAGCCCGAGATGTTCTTTAGGAGTGACGTAGCAAAGCATCGCAGCACCGTGCCAGCCGATCATCGCGGCGCCAATGGCCGATGTGATGTGGTCGTATCCGGGCGCGATGTCAGTGACCAACGGCCCCAATGTGTAGAACGGCGCTTCGTAGCAGAGTTCTTTTTCTTTGTCGACCTGCTCTTTGATCTTGTCGAGCGGCACATGGCCAGGGCCTTCGATCATCACCTGCACGTCGTATTCCCAGGCTTTCTTGGTCAGTTCGCCCAGCGTCTTCAACTCAGCGAATTGAGCTTCATCGCTGGCGTCGGCAATGCAGCCGGGACGCAGGCCATCGCCCAGCGAGAATGAAACGTCGTGCTTGACGAAAATCTTGCAGATGTCGTCGAAACGCTCGTACAGGAAATTCTGCTTGTGATGGTGAGCCATCCACTGTGCCAGAATTGCGCCGCCACGACTAACGATCCCGGTGATGCGCTTGGAAACCATTGGCAGATACTGGATTAGCACGCCGGCGTGAATGGTCATATAATCCACACCCTGCTCGGCTTGCTCTTCGATGACTTCGAGCATCACCTCGGCATTCAAGTCTTCGATGCGCTTTACCCGCGAAATCGCTTCATAGATCGGGACGGTTCCGATGGGCACGGGCGAGTGACGCAGGATCGCTTCGCGAATCTCGTGAATGTCACCACCGGTCGAAAGATCCATGACCGTGTCGGCGCCGAAGTGCACGGACGTGTGCAGCTTCTTAAGCTCTTCGTCAATGTTGGAGGTAACTGCGGAATTCCCAATGTTCGAGTTGATCTTGCACAGCGAAGCCACGCCGATGCACATCGGCTCCAATTCCGGATGATTGATGTTGGCCGGAACAATCATGCGGCCGCGCGCTACTTCGTCGCGAACCAGGTCGGGGGAAAGCTTTTCACGATCCGCCACATAGCTCATTTCTTCCGTGATCAGACCCTTGCGGGCATAGTGCATCTGGGAGAAATTGCCATCGTGATTCTCAGCCTTGCGGCCGGCGATCCAGTCGGCTCGCGGCCGCGGAACACTGTGGGCGTTGTTATTGGCGGGATTACCTTTCGTGGGAGCCATGACTTATCACCTTCGCTGGATTCTTCAACAGCCGATTATACGCCGCGAGATGAGATCGAACTCCGTAAGCTGCGCACTTCATCTTCATTTCCTCTGGACAATCAGGTCGGGTCCGATGCGACCGGTCCGCTCGTTTAGCGGAGTGCGGCATATCTTTTTCTCCGCTTGTCCGTCCAAAGCCTTGGGGCTTACAATCTCCGATCTACCTAAAATGAGGTCATTATGCGCTTGTACCGTCTCTTGCCAGCATTCCTAGTGGTCGCAACGATCGTCACTTGTGCCCAGACTGGTTCCACGAAGCGAGGACCGGGTTTCAGCATTGACAATATCGACAAGACGCTCGATCCTTGCGTCGATTTCTATCAGTACGCCTGCGGTAACTGGCTTAAGACCGCGGAAATTCCGGCGGATCAGACCTCTTGGGTGAGCTTTGTCGACCTGCGCGAACGCAACACGGCCATCTTGCGGGACATTCTGCAGAAGGCATCGGCGGACAATCCCGGCCGCAGCGCTATCGATCAGAAGATCGGAGACTACTACGCTTCATGCATGGACGAAAAGTCGGTGGATGCGAAGGGCCTGGAGCCGATTAAAGCGGAACTCGACCGGATCGCCGCGGCCAGGGACAAGGCCGCGCTGATTGACGCAATCGCTCGCGTCCACCTGATCGGACCGAGCGCTCTGTTTAATTTCTATTCCTCGCCGGACCTGCACAACGCCGGTCAGGTCATCGCCTTCATTGATCAGGGTGGACTGTCGCTGCCCGATCGCGATTACTACATCAAAGATGATCCCAAGATGGTGGAGATGCGGAAGCATCTGGTCGAGAACGCGACCCAGGTGTTTACGCTGACAGGGCAGTCTGCGCAGCAGGCCGCGGACTCCGCGCAGACGGTGTTGCGCATCGAGACGGCCCTGGCCAAAGCTTCCATGGACCGGACCATGCGGCGCGATCCCAAGAACCGCGATCACAAGATGACGCGAGATGCCGCAGTCGCGCTCGCGCCTAATTTTTACTTGGATCGTTACTTCGCCGATTTAGGTGCGCCAAGTTTTTCCGAGCTGAACGTTGTCAACCCCGACTTCTTCAAACAGGTGAACAGCGTTCTGGATTCCGAGTCGCTTAATTCGCTGAAGGTTTATGTGAGCTGGCAGATGCTGAACCGCGCTGCGCCGTGGCTTTCCCAACCATTCGTCGATGCCAACTTCAAAATGCGCCAGCAACTAACCGGACAGAAGGAAAACCAGGCGCGTTGGAAACGCTGCGTCAACTCCACCGATAGTGCTTTAGGCGAAGCGTTGGGACAGAGTTACGTCGAGCTCACCTTCGGCGCGGATGGCAAGCAGCGCATGCTGAAAATGGTCGATGCGCTGGAGAAGTCATTGGACGAGGATATCCACGGCCTGCCCTGGATGTCGGAAGACACCAAAAAGCAAGCCAAGCTGAAGCTGCAAGCGATTCGCAACAAGATCGGTTATCCGGATGCGTGGCGCGATTACAGCTCGCTCACCATCGTGCGCGGCGACCTGATGGGCAATTTCTTTCGCGCCACGGAATTCGAATCGAAGCGAGACATTGCGAAGATCAACAAGCCGCTCGACCGCAAGGAATGGGGCATGACTCCGCCTACGGTGAACGCCTACTACAGCGGCTCCTACAATGAGATTGTATTTCCCGCCGGCATCCTGCAGCCGCCGTTTTTCGACAAGACCATGGATGACGCGGTGAACTTCGGCGGTATCGGAGTGGTCATCGGCCATGAACTCACGCACGGCTTTGACGATCAAGGACGAAAATATGATCCCCAAGGAAACTTGCGGGACTGGTGGACGGAGCAGGATGGCAAGGAATTTGAGAAGCGCGTCAGTTGCGTTGCGGATGAATATGGCAGCTTTGTGGCGGTGGACGATTTGAAGCTGAATGGCCGCCTCACTTTGGGCGAGAACACGGCCGACAATGGCGGTGCGCGCATCGCGTTGATGGCCCTCGAGCACATGATCGCGGATGACAAGACCGGCAAAGAGGGACAAAAGATCGACGGCTACACTCCTGAACAACGCTTCTTCCTGGGGTTTGGCCGAGTGTGGTGCGAGAAGCAGCGCCCTGAGTTCGCGCGCATGCGGGTCAGCGTCGACCCGCACTCGCCTGGGAAATATCGCATCGACGGTGTAGTGCAGAACATGCCCGAGTTCCAGCAGGCTTGGGGCTGCAAGGCGGGACAACCCATGGTGAGCGCGAACGCCTGCCACGTGTGGTGATGTGGCGCGGACACTCCTGTCCGCGGCTTTTTGGAGGCTGCGCGCCAGCCGTGTGCCGTGCTCGTCGCAAAATCAACGGCGGCGGACAGGAGTGTCCGCCTACACATGCCTGCCCCCACACATGCCTTGACCCGTGCCCGAGCCGAGGAATAGAGTTTGTAGAGGGAGTCGGCTTCTATGTCCAGCGAAACCAGCAGATACCTTAAATTCGGCGGCGCGACGGTGCTCATCCTGCTGTCGCTCGGATACCTGGCTTACACCGGCGTCCAAGAGAGTAAGAGTTACTACGTCACCATCAAGGAATTGCGCGGTATGGGAGACTCTGCCCACACCAAGCGCTTGCGAGTCGCGGGGAATGTGCAGCCCGGTTCGATCAAGCGGAACGGCACAAAAGTTGAGTTCATCCTGGTGGAAAACGACCAGACTCTTTCCGTCTCGTACAGTGGGACCGAACCTCCGCCCGATACCTTCAAGGACAATTCCCAGGCGTTGGCCGACGGCAGTTTCGGACGCGATGGCGTCTTCCATGCCAAGCAATTGCAAGCCAAATGCGCCTCGAAGTATGCGCCGCAAAAGCCGGGAGCGCCCGCCAGCGGCGGATCTCCGGATGCACCGGCGAAGAGCATGACTCAGGTTGAGACCAACGGCTCCAGTGCGATGTCGAACTAAAACCTATCCAATCTATCTCATCAATGGCCGGTAGGAGTTCCGAGAAATAGGCCGTGCAAACGCCTGTTTGCGACGGTTGACTGACGTAGAATCGATCAGGGATGGGAGGTTATATGTTTCCGCGCCTTCTCGCTTTTCTCTGTGTTCTTTGTCTGCTGCAGACATCCCTTGCTCAGCAATCCGGAACGACAGAGAGGGCCGTGCCTGAGACGTGTCCGGTGACGAAGCCAGCCGACCACCCTTTTGTGCCGCCGCGGCCGTATCAGGCACAAGCGGCTGATAGCCCCGTCTTCTGGTTTGGTACGGACAGTTTCTGGACCCTGCTTCCGAGCAACGCAACATGGAGCCAGGGAGAAAAGACTTTCTGGTTTAGCCAAGACTGGCAGCGCTATCACTGGGTACCCGAAAGGGAGGCGAAGTTGACGGTCACCGCCCGCCGTCTCGACGATGCAGCTCCGCCTCCCGAGGTCTTGAGAGCCAACAGCTCGTACCGGGAGCAGGATTGGAAGGCATTCTTGGTCGGAGGTATTAACTTCCCCACAGTCGGATGTTGGGAGATCACAGGCCGCCACGATGATCACGAACTGACCTTCGTCGTATGGGTGACAAACTAGTGCTCCTCGTAGGTCTCCGACTAATGTCGAGATATCGCCACTTCACCAGCGGGTGCTGAAACGCCCATTTATTAGCCACGGGTTCTAGATGCTCCCGCCTCGTCCAGGCGGGTGCGCAAAGCATGCCGGGGCTGCGGAGCTTTGCTCCGGCGGGACGGGCGAGACGCCCGTCCTTCATCGTACAGTCCTCGACTTCGCGGGGCGCTTCAGTTATCTTCGGTTCCGATGCCCCCATCGAGTGATCCACAGGTTTTTCCCGCTGTTGTCGTTACCGGTCTCGTCAAGCAATTTGGACGCTTCGCGGCCTTGCGTGGTGTGAGCGCGGAGTTTGCTCCCAGACGTCTTTACGCTATTCTCGGCGACAACGGGGCAGGGAAGACAACCCTGCTGCGCGCTCTGGCTGGGCTGACTCCGCCCACGCGTGGAAGCATTTCGATGTTGGGAACAACCGATCTGCGTTCCGTTTGCGGCGAGCTCGGATACATGGCGCATCCTTCTTTGCTTTATGACGAAATGAGCGGAATGGAGAACCTGCGCTACTTTGCGCGGCTGTACGATGTCCACAGCAGCGACCAGCGCTGCGCTGACGTGATCCGGGCAGTAAAACTCGATCCATCGCTTACGCGGCCGGTGGGGCAATATTCGCAAGGGATGCGGCAACGGATGTCGCTGGCTCGCGCGCTCCTGAACGATCCTAAAATACTCCTCCTGGACGAGCCCTTCTCCAACGTGGACCTGCGATCCGCGCGAGAGATGGTGAGCTTGCTGATGGGTTTGCGCGATGCCGGCAAGACTATCTTTGTGGTCACGCACCAAGCCTCTCTCCTCGAAGGCGCCGCCGATGAGTTCGTATGGATAGAAGCCGGACAAATCGTCAGCCGCACTCCCGATCTGCGTCCTGTGGAGACAAAATTGGAGACAAGATCGGAGACCAGATGAGCACCGTCGCCGGTCTCACGCGCGCGACTCTGGCCAAGGACCTTCGCTTGGAGTGGCGATCCAAAGACGCCATCAACTCCATGTTGTTTTTCTCTTTGCTGGTGGTGGTGATCTTCAGTTTTTCTTTCGACCCGACCGCGGAAGAGTCGCGGCGTATCGCCGGTGGGCTGGTATGGGTGGCTTTTCTGTTTGCCGCAGTGGTGGCTTTGAACCAGACCTGGGCGCGGGAGCTGCGCAATCAGGTGCTGGATGCATACCGGGTTTCTCCTGCTCCGCCGAACGCCCTGTTCCTGGCGAAGGTCATGGGGAATTTCATCTTCGTCACGGTGCTGCAGGCGCTGATGACGCCGCTCTTCATTGTGTTTTACAACCTGCGCGCGCTTGGACCCGCATACCAGTTGCCCATTGTCGCGGCGCTGGGGACGTGGGCGTTGGTGGTGAATGGAACGTTTTTCGCAGCCATGTCTTTGCGCACGCGCAGCCGCGAGATCATGCTTCCTCTGCTGCTGTTTCCCATCTCTATCCCGGCGTTGCTTGCCATGGTCGAGGCCACGGGAGCCATCCTGACGGGAGAATTTTCCGCCAAGTTCTGGATCGTGTTGCTTGCTGCCTACGATGTGGTGTTTACTATCGCTAGCCTCCTCTTATTCGGATTCGTGTTGCAGGCGGAATGAAGCGCGTTTTCCCCATCCTCGCTATTCTCACGGCTGGCCTGCTCAGCTATGCCCTCTATGAGGCGCTGATCGCCGCCCCCACCGAACAGACCATGGGCGACGTGCAGCGTATTTTCTACTACCACGTACCCTCGGCGTGGACGGCTTTCATTCTATTTTTCGTCAATTTCTTCGCCTCCATCGTGTACCTGATCCGGCGCAACACGAAGGCGGATATCGTTGCCCTGGTGACGGCGGAAGTGGGCGTCATATTCTGCACCGTGGTGCTGGTGACCGGCCCTATCTGGGCGCGTCCGGTGTGGGGGATTTGGTGGACCTGGGATTTGCGGCTGACCCTGACTCTTGTACTGTGGCTGATTTACGTCAGCTATCTCGTTTTGCGTAGATTTTCCAGCAGCGGACAGACCCCATTGTTGGCTGCGGTGTTGGCCGTGTTTGGCGCGCTCGACGTTCCTCTGGTTTATTTTTCCATTTGGTTCTTCCGCACCCAGCATCCTCAGCCGGTGATCGGCGGAGGCGGTTCCATCGATCCCCGCATGCTGCACGTACTGCTGATCAATTGGCTTGCCTTCTCGTGCTTCGCCGCTTTAGTGTGCTGGTCTCGCTACCGGTTGGAAGTGCTGCGCCGGGAAGTGGACGAAACCCTGGCCTTGGAGGCGTTGCTCGAACCCCGGAGTTCACAAACCCGGAGTTCACAAACAAAAACTTCACAGACTGGACGTGCGGGATGAATTATCTTTACGCCGCATACATCGCTACCTGGGCCATCCATATCGGTTATCTCAGCACCCTCTTGCGGCGCTATACCCGGCTGAGAAGCGAGATCGAAGAATTCAAGACACGAATTGACGACAAGTAGGTCGAGGCGCGGAGCGACCGTGCACCCTATTGCGTGTGCCTATTGAACGACCAGCGTAACCACCGTGGTTCGCGTCGCGCTAGTGCCCGAGGTTGCATTGATAGTCACGGGATAAGTGCCCGCCGGGGTTCCAGTCGTGCTCGTGGTGTGCGAGCTTGATCCGCAGCCTGCCTGGAACAAAATGAGCGCGAAGAACCCGCCCAGGAGCAGCCCCATCAGAATTCGCCGCGGGCGCGAGAGCTTGCCGCCAAGTCTCAGACCGAGCAGCGCCAGCCCTGACACCGGAAACCAAGCGGCATAAAGCGGAACGCCCGGACCGCCTCCGTGCCGCAGGTCGGTCGTGGTGGTCACACGAGCGGTAGTGTTGATGATTAACTGCGAACTCTGCGGGCCGGTGTTGAGATTCGGAATGGGATTGTTGTTCCCGGGCAAACAAGTTGCGCCCGTGGGCAGACCGCTGCCGCAGGAGAGCGATACGCTACCGGGAAATCCGTTATTGGCGCTGGGCGTGACCGTAGCGGTGAAGGTCGCAGGCACGCCCGCCGGAACCCTAGCCAAAGCCGGGGCCACTTTGAGGCTGAAATCATTTACCACGACGCTCGCGATCGCGGTCGCTAACGTCGATCCTCCGACCTCCGCCGAACCGCTGTTGCCCAACGTGACCGGACCTCCGGGTATGGTGGGCGCAATCGGAGTCAGAATTAGGGTGATGGTTGCGGTGGCGGCGGTGTTCAAAGTCCCGATGTTGCACGTGATAGAGACACCGACCGGTGAGCCGCAACTGCCCGGGCTCGCCGTAGCGGAAACAAAGGTCGCGCCCGACGCCTGCAACTGGTCGGTAAAAGTCACTCCATTCGTGAAGTCGCCGGTGTTCGTAATCGTGTATACGAAACTGACCTGGGTGCCTACGCTATCCGGAGAAGGCGCAACCGTCGGTGCGGTCGCAAACGTCAGGCTCAGGACCGGTCCAAGCTTACTCACAAATGCATCAGTCGGTCCGTTGAGAGCGCCCTTGAAGGGATGCCCGAGAAAACCACCTGGCGAAGATGTTTCCCCGGTCAGGTAGCTGGAACCCTGCTGATCGATGGCGATGCTGGTACCGAAATCCGCGCCGGTTCCGCCGAAGTAGCTCGAAGAGTTCGCGGTCGAAAGCGTATCGATGCGGGCAAGAAACGCGTCGCTGGCGCCTCCGCCGAAAGTCGTCTGCAGGGGATGGCCGGACGCCGGCGCGGGGAAGTTTGTGGAACTTGTCCAGCCAGCAATGCGCGCTCCCTGATTGCTGTCCACCGCGATAGCGGTACCGACGTCTGTTCCCGAGCCGCCGAGGTAGGTGAAGTAACTCAGAGGAAGGGGCGTGGTGCAGGTCGAGCCCGCGCAGAGGATGCCAAACTTGGCGAGGAAGGCATCCGGATTCGTACTTGCTGTACAGTTGGGCGGATGATGAAGTGGGTCACCCAAACAGTCCTGAAAGGGCGTGGTTCCAGTGGGAATAACAAAGTCAGGCGAAGTGGTCCAACCGGTGACGTAAGCGTTCGTGCTCGAATCGACGGCAATCCCGTAGCCCACGTCATTGCCCGAGCCGCCCAAATAAGTCGAATACAGTAGCTGCGCTCCAACAACGCCGGCCGGGTTGATCTTGGTCACGAAGTCATCGAGAGTGCCAGTTCCCTTAAGGGTAGCTTGATAGGCGTTCAGCACGGGCATGTCGGTGAAGGTCGTGCCGCCGGTGATGTACGCATTCGAGTTGCTGTCTACCGCGATGCCGCCGCCCACAGTTACGCCAGTGCTGGGAGTGCTGCCGCCGATATAAGTGGAATAGGCAACGCTGGCGGTCCCGGACGAGTTTGGATCAACCTTGGTGAAGAAGAATTGGTTCGTCGACTTCGATTTTTCTTGCAAGGCTCCCAGCGTGGATGGGAATCCTGTATCAAACCCTGTGGACGTGGTTGTGCCGGTTACGTATGCATTGCCGCCGGAATCAAGCGCTAAGCCTGAGGCAATGTCGGCGCCGCTGCCGGAAAGGTAAGTTGAGTACAGCAGGGTCTTTCCTGCGGGATCGAGTTTGCTCACAAAAACGTGCTTGTTGCTGCTCGCGGGCGTAGCTTGAAACGGCGCATTGGTTCCGTTCGTGGGGAAATTTGTTGAAGAGGTCGTCCCGGCGACGATCACGTTGAACCCGCCATCCAAGGCAATCCCAGCAGGGTAGTCAATGCCGTTTCCGCCCAGGTACGTGGCAAACTGCAGTGCGCCGACGGGAGTGAACTTGGCGATGAAGGCATTGGCCGTTGCCCCCGTCGCCAGCATTTTCTGGAATACCCCGGACGTCACGGGGAAATCAGTCGACGTAGTCGAGCCCGCCACATAAGCGTTGCCGACCGCATCCACTGCGATCGCTGGGCAGCCAGAAGGTGGCGCGGCCACGCCGGCAATCATGATTGGAGCTATGACGGAGCAGGCTTCATCCCCGCTGCCGCCCAGGTAAGTTGCATAAGTGAGTACCGGGTCGATGATCAATGCCCGGTTGCGATCGTAAGCGCCCAGTTGGAAGCCGACTTCGTCTTTCTCTTTGCCGCGCAGTTCGAAGCGGCCAGCGACGGTACGCTCCTCTGCTCCAAACTTTTGATACACGCGCGGGGCTTGCAGTCGCACGTCACTGCCGCCGACAGCAAGAACGAGATCACCACCTGCGTCGATTTTCAGATTCTGAGAACCCTGGAATCTGAGAGCTACTATCTGGGGATCACTGCCCGGCGCAACTTCGAAGTCATATTCCAGCCGGCCCTGGTTGCCGTAATACACTAGGTCAATGCCGGGATACACATTGCGGTACCGAACCCGAGCAAATTGGGGAATATCACGATGCCATTGGGCGGGGTCGTTGCCGATGAAGTAATTGCTTTTCCCGAGGAGTTGGACGTCACCAGTTGGCTCAGCGGTGGAGGTTGCTCCTGCCAGCTTCATGCTCACTACGGAAGTTCGAGGGGTGCGATGCTGAGAGTCGACTGCCGATGGCTGCAGGGCAAAAGCAAGGACCGCTTCACGCGCGGTAAGGAACAGGCCGTAACCGCTACCGTGTGCCAGGAATCGCACTCTCGCGTCGGTCTGTCCCTGGTTCGGCTCAAACATCAGCGGGAGATGGTTGTAAGTGGCCCGGATTTGCTGCGAGCCATGCTCTGACGGAGACTGGGCTAACGGAAGATGCACGGTCAGGGCGTGCGTCGGCAAAACTGGATCGGGAGCGGAAAGCGGGCTGGGATTTCGATCATTGGCAACCCGGAGCGGAGCCGCACCCGAGCCAATGGTCAGAGCGACGGCTGCAAGAGTCATCAGCAGTGTGATTGCCACGAAAATGCGGCTTTCCGAACACGTCTTTCCCGACCGACGGCGATTCAATCTCACTAGCTCCTCCGATTTCCCGATGTCTTTTCCCGATTTCAGGGAGAGGAAGAAGAAACGGCGCACAACCAGCATGCCGAGTCGCGCCCGCGAAGCGGCTTGCGTACTTGTCACCAAAATAAGAGCAAAGAATTAAGTAACTACTTAAACATCTGACGGATAGCCTGTCAAGATGCGCAACACAATCGTGCGCGACCCAATCTCAGCCTTAAGATTCGTCAGATGCAGGCGAGGCTAGCGGGAGATGCCGCCTCCAAGCAGAAAAGTATGACGTCTTGGTTGGGGCCCAGCGCGCTGCGAGATGTCGAGGCGGTGCGGATTTTCTGCAAATTGTTTCCGGCCGCGCTTTAGTTGGCAGTAGATCCCGGATCTCAAGTTGTTCATTCTCAGGCCGGTGTGAATTCATGGATGCACCATTTATGTGGCAGTACGATTGCTCCGCTGGCTTGAGGCCTCCCCCTCCTCCCCTGATGAGTCCGTTCCCAACCCAGGTGGAGGTTGATGCAGGCTGCGCCCACGCAGTAACCGAGTCAGTTCCCTCAGTTTCTTTGATCTTGCAAACCGCTGACAATTCAGTATCTTTGGCCTGAGAGCATGGGCCCGAGAATATGGGCCTGAGAGCGCGCCTTCGTTGTGTCTCTTCTTGAGTTGGGGAGTGACTTCGGTGGCTGGGGGATGGGGAATGCTCGAAAAGCAAGGAAGCACAATGCTGGAGACAACGCAGGAACGGCGCGTCATGCGACGCTTCGAGATGCGCCTGCCCGCGTCCGTCAAAATGGAAGACGCCAGCATTGGCGAACTGTTGACCGAGACCCAGAATGTGAGCGCTCGGGGAGTTTTTTTCTATCTGGACCGGGCGCTCGCCCAAGGCTCCCGCATCCACGTGACTTTGACTTTTCCGCCGCACGTGACCTTGACCGATCCAGTGCGCGTCCGATTCACCGCCCGCGTGGTGCGGGCGGAAGCACCTCTCCCAGCATCCCGTGTCGGCATTGCGGCAGTCATCGAGGAGTACGAATTCCTGCGCTCTGCTGCGCTGGGTACTTGAGGATTCGCAGAGTTTCGCCATCGCGAACAGTTGGTTAGGGCCTCGAAGTTGACTGGCAGTCTCTTTGTATAGAGAGACCGCCCTTTGTTTATGCCCCGGCGGAAAGTTTGTGGCTCTTGGATTGGGCGATGCCGTATTGGCGGATCTTATACAGCAGGGCCTTGTAGCTGATCTTCAACAACGCGGCGGCCTGCTTGCGGTTCCAGTTGGTTTCATCGAGAGCCTTGCTGATGGCTTCGGCTTCGGCTCCGTCCTTGGCGGTGCGGGCCAGAGACTTCAACCCTCCGGATGAGTCGCCGGAGTTTTGCGCAACCGGATCGAACTGAGCTCCGCTGCCATCGCTCTTGGGACGCAGTTCCTGGATGGCCAGCTTCTCGTCTCCCAGCACCAGATAGCGCTTAACAAAATTATTTAGCTCGCGCAGATTGCCGGGCCATGAATAATCCTGGCATGCCTGCAATAACTCGGTGGAAAGTGGCAAGGGCGGGCGGGCGTAGCGCTCCGACATGTTGGACATGAAATGCTTGAGCAGGATGGGAATCTCTTCCTTACGCTCGCGCAGTGGAGGGACCTGCAGGGTGAAAGCGTTGAGCCGGTAGTAAAGATCCTCACGCAGGCGTTTATTGGCGAGCGCTTCGGGAATATTGATGTTAGTAGCGGCCAGAATGCGAACATCCACTTTGACCATGGAGCGGCTGCCCAGGCGGGAAAACTGCTGGTCTTGCAGCACGTGCAGGAGCTTCGCCTGCAAGCTGGGTGGCATTTCTCCGATCTCATCCAGCAGGATAGTGCCCTTGTTGCAGAGTTCGAACTTGCCGGGCTTGGCGTGGTTGGCCCCCGTGAAGGCTCCGGCTTCGTAGCCGAATAGTTCGCTCTCCAGCAAGTCAGCCGGAACGGCGGCGCAGTTTACCTTGAGGAAAGTTCGATGGGCACGCGGAGAGAGCTTGTGGATGAGCCGCGCCATGACTTCCTTGCCGGTGCCGCTTTCGCCCAGCATGAGCACGGGGATGTCTACGTTGGCAACCAGCGCGGCCTGAGAACGGAGCTTGCGCATGACTGGGCTGGCGGCGACAAAGAATACCTCGTCTCCGACTTCTTCCACTTCGCCAGGATAGTTTTGCTGGTTGGTGCCCAGACACTGGTCGATAACCGTGTCCAGTTCGCTCTTCTGAAAAGGCTTGGTCAGGTAATCGTGTGCGCCCAGGCGGATTGCCTGGACGACCTTGCGGGTGTCGCTGACGCAGGAGAGCATCACAACTTTGACGTTGGGCTGAAGCTTACGGAGTTGTTCCAGGGTCTGAAGGCCATCGATGCCGGGCATGAGCAGGTCAAGGAGGACGAGGTCGGGACGCAAACCTTTCCGCACTCGCTCCACGGCCTCTTCGCCGGTGCTCGCGGTCTCGACTTTGTAATCGTCTACTTCGAGCAGGGTTCGGATGTAGCGCAGCATTCCGGGTTCGTCATCTACGAGCAGGATGTTGGCGGCCGCAGCTTTCATTTATTTTTCCCTTGGTTGGTTGCGGTCGACGGAGGCAGGAGTGGGAGAATGAAAGAAAATTTGCAACCCGCACCGGGCTCACTCTCCACCCAGATCTTACCGCCCATGCCGCCGACCAGTCGCCGGGCGATCGCCAGGCCCAGCCCCATCCCTGCCTGACTTTCGCTCTGTGGCAGGCGGAAGAAATCGTCGAACACTTCGATGTGGTATTCCGCGGGAATGCCCGGCCCGGTATCGGATACGCTTACCTTGACGGAATTGGGATGAGAAATCATCTGCTGCCGGCGTTCCGTAAGATTCTCCGAATTGCTGGCGGTTCGGCGTTCCCACATGTAGGGCTCGGCATGCAACCAGACAGTGCCTCCGGCGGGCGTGAACTTGGATGCATTTTCGAGGAGATTGGAAACTACCCGCTGGATCTTAGGGACGTCAAAAGCAAACTCGGTCAGTTTTTCGTTGGCCAGGAAGTAGAGTGCCAGTCCCTTCTCCTGGAAGGAATGCGACCACAGGCGGCAAACTTCGGATAGACAGGCGTTGAGGTCGGCGGCCTCGAAATGCATCTTCATCTCGCCGATTTCCAGGATGCTGAAGCTGAGAAAGTCCTGGATGAATTGCTGCAGGCGCTGACCGCTGGTGCGCATGTCAGCCAGGATCTCGCGCTGTCGTTCGTTCAGTCCGCCCAGCTTTTCGCTTTGCAAGAGCTCGACATAGCCGTTCAGAATAGCCAGCGGAGTCTTGAGGTCGTGGGCAGCGGATGCGAGGGCATTGGTAGTGCGTTGAAACCGTTCCTGAAGCTGAGTGAATTGCTGCAACAAGTCCCGGCTACAGGCGGGGTCGGGGCAGGCAGCCTCGCCCTCGGGCTTCGATGGACACAGTTCGGAGTAGTCTGCTTTCGACTCTTTCGCTTTGGGCAGATACGTCTTTTCAGGCGTCGCAGCCATTGGTTGGATCTCAGTGGTTTGTACGGCGAGGGAGGGCATTCAACTTGAGATGAATGCTATCTGGCGATGCTATGGCATGGCTTTCGGTCTGTCAACGGAAAACGCAAGGAAGTGGTCATGGAAGCGAAAAAGCTTGCATCCCGAAGTACTAAGAGACTCTGAGGAAAGCCAGAAAAAAGGGCGAATACATGGCAAAGACCGGAGTGCGGAACTTCCGCTTTTGTCGGCCCGTTTCGGGGAAAAGGTGTGCTTTCAGAGAGTTTCGTGGGCAAAGGCGTCCAGATTCGAGACTGGATTTGGCCCCCAAGGTGCGGTAAAGCATGAGTTAAGTCCACTTTCGAGGGATAAGGTTGAAGCGACGAAGGCCGGAAACGGAAAACCGGAAGTGGCCCCGCCTGCCACTGGCGATTCCCATCTTTGTCCGCAGCCGGGACGAGGATGAAAAAGAGTTATTGGAGTTCGCCACCGCGTTGAACATTTCCGCCGGAGGAGCACTGGTTGCCGTGCGCCGCTGCTTGCCGCTCTCGGCGCAGGTTTTGCTGGAGATTCCCAGCGCACCGTTGGTTTCAGGAAATTCCTTCCCAAAGGCTTCCCGAATCTTGCGCGCCCGCACGGTGCGGGTAACCCACGTGGATGGTTACCACTTGCTCGGCCTCAAGTTCTCCCATCCACTGGTAAATGGCAAGCCGGAAAGGCAAGCTGGTCGACGGAAAGTTACTTCTCCTGTGTGAAAAGTTTTTCCTATCCAAAATCCTGGGTATGAGCCCTACGTCCACGGTCTTTTGCGCTCCACGCCATCCTGGACAAACTTCAGTAAGTCATTGAATCAGTGATAGTAAAATGATAGTCACAGCTGTAACCATGGGTTTGCTGAATTTGGCTCTCGGGGTGCATACCAACAGGCGGTAGAGGAGCTACACGCAACAGAATGCCTATTCCAATGACAAGTTCTGTAAGTTCTTTGGTCCATTCATTAGGCGAGTTTCCCCCCGACGCAGTCGTATTTGGCAAGTCCGACACCATGCAGGCTCTGCGTGCCCGCATGGACAAGGTGGCCAGCGCCAACGTCCCAGTCCTGATCAACGGCGAGAGTGGTACCGGCAAAGACATTATCGCCCGCATGATTCACAACCTTTCGCCCTGGAGGGGCGGACCGTTCGTGAAAGTGAACTGCCCTGCGATTCCGGGAACGCTGCTGGAGAGCGAGCTGTTCGGATACGAAAAGGGAGCTTTCACCGGAGCCTACGGGACCAAGCCGGGACGGGTGGAAATGGCCCATCGGGGCACGCTTTTCCTGGATGAGATTTCGGAACTGGATCTGGCCCTGCAGTCGAAGCTGTTGCAGTTGTTGCAGGACGGGCAATTCTGCCGCATCGGGGCGCAGGAAGACAAGAAAGTGGAAGTCCGCATCGTGTGCGCCACCAACCGGCAACTGGACGTGGAAATTGAGAATGGGACGTTTCGTCAGGATTTGTACTACCGCATCAACGTGGTGAATTTGCGCATGCCCCCGTTACGGGAACGCAGTGGCGACATCGAAACTCTGGTCCACTATTTCCTCGAATACTACAACCGCAAATACAATTGCCGGGCGCGCGCTCTTTCCCTGGACCTGATGGCAGTGCTGCAGAAATATCATTGGCCGGGAAACATCCGCGAACTCGAGAACATGATCAAACGCTACGTGATCCTGGGTAGCGAAGACGTGATCAGCAACGACCTGGTGGCGCGCAGCGAGCAGGAGTTTTTCAATCCCGACATCAATCTGGATGGTCCAATCTCTCTAAAGGTCTTGACCCGGAAGGCAACCCGGGAACTGGAACGCAAGATCATCCTGAAAGTTTTACAGGCCCATCACTGGAACCGTAAACAGGCAGCGCGGGCTTTGTCCATCAGCTATCGCGCGCTGCTCTATAAGATTCGCGATGCCGGTCTGCCTCCCAACCGGTCCACCCGCCGGCGAACGGAAACGGCGGTTGGCGCAGACGTGGCCGCAGACTAAGAATTCTCTCTGACGTGTAACCTGGGTAGGCGTTACTTCGCCGCACCTTGCTGAACGGGTGGCCGCCGCATCTGGTTTCTGAAATCCCTCCTTTTTCCGCGGCGTTCCTTCAACTTCTAGATACGCAATGCCCTGCAACCTTCCCGGTTCAGCGTGTCGCCAGGATCAATCCGTACCCGCTCCCAACCGAACAGCAAGAACACGGGCCAGAGAAGATCAAGAAACAGCGGGGCGGCAAGCAGCGCAGCCATCGGTGCACGGCGCGAATTTCTTGGCCGCAAAACCGCTGTGCTGATTCTATCGCTCGGATGCCTCGTCCGTTATATCCTGTCTACGGGTCGTTCTGTGGGCGTTGGACTCTCTTAGAGCGATCAAGTCTCCGGAGCACCGCTTGGCTTGGTTGGTTGCCATCGCCGCGGATGCCATTCAGATCGTCGCATTGCCGTTCTTTGGTGGCGGTGGTCTGTCGCCGGCGGACACGCTCCTCAAACAGGCGTTTAACGGCATTTATCGAAACGTGAACGAATGCCGGGCCATTTATGAGATAGCTTCTAGCGAAGCAAACCGGCGTGAGAGATCGAATACACGCACAGGGACTGACCAACTTTGGGCTACTTTTTTGCCTCTAAGTATGTAAAGATTTGGCTAGGTGCAGGGTGATGCGTAGTCCAGCCGTCCCGATAGTCGTGGGTTTCCTGCTTCTGTTCGGGGCTCTGGCAGTCGCGCAGGACCTTTCTTCTCCGGAGTCTGGTGCTTCGGCGGCTTCGGTTACCTCGAACCCCTCCCCCCTTTCCAAGGCGGCCAAGACCTATCACGATGGGAGCCTTCGCGATATCGATGCGATCGGCAATCGGAAGGTGGGCTGCGACCGCGGTCT
>DATNNO010000070.1:0-12288 GCA_035601775.1 Terriglobales bacterium | reverse complement strand
CCGGGGAAGCTGCACGGGCTAGCTGGCGTTCAGGCTGTGGACACGGCTTCATGATCGTCTCCTACGAGGCACCGGAAATTATAGCCCTGATGGGCGAGCATTTTCTATGATTAGCATTCACGTCCGCTGGTCAACTGACGCGATCAGGCCATAGCACTCAGAACCCCGGTCAATGAGTGCTATGGCGATGTTACGACAACAATCTGCCTAAAGGCCCCTAACAAAGCCTCAGCTTCCGCCAACACAAACTTGAGACTGCGACTTATTTTGAGGGGGATGACGGTTTCTCCGGCTTGTTTACGCAATGCGTAGAGGAAGGGGTTACCGAGAGACTAGCCTCGGGGGCGGAGTCTTTTGTCTTGACCGCCAGTTTCGTCGGGAGGAGAATGGGATGTTCGCTCGCATCATCCCCCGAATGCTGTTCGCAAAGCCGAGCAGGCTTCCTATCTGTCGAGAATCTCATTTGTGCGTGTCTGAGCTTCGCCCTGAGGAGGGATACCAATGACGAGAAATCGAATCTGCGCTCTGTTTGCAGGCGCGATGCTCCTGCTGGGCGTCGGGGCAAGCGCTACAGCACATGCCCAAACCTATACGGACCTTTACAACCTTGGAAGCAAGAGCGACGACCCGACGGACCCGGGTTGGCTGGGCCTTCTCGCCCAGGGCCGCGATGGCAACCTGTATAGCACTTCGCAGACCGGTGGGAAGGGTTTCGGTACGGTCTTCCAACTTTCTCCGGCGGGGAAGATGACAGTGTTGTATTCCTTCCAGAACAAAAAAGACGGTGCCTTTCCTAAGAGCGGCCTGACGCTAGGCACCGACGGCAGCTTGTACGGTACCACCTCTGCCGGTGGCTCTGTGGGGTATGGCACAGTGTTCAAGATCACCACCGGCGGATCCTTCAAGGTGCTGCACAACTTCAACGGCAACACTGAAGGCGCACCAGCCGATACTCCCCCGATCCAGGGCATCGACGGGAACTTCTATGGCACCGTCAGTGACGGTGGAAATGCAGTCTTTGGTACGGTGTACAAGATGACGCCCTCGGGCAAAATGACCGTCCTCTACACCTTTGGCGGTATGGTCCGGTATCCCGCGGCGCTGATCCTGGGTACCGACAGCAACTTTTACGGCACATTCCTGGGCGGCAGCGGTGCAAACGTTGACGGTGGGGTGTTCAAGATCACGCCGCACGGCAAATTCACTGTGCTCCACAGCTTTGACGGCACGGATGGGCAAAACCCTATGGGCGCGATGATTCAAGCCACCGACGGAAATTTCTATGGGACCACCAGAGAGGGAGGATCAAGCAGCGATGGCGTGGTTTACAAGATGACCCCAGCCGGAGCTGTCACCGATCTTCGCAGTTTCGCTAACGACGGGAATGGGTTTGCACCTTTCGCCGGCCTGGCGCAGGCAACCGACGGGAAGCTCTACGGCGTCACCACCACGAACCCCGGCACTAGCTACGGCGTCCTGTTTCAGATCACATCGACCGGTACCTACTCCGACCTTGTTTTGTTCACCAACACCACTGGCAAATTTCCAGGAGCGAATCCACAGGTTTCCCTTTTCCAGCACACCAATGGAACCCTCTTCGGAGACACTTACGGAGGCGGCAGTGGGAAGCTGTGTTTTTGCGGCGTTCTTTATAGCCTAAACATGGGGTTAGGCCCGTTCGTCAGTTTCGTGGGTCCCGATTTCTCGGGCAAGGTCGGGAAGACCATCGAAATTCTGGGCCAGGGATTCACCGGGACCACCAAAGTCTTGTTCCATGGAGTCCCCGCAACCTTCGCAGTCGTTTCCGAAACTTATCTGACCGCGGTGGTTCCTGCCGGTGCGACCACGGGATCTGTAACCGTAAAAACACCTGACGGAACGCTGACCAGCAACAAGATTTTCCGGGTCACGCCCTTTATTCAATCTTTTAGTCCCCCGAGCGGCCCGGTGGGAACGCCCGTCATGATTACCGGAACCAGCTTCACCGGCGCGAAGAAAGTGACTTTCGGTGGGGTGAAGGCCACTAGTTTCACCGTGGACTCCGACACGCAGGTGACGGCAACTGTTCCAACGGGGGCAGTAACCGGGAAGATTGCGATCACCACCCCGGGAGGGACCGCTGTGAGTGCCACAGATTTCACCGTGACACAGTGAAATTTCAACTCGTGGAACTTAAGAGCACGAAACCGCCTTCAGGGCGGCTTTTCTTCGCACTCCGCTAGGGACGCACGGTAGCTTCTGAGAACAGGCCATTACACGTTTTGACTACTGGTCAATGAGCGCTATGGCGATGTTACGCCAACTATCGTGAAACGCCCCCCTGATCACGGACTGCAAGTGTTTGCTGCAATTGAAGAACCAACAGACTGTACGCTACCTCTGGCGGAGAATTACCAGCTCTAATTGGGGTTTATTAACGGAACATCGATGCTTTCTGGCAACGCGTGCTTCCGCCGGTTCATGCTGAATCTCAGCACAGCGGGAAACACGCGTTCCAGAGAGTCTACTGACTACCAGATTTGGAGGAGAAGCGTCATTTGTAAGTCGCTTTGAAACCTGAGAACGGTCTACCTTTCGTGGTCTCATACGCTCCCACGATGAGCTGATGGTCATTGATACCGTTGGCGAAGGTGTATACGCTCTTAGGGAAGCCAAACTTGTAATATTTCCCAGCGTGGCGCAGGGCACCATGGCCAGTGTTACTGGAATCGAACCATGTGTACACAACATCTCCCGCTTGGTTGAGGCCTCCGGCTTGAGAGTTCATTGCGCCGGGGACGTTAATCGTTTTGTAGGTTTTGCCATCGTAAAGAGAGGATTCAACAGCGCCGCTCGAATCCACCCAAGACACGACAATACTGCCATGGTTGTTTATGCCGCTGGCCGCAGTTCCAGTGGCACCGGGCACGTCCAGAGTCGTGTACGTAGAGCCTTTCAATAGAAATCCATGGACGACGGTGCTTGAGTCCTGGTACCAGCCGACAATGTTTCCTTTGTCGTCTATTCCAGCGGCAGCCGCGCCAATCGAACCCCCGGGACCGGGGATATCGGTGAATGTGCCGTTCTTATACAGAAATCCGGTAATGCTACCGGCATTTGAAAAGTAGCTGCCAACAATCGCAATCGTGCCATTAGGATTGATACCCATACAAGAGGTCGATCCGCCGCTAGGGTCATCAATCGTGGTCAGCTTTTTGCCCTTGAGCATGAACCCGTGAAGCGCCCCGCTCGCGTCTGTGTATGATCCGACCATCACACCCGAGTTGTTGACTGCTAAAGGAAAGGTTTGGGGCTCCCCCGGCAGGTTAACCGTAGTGAACTTGAAGGTTAGTTTTGGCGCATCGGCTGCAGTAGCTGCGGCCATAAGGACAAGCACAACCCCCAGCACAAACAGAATTGATTTGCGGTTTTTCATTGGTTTCTCCTCACATAGTGAATGACTATGAGAGGCCCGGCGTACGGAATACCGGGCCGTCTCCAAACTACTTGTTCATTAGCTGAGCCACGGGAACCCCGGCCACAGGTTGCGAAGCGGGTTTCACCGATACCGGATCAGAAGATGACGCCGGCTTGACTTTGCGCATCTGCTCTAGCATCTTGCGCGGGTCGGGGTCGTTAGTGTGGTCGGCGAAGCGCACGTTCTCGTATTTCCTCCGGATCGCCGTGATGCGATAGTCGAAGCGGACGTTTGAGGTACCGCCGCCGAGTTCACGCACCTCGAACGAGTTCGCGGACTTGTTGGTCACATACAGTCCCTTGCAGTCGCTGTTGGGCACGGGAAAAACCCGGTATTCCTTCTCCGTGTTGACGGTCTGGATGAAATCCCGGTCGAACTGGATGACAGCGGCTCCGTTGATTAGCTGCGCGGAACCGAAATCCTCGAACCAGTTCTCTGGCGACTCGATGGCCGACATCGCCACCTTACGCTTGCCGCCGTCGATAGGAACTACGGCGTTCTTGCTGCCATCGCAGTTGAGGTTGCCAGCGGCGTCGATTGTGCATCCCTTGCTATTTGATTGGTTGTATGCAGAAAACGTAGGCGCGTTACTGTCGAAGCTCCAGGCAATCAGTGTCCAGTAGCCGGTAGGGGAGTTGTTCATGAAGACCCCGGCGTTCGCATCGTCGACCGTCCCTAGTACTCCGATACCACCCGAAAGGCCGGTGCTACCCCACACACCGGCCGGGTGAAGCGTGAAGTTGCTCGTAATCGGGGTCACCGTCTGCCCATATACGCCCGCAGTGCCGTTACCGGTACTGCTTGCGAGGCCTTGGACTCCCATACCCGCACCACTGGTTTCGGAGCTAGCGCCTCTGATTCCGACGCCCGGCGACGAGCCGATAATCCCGAAGGAGTTGCTATAGCCGTAGATGCCGGTTGCATTGGGGTCACTTGAGTGGTTAACGCCGGCAACGCCGGAAGCGGCCCCGCTGTTCGTGTCACCCCGAATTCCATTCGCGAAGCCACCAGAAGTGCCCGTGTTAGTCGCCTGGATCGCCGCAGTGCCAGTGTTGCTGCTGCTCACACTCTCGCTGCCGGCGATTGTAATGGCCCCGCTGCTCTGGTTGATAATCGAGTCGCTGACCTTAGCGCTGCCGCCATTGCTAGAGAAAAGGGGAACGAAACCTGTCTTGCAGGCTGCGCTTCCCGCGCATCGGATTTCATTCGGCTGCTCTGCGGCGGGCTGAACACTTTGCCTGCTGCCGTTGTTGGCCTGAGGGGTAGCCAGTTGAAACGCGGAAAGCGGCCTGCCGCCCAGTGTCTCCGCATCGGCCGCCTTCAGGGCGTAGGGCACGCTCATCAGCAGGGTTCGCGGCTGTTCTGCTTGTCCCTGCGCTTGAGCACCTAACCAGCGGGCTTCCCCGGAAACGAACAGATTGTTGGGCAGTCCGTGGCTGCTGGTGGAACCGAGCATCACGGAATAGTGCCCATTCTTGTAGGTTTGCACGTTCTGGGTTTCCATCCAGAGTGGTGCGCCGCCCTGAGAATCCTTGTAGAGAGAGAAGGTGACCCCAACCACCCCGGTCAGAGGTTTGCTATTTACGTCGGTTAATACGCCGCTGAATTTCACCATGGGCGGCACGACTCCATTCGCTGCGGCTGCCGGCTGCTGGGCAGAAATCGGGAGCACGCAGCACATCATCAGAAGACCAACTGCAAAACACACGCTAAAGCGGTACATGAGATCCTCCTTATTCTGAGCTTTATGGGCGGCGCGAGGACCGGGATGTAATCCTCTCTTTCCCGCTCTACCTCCTATAACGAGAACTGCTCGCAAAAACTGCAATGGCTCGGAGGAAAATTTTGTGGTGCGGACGGAGGAAGGAGAAACTCATTCTGTGGAAAGGGCTATCCAGTTGTGCTACTCTGTGTGACCAATTAGGGCCAGCGGTGCGCCAGCGAGGTTCTATGGAGACATCCTCCGTTCATGACGTCACTCAGTTATTGCGGGCCTGGAGTGCCGGGGATGAGGATGCGTTACACAAGCTGACCCCTCTGGTCTACCGGGAGTTACACAGGGCAGCCAAACGCTATATGGCCCGGCAACAACCCGACCATACTCTGCAAACGACAGCGTTAGTCAATGAGGTTTATCTCCGGCTGGTGGCGTTCAAGGAAGTAAGCTGGGCGGATCGTGCCCACTTCTTTGCGGTCTGTGCCCAACTCATGCGTCGCATTCTTACCGACTGGGCCCGCGGCCAACAATATCTGAAGCGGGGAAAAGGAGCACGGCATGTGTCCTTTGAGGAGGCGTTGGTCCTATTGCCTGAGCGCGGTCCCGACCTGGTCGCATTGGATGAAGCCTTGAAGGCTCTTTCCGAGGTTAACTGCAGGAGAAGTCAGGTCGTCGAGTTGCGTTTCTACGGCGGCCTGAGCGTGAATGAAACCGCCGGAGTGCTAAAGGTTTCGCCGGAAACCGTGATGCGCGATTGGAAGCTGGCCAAGCTGTGGCTACTGCGCGAAATGAGTGGAGGCAAGCAGGTTGGAGCCTGAAAGGCAATCTCGCGTCGAGCAACTGGTAGAGGAAGCCTTGGAGCTTGAGGAGAAGCAGCGTGGTGAGTTCCTCGAACGACACTGCGGAGGGGACGAGAGTCTGCGCCGCGAAGTCGAATCTCTGTTGGCGTTCGGGAAGGATGCAGACAATTTTATGGAAGCGTCCGCTTTGCAAGTTGCAGCTCAGGCGTTGGTAAGGGAAGGTCACGCACCCCAAGGCCAGGAGGAAAGCGGACAAGTCCGGTCGATCGGCCCCTATCAATTACTAACCAAGATCGGCGAAGGCGGAATGGGTCAAGTATGGCTCGCCGAGCAGGCCGCTCCACTACGGCGGCGAGTAGCGTTGAAGCTCATTCGCTGGGGAACGTACGACGATACGCTACTTCATCGCTTTCAAGCCGAGCGGCAGTCCTTGGCGGTTATGGACCATCCATGGATTGCGAAAGTTTTCGATGCTGGTGCTACGCCCGAGGGGCAGCCCTACTTTGTAATGGAGTACGTTTCGGGCGTACCGATCACGGACTATTGCGACCAGAAGAAACTGAAGATTCGTGATCGCCTCGAGTTGTTGATAAAGGTCTGCGAAGGGGTTCAGCACGCGCATCAGAAAGCCATCATCCACCGCGACCTCAAGCCAGCAAACATTCTGATCCAAGAGATCGATGGTAAACCCGTACCTCGGATTATCGACTTCGGGCTGGCAAAAACAACTACCCCGCAGATGGCAGGAGAGTCGCTCTACACCCATGTGGGAAGCCTCGTGGGGACGCCGGCGTACATGAGTCCAGAACAATGTGACCCGACCGCGTATGACGTGGATACTCGCACGGACGTCTACTCGCTTGGTGTAATTCTTTACGCTTTATTGACCGGATTGCTCCCTTTTGACGCAAGGGATGGCAAGAAGCAGCCAGTTGGGGAGATGCTGCGGCTGTTGCGGGAAGAGGATCCACCACGGCCGAGCAGGAAGGTCGGTGCAGATCGGAACACGTCTTCAGCCACGGCCGAAGCACGCGGCACAGAGCCGAAACAACTCGTAAGCCTGCTGCGGGGCGATCTGGACTGGATCACCATGAGGGTCCTAGAGAAGGACCGTGCACAGCGTTACGGCACGCCCTCGGAACTGGCAGCAGACATCAACCGTTACCTGCGCAGTGAACCAGTGGTCGCGCGTCCGGCGAGCGTCTCCTATCGTCTACAGAAATATGTTCGGCGACACCGATTGGCGATAGCTGTAGCCGGAGTGCTTGGGGCGTTGCTGCTTGCCTTTGGTGTGGTGCAGAGCATTCAGTTGCGAAAGACGACCCGCGAACGTGACCGGGCAGACCGTATTGCGGAGTTCATGACCGGGATATTTAAGGTTTCGGACCCAAACGAAAGAGTCGGTAACACGGTCACGGCGCGCGAAATTCTTGACAAAGCTGCACAGGATATCGACGCGGGCCTAGCCAAGGACCCTGAACTTCAGGCACGGATGATGCGTCTGATGGGAAAGGCATACCGTAACTTGGGGATTTATACTCGCGCACAATTGCTGTTCGAGCGGAGCATTAAAGTTGGCAGCTCTGCTGTGGGGCAGGAGAACCGGGGAACCTTGAGTGCAATGAACGATCTCTCTTGGGTGCTATTCCAGCAAGGTCATCTCGCAGGTGCGGAAAGCCTTCAGCGGAAAGTGCTCGAGGCACAGCGGCGCGTACTCGGACCGCAAGACCCGGACACGCTGGGAACCATGGACCAGCTAGCCAGCACATTGGATCAAGAAGGTAGTCACGCCGAGGCGGAGAGATTGGACCGCGAGGTGCTCGAGAAGGAAAAGCGCGTGCTCGGCCCAGAAGCGTTCTCCACTCTCGCAACAATGGACAATTTGTCCGTTTGTCTGGCTCACGAGGGCAAGCTAGACGAGGCCGAAAAGCTGGAACGGGAGACTTTGGACATTCAGCTGCGCGTCTTCGGCCGCGAGAACCTAGGAACGATCTACTCCATTCTCAACTTGGCCGACATTCAAAGAGACCAGGGCCGAGACGAAGAGGCAGAAATGTTATTCCGCCAAGCGCTCGATCTGGAAGGACGGATCCTCGGACCTAACCAACCGGAGACGGCCGAGACCAGATATGACCTAGCATGCCTTCTTGCGCGTCGAGGGCAAATCGAGGAGGCTCTCTCGCTTCTGCGCCAAGCAGTCGATCATGGGCTGGAACCGCGGATTGATTCGGCTATGGAAAAGGAGGCATATTTCAATTCGCTTCACAGCGATCCGCGCTTCGCCGCCTTGGTCGCACATGCCAAAGAACGCGCTGCCGCGCAATAAGCAAAGTAGCCCGTTGTGGCGGACGGTAAGCGTCTGAGTTTCCCGCCCGGTGAGGCATTGACGACGCGACTCGGACTTGCATGCTGGCCTATGTCTACGGACGTTGGGGACAGCCAGTGCAGGCCCGGGCCACGCTGGACAGGTGCAACAGTTGCACCGGCGACAACAGGTGGATCCGCTAGTGTTTGTTGAACCCTACATCGGCATGGACAGCAAGGACGAGGCTTTTTGTGTGGCTGGAAACGGCATACGCGCAGCATTCGTTGCTCTGACCACGCACAAGGTAGACCCCATCTACGACCCGCTGCCAGTGATCCACGCTTCCAGGACTTACTGCGCCGCGTCGGGTTAGCTCAATGATCAGCCTGTCGGCTTCATTGCGATTGCAAAGACGCCTTCTTTGCTTCTGGAAAGACGCGGATCCTGACATCCCCATCCTTCAAAATACCAAGGCGGAATACGCGAAGCTGATTTAGCGCCTGCCGAATTTCTTCCATCTGCGCTGAAATGGGGTTTTGTTAGAGGCTCTAATAAGGCTGCAAAACGGCACTGGCGGTCTGGTTCTTGCTTTTGGGATGCGCGATGGCTTGGTTCCGCTTCGCGATGACGCAGCATGGCATGTTTGAAAAGCTACGTGGTCTTGTTTGAAATCGATGAGACATGGGTCGACCAAAGGAGCGTGGCAGAGCTGAACAACTGCATTGTGGACTACGTCGACACACTCGAAGGCGCTAGCTTCAAATTCGAGAACCCGAATGTGAAAAAGTACCTGCGGCTGCGGTTCTTCGTTCAGCGTTTAATCAGTCGGATTTTGGATTTAAAAAGCCTCATCGCAAGTGATGAGGCTTTGTTGTTCTTGTAAATCTAGTAGGTGGCCTTGAATCCTCGCTCAAGATTGTTCACGGGTTGGCAAGATCCCACCGCCAGCCCCTTATCGTTGAGTCCGGCACCGGCGGTGCTCATACTGTTGTGACAATCGAACTTGTAGTACTTGCCGTCATGGAGCAGCGCCCCGTGCGAATGGAAGTCATCCGGCAACCATTGATAGATAACGTCGCCTGCCGTATTGATGTCCCGGGCGATCGAGTGCAGTGCGCCGGGAACGTTAATTGTCTTGTAGGTTTTGCCATTGTACAGCGAAGATTCAGAATTGCCCGATGTGTCCACCCAACTCAGAACGATATCGCCCTTGTTGTTAATGCCAGTAGCGACCGTGGCAGTGGCGCCGGGCACGTTCAAAGTCTTGTAGGTCTTGCCCTTCAGGAGGAATCCCTGCGACGAACCGCTGGAAGTGGTGTAGCCGCCGACGATCCACCCCTTGTCGTTGATCCCGTTAGCCTGTGAACCGAGCGCTCCAGCGGGACCTGGAATGTTGGTGAACTTGCCCTTCCGGTACACGAATCCTTTTTCGCTTTTGGAGGTCCCGTAGTAGCCCACAATCGCGTTATTGGAATTGATGTGTACGCAAACGGTATTGCTACCGTGGGGGTGGTTGATGCGGGTCACTTTAGTGCCGTTCAGCATGAAGCCATGCATGTCTCCCGGCTTATCCTGGTAATCTCCAACCATAACGCCTGCGTTGTTAACTCCCCAAACCTCCGTGGTCAGCTTTCCCACCTTGACCGGGCTGAATTTGAAAGTCAAAGTTGGCGCATTGGCAGCAGGCGCCGCCGGCAAGAACGTCAGTACAAATCCCGGTATCAGCAATAGCGATTTCCAGGTTCCCATCATTTTTCTCCTTGATCGACGGCCTGCATTTTTGGAAGTACCTCAAGCGGCAGCGATTGTACACCCTTTCTGGCCCGGAACCCCAGGTCAATAAGCGAGTTGTGGCGTCGTCGGAAGATTTTGACGAAGAATTGAGTTCTACTGGTCCTGGTCAGGCGGCATTTGTGGTGTTTGCATGCCGGGCTGGTTGGATCGGGCCAAGCCTGTCACCGAAAAGGAACTTGCACGAGGTTTTGGAAGTCAGTTGATGAAAAATCGCGATAACGCTCATTGACCTTTGAAGGGGGTTTTGAGCGCTATGGCCTGTTTACAACCGTTACCCCTAAAACCTTGCCAATCGGCACATTTTCAGCGCCTCCGATACTCATTGCGCTCAATGCCGCAAAGGTGATGTGATGACCGCATGCCATTTGAAATCCCGCGCAACAACAAATTCGCGTGCGTCTGCTTGGTTTTCGCAGCCGTGGACCACCGGCAACGCGAGCCAATTGTTCTCGGTGATGGTCTGTGCGGAACGTTCGGCACGCCCTTCGAACTCGACGATGCTTGGCGCGATTGGCTTGGCACTGTCAAAACCCAGAATTTGCAGAATGTGAGCTTAGGGTTGCTGGCACACCGTGAGTCCGTGCGTTTAGACGTGCTGGATGGAGAAAATCAAGCACTAATTGACGCGGCCCTCAGCTTGTTTTACGCCTTGCTGATGGTCGAGATCTTTCACCATGACGGGGGTTTCGTCGTGAGCGGCGCGAATAACGGTGGGGAAATCAGGGTTCGACAAATAACAGATCTCGGGCCGCATCTTCGACCAAATGGGGCACGGGTTAGCGCTGTGAACATGGCGACATTGGAGAGTGCTGCTGTTATAGCGAGTGGCATACGCGCGATGTACTCGGCGGCTGAACCGAGCGAGAGACTTAGGCAGGGTTTTCGCGCATGGCTTAGAGGGATCCGAGAATCGATCGGTGCGGATCGCTTGCACGAATTTGTTCGCGCTACAGAGGCTGTTGTCAAACCGCAGGTCGGACGTACTGAAGCCCAGTTCGTTCACCGTTGCCAATTGTTCTCTGGAACTTCAGATGCTGCACGGACCATCGTTCGCGAGCTCTACCAACTTCGCAGCCAGACTGAACACATGAACAACTTTGAACCGGTGCTCGCAAACTATCCGGTCAATGATCGGGATGCGTTAGCCTTGCGCCGAGCGTACCAGGCGCAGCTTCTCGGGAGTTCAGTGTACAAACGGCTACTGACCACGGTAGCGCTACGCGTGCACTTCGCTTCCGACGACGACACGGATGCATTTTGGCGGCGCGATATGCGCGAGCAGAGGGCGATTTGGGGAGACCCCATTGATCTAGAAGCACTCGCGACAGCCCAAATGATGTGACACCTGGCGCGTTCCACAACACTCGATAACCAGCTTGAGGTGAAGAGATGCAATCAGCAATCATCGCCAAACTCGAACGGGAACTTGCCGAGCCTATATCAACAGAGCGACAGGTTGTGTACATTCTTGTCGAAATTCGCAAGCTGCTGGAACTCACCGGCTCGCAAGCGAAGTACGACGCTCTGTGGTTCCATGCTTCGTGGGCGGTTCATCCCAAGATGAACAGAGGCGTCGCCGCCAAGCTATTGGAGTATTTTGATGAGGCTTATCCTCTACTCAAGGACAAAGAACTCTACGAGCTGCCCTCCGACCTGCACCACTCGATCACCGACGCGATAGCTCTGCGTCACTTCCGGGGGCACCTGAAGGATTTCCTCGTCGAACATGGCCTAAGCACCTCTATCGTGGAGCGGCAGTGGACTGCATTCCTTCGACTCTATGCATCTGTGATCGAGGATTGCCCACTAATTGTTTCATCTGGAAAACTCAAGAATCTCAGCCACGTCGTTGTCAATGTCCAGGATGCTCCTGAGAAGTTACCCGGCCTCGAAGGTATGGAATACCAGTTTTACCGCGTGCGCTGGATTTGCCACGCAACTGACAAGAAGACCGGCGAACTCTTCACAATGTTCACTATTCCTTAAGGCCCTCTCTGCCGCCTTGACGGAATACTTGGCGTAATATCGCGATAGCACTCATTGACCCGAGAGGGTCGGCCAATTCTCAATGAGCGCTATGGCCTGCTAACAGAAGTTACGGGGCACCCTGAGTTGGCGGGATCCAAAAGAAAGACCGGATCGGGCAGCCTGTATTCTTTGATTCCGAACAGGTTCAGGGCATCACTTCCTCAACCGGAAGACAACGTTGCTCTTG
>DATNNO010000069.1:0-98931 GCA_035601775.1 Terriglobales bacterium | reverse complement strand
GGACGGGCGAGACGCCCGCCCTCCATTGTCATTTATTATTTCTGTTCCTTCGATTGCGCGATTGCGGCTCGCGCTGCTTCCACTACTTTGTCCGGAGTGAAGCCGAATTTCTTTAACAAATCCTTGATCGGCGCGGAGGCTCCGAAGCGGTGCATTCCGATCATTTTGCCGGTTGGCCCCACATACTGCGACCAGCCGAAAGTGGATGCTGCCTCCACCGATACTCGGGCTTTCACTGTGGGCGGCAGAACCTGTTTCTTGTAATCGTCGCTCTGCTTTTCAAAGATGTCCCACGACGGCATGCTGACTACGCGCGCCTTGATTCCTTCTGACTTGAGTTGCTCGTAGGCAGTCACGCACAGAGCAACTTCGCTTCCTGTTCCCATCAGAATGACTTCCGGCTTGCTGTCGGTCGCATCGGCCAAGATGTACGCGCCTTTGGCGACGCCAGAGGCCGGCGCATACTTCGAGCGGTCGAAGGTCGGGAGCGCTTGCCGTGTGAGTACCAGTGCCGCAGGCTGATGCTTTAGCTGCATGACAATTTTCCACGTTTCCACGACTTCGTTGGCGTCTGCCGGTCTCAGCAGCACCAGGTCGGGGACGGCGCGCAGCGCGGCCAGTTGCTCGATCGGTTGGTGGGTGGGGCCGTCCTCGCCCAGGCCGATGGAGTCGTGGGTGTAAACGAAGATCGTGGGAATTTCCATGAGCGCGGCCAGGCGCACGGCGGGCTTCATGTAATCGGTAAAGTTGAAAAACGTTCCGCCGAAAGGCCGGATTTTGGATACGGCAAGACCATTCAGAGCGCCAGCCACGGCATGTTCACGGACCCCGAAGTGCAAATTGCGTCCCGCATAACTGCCCGGTTGAAAGTCGCCGGCGCCCTCAAACTTGAGCCGCGTGCGGTCGGAGGTTGCCAAGTCCGCGGAGCCGCCAATCAGCCATGGAACATTTTGCGCAAGGGCATTCAGGACTTTGCCGGAACTATCGCGAGTGGCTACGCCCTTGGCGTCAGCAGGGAAGGTGGGCAGGTTCTTGTCCCATCCGTCGGGCAGCTCGCGGCGCTGCATGTGGTTGATCTGGTCCGCGAGTTCGGGGAATTTGCGCGTGTATTCAGCGAACGATGCTTGCCACTTCTGTTGCAGGTCGTGTCCGCGTTTGCCGATCCCTTGGCGGAAATTCTCAAGTACACCGTCGGGGACGAGAAACTTGGCGTCCTCGGGCCAACCGTAATTTTTCTTTGTGAGCCGCACCTCTTCTTCGCCCAGCGGCTCGCCGTGGGCTTCGTTGGTATCTTGCTTGTGCGGCGATCCGTATCCGATATGGCTGTTCACAACGATGAGCGTTGGGCGGTCGGTGGTCTCGAGAAAGTTGTTATAGGCTTTGGCCAACACGTCGAGGTCATTCGCGTCGGTAACGTGAACTACGTTCCAGCCATAACCACGGAAGCGCTCGGCCACATCTTCAGTGAATGACCAGTCGGCTGGCCCATCCAGCGTGATCCGGTTGTTGTCGTAAATCCAGCACAGATTGGGAAGCTTCAAATGGCCGGCCAGCGACGCGGCCTCGCTGCCTACGCCTTCCATCAGGTCGCCATCGCCGCAGAAGGCGTAGACGTTGTAGTTGAATATTTCGAAGCCGGGGCGGTTGAAATTTGCCGTCAGCCATTTTCCGGCAATCGCCATGCCTACGCTGTTTCCGAGACCCTGACCCAGAGGTCCGGTCGTGGTCTCTACGCCGGCGGTCTGGCGGTATTCGGGATGTCCGGGAGTCTTGCTATCGATCTGGCGGAACTTCTTGATGTCATCCAGGGTGACGGCGAATTCGCCGGTCGATTCGTACTCTGGATTCACTCCGCGAAGTTCGGACAGATACAGCATCGCGTACAGCAGCATGGAGGCGTGGCCATTGGAGAGCACGAAGCGGTCGCGGTTGGGCCAGGTGGGGTTCGCGGGATCGAAGCGCAGGAACTGCTGCCACAAACAATAGGCCACGGGCGCCAACGCCATGGGCGCGCCGGGGTGGCCGGAGTTTGCCTGTTGCACCGCATCGATCGCCAAAGTGCGGATGGTGTTGATGCTCAGAGTGTCCAGTTGCTTGCTGGTCAGCAACGCTTGCTCGCTCGCCACCATAGAAAGCCTCTCCCTTCGGTCGCGGTGATCAGGAGTTTTGCAGTCACCTGCCGGTCGTGACTCCGCTTCTCAGCTACTGAGAACAGAGAAATTTCCCCACATCAGGCAGTTTACCAAGGTTTCGAAGGGCGCGTGCGGACGATCAAAGCAGAAAAGCGCAAGTCTCTTTAATGCAGGATTCGTCATCTTGATTGGCATCCCTAATAATTAGGATGACGCAGACGGGACAAAGATGCATCACAGGGCTGCAGTCTTTTTGGCAAGTTCAGGTTCAGCATCGGTCGAGCAGTTTGCGCTGGGATCAGTCTACTTCTTGCCATCTGCGGCAGGTTTTCCCGTGGTGCATAATGCAATCGCCAGAACAGTCAACGCGCTCACCAACAACGGAAACCATACCTGTGCTACCCAGGGCACGGGAATGAGAAACAGCACGTCAAGGTCGGTGAGTGAAGCGGGCCATCGCACCGTAGCCCAGAGGCCCGCGTAGTAGGCGATATCCCACAGGGCAAAAACCCAGAGAAACGCTGCCCACCGGGCGATTGTCTTTGACGCCGCTAGCAACGCCACACTGACCAGCATGAGTATGGTGGCGGCCTCGCGATACACCTCGATGGTGAGCAGGCTCTGGGGAAACTGGGACAGCGACTTTTCCTGGTGATAGGCTTCCGCCGAATGCTGGAGGTCAGACAGTGTTCCGGTGTAACCGGGGAGCAGCCCCACTGCCGCTCGCAGGTAGACCACGACCGATGCTTCCACGAAGCCAAAAGCAGTAGCAAAGATCGCAAGAATAATGAGCTGCCGCCAGTTGAGCAGCCGCCCCTTGCGGCGGAACGCGAAGTAGGTGAGCAACGGAACCAGGACGAGCAGGTTCACCCACCAAGGTTGTGCCCAAACCTGGAGCTTCTCCATAGAGGAGAAATTCTAAACTGATTAAGCTCCGAAATCAGGCCCGAAATACCGAAAGGCGGACCGCATTCCGTGGAATGCCGCCCGCAGCCGCAATGACCCACTAAGCGATTACGTTGACTCCGCTGGCTGAGGCGGTTGCCGTGGCTGTAGGTGAACTGGAAGGGTTCGCGGCAGGAGGAAGCTTGTAGGTATTCTCAAGCGCGGCAAGAGCTTTCCGCGCGCCGTCCAGATCTCCGTTTTGAAGAGCCCCGCCAATTGCGTTGAAATCCAGGGCCCGATCAGATCAGAGGAAAGGATTATCCTTATGGAGCACTTTGTTCCCCAATGCGACAAGGTTGTTGTAGTCCTGCTGGGCGGCAGCTAAGTCGCCAGATTGCAGGGCGTCTTTCAACTGCTGCACTTCGGGGTTCCGTTCACTAAGGTATTTTTGCCAGAAGGCTGACTTGGCGTTTGTGGCGATCGTGGGGGATGTAGACAACGGTTGAGGAGCGACACTGGTAAGGCTGATCGTGGACATTATTTTCTCCTTAAGATTCGGCCGACTTGTTGACCAGGAGCTTGCGCCCTCGGTGTTGGCTTTGGCTCCCAGATACTCAATCGGCATAGTTTCAAGTTGCTTTAACTGAACTCATAAACCGCCTGGGTGTGTAAACATAAGGCCCCTCCAGCGTTCGAAAGCGCTTTGATTCGCCCCGAAACTCAGGCCGTCAAGTTGACGACCGGCTGAAAGACGTCGCTTGGGCTGGCGGCACTGATATCTGAGCCGACGGTGCTGCTCGGAAAGCCAGATGTGAGGATTCGCGATCCGCCTCCGCCGTGATGTGGGCGGTGATGATGGGCCGCCAAAGGATTCGAATTCTGTAAACTCTGTTGAACCGATGAGTAGGCATCCCGCGCGCTTGTCAGATTGCCGGATTGGAGGGCCGACCCTAGCGCATTGAGGTCTTTTGTCAACTGTACGCTCTGCAGGCCGGAACTGGTCGCGCTGTTGGTCAGAGAGCTAAAAGCTTGCTGAGCATTGGTCAAATTGCCGGATTGGAGAGCCTGCGTGAGCTGCTGAAACTCGGTCCGCTGTTGCTGGTTCGCATTTTGCAGGTTGTTGGCTTGATTGAGTGCGCTGCTGGGAAAGATCGCCGATACAGACATTGGTCAGCTCCTCTGATTGTGTAGACGCTTTCCTAAGGTGCAAGTCTGTTGCCAGAGTCCTTCGCCGCTCCAACCGGGCGCAGGATGCTGATTTCATTCGAGCTGAGTGCAATCTTTTGCAGGTTCGTCCTCTGGGCTGGATCACTCAGCGGCAAGTGCTGCCTCCGGCCGGTTGTCGCCCGGCAAAATGTGCCTGAAGTCCTCGACCACCTGAACCCAGTGTTTTCGCGGTTGCGCCCGCGAAATGACATAGTTTTGACAAACCTTTGACACTCGCACCTCCTGAACTCCATAACATTTGTCTCGCATGAGCTGCGAGCTTTGGATTGCCCCCACGACCAAAGTCTCTGGCCCAGAAATGTCTTGGAAAATCGAGGAGGGGAAACAAATGAAAACGCTTAATCGGATGCGGCGCGCGAATCGTCGTCTTATCGCGCGTGTTTTTGGAGTGATTCCGGTGGTCGCGCTGGCGCTGGCCAGCGCGCAAGCTGGGACTATCACCACGGTCGCTTCTACGATTCCCAGTAACGGCGATCTCAACCCTTATGGCGTCGCCCGTGTGCCCACGACCACGGGATCGCTGACCAAGGGAAATATTCTGATCAGTAACTTCAACAATAGTAAGAACCTGCAAGGCACCGGCACGACCATCGTGCAGATCAGTCCGAGCGGGACGGTCACCCTGTTTGCCCAGATTGATGCCAACAGCTTGCCTGGCCCATGCCCAGGTGGAGTCGGCCTGAGCACTGCGTTGGTCGCGCTGCGCGCGGGATGGGTGATCGTGGGTAGTGTGCCGACGACCGACGGAACGTCGGCGACCGTGCAGGCGGGATGTTTGTTGGTACTCAACAGCAGCGGTCAGGTGATGGAGACCTTCTTTGGTTCGCTAATCAACGGTCCTTGGGACATGACCGCCTTCGATGGTGGCGGCAACGCCAGTCTTTTTGTCACCAATGTTCTAAACGGTACCGTCGCCGGGGGAGGCAACATCGTAAATCAAGGCACAGTTCTACGTCTGGACCTGAGTATTCCCCACGGCGCAATGCCCAGCCTGCAGCAGATGACGGTAGTCGGGTCAGGCTTCGCGGAACGGACTGATCCCGCGGCGATGGTGATCGGGCCGACCGGACTTGCTCTCAGTGGCAGCGGTCGCGACGGCCACGAAGGCAACCAGGTGCTATACGTAGCCGACAGTCTCAACAACCGCATTGTCGCCATCGAGAATCCGCTGCAACGCAACACCTCGGACGGAACGGGTGCGACGGTCTCGGAGGGTGGTGCTTTGAACGATCCACTCGGCTTAGCCATTGCGCCCAACGGACACATCTTGACGGTAAACGGCGGAGATGGATTCCTAGTGGAAACCAGGGTGGACGGCCACCACGGGCATCAAGTCAGAAAGGTGTTGTTGGACAACATGGGCAATCCGCCCGGAGCCGGCGCATTGTTCGGACTCACGGCTGTGGCGGGTCAGGGCATCTACTTCGTGGACGATAACGTAAACGCTTTGAACCTTTTTCACTGAGGTTTGGATCTAGCCGGGGCGCGCTGTGCCGGGAATGTAGGCGCGGGTGCAGGATCAGAAGGAAACATGGTGCAGGAAGCATGGTGCGCCCGGAGAGATTCGAACTCCCGACCTACAGCTCCGGAGGCTGCCGCTCTATCCAGCTGAGCTACGGGCGCGCACCAGTGTTTCCAGTGTACATGCGGAGCTTTGCCCTATCAATTGGTGGATCGAACGTCGACGTCAGGCTCCAGACAGTAATCGCTGAGCCATGACACCGGACTGAATATTCTGACTTGCGCAAACCGAGGCAGATCTAATAGCGATTCCGGCCGCCTCCACCGCCGCCGCCGCGGCCGCCGCGATCTCGACCGCCTCCACCTCCACCGCCTCCACCGCCGCGCTCGACCTTAGGACGCGCTTCATTCACGTTCAGCGTGCGTCCGCCAATCTGAGTGCCGTTCAGCGCCGCAATGGCCTTGTCTCCGTCTTCCGCACTCGTCATCTCCACGAAGCCGAAGCCGCGCGAGCGCCCCGTATCGCGGTCGGTCATGATGCTGACGCGGTCCACCTGTCCGTGTACGTCGAAAAGCTTGCGCAGCTCGTCTTCCGAAGTGTTGAAGTCGAGGTTCCCTACAAAGATGTTCTTCAAGCGAATTGCCTCTGAGTGAGCTATTTGAGCGTGGGCGACTTCGGCGCAACTGGGAGGCTGGTTGACCAAGCCGAAAGCCAAAGTTGACGAACAATCAAATGCGCAGGAAGTATAGCAGGTCTGCTATTTGTAGGAAGCTATTCTCCTTGCCACCACGAACTACGGCGATCCAACAGGGCGGGGATGTGCCGTTGGGGTTCAGTTGTCAATTGATCCTCCTTGGCCGGTCATTCTGAGCGGAGTCGGTCCATCCGCTCGCGGATTGACCGACGGAGTCGAAGAACCCCTACAGGCGAAATCGTGCTATGAGGCATCAGGGCTTTTTCGCTATGCAGGACGGCAGAGGCTTTCTGGCGCGAACCCCTCGAAGCTTCCGCGGAAGAACACCACATAGGGGTCTTTCGACTGCGCACGTTCCGTGCTGGCGCACGGAACATACTCCGCTCAAAATGACAACCTGAAGCGATGCTAACACTCATCAACCTTCCAATATCCATCGCGTTGAAAGCCGAGTTGCAGAAGGCGGTTCTTGGGATCGTGCCGCTTGCCGCACTTGGGACACTTCAGATAGCGGCTCCACGCCGTGCCCTGCCGATCGTAGTTTTCAGAGACCGCGAAGGTTGTGCCGCAACTGCAGGGCACAAGGTAAAGCTTCAAGCCGGCAGCTGTCTTCGAATCTGGCTTGGAATTCGGCTTGCGGCCGCGCGGCATCAGCGTTCTTCTTCCGCCATTGCCATCGAACTCCGCTTGCGCTTGTTGGCCTGCAGGACTTTTTTGCGCAACCGCAGCGACTTGGGAGTGACCTCGACAAATTCGTCCTCGGCGATGAATTCAATCGCCTGCTCCAGATTCAGATTTCGAAATGGCACCAGGCGAACCGCTATGTCAGAGGTGGAAGACCGCATGTTGGTTAGCTTCTTTTCGCGGACTACATTCACGTCGAGGTCGTTGTCCTTGGCGTTTTCGCCAACAATCATGCCTTCGTAAACATCGATTGTCGGGCCGACAAACAGTTCGCCTCGTTCCTGCAGGTTGTAAAGAGAGTATGGCGTAGTCACTCCCGCGCGGTCGGATACCAGCGCGCCGGTCAGGCGGTGCGGGATCTCGCCTTGCCATTCGATGTAGCCATCAAAGAGAGAGTTCATCACGATAGTGCCCCGCGTATCAGTGAGCAACTGGCCGCGCAGACCGATAAGTCCGCGGCTGGGCACGCGGAACTCGATCCGCACGCGACCATATCCGTGATTGTGCATGTTGAGCACTTCGCCTTTGCGCGCGCCGAGCTGCTCCATGACCACGCCGACGAACGCTTCGGGCACGTCCACGGTCAGTTTCTCGATCGGCTCCATGAGCTTGCCATCGACGCGCTTGGTGACGATCTCCGGCTTTCCCACCATGAGCTCGAAGCCTTCGCGGCGCATCATTTCTATGAGAATCGAAAGCTGCAGCTCGCCTCGACCCATAACGACGAACGAGTCCGTGGTGGCGGTATCCTCCACGCGCAGGGAAACATTGGTCAGCAGCTCTTTCTGCAGGCGCTCGCGCAGATTTCGGGAAGTCACATACGTGCCCTCGCGCCCGGCAAACGGAGAAGTGTTCACCGTGAACAGCATGGCGATCGTAGGTTCATCAATGGCGATGTGTGGCAACGGGGCCGGGTTCTCCGCGTCGGTAATGGTTTCGCCGATGGTGATACCTTCGACGCCGGCTACGGCGATTATGTCGCCAAGGGTGGTCTCGGTGATGTCGGTCCGCTTCAGTCCGGAGAACGAAAACAGCTTCGTGATTTTCGTTTTGTGGAGTGAGCCGTCCAGTTTGGCGATGGCGACGTCTTCACCGGTGTGCATCGTTCCGTTGAACACACGCGCGATCGCCAGCCGGCCCAGGTAATCGCTGTAATCGAGATTTGCCACCAGGATTTGCAGCGGTCCGGCTACATCGCCTCCGGGCGCGGGAATGGTTTTGACGATGGTCTCGAATAGGGGCTGTAGGTTTTCCCCGCCTCCTTTTATGTCTCGCGAGGCGGTCCCGGTTTTGGCATTGGTGTACAAAACCGGAAAGTCGAGCTGCTCTTCTTTAGCATCGAGATCGATGAAGAGGTCGTAAACCTCGTTCAAGACCTCCTGGGGGCGAGCATCGGAACGGTCGATTTTGTTGATTACGAGGATCGGTGCAAGGTGAGCCTCCAGCGCTTTGCTGAGGACATAGCGCGTTTGTGGCAGCGGGCCTTCGCTCGCATCGACCAGAAGCATCACGCCGTCGACCATCTTCAGAGCGCGCTCTACTTCTCCGCCGAAATCGCTGTGGCCGGGCGTGTCCACGATGTTGATCTTCACGTCGTGGTAGAGAATAGCCGTGTTCTTGGCCAGGATGGTGATGCCGCGCTCGCGCTCCAGGTCGTTCGAATCCATCACTCGCTCAATGATGTGTTCGTTGGAGCGAAATGTGCCGCTCTGCTGCAGCATGGCATCGACCAGCGTGGTCTTGCCATGGTCTACGTGGGCAATAATGGCGATGTTGCGAATGCTGGTACTCAAATGAGACTTCCTTCCTGATGACCGACAACAGCGGCCTACTACCACTTTACTATGTGCGAGAGAAAGCGGCGAGACCAACTGGGCGGTGGTGTGGAGGCCGGGCGTCCCCCCCCGGGCTAGGCGGGCGAGACGCCCGTCCTCCATCGTTTGAAACATCAGCTTGCTACTGCCCCGTGTGTTTTGGCATGGGCTTTCCGGCCAGCCGGCTCTCGGCCTCCTTCACTGCGCGTCTGGCTGCCATGATTGCCTTGCTGGTGGTTGATTCCGGGCCTTCGGAATCCGTGTTGGCGAAGAACACTCGGTCCATCGGTTCACGGACCAAGGGCTGCACCTTGGTGTACAGACCGGGCGTGGACATATAAAGAGGATGTCCCCGGCGGTAAATGTGAACTTCGACGGGGTCGACATTGGAACCGGGAAAGAGCTTCTGGAAATCGCTAAGCACGCTGACCGCTTTTTTCCGCGTGCCGGATTCGGTCAGCAGGTAACCGCGGTCGTCTTCGCTCATGGGTGTGTAGCAGGTAAGGATGTTGTATTTCTGCTGGTAACCGGGCTGGTTGCGAATGGTCCAATCCGCCACAATGAAATCGGTGAACGTATTTCCCGGACACCACGTGTCGTAGCTCTTGTTGAATACCGGCTTGTCGAAGATCAGGTTTACCACTGCGTACGGAATGTAGCGGATCTGGTGCATGGCATCGCTCTGTTTTTCTGAGAGGCCCTGCACGATGCGCCGGGTAATGAACTTCGGAGTGGCCATAATGACTGTTTTCGCGGCGACGGTCTTCAGTTCCGCCCCCTGCATGTAGGTGATTTGCGCTTCCTTGTTGTCCGGGACTACGGCCACCGTGGTAGCGCCCGCCTGCATGCGGTCAGCGAATTTCGGCTGCAGAATCTCGGCCAACTTCTTCGTAATTGCGCCCAGTCCGCCTGGCCACGTATAGAAACCCGGTACGGTGTCTCCGCCGATCTCTTGCATTTCACCGATGCCGAGTGCAGCGGCTGTGTCCTCGGTCGCTGCTCCCCAGTTGGAAGGGCCGTAGGTATCCCACCACTGCTTTACCTCGGCCGGGTAGCCCTTCATGAAATCGGAAAAGGGAACGTTGAAGAGTTCGTTGGCGCGTTTCTCCAGATCGATCGCCAACATGTCCTTCTTGAACTTCTTGAAGCCCTCACGGACAGTTGCGGCGTAGGGTAATTTATCGAGGCCTTCCGCCCAGGTATTGGGGATCCATTCACCTTTGATAATGGTGCTGTCTCGATCATTGACGGCCAGAGGCTCCAGGCCGATTTCCTTCGCGAAGCTGTAGCCGTACTCACTTTTTTCTATGAACGCCGACCCGGTTGCATATGCGTTTCCCTGATACTCCATCAAATAGGCGTTGCCGCCCCAGTGCGGTTCTTTTTCCAGCAAGAGGAAATCTCGGCCACGCAGCAGGTAGGCTGCAGTCATTCCGCTGACCCCGCCGCCAACGATCACCACATCGTGGCGCGCCGAGACTGGCGGACGAGTGAAGATTTTGCCATCACGCACCTGGTGGCAGATACGATTGTCTTCACCCTCGACAGAAGGTACGGGCGGCGTCTCGGCTGCCAACAGAGAAAGATCGACTGGACAACCGGCTGCAACCGATCCCGCGACCACGAATTTAATGAAGTCCCTACGATTTGTAGTCATATAAGATTCCCTTTTTGTGTAGCGCCGCCGTCCCGGCGGCTGTCGTGGGGGCGTTCCGCCCGCACATCCCAGGGCAAGATGCCCTCCGGACAGCCGGCAAGGTGCCGGCGCTACTTTCCCTCAGGCCGTCTCTACTACCTCGGCGGCAATTTCCGGTCTTCCTTCTGAACCCATTCGCAGCCGGTACCAGCTTACGATCGCGATCAGAGAAAAAACAAAGATGATGCTGGAGATGGCGTTGATTTCCGGCGTAATGCCGCGCCGCAGCCGGCCCCAGATTTCCAGCGGCAGCGTGTTATCGCGCCCAATCAGAAAAAAACTGACCGCGATCTCGTCCATGGATAGCGTGAAGATCAGCAGGGCGGCGCCGATGATGGATAAACGCAGGTTGGGAATGGTCACGCGCCAGAAGGTTTGCCAGTAATTTGCGCCCAGATCAAGCGAGGCTTCCTCCTGCGCGCGATCCAGTTTCTGCAGGCCCGCGAATACTTCGGTGGTGGCCACGGAGATCAGAGCCGTACCGTGCCCGAGCACAATCGTCACCAGGCTTAGCTTCACGTCAGCTTCGCGAAACAACATCAGCAGCGAAAGGCCGGTGATGATTCCGGGAAGAATCAGCGGCAACATTACAAGCCGTCGAAAAAAGGCTTTGCCGGGAAAGTTGGCGCGATCAAGGGCCAGCGCTGCTGGAATACCAAACGTCAGCGAAATTGCCATTGCGGCAACTGCGACGATCAAGCTGTTCAGAACTGATTCCCAGATCGCATCGTCGGCAAAAAGCATGCGATACCAATCCAGGGTCAGGTTGTGCGGAGGGAATCCGCCAACCCCCGATCCGTTGAAGGAGTAGACGATCAGGGTCACGATCGGCAGATAAAGAAATCCGAAGACAACGAGGGCGTGCCACGGCAACCATCGGGAAGTGCTGCGGGCCTCGCTCATCGGAAGCTCCATTTCTTCTCCAGCTTCTCTGAGAGAAAAAGCAGGCTGACGACCAGCAGCAGCATGCAGAGCGAAATAGCTGCTCCCAAAGGCCAGTTGTAGGCCGCGCCGAACAGGCTGACCACGATGTTCGAGATCATGATCCCGCTAGGGCCGCCAAGCAGCAGCGGTGCGAGAAAATCGCCGAGACTGAGCACGAACGCGAAAGTTGCTCCGGCCAGCACTCCGGGAATGGAAAGCGGAAAAATCACCCTCCAGAAGGTTTGCAGCGGAGACGCTCCCAGATCATGGGACGCCTCGACCAGATTGCGCGGGATGTGTTCGAGCGCTGCATAGATCGGCAAAACCGCGAACGGCGTATAGATGTGGGTGAGCGTGAGCACCACTGCGAATGGGCTGTAGAGCAGAAACTCCAGCGGATGTTTTGTAAGGTGGACATACTGCAACAAGGTATTGAGCACGCCATCACTGCCCAGGATTGTCTTCCAGGCATACGCGCGAACCAGGTAACTGACCCACAGCGGAATGATCACTAACTGATAGAACAGATCTTTTCTCGCCCCCGCATAGAACGAGAGGTAGTAAGCCAGGGGATATCCCAGCAGCAGGGAAAAGATCATGACGCGGGCCGCAATCCACATCGATCGAAACAGAGTTTGCAGGTAAACATTCACGCGGAAGAGTTCGCGGTAGTTGTCCAGGGTCCAGGCGTGGACGATGGTCTGCGACGGTGAGACCGACCAGAAGCTGTAGCAGAGAAGCAGCGCATAGGGGACGAGCAGAAACACCGCCACCCATAGCAACGGCGGCAACGTGATGGCGGCTCGGTACGCGCGGGAAAACATCAGCTTGGTTAGCCTCTTTCCGCGGACTTGCGGACCGGCACCGCATCAGCTGGGGAGAATTCCAATTGCGAGTCCCCCTGCCGGTTTTCGCGAGTGGCAGTTCTCACCGACAGAGTGAGCCCATCGTCACAGACAATCTGCAGTAATTCGGTAGCGCCATGAAAAGCCTGGTGCTGAATCTTGCCGTGGAAGCGGACCACATTTATGTCGGAGCCGCCCGCTGATGTTGCTAGTCGAATATTCTCCGGTCGCAAAGAAAACAGAGCGGGACCATCCGGCAGCCCAACTTTCCACGAGAGCGAGTTGCAGCGAGCCATTCCGGCTCTCACTTCGCCACGAAGCAGATTGGTGTGGCCGATGAACTGCGCTGTGTACGCCGTCGCCGGACGGCTGTAGATTTCGCGCGGCGATGCCACCTGTTCCAACTCGCCCATTCGCAAGAGCGCAATGCGATCCGACATGACCATGGCTTCTTCCTGATCATGGGTGACAAACACGAACGAAATACCGACTTCCCGCTGCAGTGATTTCAGCTCGACCTGCATTTGACGGCGAAGATTGGCGTCGAGCGCGGAAAGCGGTTCGTCGAGAAGCAATAACCGTGGCCGGTTTATCAGGGCGCGTGCCAGCGCAATACGCTGCTGCTGTCCGCCGCTGATTTTGGCTGGCTTGGAGCTGGCGAAAGAAGTCATCTTAACCATGGCCAGCGCTTCCGAGACGCGGGCCGCAATCTCGTCTTTCGGCAACTTGGCCACGCGTAGCCCGTAGCCTACGTTATCTTCGACGGTCAGATGCGGGAAGAGAGCGTAGTGTTGAAACACCGTATTGACACGGCGGCGGTACGGGGGCAGGAGGTCGAGCCGTTCGCCCTCCATCAGAATCTCGCCAGAATTAGCGCTCTCGAAACCAGCGATGATGCGCAACAGCGTCGTCTTGCCCGAACCGCTTTCTCCGAGAATGGTCAGGAACTCGCCTTCCGCAATTTGCAGAGAGATGTCACGAAGTACGGGATTCTTCCCGAAAGACTTGGCAACATTGCGGATGACAAGCAATGGTTGCACGCCGGACTTGGCGGAATGAGCGGCAGCGGGTTCGGTGGTAGTAGCCATTTATTTCAGTAGCGCCGCCGTCCCGGCGGCTGTCGAGGGGCGTCCCGCCCCACTTCCGAGGGCAAGATGCCCTCGCAACAGCCGGCAAAGCCTGCCCTGAGCGAAGCCGAAGGGATGCCCGGCGCTAGTCGATGAAGATTATTGTGCTGCCTTCACTTCATTCCAGATCTCGACGTACTTCGCGCGACGCGGCACATCCTGCCAGAAGTAGATGTGCCTCTGATAATTGTCCACATCATCAAGATGCAGGCTCTTAACCTGCTCCGAAGTCATGGACTGAGCCGCCTGCGGATTCGCCGGCGTGTAGCCGGTCACATCCGCGACCTTCTTCTGTGTCTCAGCCCCAATCATGTACTCGAGAAACTTGTAGGCCAGTTCCTTGTTCTCGCTGCCAGCGGTAACCATCAAATGGTCGATCCAGCCGGTAGTATTTTCTTTCGGAATCGTTTCGCCGACCGGAAAGTTGATCTTGCGAAGCTGATTGGTCATCAGCGGCCAGCCCATCGCTAATACGACTTCGTGGCTTTGAAACAGATTTGTGAGCTCGCCGCCGGTTGACCACATCTTCCGGATGTTCGGCTTCAACTCCAGCAGCTTCTTCTTGACCGCGTCCAGTTGCGCGTCGCTGAGGTTGTAAAGCTGGGTCGGATCGGGTTTGTCGAAGCCCAGAACCTGCGCCGCCATGTAGACTGTGGAGAGTTCGTCCCAGACGGACACCTTGCCGCGGTATTTCGGATCCCAAAACACATTCCAACTCTCTGGTGGTTGTGGAAATGCAGTGGTGTCATAAATGATCGGGTTTGGTCCCCACACGAACGGCACACCAAAGACTTGTCCATGGACGCGAACCAGGGGCAGGGAAGTAAGCTGGGGAGAAAGTTGGCTGTAGCTTGGAAACTTCGAAAGGTCGAGCGGTGCAGCCAAAGCCGCCGCAGCGATCGAAGTGGCAACGTCGCTCGATGGCGAGATCACGTCGTAGTTGCCCGCGCTCCCGCCGCGCAGCTTGGCAACTAGTTCGTCGCTCGAACCCATGTACGAGGCAGTAACCTTGCAGTGGTACTGCTCCTCAAAGCCGCGCACGAAAGATGGGTCCGCGTAGCCTTCCCAGACCAGCAGGTTGAGCGTAGGAGTCTTCTTCGCACAAGAGCCGAGCAGGAGAAGCGATGTTGCGAGTAGCGCCAGCAGACAGCGCCGAATGATCACTTTACCTCCGTTACGGCAGCCGAGGTTGCGGGCCAGGCAGATGACTGGTACACCACTTTCCCTCCAACCATGGTCAAGAGCACTTCCGTTTTCGCAATCTCGGTTGGTTCAATTTTGAAAAGATCCCGAGCAAGCACGATCAGGTCAGCCAGTTTGCCGGCTTCCAACGAGCCTTCGGTTTTCTCGCGGTGTCCAGAAAAAGCCGCGCCGAGAGTATACGCCTTGATCGCATCGTCCAGACTTATACGCTCTTTGGGTAACCAACCGCCCGGCGGGTCGCCCCCGGTGGTTTGCCGCGTCACTGCATTCTGTACGCCCGGCCAGGGGCTCAGGGTAACGATGGGCCAGTCGCTGCCGAACGCCAGCGCGCCGCCGGCGCTAGCTACACTATGCCAGGCAAATCCGCGTTGCGCCCGCTCCGGCCCGATGTTTCCCAACCAGATCTTCAGCACGTCGTCATCCGGATAAGCATGCAGCGGCTGGAAACTGGCGATGACGCCAAGCTTGCCGAACCGCGGAATGTCGGCTGCGGAAGCATCTTCAATATGCTCGATGCGGTGGCGGGCATCGTGAGTATGGTTGGCCTGCTGCGCGTTTTCATAAGCGTCAAGTGCAAGTCGAATCGCGCCATCCCCGATGGCGTGGGTAAAAATTTGCACTCCCCGGCGATCCAGTTCGCTCACAGCATCTCGATACTTGGACGGATCCCACAGCAGTCGCCCGGATTGCGAATCATCCACATAAGGCGCGAGCATGGCCGCGGTGCGAGTTTCGATCACGCCATCCAGAAAAAACTTGGCTTTGCCCGCGGAGATCCATTCATCGTGATAGCGGTCCCCAGCGGCCTCGATCTTGGACACTTCTTCGTTCGTGAGTGCCGGCGGTTGCACGCGCAGGGCAATGTCGAAACGAACCGTTAGCTGTCCCGATCGCCGCAGCTCGTCGTACACATCGAGAATATGGAAGTCACCACCTCGTACGCTGACTCCGTCCGGGCTGATGGCGCGCACCAATCCCACACGATTGGCCTCGCGCATTCCTCCCAACAAAGCCGCCACGATTTGTTCGTGACCAGGCTGCGGAATCACGCGGCGAACCAGATCATCGGCTGAATCTTCTTTGATGGCGCCGGTGGGTTCGCCGGTTCTCGGTTCCCGCACGATGGTTCCGCCTGCCGGATCAGGGGTGGTGCGAGTAATTCCCGCGAGTTGCAGCGCCTTACTGTTGGCCCACCACGTGTGACCATCGAAGCTCTCCAGGTACACGGGACGGCCAGGAATGATTTCGTCGAGATAGCTTTTGTCGGGAAGGCCGGAAGGATTAAACACGGCATAGTTCCAGCCGCGGCCCAGAATCCAGGCCAAATCAGGGTGAGCGTCTGCGTACTCTTTTACCTTTCGCTGAATTTCACCCACGGTCTTGGCTTCGTCTAGATTGACTTGCAGCAGACTCAGCGACCCATCGAGAAAGTGGATGTGGCAATCGGTAAAGCCAGGAAGCACGAACCGCCCTTGCCCGTCGATTACATGCGTGGAAGGTCCACGACGCGCAGCGATGTCCCGCATGCTGCCTACGGCAATAATCTTGTCGCCACGGATAGCCAGCGCCTCCGCCCAAGGCTGCTGCGGGTTCACGGTGTAGATGCGGGCATTCACGACAACCGTATCCGCTGCCGTGGAGGATTGGCCCTGTGTCGGAACGCCGGCGCCAATCAAACAAGCGAACGCAAGTGAAAGAATCCACTGCTTCGGCCGGAGCTGGAAGTTCGCAGGCTTCGACAACGATCACTCTCCCCGTATCCGCTGCTCGAGCGCCACCTTCCTAAAAGGTTGGCGGTGTGTTTACCCACAATACCCGGGTTTCCGTGCGGCCGGGGTTGAACCAACGATGCGCCGTGGCGCTTTCAAAATAGAAACTGTCGCCAGGCTTGAGCCGGTACTCCACTTCCGCCACCGAAATATGCAATTCTCCCCGCAAGACGAACAGAAACTCTTCGCCGTCGTGGGTGTAGGATTCACCGCTGCCGGCGCGCGGGGAAATACGAAACAGATGCGGTTCCATCACGGTGTTCCCCCATGCCAGCAGCTCCATACGGACTCCCGGCCCCGCTTCGAGGACTTTGCGCTTGTCCGCGGAAACGAGCCGGCTATTGGATTCGGCCACATCGAAAAAATCAAGGATGTTGGTTTTGTAAAAGCGCGCCAGCTTGCGTAGCGTGCTCACCGATGCGCTCATGTGGGAACGTTCCAGAGCGCTCAGGAATCCCACTGAGATGCCGACCGCTTTAGCCACTGGAGCTAAAGACAGGCGGCGCCGGAGGCGCAATTGGCGCAGGTGTACGCCGATCGCTCCGCTGATGCCGTTGCCAGCCGGTCGCACCACGCCTTCCCGCTTGAGCAATTGCGCAATGGCGGGTGCGTTCAACCCGCGCACCTTGCGCAGAAATCGCGCTCGCTTGAGCAGTTTTACATCTTCGGGTGTATAAAGGCGATACTTGCTGATCGTGCGGTGGGGCCGGGTGAGGCCCAGACTCTCCCAGGAGCGGATCACCGACGGAGAAACACCCACCCGGCGAGCCACATCGCCGATTTTCAAGTAAGCTTTTGGGTCGGCGGGCTTCATTTCTAAAACTACCCTTCCCATGCCTCTTCCGGGCTTGATCACCGATTTTTTACTTGACAGCGTGCGGCGGGTTCTCTAACCTTGCGCAATTATAGCAAGGTTTGTGTTGAGCGCAAGCTGTTCGTTTCTAAACCAAAAACTTCCACCCGTTCTCTGGAGGTCTCCATGCCGTGGTTGAAAGTACGCCGAGCGACCCGCTGGCTGGTCGCCCTCTTGTGTCTCGCCAGTTCCACACTCGTTTTCGCCCAAGGTACGGGGGGCCGGATCCTCGGCCGCGTCGCAGATCCCACGGGCGCGGTATTGGCGGGAGTGAAGGTCACGCTCGTCAATGAAGCGACCGGCGTCAGCCGCGACACCCAGACCAACGAGAGCGGCGACTACGTACTTGTGGAAGTCCCTGTCGGCGTCTATCGGTTGGAGTTTGATCTGACCGGGTTTAAGAAAAACGTTCGCCGGGGCGTAACTGTCGAACTGAACCAGGTCGTCACCCTCAACACGGCGATGCAGATCGGTGGAGCGCAGGAGGTTGTGGAAGTTACTTCCGAAGCGCCGATTGTCGACACCACCAGCACCCAGCTTGGTGCCGTGGTCAATGACCGCGCTGTCAGCCAGCTTCCCTTGAACTCCCGCGATACTTACCAATTGCTACAGTTGCAGCCTGGTGTGCAATCGCAGCTTGGCAACCCGCTGGTCTACGGCAGCGACAAAGCCGGGGCCGTGTCCGTCAACGGCGGGCGTGGGCGCTCCAACAATTTCAGCGTGAATGGTGGTGATGCCAACGATGCATTCGTGAATCTTCCCACCGTTCAGCCCACCCCGGACAGCATCCAGGAGTTCCGGGTCTTGACCAACACCTTCGACGCCGAGTACGGGCGCAACTCAGGGTCCGTGGTGAACGTGGTGACCAAGTCCGGCACCAATGCCCTGCACGGTGATGTATACGAGTTCTTCCGCAATAAAGTGCTGAATGCCCGCGGCTATTTTGATTCGACACGGCCCCAGTTCCAGCAGAATCAATTCGGAGGCACGCTGGGCGGACCGATCAAGAAAGATCGCACGTTCATTTTTGGTTCCTACGAAGGCCGTCGTGTGCGCCAGCCTACGACGTTTCCGGTGGTGACCCCGCCCTCGCAGGCAGAGCGGAATGGCGACTTCTCCGCAAACGGCGGATTCGCCGGGTCAATCACTACACCATTTTTCGGCTCTGTGCTCATGGGACGTCCGGGATGTTCGCAGGCGATTACGAACGAAGGCGGTATGCTGCCCACCCCAGCCAATATTGGCGCGAATGGACTGGCGTACACTTCCGTATTTCCTAACAGTCAGGTGCCGTCTGCCTGCATGGATCCAGTCGCCGCGAACCTGATGAATCAGTATGTGCCGCTCCCCAATCGCCCCGACGGTACCTACCAGGCAACCGTCATCGGACCGACCCGCGCCGATCAATTCAGCGTGCGATTTGACCATCGGATTAATAGCAAGCAGAACTTCAGCGCCTACTATTACTTTAACGATGATCGCACGGTGCAGCCCTTTGCTTTTTTCCAGTTCGCCGGCGCCACCGTACCTAACTTTGGCAGCATCGTCGCCGAGCGGATCCAGCAGTGGAACCTAAGCCACACCTGGACCGTGAGCACGACCGCAGTGAATGAGTTCCGTTTTACCTACATGAGAGAAGCCCAGGGCACATTCCAGCACCCGGAAAAGACGAATCTCGTCACCAATTCTTGTAGCGGTGCGGCGTCGACGTTTTGCTTTACCGGCCTGTCGGATTCATCGGCGGTCGTAAATGCTGTTGGCTCGAACCCCAAATTAGGCATCACTCCGAACCTGGGGCCAAACCATGAAGGCGTGCCTTTCGTCAACATTGCCGGAGGCGTTAACTTCGGCAACAATTCCGAGGGTGATATTCCGCAAGTTGGCAACTCTTTCCAGTGGTCGGACAGCTTCACCAAGGTTACGGGTAAGCACACTTTCAAGTTTGGCACCGACGTGCGGCGGCAGAGGTTCGACCAGGAACTGTTCTTTGAAGTCAGTGGCGGCTATACCTACACGGGCGGTGGAGCTAATGACACCGCGGGCGGCGACCTTTACGGCAACTATTTCCTGGGCCTGCCGGATACGTTTGGGCAGGGTTCAGCGCAGTTCGAGCACGTCCGCAGCACCGGGCTTTACCTCTTTGCTCAGGATAGCTGGAAGATCAAACCCAATGTGACGCTGAACTATGGGCTACGTTGGGAGTTGGACACGCCCCTCGTCGACATTGGCCATCGCGTGCAAGCTTTCCGTCCGGGACAGCAGGATACGATTTTTCCCTGTGTGCTCGGACCGAACGCGCCACCGGCGGTTGGGGCCCCGGGAACGTCGTGCAACCCGGGTGGTCCTGCTGAATCGGTCTATCCCCTCGGCCTGGTAATCCCGGGCGACAAAGGGGTCCCGCCCGGCTTGACCCAGACCTACTACAAGTCTTTTGCGCCGCGCATTGGAATTGCATGGAGCCCGGGAGATTCGGGAAAGACCAGCATACGGGCGGGCTGGGGCATGTTTTACAACCCCATTGAGCAACTCGTGCTCGAACAGTTCAGCGCCGAACCTCCTTTCGGCGGCAGCTCCTTCTTTTCCGGCACATTGTTTAATACGCCTTTCGTAAGCCAGACTGGGTCTGTTACGCCCAATCCTTTCAACGGCGTGCTGAATCCGCCGCGTGGCCAGGCCGTGGATTGGTCCGTCTTTCGTCCGATCCTTCTCTTCGGCCAATTCCCGCCCGCCATGCGTACACAGTACTCCGTCCAGTACAACTTCGGCATTCAGCGTCAGTTGAGGCAAGACCTGGTCCTCCAAATAAACTACGTGGGATCGCAGGGCCACCGTTTGTTGGCCATTCATGACATCAACTATGCCAACCCGCAGACCTGCCTGGACATCAACACGGTACTCGGTGCCGGTACCTGCGGCCCATTCCTCGAGGATGTCACGTACACCATTCCTGCGGGGACCATACCCGCAGGGATGACCTTCCACTTACCCAACGGGCAGACCGTCGCAGGTGGCTCGAATCCGATGTTGACCATCGCGGGCACTCGGCGGTACTCGTCGCCCGAATGCAACTACATCAACCCGGCCACGTGCCCGGCAGACGGAGTGCCGGTGTTCAGCGAAATCTACGCCGAGGATCCAATCGCCAACTCGAACTACAACTCGCTGCAAGCCAGTCTGGAGAAACGGTTTTCCAAGGGCCTGCAGTTCACGGCCGCTTACACCTACAGCAAGTCCATCGACCAGGCTTCCAGCTTCGAGAACATTCTGGATCCGGTGAACTTCGGGCGCACCCGGGGTCTTTCGTTATTCGACTCACGGCAGCGTTTCGTCCTGAGCTACACTTGGGAGTTCCCGGTCCCGCAATACAGCGGAGCCAAAGGGAGGATCCTTGACGGGTGGGCCATGTCGGGTATTACTACGTACCAGAGCGGATTCCCGATTCGCATCACCTCTTTTTCGGACAATGAATTGTTTGGCGACACCTTCTCGTTTGAATTCCCCAGCGAGCCAAATCAGGCCCTTCCATTTCGCCACCTGGATCCGCGCAAGAACGGCGGCTTGTACTTTGATCCCAACACTTTCACCGACGCCACCGTTCCGCTCGGTCAGCTGGGCAACGCCCCGCGCACCATTTGCTGCGGGCCAGGAATCCAGGATTGGACCCTCGCCTTCCATAAAAACACGGGAATCACCGAGGGAACGCACATGGAGTTCCGCGCGGAATTTTTCAATGCCTTCAATCACACCCAGTTTCTGAATCCCTGTGGCAACACTGGCAACTGCAACGACGGTTCGACCTATGGGAAGGTTAGTCAAGCGCGCAATCCGCGGCTTGTACAGCTCGCTTTGAAGTACATTTTTTGACTTCGCAGGGCAAGACCGGGCGGCCAGTTCGCCCGGCACATTCTAATGGCCGGCTACAGTCGGCTTGAGATTCCTGGAGACCCAGATGTATCCCGCATTGCAGAAAGAGCTCGATACCTTCGAGCGTCGCACCCCCAAATCCGCCGCATCCCACAAGAAGAACCTCAAGCGTATTCCACTCGGCGTTGCCAGTAACTACCGCGCCTACGATCCCTACCCGATCTTCGTGAAGGAAGGCAGCGGCTCCCATTTCCGCGATCTCGATGGCAACGATTACATCGACCACAACCTATGTTTCGGCGCGCTCATGGCCGGTCACTGCCATCCCGCGGTGATGAAGGCCGTCGAAAAGCGTCTGAGCACCGGGACCATGTTCGGCATGCCGCATGACATGGAATGGGAACTGGCCGAAGAAATATGCAATCGCTTTCCGGTCGAGATGGTTCGTTTCGGTAGCAGCGGCACGGAAGCGACGATGCACGCCGTCCGCCTGGCCCGCGCCGCCACAGGCCGCGACAAGATTCTCAAGTTCGAAGGCGGATACCACGGGCTGCACGACGCCGCGCTGGTCAGCGTGAAACCGCATGCCCCGGAGTTCGGCGACGCGAGCGCTCCCACTTCGGTTTCCGGTGGTCTGGGTGTGCCGAAGGCAAGTATTGCCAACGTCACCGTTGCTGCGTTTAACGATCTCGCCAGTGTCGAACTTCGCTTCAAGCAGAATCACGGCGAAATCGCCGCGATCATCCTTGAACCGATCATGATGAACGTCGGCCTCTGCATGCCGCAGTCCGGGTTCCTCGAAGGCTTGCGCGAAATCGCGACCAGGAACGGCGCGCTGCTGATCTTCGACGAAGTAAAGACGGGAGCGAAACTCGGCTGGGGCGGAGCCTCCGAATATTTCGGCGTAAAGCCCGACATGATCTGCCTCGCCAAATCGATCGGCGGTGGCTTGCCGCTCGCCGCATTCGGCACGCACAAGTCCGTCATGAATCTTATCTCGGAGCACAAGGTCTTTCATGGCGGCACTTACAACACGAATCCGGTCTCGATGGCCGCGGGCCTCGCGACATTTCGTGAAGTGCTCACGCGCGAGAACTACGCTCATGTGGACAAACTCAGTCAGAAGCTGACGGACGGCTACCGCAAAACAGTTGCCAAGGTGGGTTTGCAAGCGTACATCGCGAGCGCGGGTGCCAACGGAGCTCTCATGCTCTATCCCAAAGAAATCCGCAACTACCGCGATTGGACCGCGATTGACATCGACCTCTGGCGTCAATATTGGTTCGGCATGGTGAATCGTGGCGTGATGCCGCAACCTTACTGGTGGGACGAGCAGTGGACGATCTCGGTCCAGCACACCGACGCCGATATCGACAAGCATCTCGCCGCCTTCGCGGACGTGGCGCCCGCGCTGGCTAAAGCCCAGCAAGAACGGACAGCAGAAGTAGTGGCCCACTAAGAGTCACGTAGGGACAGTAGGAATCACGTGGGGACAGCCGCCCTCGGCTGTCCTGCGGAGCGAAGCTCCGCAGGCGGTTTCGCATCAGGTGACAGGCTGCGGGAAAACTCGGATTTTGGGTGGCGCAGCGCTTCCAGCGCTGCGATAACCGCCCTCGAATAGATGGGGGCTTTAGCCCCTGAGGTATTGAAGGCGGCTTTACAGTTTGCTGAAAAACTCATTTTCGGACTCTCTGTTGCCAGCAACGAGTTTTCCAGATTCGGTCCCGGTTGCGGGTTTCCCACCTGTTGCCGATCGTTCTGTTGCCGAACTTGGTATTTTTCAGCAAACTGTTTAGCCGTCGATGTCTCAAACCCGGGAGCGGTTTTGTCAGCCAACGCCACAGACGCGAACCAGCCTCACCTCAAGCGCGTACTCGGCCGCTTCGATCTGGTGTTGCTCTTCGTGGTCGCCGTCTTCAACCTGAACGTTGTCCCCAGCATCGCGGCCAACGGCGGTGTCACCGTCTGGCTCTGGATCATCGCCTTGCTCCTCTTTTTCTGGCCGCAAGGCATCGCCGTCATCGAACTAGCGCACCGCTATCCCGGTGAAGGCGGCGTTTACCTCTGGGCAAAAGAAGTCTTCGGTGACTTCCACGGATTCCTCTCCGGCTGGTGCTACTGGACCAACAATATGCTCTACGTGCCGACGGTCATGCTCTACTTCGTCGGCGTCTCGGTCTTCGCCATGGGCCCCGGCCACGCCGCGCTCGCTGACGACAAGAACTTCGCGATGGTGGCGTCAGTAGCTCTGCTGGCGTTTCTCACCGTGCTCAATATCATCGGCCTGAGTGTAGGCAAGTGGCTGAACAACCTGGGCGGGATCGGCACGTTTGTCGCGGCGGCCGTGCTGGTTGGGTTGGGAGTGACTGTCTGGGTGCGCTTTGGAACCACCGTTACAGCGGCGGATTTCAGAATTCCTGCGGACCCCAAGTTTGTCCTGAACTCATTCGGAGTGATTTGCTTTGGCCTGGTGGGACTGGAACTCGCTTCGGTGATGGGCGATGAAATCCGTGATCCCCAGAAAACACTCCCCGGAGCCGTCTCCTGGGGAGGCGTGATCTCTGGCGCTCTCTATGTAGGCGCGACTCTGACGCTGCTTCTCGCCATCGGAAAGAACGACATCAACGTACTGCAGGGAATCGTGCAGGCGGTCAGCCACATGGCCGGCAAGGTCGGTGTGTCGTGGATCATCGCGCCCTTCGCGGTTATGCTGAGTTTGTCCATTGCCGGCATCGGCTCCGCCTGGATGGGAGGCTCGGCGCGCATCCCATTCGTCGCCGGCCTCGATTCCTACATGCCTGCGGCGATGGGAAAAGTTCATCCCCGGTACGCAACCCCTCACGTAGCCCTGATCGTGCAGGGACTCGTCTCGCTCGTCCTGATCGTCGTCAACTTCACCGTCTCCGGGGGCGTGCAGGAGGCGTTTCAGAAAATGCTGTCAGCCGCGGTTGTGTTGCAGTTGGTTCCGTTTCTCTACGTATTCGCTGCCTTGATCAAGTTTGCTGTCCGTGGCTCCCTCCAAGGATGTTACGGCAGAGGGACACTCATGTTTGCCGGTGTGGCCGGACTCATCACAACAGCACTGGCGATCGTCGTGGCCTTTTTCCCAGCCAAGCAGATCACGTCATTGTGGAAGTACGAAGTCAGTATGTTTGGGATCACCCTGGGCTTTATCGCATTGGCGGTGTTTTTCTTCTTCGGATACAGCCGCCTGAAAACCCCGGAAGCAGTTCGTGTGGAGACGGGCGACTCGCCCGTCCATGCGAACGAACTGAATCGCTACTGAATTGCGTGGGGACAGCCGCCCTCGGCTGTCCGGTCGAGCGAAGCTCGACTGATCGCAGGAGGACATTATGCCAGGTGGAGTGAAGACTGAAGTTCGCACCTATCAGATGTATGTCAACGGCGAGTGGGTGGACAGCAAGTCCAACAAAACTTTCCCGGTATACGACCCAGCCACCGAAGAAGTGATCGCCCAGGTTCCCGAGGCCAATGCCGACGACGTCAACCGCGCCGTAGCCGCGGCGAAAGCCGCTTTTGAAAACGGTCCATGGGCTTCGACGACCGCGCAGGAACGCGGACGCGTCCTGTTCCGCCTCGCCGACAAAATCCGCCAGAACACAGCCATGCTGGCTGAACTGGAATCCCGCAACACCGGCAAGCCCATTGTCGAAGCGGAATACGACATCGCCGACGTAGCGACCTGCTTTGAATATTACGGCGGTCTGGCCACCAAGATTCTGGGATACGTGAACCCGGTTCCAGACAATGCCGTGAGTCTCACGCTAAAAGAACCCATCGGCGTTGCCGGACAGATTATTCCATGGAACTATCCGCTCCTCATGGCAGCGTGGAAACTTGCGCCAGCCTTGGCTGCGGGCTGCGCCTGCATTCTCAAGCCTGCCGAGCAGACGCCCATCACCGCGCTAGAGATGGCCAATTGGCTCACCGACGTGGGCCTCCCGCCGGGAGTGGTCAACATCATCACTGGATTCGGCGAAAGCTGTGGCGCCCCCCTCGTCCAGCATCCCGACGTGAACAAGATCGCGTTCACCGGCAGCGCAGCGGTCGGCAAGATCATCGTCAAACAGGCCGCCGACACCGTGAAACGGGTCACGCTCGAACTTGGCGGCAAGTCGCCCAACATCTTTTTCGCCGACGCTGATTTCGAAGCCGCCATCGACGGCGCGCTCTTTGGCGTCTTCATCAATCAAGGCGAGGTGTGCTCCGCTGGCAGCCGCATCCTGGTGCAGAAACCCATCTACAAGAAGTTTGTCGATGCTATGACCGAGAAAGCGAAGAATATCAAGCTGGGCGCGCCTCTCGACCGAGACACCAAGATGGGCCCCGTGGTCAGCAGGGAACAATATGACCGGGTTCGGTCGTATCAGGAACTCGGCAAGAAGGAAGCCAAGCTGGCCATCGGCGGCGGACGAGCCGAGAAGTTTGCCAAAGGCTTCTATCTCGAACCAACTATTTTCTATGACGTGACCAACAATGATCGCATAGCCCGCGAAGAGATTTTTGGTCCGGTCGCCTCCGTGATCCCATTCGAAGACGAAAAGGACGCGATCAAGATTGCAAACGATTCACCGTATGGCCTTGCCGCTGCCGTTTGGACGCGCGACATCTTCAAAGCATTCCGCACCGTGAAGGCGCTGCGCGCTGGAATCGTCTGGGTCAACCACATGCAACCAACCTACGTCGAAGCGCCCTGGGGAGGTTACAAGCAGTCCGGCTTCGGGCGCGAGCTCGGCCCTTGGGGAATCGAGGAGTATCTCGAAACCAAACAAGTGCACATCAATCTAAACGAAGCCCCAATCGGCTGGTACTAGAGATGACCTCGACGTACTGTCATCCTGAGCGAAGTGCGGCCTTCGCGCAAAGCGCGAAAGCCGCCAAGTCGAAGGACCCCAGCGTTGATGGTCGACGATCACTATGGAAGGGAATTCGCACAGAAAAGTAGAGAGAGCATCGTCATGAACACGATTCAACTCAAAACCCCTATCCCGGGACCGAAGTCCAAAGCGCTGGCTGAGCGCCGCAACACCGCAGTCCCGCGCGGTCTCTCGCACGGAACCCCCGTGTATGTAGCCAAAGCCGAAGACGCCTGGCTCGAAGACGTAGACGGAAACCGCTACATCGATTTTGCCGGAGGCATCGGCTGCCTCAACATCGGGCATCGCCGTGAGCCGGTGATTACTGCCGTGCGTGACCAGCTTGAAAACTTCCTGCACACTTGCGTCCAGGTCACGCCGTATGAAAACTACATCCGGCTGGCCGAGCGGATGAACCAAATCACGCCCGGCAAGTTCCCCAAGAAAACCTTCTTCGTGAACAGCGGCGCTGAGGCGGTGGAGAATGCGGTGAAAATTGCGCGCGCCCACACCGGACGTTCGGGCATCATTGCCTTTGAAGACGCGTTCCACGGACGCACCATGATGACCCTGGCGCTCACCAGCAAAACGCATCCCTACAAAGCAGGATTCGCGCCATTTCCCGGCGACGTGTACCGCATTCCATACGCTTACTGTTATCGCTGCTCCTATTCGCTGAAATATCCGTCGTGCGATCTTTACTGCGCTCGTCATCTCGAAGACACATTCAAACGAGTAGTTGCCGCCGAAGACGTGGCCGCCGTCATCGCCGAGCCAGTTCTGGGTGAGGGTGGATTCGTCGTACCCCCGCCCGACTACTTCCGCGTGCTGATCGACATCTGCCACAAGCACGGCGTGCTGTTTATCGCCGACGAAGTTCAAAGCGGCTTTGGCCGCACCGGCACTCTATTTGCGAGCGAGCACTACGGCATTGAACCGGATATCATCGTCACCGCTAAATCGCTCGGCGGCGGTTTGCCCCTGGCCGCGATCACTGGCCGCGCCGAGATAATGGATGCGCCCGGACCGGGAGGTCTCGGCGGTACGTTTGCAGGCAATCCGCTCTCCTGCGCCGCGGCGCTGGCTGTGTTGGATGTCTTCGAGCGTGAAAACCTATTGACTCACGCCAATGAAATTGGAAACAGATTCCAGAAGCGCGCGAAAGAGTGGCAGAAGCGCTGGCCGCTCATCGGCGATGTACGCGGCTTGGGCGGAATGCAGGCGATCGAACTCGTGAAGTCCCCCGACAAGCGCGAACCGGCCGCAGACGAGACCAAAGAAGTGACGCGGTACTGTTACGAGCACGGTTTGATTACAATTACTGCAGGCTCGTATTCCAATGTGATCCGTGTTCTAGTTCCGCTGGTCGTAACCGACGAGCAAATGGATGAAGGGCTCGACGTGCTGGAATCCGCGTTGCAAATGGTGTGCGAGAAAAAAGGCGTCGTAGCAACCATGATCACGTAGGGGCGGACGCCCTCGTCCGCCCGCGCGGTAGAGACGTTGCTTGCAACTTCTCGCAGCGCAAGAGTCTTAACTTCAATTCTTCGCGATAGCAGAGGTTTCAGGCAAATGACCATTGCAGCACCACCTCTAACCAAAGTTCCCAACTACGTCAACGGCCAATGGGTCGAATCCACCGCCGCGGAATGGCTCGACGTCACTAATCCCGCGACCGGTGAAACCATCGCCAAAGCCCCGCTCTCCGATGCCAACGAAGTCGCTACCGCAGTGGAAGCCGCCGCGGCGGCCTATCCGGAGTGGCGCCGCACTCCTCCACAAGATCGCATCCAGCCGCTATTCAAGTTGAAAGTGCTTCTGGAAGATCACATTGACGAACTGAGCCGCATCATCACCCAGGAAAACGGCAAGACCTTTGCGGAAGGCAAAGCCGAGTGGCGCCGCGCCATTGAGAACGTCGAGGTCGCGTGCGGCATTCCGATGATGATGCAAGGGTACAACCTTGAGGACGTGGCTCGCGGCATCGACGAGATCATGATCCGGCAGCCGCTCGGCGTAGTGGCGGCGATCACGCCATTCAATTTCCCCGGCATGGTCCCTTTCTGGTTTTTGCCTTACGCCATCGCCTGCGGCAACACATTCATCCTCAAACCCTCGGAGCGCGTGCCGCTCACCATCCAGCGGACGTTTGAGTTGCTCGCTCAGACAGGATTGCCAAAGGGTGTGGCCAACCTTGTGAACGGAGGAAAGGCCGTCGTCAACGGATTGCTCGATCATCCCAAAGTGCGCGCCATCAGCTTCGTTGGTTCGACTCCCGTGGCGAAGTACGTCTATGCGCGAGCGGGCGAGAACGGAAAGCGCGCGCAGTGTCAGGGCGGCGCGAAAAATCACGTAATCGTTCTGCCCGACGCTGACATGAAGATGGCGACTCAGATCATCAGCGACAGCGCATTCGGCTGCGCGGGCCAGCGTTGTCTGGCGGTCTCGGTCGCGATCACCGTCGGCGAGGCGCAGAAGACTTTCCGCGATGCGATCGCAGAATCCGCCGCGAACCTGCGCGTGGGCAACGGCCTCGACGAAGGCATCCAGATGGGCCCCGTGATCAGCGAGCAGAGCAGGTCACGAATCGAGTCTCTGATCGCGGTGGGCGAGAAGCAAGGCGCGAAGGTTCTGCTGGACGGACGCAATCCGAAGATCCCGAAGTACGAAGCGGGAAACTTCGTGAAGCCAACGATCCTCGATGATGTGCCGGCGACGAGCGATCTGACCGATACGGAAATCTTCGGTCCGGTCTTGAGTCTGGTTCACGCCCGCGATTTGGACGAAGCTCTGGCGTTCCTGGAGCGCAGTCCATACGGTAATCAGGCGTCGTTGTTTACCTCGAGCGGTTCGGCGGCGCGGCGCTTCCGTTACGAAGCGCCCGCCGGCAATATCGGAATCAACATCGGAGTAGCCGCGCCCATGGCCTATTTCCCGTTCAGCGGCTGGAAGGACAGCTTCTTCGGCATACTGCATGGACAGGGCCGCGATGCCATCGAGTTCTATACCGAGAAGAAAGTCGTAGTCGAGCGCTGGGCCAAAGAACATTCGCGCAAGTTCTGATAAAGCGAGTGTGGTGAAGCTCGTGTGGAGGACGGGCGTCTCGCCCGTCCAGCCGAGCGCAGCGAGGAAGGCAGCTGACCCAACTCATGATTCGTATCAGGATGGCTTTAGCCATATCGCAAGCGGTCGAATCAATCCGGCTTCAGCCGCTGCCGGCAAGGAGGAACCGATGCCAGACACGATTCAGAAATACAAAGACTACGTAATGACCGGATTTATGAAGTCGGTCGTGCCTATCGTCATTGACCGTGCCAGCGGCGCGGTCGTGACCGACATAAACGGCCGCGAGTATCTCGACTGCTTCGCCGGCATCTCGGTCGTGAACGCCGGACACTGCAATCCGCAAGTGATCGCCGCAGCCAAGGCCCAGATGGAAAAGCTGGTCCACTGTTCGTCTTACATCTACCACGTGCAGGCGGTCGCCGATCTCGCGGAAAAGATTGCGCACATCGCTCCTCGCGGTCTGACCAAAACCTTTTTCGGCAACGGCGGCGCCGAAGCCATCGAAGGCGCCATGAAACTAGCCCGCCTGTACACCGGCAAGCACGAATACATCTCGCTCCACGCCAGCTTTCACGGACGCAGCTGGGGCACCCTCAGCATCACCGGCAACCAAGGCCGCAAAAAGCGCGGAGGCCCCTACGCTCCCGGCGTAGCCTTCGCCCCCGCACCCTACGCCTACCGTTCCGAATGGCGCAACGATCCCGAAGAATGCGGACGGCAGTGCGCCAAAGCCATCGACGACGTAATCCGCTTCGCCACTTCCGGCGACGTGGCCGCCTTCATCGCCGAACCGGTCATGGGCGAAGGCGGCATCATTTGTCCACCTCCGAACTATTTCAAGGAGGTAAAGAAAGTCCTCGACCAGCACGGCATCCTGTTTATCGCCGACGAAGTCCAATCCGGCTTCGCCCGCACCGGCAAGATGTTTGCCATCGAGCATTACGGCGTCGTCCCCGACATCCTGGTCACCGCCAAGGGCATCGCCGACGGATTCCCTCTGAGCGCATTCACGACGCGCCCCGAAATCGCCGCCGCTTTCAAACCCGGCGACCATCTCTCCACCTTCGGAGGCAATCCCATCTCCTGCGCCGCCGCCCTTGCCAACATCAATTTCATGGAGAAAGAAAATCTCCCTGCCCGCGCCACCGAAACCGGCAACTACGCCATGACCAAACTCCGCGACCTGCAAAAGCACCACCCACTCATAGGAGAAGTCCGCGGCCTCGGCCTGATGATCGGCGTAGAGCTGGTGAAAGACGAAAAGCTGACTCCAGCAACCTCCGAAGCAGAAGCGATTCGCGACGCGCTGCTGCGCAACGGCGTCCTAGTCGGCGTAGGAGGCATCTACGGCAACGTGATCCGCTTCCAACCCCCGCTGATCATCACCCGCCAACAGATCGATCAAGCCATCGACGCCTTCGCGGCCGCATTACAGGAAGTAACGCAGCCAGCGCCGGTTTAGCCCTGTGCCCTCTTACGGATTGTCATCCCGACCGGAGTGGAGGGACCTTCTGTTTCGTGCATGGATAGCAATGGATCGGGAAACAAAAACAGAAGCCTCTGCCGCGAGAGTGTTCCTCAACCCAGGTCAGCGTCCAACGAACGGGCGCGAACCTGTGGCACCGGTGCAAGGAGGAGCTGTGACCGCCGGCTTCGCCGTCCCCATCTTTACAAACAACGTAAAGGTGGGCCAGCCACCCGAAAAACTCTTTCTTGTGATGAACGCCGTTTTGATTACGTCCCACAGGACTCAAAGTCCGCGCTTGTCACTTATGCCAAAACCCAGAGTTCTCCAGCCAGTCCGATCCCTCTTCACGTTCAGAGTCTCTTTCAGTCTGGCGAGGGCCAGTGCAACTTGGCCCTCTCCGCTTTAGGATATCGATCAATTTTGCTTTCAACTTGGCCATCTGTATTTCAGCACTCTCACCACCATGCCGCTCTTCGCCGCCGTGCCTCATCTCCAATTCCAGTCGGCTAATATCTTCCGCTGGTAGCAGACGCCACTGAGGTCCGAGTGTACTTATGATGATCTGTTGAATCATCGCGTTCCGGTCGTCCATCTCTTGGCAAAATTGCTGCCGTGCCTGTTCATTACTCTCCTCCGTGGTCAATGGACGACCCCGCAATGCATTTCTCATATCCTCAACATCCGCGATTGTTCCGTCTCGAACGTCTCGAACTATTTGCTGTTGACGCACGTACTCTTCAAGCGACATGGTGGCGCGTTCTGCTTCTAGTGCGTTTGCTGCATTCTTCAGTTGAGGATGCTGGAATTCGTCAGCGAAACTTGGAGTTGGCGACTCGGTAGCACCTCTGTATCTCGGCGCAGGTTCTCTCAACCAATCTTCTGCTTTATCGAGAATGCTACGCAGGATGCTCTTACGTCCTGCGCTGAAATTGATAGGCTCCTGTGCCGCCTTTTGCCTTTCCCCACCAGCAACGCGTCTCTTCAACGCTCCATACTCTGGGTCCCGCGGTTTGGGTAGAGGCCTTTCTGGGTTCTGCTTTTGACGTGCAGCCTCAACATCACGAGCAATCTGCTCAGGGTTATACTGTTCAAAGCCCCAACGCTTCTCTTCAGGATTCTGTTTGCGACGAGCGGACTCAATGTCGCGACTAATCTTTTCAGGGTCCCATGCACCCTGAGACCCACCGCTCACTGACCCACTCGGATTGCGAGTTTGAGGATTGATTGCCTGCTCTTCTAGTTCTGGCACATGTGCTAGTTTCCCTTCGTGTTCGTCCATTTGCGTTCACGCACACCTACCCACGATATCCTTAGAATCCAAAACCCACGTCCACACGGCTGCTACTGCTGCATAAAGTGACGAGCGACAACAAAAACTAAAAGGCAGATCAGAGTGATCAATGCAGCCATTCCGATTGATCTGAGTTTGCGTCGCCTTTCTTCCTGCTGCCTCCGGATCGTTGATTGACGAATCAGTGCCACTTGCACTACGCACGGCACGGTCACTCGGTACGCAGGTCCGGCAACAAGAAAGCCTCCCCATATTGCATCGAGCGCCCAGCCGATGGGCCCTGCAAACAACGCCAGCCCTTTTGTAAGCCCAGCGTTCGCAGCAAATGCTAGCCCGTGCCCCAGTACGGCATTTGCCATACCGTTGGCGACGATTACCGCCAGCTTGTATGGCGCAAATCCTGCCGCTTGAATCGCAGCCTGCAGCGTCCCTGCTGTAACCGGGCCACCTGCGCCGGAGAGCCTGTGGATTTTCAAGGTATCCAACAGTTCCTGACGCTGCTCGTCCGTCATCCGTTCACATGCTTTGCCAAGTACCGTCTCTACCACGCGCTGTTCTATCTCGACCGTCTCATCCCAAAACCCAGCTTTGACTCCACACCGCTTTGCCACGTTCCGCAATATCTTGCGATATTTCTTTCCGCGACCCTTTCGAAAAGCTTGCGACCAGAAGCTATTTGCTCCAAACTTCTGAATTTCCGCCGCAATGTCATCCGCATACATCCGATGATTAGGATGGTGCTTCTTGAAGACAATCGTGGCATTGAGTTCTGCACTCCATCGGCCCTTATTCAGAATGTATTCGACGAGTGGTGCAAGCTCCTCATTTGACGCCTGCCGTAGTAGCGGCACCAAATCCATGTCGTCTCCGATTAAGGGTAACGGTCCGGTTCCAGTGTGGACGAGGTCTCTGGCGGACGCTACTTCAACTGGCTGCTGAGTAGGATACCGATGGTCAATGCCGCCGACCGCATGGCGGTCGCGTTGCTCTCTGACAGGAGCGACATCCTTTTCTGCAGTCGAAATATCCGCCCGAACAATGGCCAACGGCACCTCAACAGGCTGATGGTTAGGACACCTAAAGACAAGATCACCGACGGAGGAATATGAGCATTCACAACCATGTTGTTTCAATGCTCACCTCGACAAGTCGGGATACGCCACGCTATATGGGCTGCTTTCTTCGCAGTTCCTTGCTCTGCCCCCATTGTCCTCTTAAGTCTGTCCTGTCTTTGCCCCAAAGCAAAAGGTCGATTCACAGCAGTACCATCGAGATGCCGGGGTTGCAATTACCCAAATCCTCATCCTTGCGCAACGCCGGGCATTTTTCCAACATTGACCTTGCCACAGCATCGAAAATGTCCCACTTTTCTCCGAAGACGACTGCGCTGACGCTACCCTCTTTTCTGCGGCTGATCAGAGACCGCCTGAGGCGTTGCCTTAACGCACCACCAACACCGCTAGAACCGTACCCGTGGATCACTTTGATAGCAGTAACTTTTCGATTTCGACATCTCTCCAACTCAGCCTTGAGTACTTGCCGCGCCTCTTCAACAGTCGGAGACCCGAGTTTTAAGTTTACGGTCACTATTGACTCCAGCATGAAGTCCTTCCTTCCGCTCGGTCTTTACTGCAGCCTCACACGCTGCGCACGAACTGCCTGTCGCGAACAAAGGACGGGTCGCACAAGTGAATCCTGATTTCTATCGGTTGCGCAAAGGGACCGTCGGAAGGAAAAGGTGCCCAGAAGTGCGACGGAGAGATCGCGAAAGGGACTTCTTAAAGCTAGTCCTCGGCGTCAGCAATAGCAATGAGATTCGGCGACAAACCGTATTCCTGCGGGCTCGTGACCTGTGCTTTCGCTACACACAAAAGCGGGCGACCTGCCCTTCTAGTGTTATTTGCGAGAGATTCTCTCTTGCCAGTCAAGCGGTATTTTCTTTCTCGAGCGATTGGGCATGAGTTTTTTAGGCATGGGGAAATCTATCGATCCGAGGTAGCAAGGCAGGCAAGCCGGGAGCGGTCGCCGCTCCCGGTGCCCATCGGTTTCGATGAGTTTCCGGCGAGCGCCATATTAACGCATCGCCGTGAAGGTACGAGGGCCTATTTCAAAGCAGAGACCAGATCCCCGGTATTCCGGGAACTGCAGCAACTGTTCGAGAAAACCACAGGAATGATTCCGATTGTGGAGCAGATTCTGGAGCCGTTCGGAGACAAAATCCGATGTGCTTTTGTCTACGGCTCCGTGGCGCGGAACCGAGAACATGCGACCAGCGACGTAGATTTGATGGTCGTCGGCAATGCTGGTCTGGCTGACCTGTCTCCAGCACTGCGCAAGGCGGAGCAGCGCCTCGGGAGGGAAGTCAACGCCACGGTCTATTCCCCCGGAGAGTTTCGTGAGAAGGTTTTGTCGCACGATCATTTCCTTACAACCGTCTTGAAGGGACGCAAGCATTTCGTGAGAGGAGGCCAGAATGACCTGGACGAAATTGTTGGCAAATAAGGACGCCAAGAAACACAGAACCTCCAAGAAGGAGTTGGACAATATGCGCGCCCTGATTGCCCGCGACCTCGCAGACGCGAGCCTCGTCGGGCTTTCGGCAGACCGGAGATTCGCGACTGCCTACGCGCCGTCCGCTTCGAGTCGTGATTTCCGCCGCGCTCGTCCCGAACTCCAACCCCTACGTTTCCCGTTTCGGGACCGCACTACGCTTTTTTGCCGCAATGCCCTTGACTTCACTGCAGCTATATAAGATAACAACTATATAGCTCATCTGGCAGAATGCCTTCTTCCACCCACAACCCGTTTGTTTCCAAGATTTTCCCTGTAACTCCTTATTCCTCAAAGATTTCAACCCTAGTTCCCCGCTATCCCTCTGATTCCAAAAGATCAGGGGGGAGGGGGGTGGAGACCTATTATGTCGTCGTATCCCAATAGCATTCCCCGTTGCGAACACATCAAAATCAACGGCACCCAGTGCGGATCGCCCGGGGGCTGGCCCAACCTAACTCTCTAAAGTATCTTCAGGGTGCCCCGCTCAAGCTTCGCTTGGGCGGGGGGTGTTCAGTTGTCACAGAAACTTTCGCCATTGCCAACTAAGCTTGTCCCATGCCTTGGGGACTAAAACACTTTCAGCAATCCGGGCAGTTGCACTTCTTGACCTTCAGCTGCTATCGACGCCGCCCGAACTTCACGACTCCGCATTCGCGCGCATGTTTCGAATCGTCACTGGAACGCGTGCGCCAGTCTTACAGGCTGTGCGTGTACGGATATGTCGTGATGCCCGAGCACGTACACCTGCTGGTCAACGAACCGGAACGAGGCTGCTTAGCGCAGATGCTGCAGTCTCTGAAGCAGTCTGTGGCAAGAACACTCGCCTTGCGAGCGACGGACTCGTTCTGGCAAGCGCGTTACTACGACTTCAACGTGTGGAGCGAGGCCAAGTTCGTGGAGAAGCTGAGATACATCCATCGCAATCCGGTCGTGCGCGGATTGGTGGAGCGACCCGAGGATTGGCCATGGAGCAGCTTCCGTCACTATTTCGATGGCGCGGATGGAGTGGTCGAGATCGAATCACGATGGACAGCGCGTCGGCGAGAGAGACTGGGAATCATACCAACGGTTCGCATTCGTTCCGACAAAGAAAGCCCCGCCCAAGCAAAGCTTGAACGGGGCACCCTGAAGAGCAGATTAGAGGGTTAGGCGTGGCCCGGGAGCCAGCCCACGCTTTCAGCACACAAAAGCGGGTGCCCTGCCCTTCTCGCGTTCTTTGCGAGAGGGCGGGGCTTTTAGCTGACACCGTGGCGGCGGACCACCGGATACACGCCCAGCTGCTCACGACGACGCGCTGTCCAGCGAGATTCAATCTCGATCGCACCTTCTTCCCCGGTAGCATAGTGCCGGGAATAGTGCCGGGCGCTGCTCCACGTCCAATCCTCAGGGCGCGTGACCAGCCCGCGTTGCACTGGGTTGCGGTGCACGTAATCCAGCTTTTCCATCAGTTTCTGTTCACGGCAAACGTTGCGACGGACGAGCACCCCTGGGCGACCTGAAACACAAAGTCCACGAGTCTTGCGGTCACGGAAAGGCCTCTAACAGCCCCGCCCTCTCGCAAAGAACGCGAGAAGGGCAGGGCACCCGCTTTTGTGCGTGGTGAAAGCCTGGGCCAGCCCTCCGACTCGCTCTTTTTTCTTGACCGCATCTTTCAGACACGATAACCTAAATTGAAGTACATTATCTACAAGATAATGATGGATCTTTGACAATCTGACCTAGACGAAAGGCAAAAGCGGCCCGCTTTGCTCGTTGCCCAGTTCCAAAACGGACCCGTCGGCCTCGATGCACCCGCCGTAACTCCCATGTTATCTAGATTTTGCGTGTAACTCCTGAAAACTCAAAGATCTAGCACATGGTCGCAAATTAGATCCTTTGCTTTCTAGATTTTGCAGAGCAAGGGGGGAGGGGTACCCGGTACTAAACAGTAAACTCCGTCCCACTATGGGAAAAACGAAACGGTTTAGTGCGACGCGTCTGCGGAGCTTTGCTCCCCCTGGACAGGCGGGGATGCACCCCGGGCGGTTTGTTCGTTCAGTTAAAGCAACTTGAAACTATGCCGATTGAGTATCCGGGAGCCGAAGCCAGGTTGACTCAAGCTCCTTATCAAGAAGTCAGTCTTTAAGGAGAAAATAATGTCAGCGACCAGCATTTCAAGCGTTTCCAGTATCGCGAGCGTTCAACCGGTGTCTGCAACACCCCCCGACTCTACAACTCAGGCGCAAAAGCACTTGAGGGAACGGCGAGTTGAAATGCAACAGCTGAACCAAGCCCTGCAAGCTCGCGATTTGAACGCCGCCCAACAGGCCTACAACAAGCTTGCCGCATTGAGTAACCTCAATGCGATTGGAAGAGCGCTGCAAAGCGGAAATTTGGATGGCGCCCAGCAATCTTTTGCAGCCCTCCAAAGCACCTACCAGCAAGAGCTTCCTCCCGGTGTCGCCGCTTCTGGTCCACCCGTCACCGCGGTGCATCCGAGCAACACTAGCTCCGCGGCTTCCGCCACGCTGGACGTTTCGAACCCCGTCAGCACAACCGCGACCAGTTTGGCGGATCAGGTCAATCCCAACCTCGCCAAGGCTGCTCCGGGGCAGGAGGTCGTTCCCAATCCCGGCGCGGGAAATGGGAGCAGCAATTCAGGCGGGGTTAACGTAATCGCTTGATGATTTTGCTCTGGAAATTACGTCAGATCTCGTCGTCATCATCGTCGCGATCGTCCCGGTCGTCGTGGCTCAGATCCTTGGCGGAGCTTAGCGCGTGGCCATCATTGGCGTGACGAATTTCGATTCGTCCATTCACGTTGGAGAGCCGGATGTGAGTTCCGCCGCCGCCCAGTTCGCCGCGCAAGTCGTGGCCAACGAAACGATGATGGCGCACGTGCAGGCCAAAGTCATCGTCGATTCCGCCCGACACGGTCGAAGCTTCCAGCTCCGCCTTGGCATCGGAAGGCAGAATCAGCTCAATGCTGCCGTTCACGGAAGACAGTTCAACCGGGGAGTTTGCCAGGCGGTCGAAGTGCGCTTCCATCCTGCCATTGATAGTTTCAAGTTTGACCCTGCCCTGCAATCCCTCGGCGAGCATGCGCCCGTTGATGCAGGAGGCGCGCACTTCGGCGGCGACTCCGTGGATGTCCAGTTGACCATTGATCAGCTTGATCTCATCGAGGCGGGCAGCGCGAGGGACCATCAGAGTGTACTCAACACCGGCGGGATCGTTCCATCCGCCGTTGAAGGTGTGGTCGTGATTGGGGTACTTGGTGCGGATTGAAACAGAGTCACTACCAGCTTCAACCTCGATCTTGGCTTCATCCAGCCGCTCCTTGGTGCCGGCATATTTGAGGGCGTCGACCTTGACCTCGTTCCGGTCCCATGCGGTGATGTGTACCGCGCCGTTGATATTGTCGAGTTCGATGCGGCCTCCGGCGGCGAGAGGATAAGTCTGGTGGAACTCCTCGGTGTACTGCCTCCGATCCGAGGCATGTCCTTGAGCGACGGCGAATAGCAAGGCGCAAAGGGTCCCGAGAATGGTTCCGACCCAGGTGGCGAGGCGACGCTGACGATTCATTGTTCCTCCGTTTCGACACGGTTTAGACGGGGCAGGCCGGAATTCGTGAGTACTGAGAGAAGAATAATTTCTATGTGGATGCTGGTTCGGTCGTTGCTGGTTCGATCGTGGTTGGTTCGATTAAGGGCCGCTGCCGGCCATTACTTCCGTTACCTTTTCCGGCGTGCCCGCATACCGCACAATCGTCTCAACCGAGCAGCGGGGAAGTTGGATGGGTTGTGAAGTCTTCTGCAAACAGCCTGGCGCACCAGTGGACGCGGGTTTCCGTCTTGCCTCGGGCTGCGTGCGTATTGCTCATCCTCTGCATAGTTCCGGCACTCTCGCGTGCCCAAACATCCTCGTCTGATCGCCCGGTTCCCATTCTCACCGGCAGCGCAGGCTATTTCACGTTCGTCACAGCGGGACAAACTCAGCTTAATGCCCAAGTCAACCCTGTACTGCTTCTTCCTTTAGGCGATCGCTGGCTAGCGGAATCTAGAGCGGAGTTTCAGGGAGCGTTTCAGCGCCCTCCCGGTGGTGGCCCTTACGGCGGCCCAGTGAGCAAAAATCTCGACTACCTGCAGGTGGATTACATCGCCAACCCTTACGTTACCGTCACCTTGGGCCGGTTTCTGACCCCCTTTGGCATCTTCAACGAGCGCCTGTATCCCATCTGGATCCGTAGCTTGCAGCAGGACCCTTTGATTTTTCCCATCGCCACCGGATCGAGCGACGGTATGATGCTGCGCGGTGGATTTCCGGCCAACGCCAAGGCTAACCTGAGCTACGCGGTCTATGTTTCGGCGGTAAGCACAGGGCACAGCAACCTTCAATCGGACCGCAATGTCGGCGGACGCATGAGTGTTTTTCTGCCTGGCGCGCGCGTTGAGGTAGGAGCCTCCTGGCAAAAGCTGCTGCAAGATGAGCGTTCTAATGCATTTGGATTTCATTTTGCCTGGCAGCCTCAGCGCCTTCCGCTCAACGTGCACTCCGAGTACGCGCTGTCGAACCAGGGGGGTGGCTACTGGGTCGATGGCGCCTACCGGTTGAGCCAGATGCCATTCTGGCGGAAGTCGATGCGCCGCCTCGAAGTTGCGGGGAGAGCGGAGCAATTCTTCAGCGGCCAGATTGGCTCAGACGCGGCCCAGGCACTTGGGCTGCCCGGCGCGAACACGCGCGAAGGGGAATTCGGACTTAACTATTACTTACACGATGGACTCAAGGCGGTGGCCAGCTATGGCCGTCAATTCAGTTCCGACGGCAATTTTAACTTGTGGACGGTCGGGATTGCTTATCGCTTTGTCGTACCGTTGGGAAGAGTGGGGCAGCCATGAGACTCAAGATCATGATCGTAAGCGGAGTATTCGCGCTGCTATCGTTTCTGTGTGTAGCCGCAGATTCGCCGCACAGCAACAGCGCAAGCACGACCGTGGCACAAAGCAGCGCGCAAGCCGACGCTATGCGCCTGGAAGGCGAAAAGAGGTTCCGGGCAAATTGCGGCCGCTGCCACGCCGCCCCGCAGAAATTTCCGCCACGCGTGATGGCAACGATTGTCCGCCATATGCGCGTGCGAGCCACCATTACTGACGAGGACATGCGCCTCGTTCTCTACTACATGACCCAGTAGCGGCTGACGAGGACGCAGTGAAGAGCAGAGCGGCATGGTATTTGTGCGGAGTCATTTTGGCGAGCTGCGTGATCGCTTGCGCCCAGGCGCCTGCCGCGCCAGTTCACGTGATTGAAGTGCTGGCGGACAAGGACAGCCGGTACAAGATCGCGGGCGAGAAAAAGCCTGAAATCACGGTGAAGGCCGGCGAGCAGATCCTGCTGCGGATCACGGCGCGCAAAGGGAAATCGTGGAACCGGGATGGATCGATACACGGATTTTCCCTGCTTCGCGCCAGGGATCGGTCAAAGGTGTCTGGCTGGGATCTTTTACTGAAGCCCGGCACGCAGGAGTTTCCCATAACCGCTCCCGACGAAGCCGGCGAGTATGTCGTAGTTTGTACCGTAATTTGCAGCGAAGAGCACGAAGGAATGTTCATGAAGTTTGTGGTGACGCCGTAATCGTTCGGAGGAGAATATGAACCGAATCACAGTTTGGAGTACGGGATGGGTGCTGGCGCTGTCGTTCGCGGCGTATGCGGGCGCAGAGGAGTCAAGAACCTTTCGCGGTGAGATCTCTGACAGCCAGTGTGCGCTCAATGTTCATTCCCTGACGCAGTCGCATCAGGAGATGCTGAAGTCGAAGTCCGGGGCCGCGGGACAAACTCCGGCTTCGTGCTCTCAATATTGTATCGAGCACCTGGGAGGGAAATTCGTGCTAGTGACCAAGGGGCACGTCTACCATCTCGACAACCAGGAACTGCCACGCGGTTTCGTCGGAGACAAGGTGAAGGTCCACGGCGTCCTGGATCCAAAGACCGAAATCATCCACGTGGCGGACATCCAGGCGGAGTAGCCGGAGACCGGCTATGAGCGCTGAGCTATGCTGCGCGCGCAGTCGAGCGCGTCCCTCTAACCATCCCGCTCAGCATTGACACCCATGCTGCACGCCCCTAGACTGGAATGACTGGAAATGCTCTGGTCCGACTGCACGGGCCGGATGCGAACCTTGTAACGGGAGCCCGAGGACGCTTAATGGCTTGGCTGCAAAATAAGTTCGAGAAGAATTTCCTGATCACCACCGTGGATTACGTCTTCAACTGGGCGCGTAAGTCGGCAGTGTGGCCGATGACCTTCGGTCTGGCCTGCTGCGCGATCGAAATGATCGCGTCTTCCACGGCGCGGTTCGACATCGCGCGCTTCGGCTCGGAAGTGTTTCGTCCCAGCCCGCGGCAGAGCGATCTGATGATCGTGGCTGGCACGGTGACGCTGAAGATGGCGCCGGTGGTGAAGCGGATCTATGATCAGATGCCCGATCCCAAGTGGGTGATCTCGATGGGCGCGTGCTCGTCGGTTGGTGGCCCGTTCAATACCTATGCCGTGCTACAAGGCGTGGATAAAATCGTGCCCACGGATGTGTATGTGATCGGATGCCCGCCGCGTCCGGAGAATCTGTTCTACGCGCTGCTCAAACTGCAGGACAAGATCGATCAAATGACTCTGGCGAAAAAGCCCACCGAAGTGCGGCTGGCTGAGAACATGGTGGAGAATTTCAAGCGGCAGGTTATGATCGCGCAGACTTTGCAGCCGAAATAAGCTGTCAGCTTTCAGCCGTCAGCTATCAGCGGCTGCAACCGAAATAGGCTCCAGGCTTTAGGATTCAGGATGCCACAACTCACGTGGGGACAGCCGCCCTCGGCTGTCCAGGCCGAGCGAAGCTCGGCAGCTCTTATCAACCTCAGAGGTTTCCGTGTCCAACTTCGTTAAACTGACGATCCAATCCGAACTTCCTCCTGAAGGCGAAGCCAGGGAATTTCCTTGTGGCGATAAGGTCGTCTGCGTTGCCAACGTGAATGGAGCCATCACCGCGATGGACAACGTTTGCCTGCACCGCGGCGGCCCGCTTGGACAGGGCGTCATCGAAGGGAACAAGCTGGTCTGCCCTTGGCACGGATGGCAATGGGATCCGAAGACAGGCGAGGCGGTGCACAATCCGAGTGCGAAGGTTGCGGTCTATGCGGTGAAAATCGAAAGTGGCGATGTAATGGTCGAGTTGTAGAAATCTGCCCGACTCAAAAGCATGAGCCCGCTCACTCACTTCTTTACGGGATGGGTTTTCGCCAACTCCGCGCGCCTGGACCGCAGGGATCGGACTCTGGTCACACTGGCCTCTGTCGCACCGGATATAGATGGCTTGGGAATCATTCCGGAGTTGGTCACGCGGAACTCACCTCACCCTTTGTTATGGTTTTCGCTTTATCACCATTCGTTACACACACTGATGTTCGCCTTGGTGATAGCTGGCGTATCAATTGAGCTCGCGCGCCAGAGATGGAAAACGGGATTGCTGGCGTTCGTCAGTTTCCACCTGCACCTCGTTGAAGATCTCGCAGGTTCCCGCGGTCCCGACGGATACCAATGGCCGATTCCTTACTTGAAGCCATTTTCCTCGGCGCTGGAGCTGACCTGGCACGGACAGTGGACGCTCAACTCGTGGCCGAACATCGTCATCACGGTCGCGTTCTTGCTTGCGACCTTGTGGCTAGCTTGGCGGCGGGGATTCTCGCCGTTGGAGATGATTTCCGAGAAGGCAGACGCTGTATTCGTGGCTGCTTTGCGGCAGCGTTTCCCAAGGCGTGAAGACGCTTAAACCAAGCACAGCAGTGAAAGTACGCTTACTGCTATCCCAAATACTTCAGAAACTTTCCCGTCTGATTCTCGAACCCTGGGAACACCTGATCCAGCGCCTTGTTTCCGAGGTGTTTGTACACCGCTTCTCCGAGGACTTGGCGGAAGTCTGTGGTCACGGCCAGGTCGCGGCCTTCGTAGAGTTGGGATTGATCGAGGCCGGGCCAGCGTCCGTATATTTTGCCGCCTTTCACTGGGCCACCCATCACGAATATTACGTTGGCATGGCCGTGGTCGGTGCCGCGGTTTCCGTTTTCGCGTGCGGTGCGGCCGAACTCGGACATCGTCACGACCACCGTATCTTCGGCTAGATCGCCGAGATCAATCCAGAATGCCGCGAGAGATTGCGAGAACTCGTGTAGAACGTTTGCCATCTGGCCTTGCGTGCCGCCCTCGTTGACGTGATGATCCCAGCCGCCGATATCGGCGAACGCGACCCGCACTCCGAGATTCGCCTTGATCAGTTGAGCGAGTTGCTTGAGGCTGTCGCCGAAGCGTCCGTTAGGATAGTCGGCGCCGGCTGCCGGCTTGTACTTGCCCGGATCGGCGGACTTCAGCATCTTTACTGCATCGAAGGTTTCCTGTCCGGTGCCGTGCAGAACGGAATCCACAGAGTGCTCATACATGGCTTCGAATGTGTTGGCGATGGGTGTGGTTTTGGGATTGCCCCCACCCACGCCGAAGTCGTTGATGTTGTTCACGGCGACAGCACGCTCACTCCCGGAAAGAATGCGCGGCAGGGAAGGCCCCAGAGCGATGGCGCGAAACGCAGATTGGTCGGCCGTGGCGGGCAGGGAAGACTGAGGTAAAGAATGTAGCGCCCGGTTCATCCAACCGTCCTCGGTTGCCTTCACGCCGGGCGTGCCGGATTCCATGAAGTCTTGCGCGTCGAAGTGGGAGCGAGTGGGGTCGGGCGAACCGGCGGCGTGAATGATTGCCAGGTGGCGCTGCTTCCAGAGCGGCTGGAAGGACGAGAGCGAAGGGTGGAGTCCGAAGAATCCGTCGAGATCGATGACCGCGTTGCGGGGAATGTTGATGGACGGCCGCATGGCATAGTAGGCGCGCTCGCCGTGCGGCACCACGATATTGAGGCCATCGGCGGCGCCGCGCTGGAAGATTACGACCAGGCGCTTGTTCTTCGCTCCCAGCGACTCAGCAGCATACCCGGCGCGAGTGAGAAACGTTGGAAGGGCGGCCGTACCTATGACGGCGAGGCTGCCGTTTCTCATAAATATCCGCCTTGTAATTGACATTGGCCGCTCCCCTGCTGTAAGTCTACGCGGTTGCTCAGAAAACTCTGACTAAGTGTGAATTGCAACTGGGGCCCGCACGGGCGTGGACGCCCGTGCCCACATTTGAAACTCGGACCATCCACAGATTGAAATTTATCATTAAGAACAAGCTGGTGGGTCGCGTTTACTTGGAACGATCGGCCTTCACGATGACCGATGTGATGTCGTCGTCCTGGGGATCACCTTTTACGAATGCCCGAGTTGCGTGGTAGATACCATCCGCGATATTCGAAGCCGGATCGTGGCGGTGGGTTCGAACGTAGTCAAGCACACGTTGGGCGCCGAATTGGTGACCATCTGGAGTGGTCGACTCCGTGACGCCATCAGTGAGGAACACTGCGATCTCTCCCGGTTCGAGGTGAATTGCGTGCTGCAGCGAAAACTTGCTTCCGGAAAACAGGCCGAGCGGAGGACCAGTGCTATCCAAGGTGCACTTCACGTTGCCCGAGTCGAGGAACACGAAGCCGGGGACGTGGCCGGCGCTGGCGTATGACAGACTCTGATGAACTGGATTCAATCGAGCCAGAAAGAGGGTGACGAAATGGCCGTGTTCGAGGTCTTTTAGCAGCATCTGGTTGACCCGAGCCAGAATTTCATCGAGCTCCAACTGCATGGCGGCGAAGCAGCGCACGTAGGCCCGAGTGAGTGCCATGACCAGTGCGGAACTAAAGCCATGCCCTTTGGCGTCGGCCACGGCGATCACAAGAGAGCCATCGGACATGGAGATGAAATCGAAATAGTCGCCTCCGGTTTCGTCGGCGGGATGGGAGGACGCGCCAATATCGAAACCTGATACTGCCGGTGCGGCTGCATAGAAACGCTGCTGCACGTCGCGCGCCAGTTGCAACTGGAACTCCTGCTCCTGCTTTTTTCTGAGCTCCGTGATGTCTTGTGACACGGAAACGAAGTGGGTCAGTTGGCCGGATTCATCCCGGATGGATGTGATGGTCTGTTGTGCCCAGTAGAGTTCGCCGGTCTTCTTGCGATTGATGACCATTCCCTTGAAGGGGAGTCCCTGAGCGAACTGGGCCCACATTTCCCGGTAGAATTCCGCATCGTGCAGACCAGACTTCAGAATTCGCGGGGTCCTGCCCAGGGCTTCGTCTTTACAGTAGCCGGTAGTCGCCTCGAAGGCTGGATTCACATACTGGATGACGCCTTGTGTATCGGTGAGTACGACGCTGTCGGCTGTCTGCTCCACAACCCGGGAAAGCAGTACAAGGGTTTGGAAAGCCTCGCGCCCTTGGGTGAAATCGTGAAACATCACGACTCCTCCGGAAATCATTCCGGATTGGTCTTTCAGGGGCCACGCGTTTACTCGGATCCACACTCCAGGACGCTGTGGAGAACTGCGCACGAAGATAAGCTCGTCTAAAACTTCTTGCCCGCGAATGGCGCGAACCAAGGGCAGTTGATCAGGCGGCACGACCGAGATCTGGTCGGGAAGGTACCACCCTTCCAGGGATGTGGAGGTGTCGGGTGAAGCCTCGACGATACCGATTCCCAATATCCTTTCCGCAGCGGGATTGGAGAATAGAAGTCTGCCCTCCCGATCGGCGACAATCACGCCCCAGGGAAGGCTTTCGAAGATGACTTGCAGCGCATCAGATTGCTGTGCGAGAGCTTCATATCTACACTCCGTCGCGGTTGCCATGTCACCTCTTTCGCTTCCACACAGCAGTCGGATCGCTGGTTGGCATGTAAGGGAGTGGTCTATATTCGGCTGACTGGGTTTCGTTCTGATCGGACATAGGAAGGGACGGAAGAACTTTTGATTGGTACAGATCACATATCGGCTGGTCTCGAAAGAACTTTAGCGAGCGGGGAGACTTTTTTAACTCCCCGGCAAAACGCGGTGAAATACCGGAAGAACGACAAACCCCCGCTGGAGTCATCGAGAAAGGAAGGAGGTGAGCTGGGCAGATGGAGGTGATTCTTGCTAGGTCAGGTACAGCCGGCCGTGACTGATCTTGTGTTGCAAGCTGGCGGCAAGTTGGTCGACGTCGGCTGCCGCGATGTCGCCGCCCATCCGATCTTGAAGGAAAGGTGAACGGTTACTGCCGACGGTATCGCGGCGGACCTGCAGAAGCAAAGCGTGTACCGCATTGGGATCAAATTTCTGCGGAGTCAGGCGCACGATTTCACTCAAGGTACTGCCGAGCGAAATCCGCTCCCGGTAAGGGCGCTCACTCGTCATGGCGTCAAAAGTATCGGCCAGGCCGACGATGCGCACTTGCATGGGCACATCTTCGAGTAGCAATCCATCGGGATAGCCCGAACCGTCGCTGCGCTCGTGATGCCAGCGCACGATTTCGGGGATGCGGGGCCACGGAAACTGGACGCCGCTAACAATCTGATGCCCCACGACCGTGTGGTCAGCCATTTCACGGAATTCTTCGGCATCCAGCGAAGTTGGTTTGCCGAACAGACGCTTGTCCACCGCAACCTTCCCAATGTCGTGCAAGTAACCGGCCGAGCGAAGCGCCGCGATCTCGCCTGGATCCATGTTCATGGCTTCGCCGATGGCGGAAGCGTAGCCTCCGACGCGCAGCGAGTGTCCGTGAATGTTGATATGCTTCACGTCGATAGCGGTCGCGAACGCTTCCAGCGCGTTGTCGTAGAAGCCGTGCACGGACGCCATGAGGCGCAGGTTTTCCGAGACGCGCTGGGCCAGAGTTTGACTGAGCGAGTGATTATGAATGGCGAGAGCCACGTAGTGGGAGAGCAAGTCCAGGGCCTCGAGTTCGCCGGAATCGTAGACGCCATCCCCGTCGCGACGGCCCAGGGTGATGATGCCCACGAGTTTGCTGCCGACCTTCAAGGGAACAATGCACTTGAAGAGCTCCGGAGCGACATTCCCATTGGCGCTTAGATAGAGGTCGTAGGATCCCGGGTCCAGAATCACTGATTCGTGGCACGAAGTAAGAGCGTGCACATGCCGTGGCAGCAGCGGGATCACGGCGGGTTCCGGCATCAAGGTGAATCCCTCGGCTGCGACGGAGGTGAGCAAGGAGGGTCGGTCGCTGTAGGTAAAGAGCGCACCTTCGCGAGCGCCGCCCGCCTCGAGGGACGCGGACAACATGGCGTGCGCGGTCTGGGGAAACTCGCGCTCGGCCGTCATCTCGGGGCCGAGGTCGGAGAGAGCTTCAACCGTTCGCAAAAGGCGCCGGAAATTGTCTTTGTTCACTGCCACGCGCTGGGCGAGCAAGAACCAGAGCAGAAAAAGAGTAACACGCACTCAGTTATCGAACTTGTTAGTTAGTTTGGTGCACCGTTGGTCGAGGAGCGCGGCGCCAAAGAGACTTGCGGTCACATTTTGACCGCTTTAGCGACGGCGCGTTTTGGTGTGAATGGCGTTAAATGTCATCTCATTCGCCGGGCTCCCAGTCTGCTGCTTCCACTGGAAGAACAAGTCGGTATAGGTCGCGGTGATGTAGTCGCTACGCCCGATTTTCAAAACCTGCGCAGTGCGATCAATCCAGCGCGCAGGGCCTTCGATCTCGCCGAAGTTCCCGATCGGGGTTTGGTCGACGACCACGTGCCCTTTGCCGTCACTCCACTCCGCGCGGAACTTCTCGTAGCGAAAGGTTGGAGCAAATCCTAGAGCGCGCAAGATGGCTTCCATCCTTGCGCCATCGGCGATCTTGGTTTCAGTCTCCACTCGCGTCTTGTGACGTCCTGCCTTGCCCTTGGCTTTGTGAGTTAGTACCCACTCGGCTCCGTACTTGCGTAATCGAAGCAGCTCGCCGCGCTTGCGCAGGAGTTGGCCGGGCAAATCATAGAGCGTATTCATTTCGTGGGTACGACGCGTAACCAGGCGAATGCCAGATGTTCGCAGCCGCTGATTGAGCGCTCGTACATCGTCGACGCGAAACTTGATTTCGATTTCGTGATGCGAGGCCATTGGAAGAAGTATAGAAGGCTTCAGGCTTCAGCGGCCGGGGGTACCGTCGCTACGCGAACGTTGGCAGCTTTATCAGGTCACTTGGGGGCACTGGCTCCAGCGGGTGACCTGCCTTCTTCCATGCCGCTACCCCACCTACGAGAACGAACGCGTTGAATCCTTGTTCTCGCAGTTGCAGCGCCACCCGGGCGCTGGTCGCTTCGCGTGCTCAAGTACAGTAGACGTATATGTCCTTGTCCTTGGGAAGGGTATTGAGTTCCTCGGAAAGGTTGTTGGGTTCAATGCGAATTGATCCCTTGATGCGTGCCGCGTTGGCATCGTAGTAGCCGTGACTACGGACATCGAGTATCAGAACCTTTTCTTTTTCCTCCGATTCCAGCCTGCGCGCCAGTTCTTCCACCTGCACCCGCGGCACCACGCGGTAGACTTTGTTTTTATGGTAGAGCCAGATGCGGTAAGAGGTGTAGGCGATTGCTCCCACGAAAAGTAATTCTCCAAAGACGTGGCTGGCGGCTTGGAATCCGCGCGTGAGTGCAGCCAGAAAATCACGGAAGAGAAAACCCAGTCCGCCATAGGCCAGGATGTACAGCGACGCGCCCGAGAAGTCGAGCCGGAGGAACTGCTGGGGCGGCATCCGCATGCTGCCGGCCAGCGGCGGAGCCATGGTATTGACGCCAGGAATAAACTTGGCGATCAACAGCGTGGTCTTACCGCGCTTGTAAAAGGACTCGGCTGAGCGCAGGACGCAAGACTCTGGATTCACTGACAGCCGGCACAGAAGACCCAGCAGGGCCCAGCCCATGTAGCGGCCGAGAATGAAGAGTAGAGTGTCACCGATGAGCATCGCTGTCACGGCGGTAATCAGGACTTTGGCTACGCTCAAGGTGCCGGCTGCCGCGGCCGCGCCTCCAGCCACCAGCGCCAATGCAGCGGGAACCGGTAGTCCGATAGCCTCGGATAGAACAACTACGAAGATGAGGACGTATCCGTGATGCGCGATCAGTGAAAACAGATTGTTCATCGAAGCGACGCGTTAGACTAAAAGTATTAGATAGACTGCGTGGTCTAGGGGATTCACAGTCACAGAGAGGAACAATAATCGAAATGCCAGCAAAAGCCAAAAACATTCGCCGCTACATTAATCTGCCTGGCCGCAAATCACTCCTGCCATTCAGCGACGCAGTGCTCGTAGGCGACACCCTCTACCTTTCCGGGCGCATTGGCATTGACCCCCTGACTGGCATGGTTCCAGATGATGTCGACCTGGAGCTTCGTCTGCTGTTTGACGGTTTCGAGGCGGTGCTCAGAGAGGCGGATATGAGTATGAATGATCTGGTCTGGGTGCAAGTGTACTCGCCCGATATCTCGCTTTGGGAGCGTTTCAACACTGCCTATTTGAAGCGCTTCTCGAAAGAGCTTCCGGCGCGGGCTTTTATCGGTTCGGGGCAACTGTTGAAGGGTGGAAGGTTCGAGATGCTGGGAGTGGCGGTTAGAAGATCCTGAATTACTTGTCTCTTGCCACCACGAACTCGGGAGCCCACAACAGGGCTCGCTTGATCTCGCTATCGGGGAAACCGCAGATCGCATTTCGCGCCAGCCCGGCATACTGCATGGCCCGAGCATTGGCAGCTTCGACGGAACCATAGCGATTCAGAATCCCGAGGATTTCTCCGTGGGTGACGCCATCGAATGCTCGCTCCCGCACCACCCTGTCGATGCGCGCCCGCTCCTGCGGCGTACAGCGTTCGAGCGCATGGATCACGGCCATCGTAACCTTGCCCTCACGCAGATCGCTAGCCACGGGCTTGCCCAACACATCCTCGGAAGCTGTCAGGTCGAGCACGTCATCCACAATTTGAAACGCCATGCCGAGATCCCGACCGTACTGCGCCAGGTTCTCCTCCTGTTCTGGAGTTGCCCCACCCAGAATCGCGCCAATCCGCATGCAAACGGAGAACAGGCATGCGGTTTTGCGGAAGATCAGATCGAAGTGCTCGTCCGAGGAAATCAGCTTGCCGAGTTTCTCCATCTGCAGCAGTTCGCCTTCAACCATCTGCTGGGTCAGGTCAATCAGCGTGTCCAGGATGCGGAAGTTGCGCTCCTGTACGGCGATCTTGAAAGCTTGCATGTAGAGCCAATCGCCGGCCAGCACGCACTTGGAGTTTCCCCACTGTGTGTTGGCAGCGGGACGGCCGCGCCGGGTCTGGGCCTCGTCGATGATGTCGTCGTGGACGAGCGTGGCGGTGTGAATGATCTCCACGACCGCGCCCAGTTTGATAGCGCCGCGTCCCGGGTAGTTGAAAAGCTTGGCAGACAGCAGCAGCAGCATGGGACGAATGCGCTTGCCGCCTCCGCTGCGCAGATACTCGCCGATCTCGGTGATCGCTTCCACGCCTGAGACAGTGTCCCGCCCGAACTCGCGCTCAATGGCGGAGAGGTCGCCGCGCAGCAACTCGAAGATTTCTTTTCCGTTGATGGTGGCCGGCGTGCTCAATTGGTTGGTCCCCAAGTCCCAAGCCTCAACTGTAGAATCGCAGAAAGTCTCAGTTTGTTCTGTAATTTGTAAACTGCGTATCAATCCCGAAATCCTGCCCGCGGAGGAGCGCGATAATTTCCTGCAACGCGTCACGATCCTTCCCGCTCACCCGCACTAAGTCTCCCTGGATGGAAGCATTCACTTTCTTTTTGGAATCCTTGATGAGCTTCACGATCTGGCGCGCCTTCTCGATGGGGATGCCCTGCTGCATCGTGATCTTCTGTTTTACCGTGCTGCCGGCGGCGGGCTCCACGGGTCCGTATGTAAGGCCCTTAAGAGAGACACTGCGCTTCACCAGTTTCTGCTGAAAGATCTCGGTGACAGCCTTCAGTTTGTATTCGTCAATCGAGTGCAGGATGATGGCGTCCTTGCCCTCGAGTTCGATGTTCGACTTCGAATCTTTCAGGTCGAAGCGGGTATGAATTTCCTTCAATGCCTGCTGCATGGCATTCGAGACTTCTTGCAGGTCGAGCTTGCTCACAATATCAAACGTGTTCTCTGGCATGATTGTTAGCTTCTAATTAACAGATTACACAACCCCTGTGAAAGATGCTCCTAACAAGCTAAATGGAGTTGAGCTTTTCGTGAAGTGAAAAGAAGCGGTAAAAGTTGTTCGCCGTTCGCAAGCCAATCTCTTCGGTCGAAAGCCCGCGCAATTCGCCCAGTTGTCGCGCTACTTCTCTTACGAACGATGGCTCGTTGCGCTTGCCGCGATGCGGTACGGGCGCTAGAAACGGCGAATCGGTTTCAATGAGTATGCGGTCGAGCGGCACTTGTTTTGCGGCCTCGCGAATCTGCTGCGCTTTGGGAAACGTGACGTTTCCAGCGAAGGAGATCATGAACCCCATATCGAGGGCCTGCGTGGCATGCGCCCAGGTTCCAGTGAAGCAGTGCAGGATGCCCCCAAGCCCGCTTTGTGCCCAGTGCTCTTGTAACAGCTTGAGGCAATCCTGCCAGGCGTCTTCGCTATGGTCAGAGGGGCGGCAGTGGATTACGACCGGCAGCTTGGCTGCTTGCGCCAGTTGCAGTTGCTTCAAAAAAACATGCTGTTGCACGTCCCGCGGCGAATGGTCATAGAAATAGTCCAGCCCAACCTCGCCCCAGGCAATGACCTTGGGGTGCTTTGCCAGCTGCGTCATCTCCTCGAAATCGGCATCGCTGGCAAGCTTGGCTTCGTGAGGATGAATCCCGATGGTCGCATAAATGAACTCATGTTGTTCGGCGAGTTGGATGCCGCAGTCGAGAGAACCTGGGCCCGTCCCGCTGCCGATGGCGAGAATGGTCTCAATACCCGCATCCTTGGCCCGCTGCAGCACAAGGGCGCGGTCAGCATTGAACTGCTCCATCTCGAGATGTGCGTGGGAATCGACGAACATGGGATCATCAAGATGCTCGTGTGGGGGCGGGCGGCTCGCCCGTCCGGTCCGCGTGAAAACTCGGCAGGCAGTCCCTGGACCGCGCCGACAGAAGCCTATTTCAATCTCGTCCCCACCGGCACATCTTCGAGGAAGCCCGCCAGCACCGCCTTCCCGCCCTCCGGTGACGCGGCCACAATCATTCCGTTCGATTCCAGTCCCCGGAGTTTCCTGGGCGCGAGGTTGGCCACGATTACTACTTTCCGCCCGATCAACAACTCCGGCGCGTACGACTCGGCGATTCCGGCCACCACCTGTCGAACCTCCGTGCCCAGATCGACTTCCAACCTCAGCAACTTATCCGCGCCTTTCACTTTCTCGGCGGCTTTGACCTGCCCCACGCGCAACTCAACCTTCGCGAAATCATCGATGCTGATCTTGCCGTCAGGCATAATCGGAGCAGGCTTCGCGGCGGGCGCTAGAGCCGCGGCCTGCGTGGCGACAGGTAGAACGGCCGCCGCAAGCGGTGGTGTGTCAGGCTGCGCTTGGGTTGTGCTCGGTCCGCTTCGTTGCTGCTCTTCCATCTTCTGCATCCTTTCGATTGCGCTCTTGTCGGCGCGCGGGAATACGGGTTCGACGTTGCCCAACTTAGTGCCCAGTTGGAGTTGTCCCCACTTTAACTCGGAGAGAGAAAACTCGCGAATATCGCCGAGGCCCAGCTGCGCCCAGATCCTCGAAGTGGCATCGGGAATTACCGGGTGCGCTAACGCGGTCACGATGCGCAATGCTTCGGCGCTGGTGTATAGAATCGTTGCCAATCGCGAGCGGCTCTCTTCATCCTGCTTCTCGCCAAGCGCCCACGGCTCATTTTCGACGATATACTTGTCGACTGCGGCTACCAGACCCCATGCAACTTCCAGAGCTCGCGAGAACTGGTATTGATCAAACAGTGTGCTGCACTCAGCGATCACCTTGCGTGCGCCATCAGCGATAGCACTATCCCCTGCTCTTTGCGAGACCGCCGCCGAGGGATACGGTACCTCACTGCGAAAATATCTTGTGATCATGGTCAGGGTTCGGCTGGCGAGGTTGCCGAGTCCGTTGGCCAAATCGGCGTTATAACGCTGCACCAGAGCATCGAAGGAAAAGGATCCATCCTGCCCAAACACAACTTCGCGCAGCAGGAAGTAGCGGAGTGCGTCCGCACCCAGAACGTCCAGAATAGTCTCGGTACGCACGATGTTTCCGCGTGACTTCGACATCTTGCTTTCTTCGAACAGCAGCCAACCATGCGCTATGATGCTCTTGGGCAGAGGGATCTCCGCCGCCATGAGAAACGCCGGCCAATATACGCAGTGGAAGCGAACAATCTCCTTGCCGATCATCTGCAGGTCAGCCGGCCAGTATTTTTGAAAAGCTTCCTGAGCGCCTTTGTGGGACGATCCATAGCCGATGGCCGTGATGTAGTTCGCCAGCGCGTCCAGCCACACGTAAATCACGTGCTTGGGGTCGTCCGGTACCGGAATACCCCAGGAAAACGTCGAGCGGCTGATGGAGAGATCCCGCAGGCCGCCACGCACGAACGACATCACCTCATTCCGCCTGGTCTCCGGCCGGATGAAGTCCGGCTGCTCGGTGTACAGTTGCAGTAGCCTGTCTGCAAACGCGGAAAGTTTGAAGAAATAATTCTCTTCTTTCACCGTTTCCGTTGGACGCCCGCACTCTGGGCAGGGGGCGCCAAGTCCAACTGCATCCACGTAGAGTTCGTCGAATACGCAATACTGGCCCGTGTAGGTGCCCTTGTAGATGTGGCCGTTGTCACGAATTCGCCGGAAGAGTTCCTGCACTCGCCGCTTGTGGCGCTCCTCGGTGGTGCGGATAAAATCGTCGTTGGTGATTCCCATCCGGTTCCACAATGCCCGGAACTGCGCCGAAACTTCATCCGTAAATTCTTGCGGAGTTTTGCCAGCAGCTTGTGCTGCCCGCTCAATCTTTTGCCCGTGCTCGTCTGTGCCGGTGAGAAAAAAAGTGTCCGTGCCCAGCATGCGTTGCCGCCGCGCGACCGCGTCGCAGGCAATCGTGGTGTAAGCATGACCGATGTGCGGCCGCGCGTTGACGTAGTAAATCGGAGTCGTAATGTAAAACTTCTTGCTCATTTGCGCACTTCAAGCAACACGAAGGAATCTGGGTTTAGCGTTTCCTTTGTTAACCTTCGTGTCCTTTGTGGTTGATGATTTTTTCAGCGTTGGCTGTTTACGTAAAGCTGCAGCGCCTCCTGCATCACGCTTTTCAGCGGCACTTGGCGCTCAGTCGCGATCCGGCGGCAATCCTCATATTCCGGGGCGTAGTTCGTGACCATGCCATTCATGCTTGCTACCTTCAGCCGTACATCGCCCCAGCGGGTCGCCACCGTCACCCATTCTCGGGCAAGCGCTAGACGCTTTTCCTCGCGCTGCCGCACACCCAGAGTCGTTGTTTCGGTGAAAATCAGATGCGTCAATTTCGAGGCGTCCTCGGCCCGGCATAAAACGGTCAGCAGCATTCCCGGACGATTCTTCTTCATTTGCACCGGCATGCCGAAAACATCCAGCGCGCCTTCCTCGAGCAAGCGATCCATCACATAGCCGAAGACTTGTGGATTCAGATCGTCGATATTGGCTTCGAGCACGGTGATCGTGTCCTGGGGGATGTCGGCCGAAAGCTCCGGCTGGGCTTCGCCGATGGTGAGACGCACAACATTCGCGTGTCCGGCGAAGTCACGGGTTCCCGCTCCGTAGCCGGTCTTCTCAACTTTCATTCGCGGGAATGGCGCGAAATGCTTTGCCAGAGTCTTGACTATGGCGGCCCCGGTTGGCGTAACCAGTTCGGATTGAACGCCGGACGAATACACAGGCGCATCTTTCAGCAATTCGAGCGTCGCTGGCGCCGGCACTGGCAAGGTTCCGTGCGCGCACTTCACCGTGCCTCCGCCCACATTCAGCGGCGAACAGACGATTTCATCGACGCTCAAGGCCTCGGCGCCCACAGCGGCACAGACAATATCGACCATGGCATCCACTGCCCCGACTTCGTGAAAATGGATCTTCTCAATGTTGGTGTCGTGGATCTTGGCCTCCGCCGCGCCTAAGGCCTCGAAGATAGCGATTGCGGTCGTCTTTGCGCCCTCACTGATCGCTGCCTTGCCGATAATGGCGCGGATTTCATTCAGTCCGCGGCCATGTTCGTGCGAATGAGTGTGATCATGCTGGTGTTCATGTTGATGCGGTGCGGGCTCGGCGCTTCCCGTATGACCGGCTTTGGCGTGCCGGGGTGAGAATGGTCCCGCCCGCGAAGTCGCCGCGTCTTGCAACGCGTAATTGTGTTCCAAAAGTGCAACCGGTTCCCCTTCGTGAGTATGGGAATGGTCATGTGCATGTTCGCTATCCTCATGATCGTGGCGCGAATGTCCCGATTGCTCCGCCTGCTGCTCCCAGTGCATCTCGCGCGGCAAATCCTTCTCGCCGTTAGAATAAACATCCACCTTGATCGCACTGATGCCGTTGCGCTTGACGCGAGAAATCTCAAGCCGCGCTCCGATATTCAAGGCCGTGACCGTCTGCTCCAGAAGTTGCTTCGGCACGCCGGCATCGACAAGAGCGCCCAGGAACATATCGCCGCTAATGCCGGAAAAACAATCGAGGTAGGCTATACGCATAAGTCCCACATCAGTCGTTGGTCGTTCGGGTCGTTAGCCGTTGGCCTCTTGCTAGCGACTAGCGACGCACCTCTAATGACTGATTTTCATCATAGGGAAGCGTGCACACTCCGTCAAACCGCTGTGCCGCGCGCCCTCTGCTACAATCACTATTTTCCTCAAAAGCCTAGAGGGACTCTTGTATCGTCATCTGGAAAGCCGGCTTGCCCAACAAATTCGGGAGTTCTTGCGCCGCAGCTACGGTCTCGACTTACAGAGGATTGTGATCGAGCAGCCGCCTCGGGTCGAACTTGGCGAATACGCCCTGCCGCTTGCTTTTGAGCTGGCCAAGAAGCTGCGTAAGCCACCCCGAAAGATTGCCGAAGAGATCGTTGCCGGCATCGGACCAATCGATGGTTTTGAGAAGCTGGAACTTGCCGGGGCTGGCTACATCAACGCCCGGGTCGAACGCGAACGCTTCGCCACCGCGCTCGCTGCCGACGAAAAACCGAAGGCCGATGTTCCAGCGGGCAAGGTTTTGGTCGAGCACTCCAGCATTAATCCGAACAAGGCCGCGCACATCGGACACCTCCGCAATGCCATCCTGGGCGATACCTTCGTTCGCCTGCTGCATTTTGCGGGCAGGGAAGTGGATGTCCAGAATTACATCGACAACACCGGTGTGCAAGTCGCGGACGTGATCGTGGGGTTCTTGCATCTGGAGAAAAAGTCGCGTGCCGAAATCGAAGAACTAACCCGGCAGCCGCGTTTCGATTACTCCTGTTGGGATTTGTATGCTCAGGTTTCCCGCTGGTACGAGCAGGACAAACAGAACCGCGATGCACGTCAGCAAGTGTTGCACGCGATCGAGGAAGGCGGGAACGAGACGGCTGCAATCGCGGACTTGATCTCGATTGCTGTGCTTCGCCGCCATCTCGTGACCATGGATCGGCTGGACATCGAGTACGACTTCCTGCCCCGCGAGAGCGAAATACTCCACCTGCACTTTTGGGATGCGGCTTTCACCAAACTCAAAGACAGTGGCGTACTTTCCTTCGAGACCGAGGGGAAGAACAAGGGCTGTTGGGTGATGCGGCGAGCGGGAACGTCGAAATCTGAAACCGCAGCAGACGCGGCGGCTTCCGGAGAAAACGTCGAGAACGAAAGTGTTTCGGAAGAAGACCAGAAAGTGATTGTGCGCTCGAACGGGACCGTGGGCTACGTCGGCAAAGACATTGCCTACCACCTGTGGAAGTTTGGCTTGCTGGGGCGCGATTTCGGATATCGCAAGTTCTATCGCTATCCTAAGGGGCGTGACTGCTGGATTTCGACGACGGTCGGAGCATTGGATCATCCGCATTTTGGCGATGTGGCCGAGATTTACAACGTGATCGATGCCCGGCAAGCCGAGGCGCAGAACACCGTCGTTGAAGCGCTGCGCGGACTCGGTTACGACCAGCAGGCGGATCACTACACCCACTTTTCTTATGAGATGGTCGCGCTCACTCCACGTTGCGCCGCCGATCTGGGCTATCAGTTGTCCGACGAGGACAAGATGCGTTCCTACATTGAGGTTTCTGGCCGCAAGGGTTTCGGAGTAAAGGCCGACGATCTGATTGATACGCTAATCGCTTCAGCGAAAAAGGAAGTCGACCCGCGCCATCCGCAACTAAGCGAGGACGAGCGCATGACCATCGCTACCCAGATTGCGGTTGGCGCGCTACGTTATTTTATGCTGAAGTTCACCAAGCCGTCCGTGATTGCGTTCGACTTCAAGGAGGCGCTGAGTTTTGAGGGTGAGACCGGTCCCTACGCGCAGTATGCGGTGGTACGCGCCACAAATATTTTTCGCAAGGGTGAACTCGATCCGGACAGCTTCTGTCGAGACGTAGCTAGCTACGTCTCGACCGGCGACTTGGCGAAGTATCTGAACGGCGCGGACGGAAACGAAATCTGGGAGCTATGGCTGGCGTCCTCGAAGACGTCTTACGTGATCGATCAGTGCATCGCAACGACCGAGCCAGCTTACTTGGCAAAACACGTGTTCCAGTTGGCCCAACTGTTCAATGCTTTCTATCACCGGTATCCCATTCTTGCTGAGCCAGACGAAGGCCGGAAGAAGTTTCTATTCGCGACGGTCGCGGTGGTGCGCCGCGAACTGATCCGCGCTTTGGCGGTGATGGGAATCTCGGTCCCGGCAGCCATGTGACAGAGACCTTTGCTCGGCCTGGACGGGCGAGTCGCCCGTCTCCACATGGTCTGTGCTTGGTCTAGCTGTTAAATTCCCTGGCAAACTCCACCAGGCTGCGCACCGCAATCCCCGATGGACCCTTGGCGATCCAGGCTTTATTCTCTTCCATCCATGCCGTGCCAGCGATGTCGAGGTGCAGCCACGGAGTGTCCTCGACAAACTCTTTCAGAAACATCGCCGCGTTGACGGCGCCGCCCCAACGGCCACCTGAATTGACGATATCCGCAATGTTCGACTTGATATTTTCCTTGTACTCGTCGTCGAGCGGGAGGCGCCAAAACTTCTCGCCCGCTTTTTCCAGGGCGCGATTGAAGCGTTCGTACATTTTTTCGTCGTTGGCAAAAACTCCGGCGTTCACATAACCGAGCGCAACCACAACCGCGCCGGTCAGCGTGGCGGCGTCGACCAGGTGAGTGCAACCGAGCTGGCGAGCGTAGCAGAGACCGTCGGCGAGCACCAGACGGCCTTCGGCATCGGTATTGATAATCTCAATTGACTTGCCGGACATGGCGATCTGTATGTCGCCGGGCTTCTGCGCCTTGCCCGAAGGCATATTCTCAGTGGCGCAGATAATCGCGGTAACTCGGACTTTCGGCTTGAGGAGCGCGATGCCGCGCATAGCGCCGATCATGGCCGCGGCGCCGGCCATGTCATATTTCATCTTTTCCATGCCATCGGCGGGTTTGATGGAGATCCCGCCGGTGTCAAAGGTAACGCCTTTCCCAACCAGCCCTAGCACCGGAGTTGCGGGAGCGTCCGCAGGTTCGTAGCGCAATACGATCAGCGCGGGAGGTTCGTCAGAGCCCTGGGCCACGCCCCAAAAGGCGCCCATTTTCAGTTCTTTGATTTTGTCGGCGCCGTACGCTTCAGACTTCAGGCCAACTTCCTGCGCCATCTTGCGGGCGCGTTCCGCCAGGATGGTTGGCGTCATGTGGTTGCCGGGCTCATTGACCAGTTCGCGAGTGAAATTCTGCGACTCACCAATGATGCGAGCTTCATCCATGGATTTCTGCAGTCGAGCCTGGTCTCCGCGCGCTACAACGGTCACGGCGTCGATCTTCTGGTCCTTGCGGTCGCTCTTGTAGGTATCGGGATCGAAGTTGCCCACGAAAGCGCCTTCCACAATGGCCTTCACGGCTTCGTCGCTCTTAAAGTTTTCGGGAACCAGAAAGGCAAAGCTGCGAATCCCCTTCGGCTTGAGGAAGCGGACAGCGGCGCCAGCCAACTTGCGCAGCTCGGAGGGAGTAAAGTTCTTAGCCTTGCCGCCGCCCAGCAGCAGCAGACGTTTTGCCTTCAGCTTTGCGGGACGATGCAGCAGCGTGGTTTCAAATATCTTGCCGGTGACCTCGCCGCTGGCCATCACTTCAGCCGTGACGTCCTTAACGGCGCCATCGCTGGCTTCGACGCTGACTTCGGTTTTATCTTTTGCGCCGTGATCGAGAACCACCACGGCCAGGCATTCGGTTTCGACTTCCGCGGGATTGGCAAGAGAAAGATTAGTCTTCATAGTGTTTCTGATTCCAGTATCGTCGGCGGCAGGGTAAAAGTGCAAGGTCTGTCACTCCAGACTGAGGTGCGAAGCCTGAACAATTACCGAAGACTCGTGCCACTGTTGAGACCTAGAATCTGGGTGACAGCAGGAGTTTCGGTGCCGGTCATGGTAGTAGTACTCAAGCCCAGAATTCAGGCGCGTTCCCTTTTTCTCTGTCCGGCATCTCAGTAAGTAGGTAGTCTCAGTAGATGGTCTTCGAGTCTGAAAGGAGAAGTCCATGAAGAAACATTACCTAATGCTCGAGGTGGTCATCGCAATCACCACCCTGTTGGCTAGTGTGCAACTGATTGCCGCTCAGGAGAACTCATCTCCCGCTGGGTCTGGCGTGAACCTGGTGGTGACAGTTGAAGCTCGTCACGGTTCCAACGTGCCCGACATCAGTCGCGAAGACGTGATGGTGTATGAGGGTCACGACCGAGACAAGGTGACCGCCTGGCTGCCGCTGCAGGGAGACCGTGCGGGACTAGAGCTGTTCGTTCTGCTCGACGATTCCTCGAACATCAGCCTCGGTTCACAGTTGGAGGATATCCGCCAGTTTATCAGTGCGCAGCCCGCGACCACGAAGATCGGGGTCGCCTATATGCAGAACGGGATTGCGCAGGTCGTGCAGAACCTCACCAGCGACCACATGCTAGCGGCCAAGGCCTTGCGCCTTCCGTTGGGAAACCCCGGCGCCAGCGCGAGTCCGTATTTTTCGCTCGGTGACTTGATCAAACGATGGCCTGAAGGCAACGAACGGCGCGAGGTCCTCATGATCACCGATGGCATCGACCGATACTGGGGCAGCGGTCCGGACAACGCTTATGTCGACACGGCGATCGAGCAAGCCCAGCGGGCTGGCGTCATCGTTTTTGGCATTTACACGCCGGGTGAGGGACACTACGGCCACAGTTTTTGGCGGGTGAACTGGGGTCAGAATTATCTTTCCCAGGTTGCCGACGAGACCGGTGGCGAGGCCTTTTACCTCGGTAACGGTGCGCCGGTTTCTTTCGCCCCTTATCTTGAGGACATAACGCGTCGGCTGAGCCGTCAGTACCTGCTGACGTTTCTCGCCAAGCCTCAAAAGAAGGCTGGAATGCAGCGAGTGAAGCTTCGAACCGAGGTGCCGAATGCGGAGCTCGTGAGCGCCGACAGGGTCTTCGTTCCAGCTACACCGCAGTAGCCGGGGACGTCGCGAGGAATGACGATGTCTCGGGAGGCCTATTCACCGGCCGCCTTGGCATACCTGCGGAAGAAACTATCCTGCTTCCACTGCGGCCGGTTGGGCTTCTGAGCGACTGAGATCATCAGCCCCCGAATCACTTCTTCATAGAGCGCGGCCGCGGCCAGATCCACCGGCTGATTCAAGTCGTCGGAAGGTGCGTGGTAGCGCTGGGTAAGCCAATCTTTGAAAATCTTCTGTTCGGGAGAACCGGGCGTGACTCCGACGCCCATCGCCAAGGCTGGAATTCCGTGCCGGATGAAGTTGTATTGATCACTTCGAATAAAAATATTGCGCTGCGGCTCGGGGTCGGGTTGAACACCGACGCCATGCGCCTGCGCAACCTCACGGGCCGCATCGCCGAGATCGGACTCCGCCAGCCCGAACACCGTGAGAATCTTGAGCGGAACGATGGGCAGGAACATGTCAACATTGATATCGGCCACCATCGACTTCGGATCGACAGTCGGATTCGCAGCGAAATACTTTGAGCCCAGCAATCCTTTCTCTTCTCCAGTCACGAATACAAACAGTAGCGAGCGTTTGAGCTTCTCCGGTGATTTCTTCAATGAAGCTGCAACGTCGAGCAGTAAGGCGCTTCCCGAAGCGTTATCCATAGCCCCGTTATAGATACGGTCCCCGTTGATGGGCTCGCCGATGCCGAGATGGTCAATATGGGCGGAGAGCACGACGTACTCGTTCTTAAGCTCGGAATCATTGCCGGGCAGCTTCGCGACTACGTTGGCCGACTCCGAAGCTTTCTTTTCAAGCTTGGCTTTCACTTTGATCGAAGCTGTGAGCGGGAACCGCGGAAGTTGTTTCCGGTCCTTGGCCAGGTTCAAGACTTCGTCGAAACTGTGGCCGGAGCCCTCGAAGAGCTTGTCGGCTTTCGTAGGATTGAATATCAGGGCGAGCTTCTCGCCTTCGGTTTCATTGAACTCAGGACCGGCCAATACCATGCTTGGATGCGTGCGGTTGACCGACATTCGAGACCACGGTATGTCCATAGTTGCCGGGTTCGCGATGCCGATGATCCCGACCGCGCCCGCTTTGCGGAGAGTTTTCCAGCGCTCGGCGGCAGACTGATAGTGAGACGCGAGAGGCCCCGGAATGGCAGCGGGCGAACCGTTCAAAATCACGGCCACTTTGCCATTCAGATCGAGACCAGAAAGATCGTCATAGTTTTTTTCTGGAATGCTCAGTCCGTACCCCACGAAGACCAGCGGCGCCTGCAATTCGGGCGCAAGATCGACTCGCGTGCTGAAGAAGGCATCCTCACCTAGGGTAAGAGGCTCAACTTTACCGTCGCGGACCAAAGCGAGGCTCGAATCCTTTTCGATGATTTGCCGGGATTGGAATTTCACCGGTTGGTAGTAGCCGTCGGTTCCGGCGGGCTGAAGCCCCGCCTGCTTCAGCTGATCGACAATGTAAGCCTCCGCCCTTCGGAGTCCCGCGCTGCCGGTCTCACGACCTTCCATATTGTCATCGGCAAGAACCTTGACGTAGTCCCACCAGGTTTTACCGTCGAAGTGGGTGGTCGTTGCTGCTTGGGAGAAAGCGAAGACTGCGAGTAACAAACTCACAATGGGCAGAAGCTTTTTCAGCATAGAATTAAATCCCTCCGGTCAGGCGGTCCTGTGAGCAGGTCAACGGCTCAGTGCCACACCAGAAATCTCACCAGACCCTGCATTGATTGGCCCGCACCATGGGCGTGCCTTTCTTACAGGAAAAGGCTTCCTGAAACTCGGGCATATTGGAGACGACATTATTGACCCGGTATTTCGGGATCGAGTGGGGATTCGTCAGCACGGCGGTTCGCATCAGCTCGGGACGCAACTGCTCGCACCACGAGTAGCCGTAGGACACGAAGAACTTCTGCCGCGGCGTCCAGCCATCAGCTTCGTTAGTGTCCGCGGACTTGCCTTCCGCCTGAAGTTTATTGGTCAACGCCATAAAGGCGAGTCGTAGGCCACCGTTGTCGGCTGTGTCCTCGCCCTGGGTCAAGTGTCCGTTCTGCTTGACTCCAGCCTCCGGTATTTCCTGGGTGTATTCGTCGGCAATGCACTGTCCACGCTGGTCGTAGGCTTTCGCATCCGCTTGCGTCCACCAGTCGCGGAGGTTCCCGTGGGCGTCGAACTTGCGGCCTTCATCGTCAAAACCGTGCGTGATCTCGTGTCCGATCACCATGCCTATCGCGCCGTAGTTCACTGCATCCTCCATGTTGCCTTCGAAAAACGGTGGCTGCAGGATTCCGGCAGGGAAGTTGATGGTATTCAACTGCGGATCATAATATGCGTTGATGGTAGGCGGGGTCATAGTCCATTCCTCGCGATCAACGGGCTTGCCGATTTTGCTGAGCTGGCGGCGAAACTCGAAGGCGGTCGCCTCGTGCATATTGTCCAGATAGCTGTTGCGCGTGACCTTCACCGAGGAGTAATCGCGCCAGTGATCGGGATACCCGATCTTGTCTTCGATGGCGTGCAGCTTGGTTTTGGCCTCTTCCTTGGTGGCCGCCTGCATCCATTCAACACTGGTTATGTCCTGCTCAAGTGCGTGCTCGATGTCATGTACAAGCGTCACCGTGCGCTGTTTGCTCTCCGGCGGAAAAGCTGCGGCTACGTACGCCTGTCCCAGGGCCATTCCGAGATCGCGATCGGCCGCACGCACGCACCGCCGCCAGCGAGGCAGTTGCTCTTTCGCTCCGAGCAGTGTGTGGGCATAGAACCCCCAATTCTCGTCAACAAAAGCTTTGCTCAAATATGCCGCCGAGCCGTGAACCAGGTGCCAGCGCAAGTACACTTTCCAATCGTCCAGCGAATGCTGTTGGATAAGCGGTTCAAGGTTGCGGAAGAATTGGGGTGAAGTCACGAGGTAGTGAGGTGAAGAAGGCGGAGCTCCAATGACCTCGATGTAGTGCTTCCAATCGAACGAAGGGGTCAGCGCCTGCACTTGCGCCAAACTCATCTTGTTGTTTAAGTTTTTGGGATCGCGACGCGCGACATTGTCCATCTGCGACTGCGCCATGGCGGTTTCTATCGCGACGATCGTCTTCGCGTCGGCGGCGGCGTGTTGTGCGCTTTCTCCCGAAAGCGCCAGCATCTTGCCGATATGGGTCTCGTACTGGCTGCGGATTTCCTTTGATTTAGCGTCGTCCTTTATATAAAAGTCACGGTTCGGCAATCCCAGTCCGCCCTGATCAATACCGGCTACGACTTTGGTTGCGTCGTCAAAATCCTGCGTTTGGGAGAAGCCCAGGATTGCGGCACGAGTCTGATTATCATCGCCCTCCCAAGCCCCGGGAATGGTCATATGAAGATGTGCCACCTGGTCGGCAAGCTGCGACTTACTCTTCATCTGACCGATTCGCTCTAGTTCAGACTTCAGATCGCGGGTCCCGGCAGACTCGATTCCTGTTTCGTCCATGCAGGCAGCCCAATAATCGCCGACCTTCTGTTCAAAGTCCGTGCGATTGCTGGTTTGGGCCGCCGCTTTCTGCAGGGCTTCCCGCAAGATATTCTCATTCCAGTACCGCAAGCCGCTGCCAGTTCCCCAAGCTACTTGGTCGGCGGGAATGGGGTTGGCTGCGTTCCACTTGCTGCACGCGTATTGATAAAAATCCTGGCAGGGATCGAGCGACTTATCGACCAGGCTGAGGTCGAAGTGCTCCAGTTTGGGCGTGCTGCCCGACGCGGTCGCGCTCTGGGCATGGACACGATCGATACCGGGTATCGTGAAAAATAGAACGGCTACGATCACAAATTGTGAAATACGCATAGAGAGTCTCCTAGGTTGGGAAGCGGAAGATGTGGTCCGCGGGACCGAAGCAGCGAATCGATTTGGCTAGAGATGTCATACAAGTGGCTAAGTGTCTGCGCCAAGAAGTCTACCGCAGATTCCAAGGGTGCGCTTGTGGTTTGCACAGTTTTCGCACTTGGGCCCTCGCACTTCCGTTGTACGCAATCACATCGGCGCCAGTTCCAGTTAGTGGGAGGTTCCGACCTGAATCAGTCATGCACGATCAGGCCGCCCGGAATTCAAAAACTTGGCTGGATTGAAAAGTGGAAGAGGAAAAAAGAGAAAAAATAGGGAGCTTTGCCCGCAAGCTTCAAGCTCCCTTTACGCGGTTGACAGTGCAGCACTAGCTCGCGGGACTGATGTCTGAAACGTGAATGGTGCTGGTGTTGCTATCCAGCGTCCCATTGACTTTGACCTGCTGGCCTACAAACTGCTTGGCTTTCTGCTGGTCATCCAACTGATAGTTCATGTCGCTGGTCTTCAACACATACTTGCCACCGGCCTTCACCACGGTACCAGTGAAAGACGAGCCCTGGCTCGTTTGCATTGAAGTGGACGAATCCTGGGACGGCGAACTCGGCTGCTGTGTTCCTTGCTGACCGGCGGTCGGCTGCTGGGCGTTTTGGGTATCGGAAGTTGGTTGCTGGGGGCTGGGCTGGGTTGACTGATCTTGCTGGGCGAAGCTCACCGTGGAGAGTGCCATAGCTAGCGCCAACGTGGCCACTACTGTGATTAGTTTCTTCATTTTTCATTCCTCCGTGTTTGATTACTTTGCTCCGGGCTTTCAAAGAGCAAGCGCCGTGCCAATTCCACTGAAGTTGCAATCCAGCCAGATAGCCCTGGTGAGTGCATAACCGGTCGAGGCGAAGCGACGTTTTTTCCGAATGAAGATGAAAGTTATTCGTACAGTGAAAACTGTATGCCGGTTTCAGGTCTGTAGCTTCACGTGGAAGGCTGCCCGGCAAACTACTCCTCCGGCGGAGTCTGTAGCGCACTCGCGTTCTGAATACCGGTAGCGATTTCAGGAATGATGCCCAGCGTTCGGTAAATTGGGTGTACAAGCTCTCGCATTGCGTTCAGGTGGGAGGCGAACCAGCCGGCGCCGGCGATGCAGATGGTTCCGCTGATCATGACGGTTCGCGGTGCCCCGACGTGGTGTGCCAGTCCGCCGGCCAGCAGGCTCCCGAATGGCGACATTCCCAGGAATGCCATGGAATAGAAGCCCATCACCCGTCCGCGTTTGTCATCCTGCACGATGGTTTGCAGAATCGTGTTGCTAGCCGCCATCTGAATCATCATCGCGCAGCCTACGAACAGCATCAGCATCAACGAAAGCCACAGGAAACGAGAAAGACCTAACGCAATCAGCCCGGATCCAAAACCTGCAGCCGCCAACGGGATCATCCGGCCCAGGCCGACCACGTTTTTTCTAGTCGCCAAGAACACCGCGCCGGCTAGCGCTCCCACGCCCGATGCGCCCATCAGGAAGCCCAACGTGTGGGCGCCTCCATGAAGCACCTGGCCCGCGAAAATTGGCATGAGCACCGTGTACTGCATGCCCACCAGGCTGATCAAGGCTAACAGCAGAAGAATTGAGCGGATGGGCACGAAATGGGTGACATAGCTCCAACCCTCGTTTAATTCCTGCCAAATTGCCTTTTCCGCGCTTCTCTGCTCGACCGCCGCGATTCTCATCGCCAGCAGAGAAGCAATGACCGCGAGATAGCTGAAGCCATCGATCAGGAAGCAATAACCTTCGCCCACCGCGGCGATGATCACTCCGGCAATCGACGGGCCGAGAAGTCGAGCGGCGTTTACCATGGAAGAGTTCAGCGCAATGGCGTTGCCCAGGTCTGCGCGATCCTCCACCATCTGAATGACGAATGCCTGACGGGCCGGCATATCGAAGGCATTGATGATGCCCTGAACGAGACCCAACCAAATCACTTCGCGAACAGTGATGATACCGGCCAGTGCCAATCCCGCTAGCGCGAAGGATTGCACCATGGAAAGAATCTGGGTGACGACCAGGGTGTGGTGGCGGTTCCATCGGTCCACCCATACGCCCGCGATTGGTCCCAAGAGGAAAGTTGGTATCCGTGATGCGAAGCCCACGATGCCAAGGAGCCACGCCGAGCCAGTTAGCCGGTACACCAGCCAACTGGTGGCGATCTGAGTCATCCAAGTGCCAATCAGCGACACCGTCTGACCGGTGAAGAACAGGCGATAATTCCGGGAGCGAAGCGCTCGAAGAGCAAACTTCCAGCTTCCGCCTCGGGCGCTCGATGCCGCTCCTCGACGACTGGGGAGCGAGTTCAATCCCGGATTTCCTGATTGGAGTCTGGGCATTGACTAAGATCCTCTTGACTGAGCATAGCTGCTATGTCTGCTCTGTGAGAGAATTCGAGTCCCACGCGCCCATGATCGAGTCTAATTATTTTCCGGCGCGAAACTGATGCCAGCTGACGATCCAGTTTCGAAAGACATTAATCCGTGGCTGATTGCCATTGCGGTCATGTCCAGCACCTTCATGGAGGTGCTCGACACCACCGTGGTCAATGTCTCTCTCCCTCACATCGCCGGCAATCTCTCCGCCAGCACTGACGAGGCCACCTGGACACTCACATCCTATCTTGTGGCCAACGCCATTATTTTGCCGATGACGGGATGGCTAGCCACCAAGTTCGGGCGCAAACGCCTGCTCATGTTATCGGTAACCGGCTTCACCGTCGCTTCTTTTTTCTGCGGACTGGCGCCGTCGCTGCCATTTCTGATCTTCTTCCGAGTCATTCAAGGGGCATGCGGTGGAGGCTTGCAGCCTCTGTCGCAGGCCATCCTCCTGGAATCGTTCCCTCCAGAAAAGCGTGGCCAGGCCATGGCTTTCTGGGCTCTCGGTATTGTGGTTGCACCCATGCTGGGGCCGGTGGCTGGCGGCTGGCTCACCGACAACTACAGTTGGCGCTGGGTTTTCTACATCAATGTTCCGATCGGTGTGCTTGCATTGCTCCTGACCCAGGCCTACATTTTTGATCCTCCTTACTTGCGAAAGGAATCGAAGGGAATCGACTACTGGGGCATCGGCCTGTTAGTACTGGGCATCGGCTCGCTTCAGATCATGCTCGACAAGGGCCAGGAAGATGATTGGTTCAGCTCGCACTTTATTGTCACTCTGGCCGTGCTCACAGTCGTCGGTCTCACTGGTCTGATCATCCGGGAACTGAAAGCCGAACATCCGATTATTGATCTCAGCGTCTTCCGCTACCGGTCGTATGCCATTGGCACATTTATTATGACGGTCGTCGGATTCGTGCTCTATGGCAGCACCGTTTTACTGCCGCTCATGATGCAGGAACTGCTCGGCTACACGGCTACTCATGCGGGCATCACCAATCTGCCTCGCGGACTGGCTTCGTTCATGTTCATGCCGCTGATTGGTTATCTCACGGGGAAGGTGGATTCCCGAAAGCTTCTGGCCGCAGGTTTCCTGGCTACCGCCTTCGCCATGTACAGGATTTCGCTATTCAGCCTGGGCGTGGCTTCATGGAATTTCTGGTTGCCGCTCACTCTCCAGGGCGCAGGGCTGGGCTTGATTTTCGTGCCCTTGACCACGGTCACCAATGGTCCCGTACCCAGGGAAAGGATGGGCAATGCCACCAGCATCTTCAATCTGATGCGCAACATCGGCGCCAGCATCGGGATTTCGATGGTGGAGACCATGCAGGTGCGGAAGGCGCAAATGCACATCAACATCTTGGGCAAACACGTCAACCCGGCGAATCCGCAGGCCCGTCAAACCATCGCTGGCCTGCGAGCGCTTTTCATGTCTCAAGGCAAGGATGCGGCCACCGCAACCCGGCAGGCCTATGGCGCAGTGTGGGGAATGGTGCAGCAGCAGGCGGCAATGCTCGCCTACAACGACGTGTTCCGTTTTCTGGCGCTGATGTTCCTGGTGATGTTGCCGTTGATCTTCCTGATGCGCAAGCCGAAGAAGGGCGGCGGCGCGGTGATGGCTCACCGAGGGCCAGACCGTGGCGGGTGAAAACGGTTGGGGGCGCATCAATCGTTTGCTTTTGCCGTTATTTGATCCTTGATCTTGTCATACTCTTGCTGTGAGATGATGCGCCGACTGACCAGCTCGGAGCCGCTGCTATAAGGTCGCTTAGCGATTATGCGATCTGCTCCCTCATTGCTCATGCCCGGTAGACTTAGCAATTGCTCCCTGCTAGCTTTGTTTAGATCCAGCGGCTGGTTGCGGTTCCATCCTTCTTTCACGCCCTCAGCTACTGCTTTCGCGTTGCGCTTGAAGTCTGATGTGGCTTGCGCCGTTTTCTCTCGCAGCTCATCGGGACTAGGCTTTTGCGAAGTGCATCCGGCTAGCAGCAGAACCAAAACGGCGGCAAGGGCAGCAATTATTCTCATCACCCTACGATGCATGCCGAGTCTACGAGGTTGGTCTCATCGGTCGTGGATACTGTGTTCGCCCGTCAGCACAACGCTCAATTCGGCGCTCGCGTTTGACCGTGATACCGAGATAGATCTGCAATTGTCCACAATCCAATCGGCGCCCGCAGCTTTGAGTTCCGGCTCCGAAACTGTGGTTCGGCAGGCGATTACCCGAGCGCCGGCAGCCTTGCCCGCGCGAATGCCCGCTGGGACGTCTTCCACTACGACGCAATCCCGCGCCGATACTCCCAGCAATGACGCGCCTTTCAGATACGGCTCGGGATCCGGCTTTCCATTCTTTACGTCGTCACTCGTGAGCAACCGCTGGGGAATCGGCAGCCCAGCCGCGCGCAGCCGGACTTCCGCCAGAGGGCGGGTACACGAGGTCACGATGGTCCATCGGTCTGACGGAAGAGCGCTCAGCAGTTCACGCGCTCCGGGCAAAGTCACTACGCCCTCCAGATCCTCAATCTCGCGGCGCTCGACTTCGCGGTTCTCGGCCTCATGGTCTCCGTGCGGAAGGTAGTCGCCTATGGTCGCGATACTGGGACGTCCATGCGCTTTGCGTACAACGTCGTCGGGATCGAAACCGTGCGCGATTGCCCATCCGGTCCAAACGCGAGTGACGGCGGGAGTGGAGTCGATCAGCACGCCATCCAGGTCAAACAGAAGCGCGCTGCAAGTGATCTGGGTCATGCACTACGATAACAAAGAGTCTGCGCTACGAGCGTCTACTGAGGTTCCTGCGTAAGCTCCGGGTTCGGCATCGGTCCTGCCTCCAGTTCCTGGTGTCGTTTTTCGCGGGCGGCATTCGACATTTGGGTAAACGTCTGCATTTCGGCCTTTGCCTCTTGCGTGCGTCCCAGATGTTGCAGAACTTGTCCGCGTAAGTAGTGACTGCCGGGACTGTCGGTATCCAGCTTTAAGGCTGCGTCAATCTCGGTCAGTGCTTCCGCGTATTTGTTCAGCCGCTGATATACCCTGGCGAGTTGAAAATGAGAGCTGGCGAGTTGAGGATCGAGGCGCAGCGCCGTGCGGAACATCTTTTCCGCTTCCGAATCTTGCTGTTGAAGGTAATACACCTGTCCCAGTTGGTCATAGTTGTAGGTGACATCCGGCTCGACGGCGATGTCCTTGAGGAATTCTGCCTTGGCCCGCTCTAGATCCTGTTTCTTCAAGTAAGCCATTCCGAGATTGAAGTGGACGAAGGGAAGGGCGGAATCCCCCTTAACCGCGAGTCCGAGCTCAGTGATTGCCTCGTCGTATTCCTCGCGGTTGAGGTGAGCTTTGCCCATCAGGAGATGAAACTCGGGAGAGTTCTGGCCGATCTCGACCAAGTGGCTCAATGCTCGCTGCTCCAGGTCGGGCCGCCCCGCCTTGTTGGCCGCGATGCCCAGCACGTAGAGATAATTCAACTGGCCCGAAGCCTGCGACCAGAGCGGATCGAGCGCGCTTGCCGCATCGCCATAACGCTCGACAAAGAAATAGCACAGCCCCAGCAAATAGCGCGCCTGGAAAGAGTCCGGCGCATCGTGCACGACCGACTCAAACGAAGCAATTGCGTTTCGAAAATCGTTCTGGCGATAGTAGACCAGCCCGATATTGAGCCGCACCCCTGCAATCTGTGGAGCCAGGTCTTCAGCCTTGCGCAACATTTCCAATGCGTGCTGCCACTGCTTGCGCCGCATGAAGATCACTCCCAAGTTCGCGTAGGCGCCTGCAACCTGCGGATTGATGGCAAGGACAACTCGAAACGCACGTTCGGATTCGTCCAGATCGCCACTTTTGAGCGCCGCGTCTCCTTGCTGAAAAAGTTGCTGAGGATCGGCAGTCTGCGGGGACGGCGCGGTGTGCGGTTTTTGCGCTTTCGCCTGCTGCATCGCTTGCGTACGGCCAACCTGCGAAGAGGCTAGCAACAGAAAAATCAGTAAAAATCGCAGGGTTGAACTTGACACTGGTTTCACTCTCTGCTGTAGTGTCCACCAGCAGCAGCATGAATTCAAGCGGTCATCATTCACGCGCCCTGAAACTGAGAACCGAGAACTGACGGCTGCTTTCTTTCAAGACAGCCTTTCATGGACCTGACGGGTGCACGCGCGCTGTCCTAAAGATGAAATCGTCAATGATCACGATTCGGGACGTGGCGAAAGAAAGCGGTTTTTCGTCGACCACGGTCTCCATCGTTCTGAACAACGCTCCGCTGGCGCGCTACATTCCGGCCGTGACCAAGAAGCGGATTGAGCAAGCGGCCAAGAAGCTGGGTTACCGCCCAAACCTATTTGCTCGCTCCCTTCGCAGCCAGCGCAGTCACACGGTTGGAGTCATGGTATTCGACATGACCGATCCCTACTGCACCCTGGTGCTGCGCGGCATCGAGAATACTCTGTATCAGTCTTCCTACCTTCCCATTCTGACCGACGTTCACAACGAGCGCGGCCGGTTCGAGCGTTATCTGGAGATGCTGCTGGACCGGCGGGTCGAAGCGCTCATCGTGCTGGCCAACTGGTTGTTTGTGGATATCGATGTTCTTGCCGATCTGGAAAAGAGCAGCATTCCCACTGCAATGATTGGGCGCGAGTTGCGGACCGACTCGGTCAGCTCGGTAATTGTCGACAACGAACTCGGAGCTCATGCCGCTCTCGAACATCTTCACTCGCTCGGACACCGCAAGATAGCCTTCATCCGCGGCCCCAAGACCCTGGCGGACAGCGCTCCGCGCTGGAAGGGAATTCGGTCGTTCGCCAAGTCGAGTGGATTGGAACTCGATCCCCGCTTGATTCTCGATTTGCCCGAATCGCGGGACCCGATTTCAAGTTTTGAAGCGGGCTACAAATTAACGGAGGATTTGCTCAGACAGAAGCGGCCGTTCACGGCATTGATGGCCTTTGACGATATGACCGCATTTGGAGCGATACGTGCCCTAGCGAAGGCTGGTCTGCGCGTTCCGGAACACTGTTCGGTCATCGGTTTCGACGACGTTGCCGTTTCCAACCTGTACACGCCCTCTCTAACCACGGTGCGTCAGCCCATGGAAGTTATGGGGACGATCGCGGTCAGCATTGTTGTCGACGGAATCAATGCCGTTCAGGAGAAGCGAGAAGTCCCGGCGGTACACCGCAAGGTGGCGCCAGAACTCGCGGTACGGGAATCGACCAGAACGCTATTGTGACGTGCATCACAGTGCCCAGGTTGCCCCTTCTGGTATTTTTTTGCTTGACATGGAGGTTGAGCTACAGCACTATTAACACGTTTTAATAAACAGTTTTTGATGATTTGCAATCGCGCACGCGAGATGTTCCGTAAGAGAGGGTCCACTCACGAACAGATTTCGTGTTCGGGGTTGCGGGAGTCGGTGGGCGATTGCGGGTGGGCAAGGTAACGTGTTCCAGTTCGAGTTTGGGTGACGGCTGGGCTTCGGGGTTTAAGGCCTGGCTCGGTTTTCCATTTGCGTTTCGAGTATTAAGGGAGTTGAACATGAAATCCCGTCTCCTGTGGTTCTGCATCTTCGCGTTCGCATTCTGCCTTCCCGTCGCGCTCGTTGCGCAGGATACCGCCTCAATTACCGGGACCGTGGCCGACCCCACCAGAGCAGCCATTCCGGGTGCTCAAGTGACCGTGACTAGTCTGGAGCATGGCATCAACCGCGCGGCCACTAGCAACTCTACCGGCGATTACCTGTTCGCCGCGTTGCCCATCGGATCCTATAACCTCACGGTCGCCGCGCCCGGCTTCAAGAAATTTCAAGCGACGGGCATCATCTTGAGCGTGGCCCAGAAGGCTCGTGTCGATGTTGCGATGCAGGTGGGCGGGACCAACACGGAGGTGACCGTCGAGGGCACCAGTGTGGCCCAGGTGGAGACTCAGTCCTCCGATCTTGGAGGGACGGTTACGGGAAAGGAAATCACGCAGCTCCAGTTGAACGGACGCAACTTTACTCAACTTATCACTCTTGTGCCTGGCGTCACCAACCAGAGCGGACAAGATGAGGCGCAAGTCGGTGTCAACGGCAACGTCGCTTACACGGTGAACGGTGGGCGCACCGAATACAACAACTGGGAGATGGATGGCGGAGACGCACTGGACAATGGCAGCAACACTTCGCTGAATGTTTATCCCAGCATTGATGCAATCGCCGAGTTCAAAGTACTTTCCTCTAACTATGGCGCACAATACGGTCGCAACGGCTCAGGCACGGTCGAGGTAGAAACCAAGTCCGGCACCAGCAGTTTCCACGGGGATCTGTACGAATTCGTACGCAACGATAAGTTCAACGCCACCCCGTTCTTTCAGACCACGGTCCCGCCCTACAAGAAGAATGATTTCGGCTACACGCTCGGCGGACCTATTTTCATCCCCGGCCACTACAACACGGACAGGCAGAAAACCTTCTTCTTCTGGTCGCAAGAGTGGCGGCGCGATCGTGTGCCATCAGGATTTTCTGTGACCACCGTTCCTTCGCTGCCCGAGCGGGCCGGAAACTTCAGCGACTTGTGTCCGGCAGCCGGTACCGCATACAGCCAAGCTTCGGCGACACAGTTCCCAGATTGCCCGGTCCAGGGCTTTGCCAGCGGAAGCCCAACCTACTTTCCTAACAATCAGGTGACGCTCGCTCCTGGTCCGACGGTGGCGGCACTAGAGGGCCTAATTCCTGAACCTAATGTCGGCCCGAACTCTTGGCTGCAGACCCCTACGCTTCCGACGAATTGGCGCGAGGAACTGTTCCGGATTGACCACAACTTCAGCGACAAAATTCGCGGTTCATTCCGCTATATCCACGACTCGTGGGCGCAAATCTACCCGACTCCCCTGTGGACGAGCGGAACCAGTTTCCCTACGGTTGAGACGAACTTTATAGGCCCCGGTATTAGCATGGTTGCCCGTCTGACTGCGACTGCTTCGCCGACATTATTGAATGAATTTGTCGCCAGCTACACCACCGATCACATTACCACCGGCCTGGTCGGCGCCTGGCAACGGCCACCGGGTCTGAACTTGGGAATTTTCCAGAATGGTTTCGGCGGCAAGGTGCCGGGGATTAGTTTGAATGGAGGAATTTATAGCGGCATCAATGAAGATCCCGGCTACGTCCCCAACGGTCCTCTGAACTCCAACCCGACCTATACCTACAAGGACAACGTCACGAAAATCATTGGCAGCCACAATCTCCAGTTCGGTGGCTATTTCGTAGCAGCCCAGAAGAACGAGATACCGCAACCTGGCTTCGGCATCAATGGCAATCTATCATTCGATACGAGCAACACCGCTGTTACCAGCGGGAACGCCTTCGCCGATCTGCTTTTGGGCAACGTCTCGGTCTTTCAACAGGAAAAATCTGCTATCAAAACCTACAACCGATACAAAATCTTCGAGCCATATTTCCAGGACGACTGGCACGCCACCAAGCGCCTGACCCTCAACCTGGGTTTGCGCGTGAGCCTTTACGGTACGTACCGTGAGATCCACCACAGCGCCTGGAACTTCGATCCGAGTCATTACATTCCTGGCGCCAGCAGTACGAACTCCTCGGACCTCGTCGTAGGCAATCCTTACAACGGTTGGGTTCAATGCGGAGTCACAGCAGGAGTCCCCGACGGTTGCATGAAGGGACATCTCTTTAACCCTGCTCCGCGTATTGGGTTCGCTTTCGATCCCAAGGGCGACGGAAAGTGGGCCATTCGCGGCGGATATGGCATCTTCTACGAACACACCAACCAAGGCGAAGCCAACGCCGGCACGCTGGAGCAATACAACCCCCTCACGCAAACTGCTTCCCTCCTCAACACAATAGGTTACGCAAATATCAACCCATCGGCTCTGGGAGCAACCACCACGCCCCTGAGTTTCGTTTCCATTCCCAACAAAGCGATCTGGCCCTATGTGCAGCAGTGGCATCTGGACATTCAGCACGACATCGCCAGAAACACGGTGGCAACGCTGTCGTATGTCGGCAGCGCGGGAGTCCATCTCACTCGCGAATTCGAACTGAACCAGCTCCAACCGGTCCCGCTTGCGGAGAATCCCTACAAGCCGGGTGAGCCGATGAGCGCTGCAGATTGCGGCCCCACAACCGACGCCTACGGCGTCCCCACCAACGGCACAACTCCTAGCGGCGTACCCATTCCGTACCAGGTAGGACCGAACGGCCTTGCCTTTGGTCCGGCCGTTAACCTTGGAGTCGCTGCTTGTGGCACCATCGCTGATCCTTTCCGTCCCTATAACGGCATTGGCGGTATCACCCGCAAAGAGGAGTCTGCGTCTTCCATTTACCATGCTTTCGAAGCTTCGGTGCGCCACAGCATCGGCGGACTTCAACTGAATCTTGCCTACACGTACAGCCACTCCATCGACGACTCCTCCGACTACGGAGACGTCAGTTTGATCAATGCTTACAATCTCAATGCTTTTCGAGCCAGTTCCAACTTCGACCAACGGCATGTCTTCAACATTGGTTACGTTTACGATCTACCCTTCTTCAGGAATCCAGGGTTGACCCACAAGCTTCTCGGCGGTTGGGAGTGGTCCGGCATTACTCTCGTACAGAGTGGTACGCCCTTCAGTGTCTACAATGCAGGTGGGACCGGCGTCCCCGGAGACAATGCCGGTGTTGCCAATAATACAGCTAGCTCAGGTGCTTCCTGGCCCGACCTGGCCGGCAATCCCAAGTCGGCAGTACAGCAAATATCAGGACTGCCCTTTGGACCTCTGCTTTTCAACCCCTCGGCGTTCGTCGCGCCTACGGGATTGACCTTCGGCAACGCGGGAAGGAACATCCTGACCAACCCGCTCCGCACCAATTTTGATATGGCTCTGCTCAAGCATTTCGCTATTACCGAAAGCAAGTATTTTGAATTCCGAGCGGAAGCTTTCAACATATTCAACCACACCGAATTCTCCTGGCTGGGAGGCGATGCGGGTTCCGCGGCAAACAACCAGGGACTCGGAACCGCCGCGAGCTCGATTGGCTGTTATGGCGGAGCTAACAACTCAGCGGGTGACCCATCGTGCACGCTGCCGTCAGGTGCTGGCGCTGCGTTCCTGCATGCTACAGCGGTGCACAACGCCCGCATTCTCCAGTTGGCACTGAAGTTTATTTTCTGAGCGATAACACAAAGTAGTTCCTCCGGCCTGGCCTCCCGTGAGGCCAGGATTTTTTTGCGCGACAAGTGGATTCGGCGGATTGCAGGAATCCAGCGCGCTTCCCGCGCGCCGGAGGCCTTGTATTGAGAAGATGAGGTCCCTACCCCACCTGCGCGTGCTGACGAGACGCACTCACCGCCGCGAACGCCTGCTCCAGGTCGGCAATCAAGTCGTCCGCGCTTTCAATCCCGACCGACAGCCGGATCAACTGCTCGGTCACGCCCATCTTCTGACGCTGTTCGACTGAAATCATGGCATGGGAAGTGAGCACGGGGATGCAAACCAGCGAATCAACTCCGCCCAAGCTCGGCGCCAGCGTGAACAGGTGCAACGATTCGGATAGCCGGCGGGCATCTTCGCCCGAGCCGTCCACTTCGAAGCTCACCATGCCCCCGCCGCCCTGCATCTGCTCGATCGCAACCGCCCGCTGCGGATGACCATCGAGAAACGGGTAGTACACGTGTCGGACATTGGAATGCTGAGCCAGAAACTGCGCGATGCGCAGAGCGTTCTCATTCTGGCGCTGCACACGCACCGCGAGCGTCTTGATACCGCGCAGCAGCAACCAGGCCGCGTGTGGATCCATCACCCCACCCAACGTGGTCCGAGTTTCATGAATCCTCTCGATCAAATCCTTGCGACCAGCCATGATGCCGCAAATCAGGTCGGAGTGCCCGCCGAAGTATTTCGTACCGGAGTGCATCACCAGATCAATGCCAAATTCCACTGGGCGTTGGTTGATGGGCGTGGCAAAGGTGCTGTCGATCATGGTGATGAGATTGTGCTTCTTCGCCAGGGCAGCAGCCTGGTGCAAGTCAACCACCCGTACCAGGGGATTGGTCGGAGACTCCAGATAGAGCAGTTTGGTGTTGGGCCGGATGGCGCGCGCATGCTGATCGTATTCGGTCGTGTCCACAAATGTAGTTTCGATGCCTAGCTTCGGAAGCCATTGGCTGAAAAACTTCGTGGCGCCGCCGTAGATGTCTCGTTGAGCCACGACGTGGTCGCCGCCTTTCAGCAGCGCAAGAATGGAAGTCGTAATTGCCCCCATGCCCGAAGCAAACAACAATGCCGCATCAGCGCCTTCGAGTTCTGCAATCGCGGCCTCGACCACCGTGTTCGTCGGGTTCCCGTAGCGCGTGTAAAACATGTCGGTATGCGTCGCCCGCAGTTGCTGGTCGTTGTCGGTGACCTCAAAGGTTGCAGTCTGGTAGATGGGAGTGGCCAGGGGACCGTTCTTCTTATCAAGGTCGGTTCCCCCGCGAACAGCTTCAGTTTCTGGGCGGTGCTGATGCGTTTTCATGAGAAACTCCATCCGCTGATCTCGCGGAATCGCTGGGCAGCAATAATCCATTAAGAGTATCGTTCACGGGCGAAGTGGGCAAGAGGCACAGAACGCCACAGTCTCGACCAATACAGTCAGGCCAACGTACCTTTATAATTCCAACACTTATGGATACAGGTTTGAAGGACCGGGTTGCGATTGTGGCCGCCTCCAGCCAGGGGATTGGCCGCGCTACGGCGGAGGCCTTCGCCGCCGAGGGATGCCGGGTCGCGATGTGCGCCCGTAATGCTCAAACGCTGCAGGCGGCCGGGGAGCGCATTGCGAAACAACACAGCACGGAGGTATTTACCCAGGCTCTGGACGTAACCGATGCAGAGGCGGTGCATCGCTTTGTCGACGCAGTGGTTTCGAAATTTGGCGGCGTAGACATTTGTGTCACCAATGCCGGAGGCCCACCGGCGAAAGGATTTCTTGCCGCCAGCCTCGAAGAATGGCGAAAAGCCGTGGATCTCAATTTTCTTAGTACAGTCTACTTCGCCCGCGAGGTGATTCCTCACATGCAGCGCAGGCACTGGGGACGGATCATCACCATTACTTCCATCACCACCAAGCAGCCGGTGGCGGACCTGGTGCTTTCCAACGCGGTGCGCGCCGCGGTTGTTGGACTGGTGAAGAGTCTCGCCAACGAATTCGGTAAAGATGGCATACTCGTAAACAACGTCGGACCGGGTTACACTGCAACCGATCGGCTGAAGGAATTGGCTAAGGCCCGATCCGCAGCTTCGGGCAAGAGTGAAAAAGAAATCTCCGAGGGATGGAGCGCGGACGCGCCCCTGAAGCGTCTCGGCGAACCCCGCGAGGTTGCTGACGCGATCGTGTGGCTGGCTTCTGAGCGTGCATCGTATGTGACGGGACAGACTGTGCTCGTGGATGGCGGCCTCTACAAAGGCTTGTAGTGGAGGACGGGCCTCTGGCCCGTCCAGCCGGGCGAGGACGCCCGGCCTCCATTTGCAGGATCAATTCTGGAAAGGTAAGCAATGCGACCGTTAGCTTCTCGAATGGCAGTGATGACGGGTGAGGGCGCGCTGTCCGTCTATGCGCGCGCTAAGGAACTGGAGCGGGAAGGCCGTTCCATTATTCATCTCGAACTCGGCGAGCCCGACTTCCATCCCTCCGCATCCGTGAATGACGCACTTAAACGAGCTCTGGACGAAGGCAAGGACCGTTACTGCGCAGTCGCCGGCGTCCTGACCCTGCGAGAGGCGATTGCGACGTATCTTCACGACACCCGTCGCCTGAAAGTCTCTCCGAATAACATCGTGATTGCGCCGGGCTGCAAAACCGCCCTCTTCATGGCGATGATGGCGCTGATTGATCCCGGAGATGAAGTGCTGTATCCCGACCCAGGTTTTCCCGGATATCCGTCCATCACGCTTGGGCTGGGCGGTATCCCTGTACCATTTGAGCTTTCCGAACGCAATCATCTGCAGCCGGGTCCTGACGAGATCGCCGCCAAAATCACACCTCGCACAAAAATTCTGATCACGAACTCTCCGGGCAATCCGACCGGCACCGTCTACACCGACGAAGTGCAGCGCCGGCTGGCGGAACTGGCTGTAAAACATGATCTGCTCGTGCTCTCCGACGAAATCTACGCTCGCGTCATCTACGGCGGGCAATACGTCTCGCTGATGAACTATCCGGGAATGGAGGAGCGCACACTGATCATCGACGGCTTCTCCAAGAGTTTCGCTATGACCGGATGGCGGCTGGGATATACCGTGGGCCCGCCGCGCATTGTCCCGGCGCTGCAGATGCTGGCGGTCAACAGCTATACCTGTGTCGCGGAATTCACTCAGTATGCAGCGATCGACGCGCTCAAGGATCGCGAGGGCACAACTCCTCGCATGGTCCGCGAGTTCGCCAAGCGACGCGAGCAGTTCATTCGCGATCTGAATCGCGTTCCCGGATTCCGCTGCTCGCCGCCAGAAGGCGCATTCTACGCATGGGTGAACATTTCAGAGACTGGGATGAGTGCGGAAGAACTCTGCCGCATTATGCTCGAAGAGGCCGGTGTCGCGGCCATCCCCGGAGCGGCATTCGGGGCCGCTGGCGCTGATTTCATCCGCTTCTCGTTTGCATCTTCGACCGCTACATTGCAGGAGGCCGTGGAGCGGATTCTGCGTTTCTCGTCGGCTTGGCATCGGGCTGCCGTCGTCAGATAGCAAGAAGAGTTCATTTCATGAGGATAGGAGGTCCAGTGCAGCGATACTGGTGGGTGTTGATGTTTTGCGGGATTTCGCTTCTAGCTCAAGCGCAGGCGCGTCCACTGCCCGGACCCGACCTGCAGCAAACTTACCAACGGCTGCTCCCTCAGATCGAAAAAATACCCATCTTTGATCATCACGCGCATCCCGCGTTCTCCGACGATCCCGACGTCGATGCCATGGCTTCGCCCCCGGGAAGCGCTGCACTTCGGGAACGCGACACCAACCCCGAACTCGTCTCTGCCGCCAAAGCGCTTTTCGGATATCCCTACGATGATCTTTCACCCGAGCACGGCAAGTGGCTGATCCAGAAAAAAGCAGAGCTCAAGAAGGAAAGGGGCAACGCCTATTTTTCTGACATTCTCGACAAATTGAACATCGAGCAGGGCGTCGCGAACCGCGCGATGATGGCCGACTACCTCGATCCCAAACGGTTTGTGTGGGTATTTTTCGCGGATTCATTCATGTGGCCGTTCGACAATCAGCGGGAACGCTCCCGCAACGCAGACGAGGAGGTTTACATCCCGCTCCAGGAGAAGATGCTGCATCGCTGGCTGCAACAGGAAGGCGTGAGCAAGTTGCCTGCGGATTTTGCCGAGTATCTGAAATTCGTGAGCCGTACCCTCGAAGACAATCAGAAGAAGGGCGGCATCGCCATGAAGTTTGAAGTGGCGTATTTCCGCTCAACCAAATTCAGCGATTCTGGCCGTGAGGATGCGCAGGACATTTATCAGCGATTCGCTGCCGGTGGAATTCCCAGCAAGGACGAATACCGCACCTTTCAGGACTTCATGTTCCGCTACTTGATCCGCGAAGGCGGCCGCCTTCATCTTCCCGTCCACATCCACTCGGCAGTAGGCATCGGCGATTACTTCAACCTCTCCGAAAGCAACATCATGAACTTGGAAAGCATTCTGCGCGATCCACGCTATTCGAATGTCACGTTTGTGATGATCCACGGCGGATATCCCTACGATCGCCAAGCCATCTGGTTGGCCTCGGCGAAAAATGTGTACCTGGATTCATCGGAAACCGAAATTCTGCTCTACCCCTCGGAGTTCAAGAACACACTCAAGCAGTGGTTAGAGACGTTTCCTGAAAAAATTACTTTCGGCACCGACGCATTCCCTTACAACAACATTTTGGGCGCGGAGGAGAGTTACTGGCTGGGAGTGCAGTCTTCGCGCACGGCGCTGGCCGCCGCGTTAGCGGAAATGATTTCAATGGGCGAAGTCAGCGAGGCGCAGGCGCTGCAGATGGCCCACGGTTATTTGCATGATAATGCGGTCGGACTCTACCCAGGAAAGGTGCACTAATGGCGAAGGCGGCGAAAGCAAAACGTACAGCCCCTAGAACCAAGAAGAAGACGACTCGAAGGGCAACGACAAAAAGCGTGAAAAAGGCCGAACTGAAGCACATTCCGTGGAGTTCCGTCGAACTTGAGGACCTGAATCCGCTGCTGCAACGCCACTTCGTCGTGGGGCAAAATGTCATGTTGGCACGCGTCCTGTTGAAGAAGGGCTGCATCGTGCCCGAACACAGCCACCATAACGAGCAACTTACCTATATTCTCGAAGGAGCATTGAAGTTTTGGATCGATGGCAAAGAGCTCGTAGTGAACTCCGGCGAGGTACTGGTAATTCCCCCGCATATGCCGCACAAAGCAGAAGCCGTGGCGGATACGGTGGACCTGGACGTATTCAATCCCCCGCGCGCCGACTGGATTAACAAGACCGACAAATATTTGCGCGGTGGGAAGTAGATTGCGCTGGACAATATTCCGCTGACCTCAATCCGGATGACCGACCACACCTCACCCGAGTCCAATCCCGCGCACAAATCGCAACTGCGATGCATTGGCTGCGGCGTCGTGTGCGAGACGGCAGAGCAGAATTTCCGCTGCGCCGCTTGTGGGGATCTGCTGGAAATCGTATATCCCAGTTGGAACACAAGCGATGCAACGCGACTAGACGCCGGCGCGCTCAGGGCTCTCTGGCGCCAGCGCCGTACCTCCGGACTTCCAGTCGACGAAAGCGGCGTGTGGCGTTTCCGTGAAGTGCTGCCCGCTTTCCGTGACTGGCAAGGGATCATCACTCTGCGCGAGGGAAACGCTCCTCTCTATGAAATGCCTTGCTGCGCCCGCATCTCCGGGCTGCAGCAGCTTTACGCCAAACACCAGGGCATGAATCCCACGGGATCGTTCAAGGACACGGGAATGACTGTGGCCGCATCCGTCGCGCGCCGGGAGGGATTCCGCTGGGTAGCTTGCGCGTCCACCGGCAACACATCCGCTTCCATGGCGGCCTATGCCGCGCGTGGCGGAATGCGAAGCCTGGTGCTGATCCCGGAAGGCAAAGTCTCGTGGGGCAAACTTTCTCAGGCGCTGGACTATGGCGCGGTGACCTGCCAGTTGAAAACCGATTTCGATGGCTGCATGCGCTTGCTGAACGAGGTTGTGCAGCGGATGCCGGTTTACCTGCTGAACTCCGTCAATCCGTATCGTCTCGAAGGACAGAAGACAGCGGCGATCGAACTGATGGAACAATTCGATTGGCAGCCGCCGGATCACGTCGTTGTTCCTGGTGGAAACCTGGGAAATTCCTCGGCGCTGGGGAAGGCGCTCCTCGAGATGAAGCAACTCGGTTTCATCTCAACGTTGCCGAAAGTCTCCATCATTCAGGCGGCAGGAGCCAATCCGTTGGTCCGGACAATGCGCGAAAATGGCGGCAGGAGACTGATCTCCGTACAGGCTGAAACTGCCGCCAGCGCCATTAGAATCGGCAACCCCGCGTCGTGGAAAAAAGCCGTCAGGGTGCTGCAGGCGACCGGTGGCACCGTCGAACAAGTCAGCGAAGTTGAGATCGCGTTGGCCAAAGCTGAGATCGGAGCGGATGGCATTGGCTGTGAACCGGCTTCCGCAGTGACCCTCGCCGGGCTCAAGAAGCTGGTGAAGCAAGGTTTCGTCAAGTCCGGAGAAAGCGTGGTATTGATGTTGACCGGGCACCTCCTGAAAGATCCCGAGTTCACCTTGAAGTTTCATCGCGGGGATCTATTCGCCGGCACTGAGAGCGAAAAAGAAGCTGATATTCTTAGGCCTCAGCAGCGCGCTCCCATCGCACTGGACGCCACTATGGACGCTGTCATTCGAACCTTGAAAAAAGCAGACGACCGATTGGAGACGTAGCAAGCTACGTCTCTACAGTTGTACAGACGTTGCATGCTACGTTTTGTTTTTTATCTCATGACTGATCGCACTGGTAAGAAGCGGCCTAAACCACAGTCCCTGGAGATTGTTCTCCCGGCGACTTCCGCGAATCTCGGTCCGGCCTTCGATGCCGCCGCGCTGGCTTTCTCAATGTTCCTTAAAGTCCGGGCAAGGTCAGCAAATGAATTCTCGATCACGGCGCATGGCCGTGATCCCGAAATCTGCGCCCAAATCGAAAACCATCTTATTGTGACAACTTACCGGGAAGTGCTGCAGGCGGAAAAAAAGCCGGCGCAGCCGCTCGCGCTCCGCATTGAGAACCAGATCCCCATCGGCAAAGGATGCGGATCCTCAGCGGCCGCGCGGTTGGCTGGAATTGCGTTGGCGGTACACTTTGGCCGATTGCGCTGGACCGATAACCGGATCGTATACGAAGCAGCCCGGCGCGAGCACCATCCCGATAATGCTGCGGCCTGTTGGATGGGCGGTTTAGCAATTGCGCGAATCTCCGCGGATGGCGAAATGCAAATCGTCTCCGTAAGGCCGAAAGGGAAGTGGCCACTGCTGCTCGCAGTCGCTAAGGAGAGCCTTTCGACTGAGGATGCGCGCCGGCTTCTGCCCAATCAATATTCCCGTGCTGATGCCGTCGCCAACATCCAAAATTCGATGCTGCTGCTGGTAGCGTTCCTTCAGGGGCGCAAAGATCTGCTTGCGTCCGCACTGGAAGATCGCATTCATCAGCCCTACCGTGCATCCCTGTGCCCTCTGCTGCCCGCATTGCAGAAGCTGACCGGGACTCGCGGAATATTGGGCAGCGCTTTGAGTGGGGCTGGACCTTCCGTACTCGTTTTTGTGGACCCGAAATTGAGTGTCAATCAAGCCAGGATGCGGGTGCGCGACCACCTGCGAGCGCAAGGACTCAACCCAGAATTAATTTACACGGAGATCACGGCGCGAGGGGCCAGCCAACGGATTCGCTGAAGACTCGGAGGGGATAAGCCTATCCTGAAACCCGCCGCTATTCGTCTGTCCTGGGCGGATGAGCCTCGGTCACGATGCTGGACAAATGCTGCTGGAAACTCAAGTAAGGTTCGCGGGCGAACCGGTCTGGGTAAGAACTGAGTGCTCGAAGAAAACTGTCTATTTCCCGCTGGACTTCGTGCTCCCGTGCGGCCTCAGATACGCGTAAAGCTGTCGCGTGATGCTTCTTAGTCTTCATGTACTTCTCCCTGCCAGCGGGCCGAATTGGCATGGCCCGCACACCCATGCCGCGACGCATCGCTCTCCAATTCAAGGGTTCACGTAGCCTCGCAAATCCTTCCAGCAAAAGGGAGAAGCTGAGAGTATTGCCCATTCGTGGAGGTGTAAATGGCACTTTCGTGCCATAAGAAATCCCCGATGGCGAGGATAGAAAAAGGACCGGGCAAGTGCCGGTCCTTTGTCGATTCAGTCTCGGGTCCGATATTACCGACTTGCGGGAGGAACGATGGCATTCATCCGCAGGTACTCTACCATCTGCCCGTAGTGGTCGAAACAATGCCCTACGATTAAAGTGGCCATGCCCAGCCGCGTCACCATGCCCTCACCAAAGGGACTCTTGATGGGATTCAGCAGATTTCCATCATTAATGGTGCCAACGGCTTTGTGGACATAGGCGAACGAGTCCTTGAGGAATTTCACAATATCCGCTTTGGTCTTCACCGAATCCGGGCCGTTTTCGCTGCCCAGTTCGACCGGCGGTTTCTCCTCGAGGATAGCTGCTCCGACCAGGTAATTTACTGCGGCGACGTGCTTCACCTGCTGTGCGAAGGTGCGCACACCTTTGAATTCACCGTTTGTAGGCGCAAATGAATATTTATCCTCGGGCATGGCGTCGGCAGCCGAAACGAATTCGTTCTCCACACCGGTAACGCTGCGATCCAGCACTTGAGCGATAGTGCGCTGTTCCGCCGGCTTAGTGTCCTGCCCTAGAGCGAGACCGCTGCAAGCCAGCAGCAGAGATGCACACAGCCACATCATCATCTTCATGAGAAATCTCCTCGAAACATTGGAATTGTAAAACCCGGCCTTGACTTAGTCTCGTACGTCAATCTCGCACCACGGACGGCGCGTACTGTAGTTCCTGCGACGTCAGCGGATAGCGTCGCACACTCACCAGCCCAGCCACAAGCGCGATTGCGGAGCACAGGAATGCTGTTGGAATTCCGACGCGGCTGGCCAGCGCACCCCAAAGTGCGCTGCCTATCGCCATGCCCCCCTGCAGCACCAGCAGGTATAACGATAACGCCCGCGCCCGCAGAAACGAAGGCGACATGGTCTGCGCCGCGACATTGAGACAAGCCAGGATTCCAATCCACGCAGTTCCGCTGGTGAACAAGACCAGTTCCAGCCAGCCGAATGTCCGCACTCGTCCCGCAGCAAATGTCATGGCTGCAAACACCAGGATGGCGACCGTTACAACTCCGTCCACTGAGAGTGTGCTCCGTAGTCGAGGCAGCACCGCTGCGCCCGCCAACGCGCCCAGGCCGAATGACCCGAGCAGCAGGCCGTAGCCGGTAGCTCCATGGGGACGGGCAACGATCGGGAGCAGCGCCAACAGGGAACTCGCCGCCAAACTGAACGCTCCAGTGCGGATCAGGACACAGCGCACGACCGAAGCGTCACGCCCATAACGCAGGCCGGTGAGGATGGCATCGGTAACCCGCCCCGTTTCCACATTCTCAACGTGGGGACGCTTCCAGCGATACAGAAAAAAGATGACGCCGAAAAACGAAGCGGCATTTAACAGGAAGGCCACGCCCGAACCCGCGATCGCGATCACAATCCCACCCAACGCCGGGCCTACTGCACGAGCCGCATTGAACCCAACCGAGTTCAAAGCTACTGCGGGCGCGTGCTGCCCGGGAGAAACTATTTCCGGTGTGATGGCCTGCCATGCCGGATCGTTCATCACCGCGCCCAGGCCCAGCACGAATGTGAACAGGAGCAGAATCCACGGCGTCACGGTTCCCAACAACGTGAAAATGCCGAGCAACGCCGCAGCTACTACCATCCAGCCCTGCGTGATCAGCAGGAATCGTCGTCGGTCTACCATGTCCGCCAGCGCACCGGCCGGCAAGATCACGAGAAAAACCGGGAGGGTTGTCGCCGCCTGTACCAGGCCAACCATCAATGGAGACATGGTGAGCTGGGTCATCAACCACCCCGCGCCCACGTTCTGCATCCAGGTTCCGGTGTACGAGATCACCGCCGCTACCCAGAGTGAACGAAAGAGTGGCTCGCGCAACGGAGCCCACGCCGAACCGTTCGCTGTTGTCGGCAGACTCGGTGGCATCGATGTTTTCACCGCTTCGGCCATGTCAGTTACTGGCAGTCTTTTCCGCTGGCGCATACTCTGCGAACGGCCATTCTCCGTGACGCCAGGCGCGGAGCAGATATATGGTCACGCCGCTAATCAGGATCAGCGCGGCATAGCGAATCTGGGTTAGTGAGTTCGTGCGCGAGACAAGTACGAATAAGAATCCGACTGATGCGGCTAACGCGGGGAGCGGGTAGAGCCACATCCGAAACGGCCGCGGCAGATCGGGACGGCTGACGCGCAATACAATCAGGCCGATCGCCTGCACCAGGAATTGCAATGTAATGCGAATGACCACGAGCCCGGCGATTACGTCCGCCAACGATAGAAAACAAAACAGCGCCGCGACCGTGGCCAGAGCGAGCAGCGACACATACGGAAACCGGCCCTCCAAATGTACCCGCGCAAATGCCTTGAAATAATTTCCGTCGAGCGCGGCGGCGTACGGCACCCGCGAGTACCCCAGCATCAAGGAAAAAACCGAGGCGAATGCCGTCCACATGACCAGCCCGGTGGCCAGGTTAGCAGCCCATGGCCCGTAAATCTTTCGCATGAAAATGGACACAACATACAAGCCACGATTGTCTTGACCAGCCTGGATCTCCCGCCACGGCACCACGCCCAGGATGCTGATGTTCATCACCACGTATAGACATCCCACTAAACAAATGGATAGCAAGATCGCCCGCGGGATCGTTGTCCCCGGTTCCTTCACCTCATCGCCCAGGAATGCGACGTTGTAATATCCCCAATAATCGTAAGTAGCCACCAGCATGGCCGAGCCCAGCCCCAGGAAGAAATTGTGCGATAGGGTGAACGCTCCCGGCGGAAAACTGAAAGCGCGGGAAGCATCGAAGTGGCTGAGGCCTGCAATAATGATCCAGAACATGGTTCCGATCACGCCGGCCAACAGCAGTTTCGAAATCCATCCAATGCTCGTGATCTTGCGATATAGAAGCACTGTAGCCAGAACCACCATGCCGATCGCGACGAACGTTGCTCCCGAAACCAGCCAGTGCAGTTGCAACCTGCCCAAGAGCGGCAGGGGCACGCTCCAATGGTGCGCGACGTATTGCTTTTCAAGTCCGGGCCAGAAGTAGGATGCATAACCAGCAAGGCCAATGGATCCCGAGGCGATCGAGAGCGGGGCACTGAAGGAAAGTTGCCAGACAAAAAGAAATGAAATCAGCCGGCCCAGGCGATTCGGTCCGTAAATCTCGCGCAAATAGCCGTACGAACCGCCCGACTGCGGCATGGCCGCGCCCAGTTCCGCCCAGACCAGGCCATCGCACATGGCAAAGATCGCGCCCAAAATCCAGCCGAGCATTGCCTGTGGCCCACCCATTGCGCTCACCATTAGCGGAATGGTGATGAACGGCCCCACCCCGATCATGTCAATCATGTTGAGCGCCGTCGCGCTCCCCAGTCCCACCCCACGAATCAGGTGTGGGGAACTCTGACCGGTCTGGGATGCAGGCTGCATTCGGCGCGAACTGCTGCTTGGCAACTACCACTGAAAACTGAAAACTGAGAGCTAACACTAACCGCCAATCACTGACCACCGCTCTTTTCATGCCCCGCACTCAACAAATTCACATAAAGTCGGATCGCCCCCGGCACCCCCGCCGGCAACTGGCGGAAGAAAGCGTAGCCCGTGTAGATATATGTCCCCTTGCCATACTGAGCACGCAACAGCCCGCCCTTCTGCGGGGACTCTCCGGGATCGTGGGAGGCCAGCAGCGGCTTGAAGTTGTTGTCCCATTGGTCCATGAAGTACAACCCGCGCTCCTGCACCCATCCGTCGAAATCGTGCTCGGTGATCTGGTTGGGATAGTGAAAGACACCATCATCCGCAGTCAGAATCTCGACTGGAGCTTCTTCCACGGAAACACGGGCTCGGCTGAGTTGCACGGGGTAAGGCGTGAATTTCCCTTTGTTGAAATCAGCCACGCCAGTTTCGTATTGTGCGATGAGCGTCCCTCCACCATAGACGTAATCCAGCAGTTTCTTATTATTGGCCGCGAGATCCTTTTGCGTGTCGTAAGCCCGGATTCCCAGAACAATCGTCTGGTACTGGCTCAGGTCCTCGCTGCCGAGTTTGTCCGCCGGAATCAGAGTAACCTTCATTCCGATCTGTCTGAGCACTGTCGGAATGTCATCGCCCGCACCCATGATGTAACCGACTTTCGAACCCTTGGGCACTTTCACATCCACGATGCTGATGCGCTGCAGGGCCGGCTGGTAATAGTAAAAGCTGTCGAGATCCTCCCTGGTGACAAGGCTATAACCCTCGCTGTAATTCAGTCCACCCGACTCGAGAACTGCGCGTATGGTTGCCCGTCCTTCTTTCAGGCTCGCCGGAAATATTTTGAACTCGAACTCTTGCTTCTCGCCGCGCTTGCGGAACTCCATAGCTAATTTCGCGGGCTCCACGCCCCAGCCAGCCGGCACTTCCAGATGAAGCGTCCCCTCGATAGCACCGGAAAAATTGCTCGAAACCCCAACTCTCACCCGGCATTGCGAATCGCCTTCCGTGGGAATCACCTGCTGCCCAGGTTCTAGCATGACGGAAAACGCGGGGACGACCGCGAGTGTTCGCTTCCGCTCCGCGCCTTTGTCATCTACGAACGGTACGACCACAGGCGATGAGATTTCTGTCTCCGGCCCGTCCGACCCTCCCAATTCATGCGTCCCACCGAAGAGGGTTAGATCGTGCGCCGAATGATGAGCGTGGTACTGGACCGTGGCATGGAATGGAGGCGGTGGGAAAGGCAGGGTAACGTATCGCTCATCATCGACCGTATTGAGGCTTTCGGTTTCCGGGTCAGCGCGATGCCAGTAGGGACGCGTGTAAAAGCGGGCATCAGCGGCGTCAGCAGGAACCTGCACGACGAAGTTCGCATACTGATCCTTGCCCGGAGCGACGACCAAGACAGCTTCTTGATCAACCTGGTGGGCCCATCCTTGCGGAGCATCGAGCCGCACCCGGTCCAACACCAACTTGTACTTTGAGCCATTGTGAAACTTCAATCTCACCAGGACCTTCTGGCCAGGAGAAACGGTGGTGAACGCTTCCTCCTCCTTCGGCAAGCCCGTGCCCTCTCGAGGAGCGACTGTCGCCTCCACCGAGACGTTCATGGCCAGGTTGATTGCCGTCTGTGCCTGTTGCTGTTTCTCGCGAAGTCTTTCTAACAAATCCTTCTTTAGCGGCGAGCTGATCTGGCTGCTGTCCACGCGGCTGGTGAGCGAGTCCAGGCTCTGCAAAGCTACGAGCAGCGGTCCGGCTGCGTCGCTCATTTCCTTTTCGCTTCGTTGGGTCGCATCCTGAATGTGATTTGCAATGTCTGCCAGCTCCGGGCGCAGCCACGGCACTTTCAATTCTTCCGCTCCCAATCGCGACGCCAGCCCCGGCAGAGTCGTGTCAATCCCGTCGAAGAAATCCTGCTCGTGACCATCTTTATCCGTCGTGGGCGGCAGAACCGAATCCACCAGCTTGTAGTACGTGTAACGAGGGCCAGGATCCACCGACCAGCCCCCCGCTCCTTGCGAAAGCTGATGCCGCAATCCCTCCAGTGCAAACTGGATGTACGACATGCCCAGCCTGGGATTTGGCTCTCCCGTATTCAGCTTAACCGTGTAGTTCTCCGCCGGACAGGTCTGCGCCCCAAATCCACATACGTTCCCTACGTAAAGTTTCTTTACCTGCCACGGCAGCAGACCTTGCTTGATCTGCTCCGGAAATCTATTCGGATCAGCCGCCGCGCGAAACGCCTCGCGCGTAAGAATCGAGGAGGCCTGATGGTGACCGTGACCGTCACGGTCCGTGCCCGAAAAGCGGGCGACCAGGACGTCGGGCCGAAAAGTGCGAATCACCCGCACCATATCACCCAGCGCGATATCGTGACCTTGCCACTTCTGAAACGTTTCTTCGGCAGTTTTGGAGAAGCCGAAATCCGCAACCCGCGTGAAGCGTTGCTCGACCCCGTAGTACCGGTCCGCCCCCAGCAATTCCAGCGTCCGCAAAACGCCGAGCACATCGAACAGATTGCTGCCTACCTTGTTTTGTCCGCCCTCGCCGCGATTCAAGGTCAGCAGCAGGACCGTCGCACCCTTCCCGCGCGACTCCAGCGTCAGCATTCCGCCGTCTTCGTCATCTGGATGCGCTACGGTTTGCATCAGGCGCGCAGTTGTCCGCAACCGCAGCAGCATTTCCTGCAACCCAGCCCCGCCAGTCTCCTGCGGTAAAGGATCTACAAACCGAGGACCCGCTGAACTGACTGGTTTTGGCGTGACCTGCGCAACCGAGGCACCAGTCCGCAGCAGAATCAAAAAAAAGGCAATGAAAAACTGCGGCGAGCGGGTCCGAACTCGTTGGTGCCAGACCCCAGGGTCATCGTCTGTCATAGATAAAGGATTGTTTCTCTCGCGGACGGAAGCAATATTTTTTCTGATATAGCGTCTTAGTCATCGACTGATTGGGACAGAAAAGGGTAGCCGCAACCCACCAACAATCCTACCTGATTCACTGCCCTTGCGGGTTGCGCACGCTTTCCTGGCACTGGTGGGCGGCGGTCAGCACAGCATCAAACTCCTTGCTGCTGCGCGTCTTTGCCAGCAACGGATCGGACAGCAAAGCCGAATAGGAGCAATAGTTCTGTTCAACCGCGGCCTTGATCATGTGAAGAGCAATCGCAGGCTTCCCGCAGAATGCCATAATCGTTCCTTCGTAGTACCAGGGTTCCGGATCAGGCTCCGCCAGCACTGAATTTTCCGTCTCGGTCGCGATCCTGTCCAATTCGGAAGCCGGACGCATCCCCAGACAGGCCTCCAGCAGATCTCGATGATAATGAGCTATGGCCGAAACCTTCTTCACACTCTCACGCGCCTCCGCCAGCTTTCCTTCGCGCAGCAGAACCGAGACGGTTGCGGAGGCGGCCCATTCTGAGCCAGCATCCAGACGAACAAAATCCATTGCGCGTTGGGTTTGGCCCAGTTCCATGAACCCCCAGGCGCACGACCGGAACTGATAGTTTCCCGGAGACAACTCCAGCGCAGTGTCGCACTCGTGCGCTGATTCCTCTTGCATTCCGGCGTAGCGAAGAACGAAGGCCAGGGTGAAATGGGACTGGCCACTTTCGGGACGGCTCTTGACCAAGGCCTGTGCCGCCGCGTAAGCCTTGGTTAACTCACCTCTCTCTACGCGGTTTTCGATCAACTGGCCTGCGGCCACGATCCGGTTGGGATCAAGCGCCAGGGCGCGTTCCGAAGCTTTATTGGAACGCTGGAACATCTGCTCTCCGCCGTTGGAGTAGTGCGAGTCGAAGTAGGATCGCACGCCCAGTTCCTCCCAGGCCGGCGCATAGTTTGGATCGACTTCCACAACATGCTCCAGCACTGCGATCGCATCCTTGTTCGGTCCGGCATCGTGGGGCAGCGCGAGACTATGCAGGTAAAGATCATAAGCTTCCTGGCTCTTCGGTCGAGTGCTGGTATCGAGAAAGCTGCCTGCGGCACCGAGAATAGGCAATAAACCCTGGCGGACCTGATTGGCAAGCTGCGCTTGCAAGGCGATCAGGTCCTCGCTGGACGCTGTGAAATTCGTCTGCCACAACATCCGGTTGCTCTTGGTTTCGGTGGTTTCCAGCGTTACCAGGAGATGGTCCCCTTGCCGCAAGAAGTGTCCGGTCAGGACGCTACCCACGTGCAGTTCCCGCCCCACCTGTTGCGGGTCGAGATCCGGACTTACGTATTTCCGTGTCGCTCCGGAAGGACGCACGTCCAGCGTGCGGCTGTGGGTGAGCACATTGTCAATCTCGTCGGCCAGCGCAAAGCGCAGGTAATCCACGCTGAAGTCGCCGTTCATGTTCTGCAACGGAAGCACCGCGATGGCACTCCCACCGGCGCTCGCGACTCCGCTGCGATGCTTGAACCACCATGTTCCCACGGCAGCCAGCACCGCAACCAGGAGCCCGGCCATTCCCAGGAGCAGATATTTCTGCCATGCACTGGAAGTCTGGAACGTACTTGTGGCCACGCGCAGGGGCGCTTCCCGAGACTTGGTCTTGATCGATCCCGATTCTGTTTGCTTCTTCACGCGCTGCAGATCGGCTTTCATCTGGGTGGCGCTCGCGTAGCGTTTCTCGCGGTCCTTTTCCATCGCCTTCCCGATGATGCCCTCGATCTGCGGGGGGACAGCGGGGTTCAGCGTCCGGGGCGCGGCTGGCTTGTTATGCAGCATCGCATCCAGGGTGGTCACCACGTTCGCTCCCTGAAACGGCTTCTTGCCGGTAGCCATTTCGTAGAGCACCACGCCAAAGGAAAACAGATCACTGCGCGGGTCGAGTTCTTCGCTGCGCGCCTGTTCGGGGGACATATAGACTGCCGTCCCGGGAACTACTCCGATCGCGGTGAGCGAATCCTCATACGGAGTATCCTCGTTCGCTGCGACGCCCTGGTCGCGTGACAGCTTGGCCAATCCAAAGTCCAGAATTTTTACCTGCCCCGTATTGGTAAGAAATAAGTTGGCCGGTTTGATGTCGCGATGAATGATGCCCTTGGCGTGAAACGCCTCCAGCGCCTCTACCACCTGCACCGCAATGTCGAGCAGTTCGTCAAACGCCAGCGGCTTCCCGTGAATGCGTTGCTTCAGACTCTCCCCTTCCAACTTCTCCATTACGATGAAGGGATGGCCGCCGTTATCGTCGATTTCATGGATGGTGCAGACGTTGGGATGATTCAACCGCGACGCGGCGCGCGCTTCGCGCTCGAAACGGTCGAGAGACTTGCGGTCGCCGAGTAGATTGTCGGGAACGAACTTCAAGGCAACGTGACGACCGAGGCGCACATCTTCCGCCTCATAAACAACGCCCATACCTCCCCCGCCAATTTTTCCCAGGATGCGATAATGGGAGACTGTCTGGCCGACCATGGGGGAAACCGCCGTTCGCGGCTATGTTAGGCCGCGCCGAGGCGGAGGTCAACTACTGCGCGGGGGACAGCTATAAGGCCGGGGAAAACCCCGACACCCCGAGGCGCGTGCGCTGCTTGGGGTCGCTTGCACAGAGTAAACTGAGACTTTGCGGTCACTCAGCACCGCCAGTTTGGAGCCGTCCGCGGACAGGGCAAAGGCATAATCATTCTTCGGCAACGGGTTAACGTTCACCGTAAGAATCTGTTTTTTGAGGATGAGGTCGTACACCACTATGTGGGTCGCCGTGATACGCACACTCGGCTCGCTGAGAAGATGTTTCTTGACCTCTTTGGTGTCTAAAGACACCGCAATGAACCGCCCGCGTTGTGCTACAACCGTCTTGCCAGAGGGAGTATCCCCGCTCGGGTAGGATTCTGTCATGAGAACGTGGCCGTCGGTCGATGTCGCGATGAGCCTGTCACAGCCGTATACCAACTGCTGATCGTTGTACAGGGTTGGCATATTCATGCTGGCGCAAAGTCCAGATGGCTCGCCCACTGTCGTCCATTTATTGCTCCCGAACTCGGAAACAACGATCGAATGATTGTTGAAGTCTACGGCAGCAATTCTCCGATCTGAGATCGAGTAGTGATGGTACAACGGTGGAGACTGGTTCCAGGAGTACCGTACCTTTAGTGTGCTCGCATCGAGCACATCAAAATGACTGACATTCAGCTTTTGACTGATGCGGTTCGTCATGATTGTCTGTCCGGTGGGAGAGACGCTTGTGACCAAATAACTGCCGTTTTCGGGCGGGACCGTTAAATCGTGGGACTTTGCGAAATCTGGCGTATATAACCTTGCGATTTCACCTGTCTTCACAAGCACGCCGCCAGCCGTGACCTGAATCGCTGAGTCGTGGACGCGTGTCCCCCAATCCTTGTTGACTGCGAGCTTTCCTGAGTTGGCGTCAAGCAGCGACAAACGTAGCCGGAAAGGGCTGGAGATTTCGGGACTGATGCGCGAGGAAAGCTGGCCTGCGTCGTGATCGATCTCATAGACGAGTAGCTGCCCGTCGCTCAGAAAGGCGACCCCCGCACGGTTAGTGTCGAGGGGTAGGATGTGGGGAGTGCCACCCGTTCGAGGGTTCTCGCGGCCTGCCAGAACTTCCTTAGACCAGATCGGCACGGCGCGAGCTGGGGTTCCTGGTAGTGCAGCAAGCGCCTGCCATACACTCAAGACGGAGACAATGAAAACAACTGTCTTGGCCAAGTTCATGGGAATGGGAATGGCGGTACGCCTCCGCTCCACCGCGCGTTGGCTCCGATCACGTCTCCGAACAGATGCTCCGCTGATCCGACTGGGATGAACGAAGGCTTCGTCATGTCCACGTGAAACGTTCTGTCACCGCGCGAGTAGTCTAAAGTATTCAATATGCCACAACGGGAAAAAGGTCAAATTCTCACCTGTCACCCCGGATAAAACCCAGCTGACGAACCCACCCATTCCATGTTCTTGTTGTGGTCCACACCCATCATCAGACCGCGTCCCATCCGCACGATCGTCATCACCGGAAGCAGTTCGTCGAGCCAGATGTACATGATGCGCACTTCGGCCTTGGTCCCGCCCAACGGCGTTTCAATCACTGGCTCAAACTGCATCCGCTCCTGCAGAATGTACTGCGAGCGCTTTTCTTTGGGGATGTTCGCCAAGTCTTCCTTTGTAGGATTTACGATCACGCCCAGCCCGGCGAAGGAGAACAGCGGTTTGATCACGTAGTTTTCCAGATCGTCCGGTATCCGTTCAACGCGATCGAGAAAGGACGTCTTGGGCACACACTCGTGATGCAGATACGGCAGGGAAAACTTGCTCATGCGGAAGTACCAGTTGGGATGTCCGGCCCACTCCACCTCCAATTCCTCGCTGAAATTGAAGGAAAGCTTCAGCTTCTTGCGCACTAGCTCGTCCACAATCGCGCGGTTGTAAATGCGCCGGATGGGAATGCGCTTGCCGCCTCTCTCATAAAACAGTTCTTTGCCTCTTTTCTCGATGTCGGTAATGGAGACGGTCGCAATTCCGAGAAGCTTTTCGGTGAGCAGAAAATCCGGCAGCGTCTTTTGGTGACTGGGATCAATCTCCATCAGAATCACATTTTGCGGATCGTGATTGCCCACAACCGCCCGCCGCAGCAGCTTCTTGTATCCCTCCCAGTCCAGGCCGCCCAGCAGATATTTCAAGTTGCCGTCGAGTTCGAAGACTTCCATGTAGGCCTGCGACAGTATCGCCTGATACGCGTACAGGGAAGGGAAGCCCTGCAACTCAACCAGCTTGGGCTGCAGGTTGCCTGCGGCATCGCGCACCAGCCCAAAGTCCACTTGAATGAACATGGGATGCGGTGCTTCACGGGGAACATTGAAGTCGGGCGGAATCGCGTTGAACGAGGCTTTGCGGTATTCCAGTCCGCCCAGTTGCTGGATCAACTCTTTGCCATACTGCGACATCTGGTCCAACAGCGGCTTGGGAAAGAAGCAAGGCGTCTCGGAAAGCTGGAACTTGACCGGGGTACCGCAGCGCTCTTCCATCAACTTCAGAAACGCCTGGTACTTGGCCGGCGTGAAGCTCGCGTTGAACCGCTGTCGCAGGGCAGGAATCATTGGGTCCTACGCAATCTGTAGAGACGTAGCTTGCTACGTCTGCGGTTTCGCCGCGCCCAAACGTTGCAAGCAACGTTTCTACCGGTCGTTCAAGCTTCCAGCAAAAACTTCCCATCGCGCATAATCTGTTCGCCGTCCACCCAAATATCGAACTTCCGACCAACCACATCGATGTGAGTAGACGAATACCACTCCGCCCCCGTGTGCGCACCATAGGGATTGCCGAAAGCGATGTGTACCCCAGGATATTTCTCGTCCTGCAGAATCTGCCCAATCACATCCTTTAATTCAATATTCGTGCCAATAGCAAATTCGCCCACGCGATCACTGTTCTCATCCGTATGGGTGTAGCTCCAGAAATCACTCTCCAGAGCATGGTTCGTGGAATGAGCCTCAACCACGCGGTTTCCCTTTACCCGAATAGTCAGAGGATGCTCCCGCAGACTCCCAAACTTGGCGCAAAGCCAATCGCCCACGACGCCGTCAATTACAAATGTTCCGTTGACCTCGCCTGGAGTGGTGAAGACTTCTCCACCCGGCAGGTTCCCCCATTTGTCGGGACTGATGATCCCGCTGGTCTTCACCCAGCGATAATTCGGATTCAAGTCAGCAACCAAATCGGTTCCTGCCGGCGTCTTGGCCCGGACCTGTTTCGCCCGCCGCACCAATTCCACCACCTCGACGCTGATGCGATCCACCTTGAGAAAGTCCGCCCGCATCCCCTCCAGCATAATCTGCCGATTGACATTCACCATGTGGGCGTGGCGTATCTTGCGCCGATTCACGATGTCCGTCATCTGCATGCGCGAACGCAGTTCATTCGGCTGCGCCTGCACCGCAAAGATGCTGACCTGGCTGCTCTCGAGATCCTCAATGATTTCTTGTGGAAGATCGCTAAGCGGTCGCGGCGCCAAGTCCTCCAACACCCATGTGCGATAGTGAGCCCCCACCGCTTCCAATTCGCGGACCATGCTGGCCGCGATTTCTTTGGTAGTCTCGTCGGTTATGACCGTAACCTTCTCGCCGGGCTGGACGCACAAACAAACCCTTACCGCGTTGCGGGCTCCGGGAGTGAGTTCAGGGTCGAAAGGAATCGCATTAAACTGCCGGTTGGCTTGACTGACAGGAACGTTCATCACCCTACTTTTCTAGCGGAAGCTGTGACCGATGACTCAGTCAATCCCACTTCCGTCTCTTCAATGATGTAGTCCACTACCTTTTTCAGATCACCGGTTTTCTCGTACACGCGCAACTGGCGGTCCGCCCCGGTGCCCATTTCCAAAATCTCATGAATGTAGTTCAGTTCCTCGCGCGAATCCAGTTCGTCCACCACATCGTCCACGAACTCCAGATACTCCAGAATCAACTCGCGCGCCGGGACTTCTTGCTGCTTCCCGAAATCAACCAGCTTTCCCTCCAGCCCATAACGCGAGGCGCGCCACTTGTTCTCCATAACCAGAGCGCGACGATACAGGCGAAACCCCTGGTTTGCCGCGTACAGCTTATAAAGTTTAGCGACCGTTGCCTGGATCAGCGCTGCCAGCGCAATGGTTTCATCCACGCGCATCGGTATATCGCAGACCCGGAACTCCAAAGTATTGAAGAATGGATGCGGCCGGATGTCCCACCAGATCTTCTTCGCGTTGTCGATGCAATTGGTCTTGATCAGCAGCTTGACAAAGTTTTCGTACTCCCCCCAACTGGGGAAATAGTCCGGAATGTTGGTACGCGGGAACTTGTCGAAAACCTTGCACCGGTACGACTTCAGCCCAGTGTTCATTCCCAGCCAGAAAGGTGAGTTGGTCGAGAGCGCAAGGATGTGCGGCAGGAAATAGCGCCCATGGTTCATCAACTGGATGGCAGTTTCGCGATCCTCGATTCCGATGTGGACGTGTAGACCAAAAATCAGGTTGGCCCGTGCCACCAGTTGCATGTCCTCGACAATGTTCTTGTAACGCTCGTCGGGCGTGATCTCCTGCACCCGCCAGTCCGCAAAGGGATGGGTCGCGGCCGAGGCCAGGCGCAGGCCATTTTCCTTGGCCAGCGTGACCATATCGTGGCGCAGCTTCTTGACCTCTTCCTTGGCCTCTTTGATGTTGGAGCAAACCGAAGTTCCGACCTCGACTACCGACTGGTGCATCTCCGCCTTGACCCGCTCCTGCAGTAGCAGCTTGCCCTTTTCGATCATCTCGGCGTGGATATGCGAGCGCAGATCGCGGGTGACCGGATCGACGGTCTGATACTCCTCTTCGATCCCGATAGTAAACGTCGGTTTCATCGTCAGGAAGGCAGCTCAGTCGAGCCGCACCAGTATAACAACCTGACCGTGATTAAGCCCGATGTTTGTATTAAGGCCACGTGAGGACAGCCGCCCCCGGCTGTCCTGCCCAGCGAAGCTCGGCTGCTCTCGCTTTCGAAAGAAGGGCGAACCCTGAACCCGAGTTGACGTCGCCATTTACGCTTTGGCTTTCCTTTTCGCTGCGGGCTTGGTGGTCGGCATTTCAACCACCTTCTCTCCCGCCAAGAACGACGCCCACCTCAACTCCCGAGCCGGGTCCTCCTCACTAAGCGCCTTTTTTACAGCCATTTCCGCGACAGCATTCACCACCCACTCGAAGTTTGCCTGGCCCACCGACGTGACTTCCGCATCCGGCGCCGGATTCATAAAATCAATGGCGTACGGAATGCCGTCCTCCACCGCAAACTCGACGGTATTCAGATCGTACCCCAGCGCCCGGCACAAGGTCACGGCATCTTTGGTTACCCGGTCCAGCAGTTTGGGATCCGTCGGTGGAGGATTCTTCACATAGCGCTCGTGAAACGGCAACCTCGGGTCATAAGGCATCGCATGCACTTTCTCCTGTCCCACCACATAGCAGCGGAAATATTCCTTGAACTCGACCCCATGCTGCAAAGTCATGCACAAGTCGCCGGTCTGGTTGTACTGCTGGAAGAACTCCGCCGGCGTGTGCACCTTGTAGACGTGTTTCCAACCTCCGCCCGAGTAGGGTTTCAGGAAAGCGGGGAACCCGACATAATCAAAAATATCCTCCCAGTTCAAGGGAAAGATCAAGTTGCGCATGGACTGGTCGGTAGTGCCCTCCGGGTGCTTGTTGTGAGGCAAGATGACGGTCGCCGGAATCGCCACGCCCAGCTTGGTCGCCAGCGCGTAATTGAAAAACTTGTCGTCGGCCGTCCACCAGAACGGATTGTTGACCACGATCGTCCCGTTCAGGGCCGCGTTCTTCAAGTACGCGCGGTAGAACGGAATGTCCTGCGAAATCCGGTCAATGATCACCCGATAGCCGCTGGGATCAGCCATCTTTACTCCGCCCAGCTTTGCGAACTCGGCCATCACGCCGTCGACTTTCATGCTGTTGATCTTTTCCACCAAAGCCGGCGGAAAAGTATTTTCCATGCCAAACAAGATTCCGATTTTCTTCATGACCAAGCTCCTGTAACGACGAACTCACAACACAATGTCATCCTGAGCGGAGTAGCTGCTTCGCGAAGCGAAGCAGCTAAGCAGTCGAAGGACCCCTACTCGCTCAACTCCTCCGCTGCCGCTGCAGGGCATTCTCCCCATACAGCTCAAGCGGAAACCGACTGAAGCAACAACCAGCACCCACCCCCTAACAGCCTGCCGAAAAACTCGCGATTCGTATCAGGGTATGCCTTCAGGCATGCCGTAAGCCGCTAAATATGGGTTCGGCTTTACAGTTTGCTGAAAAACTCATTTTCGGACTCTCTGTTGCCAGTAACGAGTTTTCCAGATTCGGCCCCGGTTGCGGGTTTCCCACCTGTTGCCGAAGATCGTTCTGTTGCCGAACTTGGTATTTTTCA
>DATNNO010000068.1:0-20371 GCA_035601775.1 Terriglobales bacterium | reverse complement strand
CGCAGAGTTTACGCAGCGGGCCGATATAGGGCCACGCGGGCTGTTGGTACTGCCGCGCGTATTTTACTTGGAAGATGGAACGTGGGAGGTAGGTGAATGGACGCTCAATTTCGGAGTGCGGTGATTTCGATGGCTAATTCTTGTTTCATCGATCCGAGCGTTCTTGCCACCCAACTTCGCTGGTCAACCCAGTCGCTTAAGCGAGACGAAGCGAAGTTTGGCGCGAGTTCAAGCACGAAATCCAGGTGAAGGAAGCGCGCAATGAAGCAAGGGTGAAGCGGATACTTCGGTAGTGCCTGAAAATCTTGGTGGAAACTGGTGTCCATCGTTAATCCGCGCATTCAGGGATAACAAATACGCTTCGAACACGTCTATCGGACTGATTGGCTCCCAGTCTCCGACTCAGGTGGAACCCGATGACAGTGTCAGTTAAGGCCCTGGTTCCTATTCTTGTGCTGATTCTCAGCAGTTTTGTCACTCTCGTGCAGGGTAAGAGCCTCGCGCCAGTTTCGGCCGACGACGCCCAGAAATGGCGAGTCGACTTGCACTATTTGTCCGTGGAAATGCCCAAACGGCACAAGAACCTATTCCACAGCATGACGCGAGAGCAGTTTGACTCTGCAGTCAGTCGACTGAACGAGTGTATACCCGCGCTGACTCGCAATCAGATCCTCGTCGAGCTAGCCCGCATCGTGGCTATGGTCGGCGACGGACACACCTCTCTGTTTCCCTTCTTCAACGCCACGCTTGGCCTGCAACGCTATCCCATCAAATTCTACCTGTTCAAGGAAGGCCTCTATGTACAGCGGGGTGCGCCTGCTTACCGCGAAGTGGTCGGCGGCAAGGTCGTGCGCATCGGCAATTTTGACTCTGCCGAAGCGTACCGTCGCGTGAGCGAAATTGTGAACCGCGACAACCAGATGACGGTGAAGGACGTGACCCCCGACTGGTTGGGCTTTCCCGAGTTTCTTGAGGGCCTGGGGATCGTCGACAACATGGAGGATGCGGCGCTGACGGTGGACAAAGATGGCAAGCAGATTACGGTGCACCTGAAGCCCATCACGATGGAAGCAGCGCACAACTTGACATGGGTGGATGCGAGCGACGGTGCCGCCAACCCCTTGCCGCTGTGGCGAAAAGATCCCCAGAACCCCTATTGGTTCGAATACCTCAAGGATTCTCAAACTCTATACCTGAAGTACAACACGGTAGAGGATAAATCCGATGAAAAGCTGGCCGACTTTTTCCACGGAGTCTTCGCCTTCATAGACGCGAATCCGGTGGATCGGCTGGTGATTGACATCCGCAACAATGGTGGTGGCAACGGATACCTGAACTGGCCCTTGATCTATGGCATCATCCGATCCGACAAGATCAACCAGCGCGGCAAACTGTTTGCGATTACCGGACGCATGACGTTCTCCGCTGCGGGAATGTGCGCGGTGTACCTCGAGCGACATACCAACGCCCTGTTTGTCGGCGAGCCCACGGGCAGCAGTCCCAACGGTTATGGAGAGCACGGTGAGATTACCCTTCCTAACAGCTTGATCAAGGTCTTCGTTTCGACGCTGTACTGGCAAGAGGCTGATCCGCGCGACCGGCGCCCCTGGATTGCTCCGCAGATTGCCGCCGAGCTTACGCTTGAGGACTACCGGAACAACGTCGACCCGGCCATGCGAGCTATTCTCAGCTACGTTCCGCAACCGCCGCTAACCGAGGTCGTGCGCGCGGCCATGTTGGACAAAGATGTTGAGGGCGCCCGGCGCGCGATCCGCAAGTACCGAGCAGGTCCGGTTAATTTCTACGCTGACTTCGAGAGTGATCTTAATCGGCTCGGGTACATACTGATGGAGCAGAAACAACTAGAGGCAGCAATCCAGATATTCCAGCTCAACGTGGAATCCTATCCTGATTCCGCCAATGTCTATGACAGCCTCGGGGAGGCGTACACCAATCACGGTGACCGCGAACTGGCCATAAAGAGCTACGAGAAATCCGCACAACTGAACCCGAACAATCAAGGGGCAAAGGAAGCTCTGGACGGATTGCTCGCACACTGAGCGCCATTCCGCGGTGCAGCGTTCTTGCCACCCAACTTCGCTGGTCAACCCAGTCTCTTAAGCGAGACGAAGCGAAGTTTGGCGCGAGTTCAAGCACGAAATCCAGGTGAAGGAAGCGCGCAATGAAGCAAGGGTGAAGCGGATACTTCGGTAGTGCCTGAAAAATAAACTGAGAAATTAGTGACTTGTGGGCTCAGTCCTCCTGGTTCGATTGCTCCAGAGCATCGATGCGTTCTGCCAAATCGGTAGTCTCCATCGCTTTCAGGAGAGCCGTACCGACATACGCCATGGTGCTGCCGATCTTGGGCTCCAGTCGACCACTGTGTATACCGACCATTGCCTCTGCCAGCAGATTCTTGACTTCCCTTGCTGTTTGGGGTGGGTGCACTGCGCTCGCCTCGGGACACGGAGCATACCGGCGGTTCTTCCTCCCACCGATACGTCCCAGTTGAGCTGCCCTCTTCGGATCAGCGTGAAATGCGCAGAGACCCCGTTGCACGGCCACAGCTTTGCAAGGCTTTCGAGCCTTCGTTTTTGCTCGACAACAATCTTTGCTCAAGAATTCCTCCAATCGCTCCCCTGCTCGAATCAGGGTTTTATTCGTTCCGCAGGAAGCGAAGTTTCGAGGCAATCACTGTCGCTGCATGGCTGCTCCGGCCAATGGCCGTGATGCAGGTAAAACCTATGTTCGTCCTCGCTTCGGCCTTTTATTTCGCGCATTAAGCGGGCAGTCTCGCGCTCGCTTTCCTCATACAGTCTGATCAAGCCGTTTCGGTCGATTCCGTCTAATCGACTCATCCCCATCGGCAACGGATCTGGAAATCGGTCTGGAAAGCGCCAGTGAATTGCGATGTCCTCGAGTTGCTCGTCGGTGAGGCTCTCGAGGAAACGTCCGAAGCGGAACCACCGCCGGAACCGCTGCTCTTTCTCTAAGCGTTCGACCGTGCTCTTAAGTGCTGTCATTCGCTGTCCAATCTTCACGCCGGAGACTCTGACACTTGTGTGTCATTGAAACCCAAAACTCCCTCAATTCCGTCTAGTCGGTCCACCCAGGCAACGTCGCCAACCCGAATTATCGGCGTAGGCCAGCCTTCTCAAGTGCTGGCTCCATCCCGGAAACCGTAAACACCTGCGGAACCTTTTCTCTCTCTATGAACCATGAAGGTCTTTAAAAGTCAGCCCATGATTCCAGCCCATGATTGCTCCGGCTTGCACGCATTTGCAGGTACTTGGCAGTCTCCCGCAAACCTGTAAGTTGTTGTAGGTTCGGGTTGATCTAGGTCTGAAAAGGCTGGCGTCGGCGGTTCAACTCCGTCCCTGGCCACCATCATTCCAAATAACTTAGCGGAAGTCTGGCGACAAGAAACTGGCAAAATCACCCACGGTCGATCACCCACGGTTACTGAATGAGACCTCGAGCGGTTTTCTCGTTCAGACCCATGGCCTCGATCATCTTGGCTTGGGCCTCCATGCGCTTGTCCATGCGCGAGTGCGCGTAGACCTTGAGCAGGATTGAAGGGTCTGCCCAACGCAGCTGTCCTGAATGGTTTTGGAGTCGGTTCCGATCTCTACCAGGAACGAGGTTAATGCGTGTCTGAGATTGTGGAAGCCAAACCTGTGACCGCGTGGAATCTCGATCACCTGTTTCGCCGCAGGACGGAGATGATCCTCCACCAGCATGTTCGGCACACGCGGCTGCTTGCCCTTGAGCCTGTCGGAAGCGAAGATGAAATCTTCGTCTCCCGCGTAAGCCGTTGTCTCCCGCCAATTTTTCAGCAAGCCCATGACAAGTGAATGCAGCACCACAGGCTTCTTCGAGGCGGCCGATTTGGGTTCGCCAAACTTGCCGCGGACGAAATTGGAGACCACGTAGATGCGGAACCTGTCCCAATCGACGTGCTTCCATCGCAACGCGAGCACTTCGCCGATCCTCAATCCCGTCACCGCAACCAGTAAGGTCAGCAACCGCTCGAATGCTTGCATGCGGCAGATGATATTCCAGGCTTGCTGGGGCGTCACGAGAACGGCTTCGTACCCGGTGGTCGTGGCGATGTGAACATGCGTGACCGGATTCGCTTCCACCATGCGCGGAATCAGGTCGTTCGCCTGTGCAATCGAGTACACCAAATGCATCACACGGCGGATCTTGTCCACCGTTGAGTTCTCCAAGTCTTCCTGGTCCGGCACCGACTCCAACCACCCTTTGATTTCCGAGGGCTTGATCTTCAAAGCCTCTGTCTCTCCGAATCTTGGAAGGAGCCGCTTGCGAATGATGCGTTCTCTGTCTTCGATGGTGGAAGCAGCTTTCGGTTTGCGCTTCTTTGACTCCGGCACCTTCATTAATTCTTGCAGGTAAAATTCTGCAAGAACCGCGAAGGTCAGGGTTCCACGTTTCGATCCAGGTTCGATGGTATACAGGCGCCTGCACTCCGCTTCTGCAAAAGCTTGTGCTTCTGTCGGAAAGTCTTGCACTCGCCCGATGACACGAGTCCGTTCGACCCGCTTGTGGTCGGAGTCGCGTGTCACCTTGAAGCGCAGAACCCAAACTGCACCCTCCAAACGTTCTTCTACCTTCAAACTTCCCCGATGCTCCCGAATCATCTAATTCCTCCGATTCGGTTGCCGGGGACTGCCGCAACGATGATACCTCGTTTGGGGGCGGTAGGCCTTGGCATCTCAGCGGCGATCGCTTCCGCAACTTCTGCCAAACGGAAACGCCATGTCTTCCGCTTGCCAATCCCGATGGAATGGGCAGGGATATACCCGGTACGCGCCATCTCTAAGACGCGACGACGTGTGACACAAAGAAATTCTGCAGCTTTGCTGGCGTCCACGAAAGGCTCAAGATTTGTGTTCGTGGGCATTAGAAATCTTGGGACATCCCTGTCTCCGGCCGCCAATGGGAACCTGTTCCGCCGTCAGTCCCCCGAGCTTGCTCTTCGAGTCGGCCTGTCTGCGGGAGAGGTGAGCAGGCTTCTCTCTTTCAGCGGGGCGGGCTCTCGTGGTACCTTTCGCCTGAGCGCCAGCTAAACGCACATCCCCAGGCTCGATCTTGGAGAAGGCGACACGCGCACTTTCCGCTTTCCCATGCGTGCCCACCTTCAGCCAGAACGGCTTGCCGTCTTTCCCGGCATTGCCGTAGAGCGTCTCCCCGCCTTGACGTCCCGGGGGATTTCAACGGCGTTGGCGTTGTACCTCGGCTCGTCTTTCGCTGGAATCATTGTTCACTGTCCAAGAGCGGCCCATGGGACGCTGTGAATGTTCTATTTCCCATGACAGGGCATTTAGCTATTGACATTAGTCGGATCTGTGCTGTAGATTCCCTATTCTCAGCGAGTCGGCCAGACTTGGAAGCCATGCTTCTGAGTTTGAGGGGGCTGACTTCCTCGCTTTTTCCTTGGGACAATCTAAGCTCGCACAGGGCTGCCAAGTCGGGCGCCGTTAGTCTTGGTGTATCTCTGCGCGGCGGGGAAGACACTCGTTTATGGCTAACTCAATCCGACTTGTAGGACCAACGCTACTCACTATCTCAATTTGTGTGTTTGCGTGCGCCAGGTCGCGAGCCCAGGATACTCAGCAGCCTACCATCACACCGGCTCCAGCGGAACAAACCCAACACACTGATACTCAGGCGAAGGCTGCCGCAGCAAAGGCGGCCCTTGCAGCCGCGAGAGCGAACACCACCAGTACGTTGGCCAATAGCAACCTCACTGGTAGGTACTACCTCTTTCAAGCCGTGCGCGACAAAAAGAACCCACCCGATGTGCAGGGTATTTCGACGACATCGCTAGGGCCAGTTGTAGCCAAGGACGTCATTACCGCTGCAGGTGCAGACCAGCTATATGAACCGTTTGGAGCGGTGTTCGATCTTTTGGGCTCGTTCAGCGATGCTGGAAGTGGTGCGTTCCCTTCTGCCCAGAGTGGCATTCAGACGGAAGCACTGGGTCGCATCGAATGGGAATCCGAACACTATGGATATGAGAATGTCACTAAGGGTAGCTCAGAAGTCGATTACGTTGGGAAGCTTGATTTTAGTTTTGGCGGGGCTATCGGTTTATATCCAGCACTCGTGCTAGAGAATCTCAGTAGCACAACGGAGACCATTGCCCAGCCTCTCGCTCGGCCAATGTTTCAAGATGCTTTTCAATGGCAGGTCGGACCAAGGCTCAACTACCCCCTGTACTCACACGGCGAGGCAACGTTTTTCGTAAATCTCGGTCAAAACTTTCTCATAAATCAGGTTACCTCCTTCAAGGAGGGTGACAACACTGTGACTGCTACGCCGGTATCGAATGGGGTGGGAAGAACGGCAGCCTTCGGAGAGGCAGGTTTCGAAGCCAAAATCCTGAGCAGCACCATATGGCAGGCTCACGACAATAAATATGACAATCTGCGACCACTCTTCTTGGTCGCGACCGGCGTCAGGAAAGACACTAGACTCAGCGGATCTGGCGATTTGGCCGGATATGACCATGCGCAAGACCGGTTGTTTTTTCGGCTCTTCATCAATTTGACCAAAATTGTCGCGTACAACGATCAAGTTAAGAAGGCGGCACCGGCATCCGTCAGGTTCGGGGTGGACATGGACAGAGGACTAATTTCGCAACGCGTTCCTACAGCGACGCGTTTCTTTGTGAGTGCAGACTTCAATATCATGCAGGTGTTTAAGCCATCGACTGGAGGACAATAGCAGCTTGCAAGCCTCAACAGTCAGTCATGTTTTGCACTGAAGTGTTGGTTACGAGACCGCCGTCGGAGAGTGGAACAGTGAGAACAGTCAGACGAACCTTATTTCTGCATCAATCCTTGTCGATCGTGACATTGCTGAGTAGCGCCGTTGTGCTCTGCAGTCTAATTGCATGCACGTCGCGGAATCCTGATGACCGCGTGGCACGCAAGGTTGGCATTAGCCGAGAGCAAGTTCAGCACGTTCGCAGGACCTTCGGATTGAGCACATCTTCACTTCTAAGAATGAATCGAGAGGAAGTGCGAGACTTGGTTTTGGAACCTCAGCATCAGGACATGGCTCGATACCGGGAGAGCTTTTGGGCGATGCTGCATCGTGACGAACAGCACAGTATTCGCCCCGGTGCTCTTATCGAGGCACTTCGACAAAGTGCTGCCCTTCGCGCAAAGATTGCTAGGACACGTTTCCACGTCGCTGGGGTACCTGTCAGGGTCAATCCGAAGATTGCACGGACAGCAGGTTTGCATGAAGACAATTCAGGATGGGTGGAATTGGGCCCCTGGTCGACAGGGGGACGCACGAGGGCGATCGCTGTCGACCCGAAAAATCCGAAGCGTATGTGGCTAGGAAGCGTGGGAGGGGGAGTGTGGCTCACCCAGGACGGCGGTCAAACATTTGCCCCGGTCGATGAGCTGATGGCGAACCTGGTAGTCTCGACTATAGTGATTGACCCAACAGACTCCAACAAGGTCTACGCCGGAACGGGAGAGGGTTTCTTCAATCTTGACGCACTCCGCGGAGGGGGTATCTTCCGCACCACAGATGGTAAGTCTTGGGCACGATTATCCGCAACTGCTAACGATGATTTCAGTTTCGTCAATCGGCTCTCGATTTCTGCCGATGGGAAGACTCTATTGGCCGCCACGCGAAACGGAATATTTGTCAGCAATAAAGACGACCGTTCGGATTGGAGCCTCCGACTGGCAGGAAATATTGCCGATGTAAAATTCCATCCAACGAACGTTAACCTTGCCGTCGCCGGCGGCCTAGATACTGGAGCCGCATACTTCTCAGAAGACGCGGGGCAGACGTGGAAGACTGCTAGTCATGATGGGAACTGGGTGCATGTTTGGGAGGCCGGCACGGTTCCGCCTACCTCGCCTTCGCGAGTTGAAGTAGCCTACTCTGCCGCAAACCCAGGTGTTGTTTACGCTTCTGTTGACAACAACTCTGGTGAAGTTTGGCGGTCGGTTGACGGTGGCCACACCTATTCCAAAATGGATTCTCTGACATCAGATGGGCTCGCTGCAGGTTACTTAGGAGCCCAAGGATGGTACGGCAACACAATCTGGGCGGGGGACGCCTCGAACTCTGACTTCCTTATTGTGGGAGGAATAAATCTGTGGAAGAGTACCGATGGAGGCAAGACTTTAGTCGACATCAGTGCTTGGGACCAAGACAAATCAGCACATGCTGATCAACATGTCGTCGCATCTGCCTCCTCGGTCAGTGCAACATCGAACAAGACCGTATTTTTCGGGAATGACGGTGGTCTGTTTGTTACGCAGGATATCTACAACGTAGGTTCCGATGACGCACGCACACAAGGTTGGGAACGACTTAATAACCACTATGGAGTCACGCAGTTTTACGGCATTGCAATTGGAGCTGATGGCACCCTCGTCGGTGGAGCGCAAGATAACGGCACGCTAGCGCTACCCAAGGCTGCTAGCCCCGTTAATTGGTCCGAAATATTCGGTGGCGACGGAGGCTTCTGCGCGGCCGACAGTTCGGATCCGAATTATCTGTACGGGGAATACGTACAGGGCAACGTGCACAGACGGTCGGCCCTGGGTCAATCGGCTGAGTACATTAGTGGTCAATACTGGGACGAGCAGAACCAGCGTTTCGCATGGAAGAACACGCCATACTTGATCACCGACTCAAAGGAGGGGAGCGCAAACTTCATCGCACCCTTCGTCCTCGACCCCAACGGCCCGAATAGGATGCTCGTTGGCGGTGCCTCGCTTTGGCGTACAAACGACGTGAAAACCCCAAATACAACTGATAAGGGGCCGGAGTGGCACACAATCAAAGACCCGGCCGCAGACTTAATCAGTGCTATCGCAATTGCGAAGGGTGATTCAAATGTCGTCTGGGTGGGTTACAACAACGGGGATCTCTTCGTGACGACCAACGGCCTGTCTTCCACGCCCAAGTGGACCAAGGTCGATGAGACCTCGCCTTCTTTACCAAACAGGACGATCATTCACATTGCTATCGACCCATCTGATGTCAAAACTGTGTATGTGACATTCGGTGGTTACAGCACTGGAAATATCTGGAAAACTACCAATTCGGGAGCACGCTGGATCAATCTAGCTGCGACTCTTCCGCAAGCTCCGGTGTTCACTCTCACCCTGCATCCCAAGAATCGTAATTTCGTTTATGCAGGTACTGAGGTAGGCATTTTTGCGAGTGAGGACGGAGGGATGCATTGGTCTCCTGCCAACCAGGGTCCGAACAATTCCGCGGTGTTCGACTTTGCATGGTCTGGCACGACGCTTTACGCTGGAACGCACGGGAGAGGTGCGTTCAAGATAGATCTCCCGTCTGCGGTACCAAGTCCCTAACGACAGAGCTATTGCGGCAGTTTTGGGAAATTGCTGACTTGACGCTGACCCAGCGTGCGCTCCCACTCTTGACGGCCTGAGTCAAGATCTACAGACCGTACCACAATTGTTGCACTCCCGGGATTCGTGGGTACACTACTCAGATATAAAAGCTGGGAATCTACAACGCACATGTCTTCTGGATCTGATCCGAGCTGGGCACGACCAATCTCGCGAGCGTTCGCGACACTGAACACTCGCCACTCGTGGTTGGATTGCGAAGAGCTTGGAAGTAGCACATACTTCCCGTCTGCAGTGACGTAAGGAGCGATATCGCTTCCGCCTCTTGTGAGTTCAATTGTTGCTCTAAGACTGAGGGATATTCGGTCCCATACTCGCAGTTCTGCCTTCGTTCCCTTACCCTCCTCCCGGGATTCGATGTTCGCCATTGTATTCCCAAAGAACCACGGCCCTTTGGCCCATTCGCCATGCCGCCGATAAGAGACTGAAGTCGGTGGGATGACGTTCGAGTCGGGGTGCGCCGGCTCAAGAGTCGTCTCCCTCAGCTCACCAGTAATCGGGTCCACTACGACCGAGTGGGCTATCTTCGAGGGTGGGATGTTGGCGCGCTGGATAGGCGGAGCCGCGCCGCCACGGTAAAGTGAACTTGTTTCCCAACAGAGCACTAGTCCCTTCTTCTCAAAGTTTGCCGTTAGCGGTGGCATTGGCTCGGCTGGAATCGCCGAAGACACGCCAAGGGTGATGGGCGTGGATCGCACCCGCAATTGCCCAGTTTTAGCATCGAGAATGGCGACAGTGAATTGCCCTGATCTCCATAACTTATCGTCCGACGCCGCAAGGAGTCCTCCCTCAGACAACGCGAGCGGTGCGCTCGCATTTGACGACGTCCACACAGTCTTTCCATTCCGCAAGTCTATTGCTACAACCGAATGGTCTACCTGCGCCAAGTAGCCAATGTGTGTGGACATGTCCCAAATGCCCCTAGGAAGACATTCTGAGCGTCCCAATGTGGATCCGGAAGTAGTGAGGACAATTAGCAGGACAGCTCTCGCTCCAATCAGGGAAAATCGCACCACGACCTCCCGCGAAACTAGAATTGTATCTCAGTCGCAGCGGGCTCCCGCTAAACGGGTTCCTCAGCGAATGAGGCGGAGAGGGACCCTGGCCAAGGTTGCCATTGGAGGTTAACATTAAGAGATCGGGGGTTCGAGTCACCCGGAAAATTCATAGATGAATCACCCATGGCGATCACCCACGATCCTTCCGTCTTGCCCGCATTTTCCAGTGTTTGGCAGTCCCATGGCAACCATTGAAGTTGTTGGAAACACTGGAAATCCGAGTTCTGAAAAGGCTGGTCATCGGCGGTTCAACTCCGTCCCCCGGCCACCATCATTCCAAAGAACTTAGAGGAACATCTGGCGGTAGGATATTGGCAAATCACCCATGGCGATCACCCACACCTCCTGGGATGAGCTGTTTCCTCAATCCAGACCCATGGCTCACAAGCTCAACTGCCACGAAGCTATTGTTGAACATTCTGCTTACCCTCCAGACAGCATGGCCCAATAAAGCGATCGCGCCGCTGGAGTACCAGCAGCACGCGGAGGCGTCCACCACGCCGCCGGCTTGTTGATCGGCGGTAAGACGTTAGGACGAAGGTGACCGGTTTAGGAACGGGAAGTCGGCTCTGAGTAGATCATGAAAATCGATCTCCCACAAGAGCGTTTCGGGCCAACTTCCGAGTAGCCGACAACCCGCGAATTGAATGGGAACAATCCTGTCCGAGTGCCAGGGATGCGTTTTAGTGTCCGAATTTGCCATAGCGGTGTCCGGAAACGGACGGCCCAGACTCACTGATCGCATATTAAGTCGTTTACAATGTGGCACTTAGTATTGGCAAGTGTGATGCTGATACTCCGGCAGGGAGGGGTGAGATTATGTCATTCGTGCGCGATCTGAGGGTTGCAGCTCACTCGTTGATTCGTACTCCAGGGCTGGCAATTGCCGTAATTCTCACACTGTCGCTCGGCATCGGCGCGAACGCTGCCATTTTCACGCTGGTGCGCGGAGTCCTCCTCAAGCCTCTTGTCAATCGCGGCGAGGACCGGCTGATCTATATCCGGCAGAGCGCTCCCGGCATCGGCGAAGAAAACGCTGCGTTTTCCGTACCCGAGATACAGGATTTGCGCGCGAACGTGAAAACCCTGAGCGCGTTTGGCGACTTCTCCGCCATGGACTTCACCATGATCGGCCTCGGTGAGCCTCGTTCCATTCAAGGTGGCGTTGTCGGCGGCACGTATTTTGACGTCATGGGCCTTCATCCCGTGCTCGGTCGCCTCATCGGCCCCCAAGACGACGGTCCTCAAGCTGCCGGCGTCGTCGTTCTCACCTACCGTTTCTGGACGACCGCTCTTCACAAGGATCCTTCGGTTCTCGGCAAAACCGTTCGCCTCGGTAGCATCGGTGATCGCTCTGCGACCGTCATTGGCGTCCTCGAACCTTGCGTCCCGTATCCGCAAGATACCGAAATTATTTCGAACATCGTCACCAGCCCGCATCATCTTTCCGCGACCATGGTCACTGGCCGCATCCATCGCATGACCGAGCTTTTCGGCCGCCTCGCTCCCGGAGCTACCCTCGATCAGGCTCGCGCTGAGTTACGCTCCGCTTACTCCGCGATGAAGAACGACCACCCTGAAGCCTATGCGCAGGCATCGGACTTTCAGATCGGAGTGAAGTTGCTTCGTGACCAGATCACCTCGGGCGCCCGGACCGTGCTGCTGGTGCTGCTGGCAGCGTCAGGTCTGGTCTTCATCATCGCGTGTTCCAATGTTGCCAATCTGGTTCTGGCTCGGACGGTCCGCCGCGAAGGGGAACTGGCGGTTCGCGTGGCACTCGGCGCGAGCAAAGGCGCGTTGCGACGCATGCTGCTGGCCGAAAGCCTACTGCTCTGCGGCGCTGGCGCCGCTATCGGTGTATTGAGCGCGCAGCCGATGGTGGCCGTCCTGGCCCGTTACGCCTCGCGCTTCTCCATCCGTGCTCTCGATTTCAGAGTCGATTCGAGCTTGCTTTGGGTCGGAGCAGCGCTGGCAATCGTCGCCGCGGTGATTCTCGCCTTTGTCCCGCGCCTGCCCACTGCCTCTGGCACATCTGGCTCCGGCACGTCGGGCAGGCCGAGTGGGCTGAACCTATCCAGCGGAAGTGCACGGATCACCGGCAGCACGAGCCGCCGCCAGCGGATCTTCGCTGTGACACAAATCGCCGCGTCCTTCGTGTTGCTGGCCGGCGCAAGTACGCTGATCACGACGCTGATCGCACTACAAAGGACTCAGACAGGACTGGATACTCAGCACGTCCTTGCTATCGATGTTCCTGCTATTTCCTATGGGAAGACACCTCAGCAGGTCGTCGATTTCTACAAGGAAACGATACGTCGCATTGACGCCCTGCCGGGCGTGAGTGAGACCGCGTTCGGCGACGTTGTTCCCTGGCGCGATGGCAGTTTCGGCACTCTGCAATTCTCCGGTGACGGACACATTCATGCGGCCGGTGTGGAGGATCCCCGGGCGCAGTCGCGTTCCATCTCTCCCGGATTTTTTGCGGCGCTTGGCGTTCCTATCATTGCCGGCCGCGATTTCAAAGCGCTTGATGACAATAAAGATAATAATAAAGAGCCTGTCGTTATCGTCAGCCAGAGTCTCGCGCAGCGCATGTTCCCCAACCAGGATGCGGTTAACCGACATGTCTATTGGACGGATCCCGTGCTGCAATTCGCCACCGGGACCGACCTCGAAAAGGCGCGCCTGATGGCGCCGCACCGCATCATCGGCGTCACCGCCGACATTGACGATCTACACGTCGTTCCTGAACCCACGCCCACGATTTACAGTTCTTTTGACGAAGGTGCAATTTTTGGCGGTCGTCTCTTCATTCACACGGCTGCAAATCCCTATTCGCTAGTCCCTTCGGTCACGCGCATTATTCACGACATGTCCTCCGAACAGCCCGTTGAGCGCGCCGCTACTCTGGAAGACATTCGTGCAGAAGTGCTCACGCCGGATCGCTTAAACTCCCTGGTCTTTGGCGTATTCGCGGCTGTCGCGTTGGCGATTGCAGTGGTGGGCGTCGCGGGCGTGCTGGCGTTTTCGGTGAGCGCGCGGACGCGGGAATTCGGTATCCGGCTGGCCCTCGGATCGGAGCCGCAGCGACTCCTCAAGGGCGTGATCGCAGAGGGTACCGTGATGGCTGCGGCGGGCGTACTTGCAGGCGCGGCATTCGGCTTCGTGCTGGCGCGTTTGGCGGGAAGATATTTCCTGGACGTCAAGATGCCGGGCGCATTGCCTGTGTTTGTCTCTGCATTCGTGCTGATGGCGGTCGCGCTTATCGCGTCGGTGCTGCCCGCCGCACGCGCTGCGCGCGTCGATGTTATGCAAGCGCTGCGCTCCGAGTGATCGTCGTATGGTGGGTCAGGGTTATCGGCAACTCCGAACGTGAGATCAATCTCCGAACAACGGCTCCCGTGCCTCGGTGCCATCTTCTGTTCGGCCTGTTGCCGAGCTTCTTCTTAGCAGCCGCCTCGCCATCAAGCCGATTGCGGAAGGCGTTCGCGCGCGGGAGGGCCAGATTAGCTTTTGGATCGTGGGCGGATAACGAGCTAACCGGAACTTACGTCTAGCACGGCCTCCGATTTTGTCCAGAAGTCCGCATCGGGGAGATCGCCCATCGTTCTCCCACAAGCCCGTTTCTGGATAGTTTCCGTACGGCCAACAACTCGTCCGGAGTCGGCCAAAGCTGGTTCTGACTACTTCCGTGGAGAATCCTGGATGAGCACCAGGTCTGACGGTGAATCTCCCCGTACTAAAGCCAGACTCTTGCCGGCAGGCGACCATTGATACCAGTAGATTTTCAGCGCGGTGAAGTTCGTCAGCAGCCGGCCGGGACCGCCGTCGAGGGGTTGCACCCACAGATTGTCCACTCCCTTTTCGCGTATCGGATAGACGATCCCCTTGCCGTCTGGGCCGAAGCGCAGCAACCCATGATGGCGCGGATCATACTCGAAAGTGCGCAACCCCTTGCCTGAATCGAGAGACACCAGAGAAATGTTCGGCTTCTGAGCTTTGAAATCGTAGGTGCCCAGTACCGCCATCTTCCCGTCGCGCGAAATGTCGTAGCCCTCGGCAGTAGCGGCAAAGGCGCTGGAAAAGCGTTCCGCGTTACCGCCATCGATTGGGGCCTTCATGTAGACAGAAGCGACCGTGTCGATATAGAAAATTGTCTTCCCATCGGGCGAGCACATAGGGTACAGATCCCGCTTCCCTTCGGTGACACGGCGCAAGCCCGTGCCATCGGCATCGCTCCGCCAGACACTTACGCCCTGGGTCTTCATCATTCCCCGCGCGAAGACTACGTGACCGTTGCTGCACCCGCTCGGTTGCATCGCGGAGGAGTCCTTCTCGTTTCCAATTTCGCCTTTGATTTCACCATTCACGTCCATCACCCGAATGGACGGGTACTGTTCGGCCAGCAGGTGACCGTTGCTCGCCCACGAGATGGCGGGTATGGGGTCTCCAGAGGTAACCTGTTTGGCGTCGGAGTAATCAGCTTTCTGGCCCGAATTGACGTAAACGTCGCGCACCGATTGCTGCATCAGAGTTGCAATGGTTTTTCCATCGGACGACACGCTCAGCGTCGCATAGTCATTGGTGTCGGCGGTAATGGGACGAAACTTCCCCTCCGGATAACTGACCAATCCAACCTGTTGCCGATTGAAGTTAGTGTCTGCACTTTGCACTATTACTGCCAGCGCGCTCCCATCGGGCAGCCAGGACACTTTGTTGATAAAAGTGAACGGGGGCTTGGAGATCGTCCGCTGCTTGCCGGTCTCCGGATCGATCGCAATCACGGAGCTCAAGCTATCGCCCGTCTGATCCATGATCGCGCCGGCAACGGTCTTCCCATCCGGCGACCAGGCTGCATCGAACATCAGATTGGCCATGGGTCCGGTGAAGATGCTTTTCTCGTCGCTGCCGTCGGCATTCGCGATGATCAGATGGTATTTGCCCGGATCCGGATCATTGGCGCGCAGGAAAACAAAGCGTTGCCCGTCATGAGAAAAACTGGGATTTGAGTCGACATCCTTGACCAGCAACTGAGGGGTTCCGCCCAGCACGGGAATGCGGTAAAGATCGTACTCCTGCGATGCAGGACCGCTGGCCAGTAGCGTGTGCGAATAATAAATATGGCTGCCGTCGGGCGAAAATCGCAGCGCGGAGTATGCGACATGCTGCGGCGGGATAATTTGCACATTACTTTCGCTGGAGAGATGGCGCAGCCACAGCGACTCGTTGCCCTCGGTATTCAATACGTAGGCAAGATAATTTCCGTCGGGAGACATGGCGCCGATCTTCGCATTGTGGGTACCGCTGACTTTCGTGACCTTGATGCTCTGAAAGGCCTGAGGACGCGCGGCGAAAAATAAGCTATAGATGCCGAACCCGGCCGCGGCCACCAGCAGCAGTGCGACCAGCGCGATCACTCCGAGTCCAGTTCTATGCTGTCGCGCCGCAGCCGCCAGCACCGAACTGCTGGAAGCACCCTCACTTTGCGCAACAGGCACACCGGTGCTGGAAGCCCGGACGGAACCAGACTCCTGCGCCGGCTCCCTGCCCGATTCCGTGTCGCGCCGCAAGCGCTTCAGATCGCTGACCAGTTCCGCGGCCGATTGATAGCGCAGATCACGGTCTTTCTCCAGCGACTTGCAGATGATGTCTTCCAGCCTGGGTGGAAGATTGGGATTCAAGCGCAGCGGCGGGACGGGCGTCCGATTCAGTATGCCGTCGAAAATGGTCGCCGCTGTGTCGCCCGCAAACGGCAACGTCCCAGTCGCCATTTCGTATAGCACCGTCCCGAAGGAAAAAAGGTCTGTGCGGGAATCGAGGTCTTTACCCTTCGCCTGCTCCGGCGACATATACGCGACTGTGCCGACCGCTGTGCCTGGGCTGGTAAGAAATTCATGGCTGTCGGAGATCGTGGCTGCGGTCGCGCCGTCAGAAATTTCTTTCGTCAGCGGCTCGACCTTGGCCAATCCGAAGTCGAGGATTTTGGCGTGCCCGCGCTTGGTAACGAAAATGTTCGCGGGCTTGATATCGCGATGCACAATGCCCCCGGCATGCGCGGCATCGAGCGCGTCTGCGATCTCGATCGCCAGCGAAAGCAGGGGTTCAGTTTCCAACGGACGGCCGCCCATGCGGTGCTTCAGCGTCACGCCGTCCAAATACTCCATGACAATGAATGTGTGGCCGTCCTGCTCGTCAATCTCATGAATCGTGCAAATATTGGGATGATTGAGGGCTGATGCCGCCTTCGCCTCGCGCCGAAAACGGGCGAGGGCCTGCGGATCTCTGGCCACCTCGTCCGGCAGGAATTTCAACGCGACAAAGCGATCGAGTTTCGTGTCCTCGGCCTTGTAGACAACGCCCATACCGCCGCCGCCCAGTTTTTCGACGATGCGATAGTGCGAGATGGTTTCGCCGATCATTTCGGAAGGTGACTCGGTTTTCGTTCGCTTCATATTACGGACGCCGCATCCGCCAGTCAACGAATGACGCCGGTTATGTTCATTGAGGGCAAATTGCTACTACCAGGATTTCCTCGCCCTCTGGAGAGACTCCGACCCCGAGCGCATGTTCAATCAGAGCTGAGAGTCTCGCCTGCCCGCTGCGTTTTTCAGGTGCGTATTGAAGCCGCGCCAACGGATGTTAGAGCCAACCGTGCTTTCAGCGCACGTTGCGAACGACCCCACTCAGTTCTCGCCCCCAGCTCCAGTATCCTGAAAGGTGCGTCTAATTGGTGCAAGATTCGTAACCCTGCCAACTGGGCAAGTCCCGATGACTCCCCAGAAGTCGGCTTGTGGGAAACGTAGCGCTGGTGGGTGCAGTTCGCGGTCCGATTGCCCACAAGCCCGTTTCTGGGAACCTTACTGCCGACTATTAGAACACTGCGCGACGTATTGCGATCTATCGCCCAAGCCTGCCGCGATCCATCGACGTGTGCTAGTATCCGCGGAAATCGGCATGAACTGGTAGTCGGCATCGCATGGGATTCCTTCTTGTCGGGAAGGAGGCTGATCCGCTGGCGAGGCTACTGGGCGACACAAACTTTCTGAACCACCTGGAGCGGCCCTATGGTCTCGATAACACCCCCAGAACGATTTAGGTTTGCTCGGCTCAAGCGCAGTCACATCGCGCTGACAGCAATTGCGTTGTTGCTAGTGCTCGACCTTGGCCGTTCCATCAATGCGCGCGTTAGCTACGCCACCCCCGTATCGGAGTGGCAGCCTAGTCCGTCCGACTATGCGGATCTAACGTGGCCCCCCGGAGCGGACCTGCCGGCCAACATACCTCTGGGCGCACGTGTCTTTGCGCGAAGATGTGCCGTTTGCCACGGTTTGCGCAATGCCCGACCCTAGGCAGGCGAAGCTGAGTGCCACGGCGAGAACGGTTCTTATGATGAACCGAGCACGATGAACAACACACACCTTCATGATTCACCTCCACTCGTGTGATGACCCGATGATCGATGGGTCCTCTTGCGCGTTGCCTTTTTGCGCTTTGCCTTTTTGCGTTTGACCTTCGACTACACGCCCTGGACAATCACCAATTCCGAGTCAGCCGTGGCTTGGCGCAGCGCCTTCGGCTCTGCGTATCCTGGCGAACCCCACCACTGTTGCGCCTGCTCCATGCTGGGAAACTCGGCGATGATCAGCCGTTCGCGCGGCCACTCTCCCTCGAGAACGTGAATCGGGCCGCCGCGGGCAACGAATCGGCCACCGTACTTCTCCATCGATGGCAGCACCGTCCGTTTGTAATCCTCGAACCGAACCGCATCTTTGATCGTAAGACTTGCAATGACATAGACTGCCATGTGTTCCTCCTTTATCGCGTGATCGATGATTTTGCCGTACGAAGTTCTTGAGACTGGCTGCCACGTTGTTTTCCGTTCCGAGCAAGAAGCGTAATCGCAGCCGCCAGCAACCAGATTGCCTGAACTCCAGCAAGTACTGTGACTGCGTCAGGCAAGGTCAGAGTGAATAGAAAAATCGCCCCTAACCCCGCAAATACGACTGCTAACGGAAGCACCACATATCCAAAGATTCCGCGCAGTACTTCCGGGCTGAGAAGAACAGTCCCCAATGGCAAGAACAGAACTGGAGCTAACATCAGCCAATAGCCGCCTAAGATGATCTTTGCGATCAGAAAAGTGATAATCATGTCGCTTTAGTCCTTTCGCCTGGGACGGCACCGTCCGCCGGTTTTTCAGGCTACCTCCGCCCGCTCCCCGAGCTTCTGCCCGAGGAACATCCTCCTCCGCTGTTCGATCAGACCTGGTTCAGTTGGTCGAACGTCGTTTTTCCCGAACTATGCCGCACCCAGCGCTTCGGCGCGGCTGCTGGACTTCAATCCGGCATTTTTCGCCTCGAACAGACCCGCGAAGGAACTGCGCACCTGCGAGAAAACGACGAACCATAGCACCATGACGACAATGGCGGGCGCCATGTTTTCTGAGTCCAAAAACATGTGGAAGCTCAGGATATTCACGATCACCGGTCCGAGCAGCGTCAGTCCGAGCGGCACGTAGCGGTTACTGAGCAGCAACACGCCGCCGATGACTTCCGTTCCGAACGCGATCACGTAGTAATGCGACCCTAGTAAAGCTCCCATGAACTGTCCCGCGAGACCAGGCACTGGCGGATTCTGGAAGAAATGTAGAAACCCGTTGAGGCCAAAGACCGTGAAAACCAGGCCCAGCAATACCCGGGCGATGACAAAGGCGTACTTCATTGTTTTTTCTCCTTTACTTGTATAGGTTGATCAATCTGCGAACGCAGGTGGACATTCCACAAGCGTCATGCCGTTCGGTCGCCGCCCCCGCTTCAGGGTGTGTCCTGCTTGGTCGAAGCTTCCATGCTGTGCTCATGGTGGGCACCATGCGGACCGCCCATGGCCTTTTCGTGGAGAGCCTTGTATGTGCGCTCTCTGGCGGCGGCCTCCTCGGTGGTCAGGTGCTGCGGCTTGGGCGCTTTTTCATAGGCGTCATATTCGTAGCCGAGCTGCGCGACACGGTCGGCCGCGCTGACTGGCAGATCGACGCGCTTGCCGCTCCGGTCTCCATATGCAAACGTGCGATTGAGATACTTGGGATCGGTTGGATTGGTGTGGCCGAGTCGATTCCAGCTTTCCCAAATCCGGTCCAGGTTGGCGTGATGGAGATAAAACAACGGGTCACCGCCGACCGTGGCGAAATCGGCCATATCGCCTCCGACTGCAAGATGCGTCAAGAAATGAGGGTTGGTGTCCAACTTGGGATTAAAGCCGTGGCTGCCCGTTGGCGAGTCGATGTAAAAGTCCTCGTTGAGAGCGTCCAGACTCAGCCAGTCCCGGTAAAGTATGTCGATCCGTTCGCCGCCGTTGACCCAGGGCCAGCGCGTGCCGTTATACAGTGTGGTGCCAGGAGCCCGGAACACGGCCGGCAGAACCAAATCGGCGTCGTTTCCAGTGACCGGGTTCCAGTAGGGAAGCGTAAAAGTCTCGTCGTGCAGCACCTCGCGAATGACTCCTTCGAACTCATTGAGCATGAGCCGATGCCAGGGCAGGAAATACCACTGCTGATATTGCTCAGGATTCGACGGGTTGTAGGGGTGGGCTTGGCACCCGTCCCATACGGCCTCGGCATCGGCTTGATACTCCTTCGGGAGGGCCGCGATGACCTCTGCTTTCTTTTTCATGGAGTAATCCCATAGGAAAGCCGGGGGGCCCTTGATCCAATGGGTATTCCACCACCAGGTCCAGGAATGAGTGTCGTAGTCCGGCAGGGTTCTCATGATCTCGATCGCCTGCGCGTATTTCGCGAGCATCACCTGGCCTTCGGGACTGTTCACGTTGTAGCGTATGTACGGCTTCTTCCCTCCGGAAGAAGCCGTGCCTACGCTGTTC
>DATNNO010000067.1:0-124613 GCA_035601775.1 Terriglobales bacterium | reverse complement strand
CATTCTGGACGGAATCAAGAACAACACAATAAAAGATACGGATGCGTTCGTGGGGTCGTATGCCTGGGACACGAATAACTCGCTGACCAACCTCCTAACCACTAACACCTCAATTCGGAACCAGTTCGATGCAGGGGTTCGTACGGGCACGATTGCGAGTGGCGTATCCACTAATACCGACTTGGCAGGGCAATGCACAATTATACCCGGAGGTTGCATCTTCAATTTTACCCAGTCGTACACTAGCCCGCCGATTTGCACTTGCAGCGACACGACGGCGGTAGCGGCTTGCCGTGTTCAAGTTACACTGGGCACGCCAACGACTCTAACCATCTCAGGCACTGCCCTGCACGTCGTCGACTACATCTGCATCGGACGGAACTGAGCGGAACCGAGTCTTCGCGAACGGGGCGCCAAGAAAAACCGGAGAGAAGCGGTTTGCTTCTCCCCGTTGAAAACTGCCGATGCGAAATCTTTGCCGTGCGTGCCCCTGACAACACCGCGAAGGGTGTACCCCGCGGGAAACAAACTGATTCGAGGGGGCTCTTTCACAAGCGAAACCAGCTCATTGTCGGGACTGACTGGTCGCCAACCATTGGGTTGAGTTCTGTTGAGCCAACCAGGCCTTTAATTTTGCTCACCCCCGATGCGCTGCCGGGTGCCCCACCCTGTTCGCGTCCCTTGCGAAAGGGTGGGTGCGAGACTCTCAACCCAGGGTCCAATCCGCGACTAGATCCCTTTTCTTCTTGACTGGGCAATCACTTTTCGCCTTGAAGTGTCGATCGGAGAAACCAGCTAAGGCGTGACCTCAAACACGACACCGGCGTTGTCCTTCCCGCCATATGCGGTCGTGCCGTAGAGCTTGCCTTTTTTGTCGAAGATCAAACCCGCGAAGGGCCGGGCTCCGTCGCGGTTTCCGGTGAACCTGTGGAGAACGCTATACGTCCATATGCCTTGGGCGCCGGGAGTCAACTTAAACACGACACCGCATCCGCCTTCGCATGAGCCAATACCACCCCAGGCAGTCGTGCCGTACAGATTGCCTGCCTTGTCAAGGACTAAACCGGCAAATGGACTATTCCCGTTCAAGTTTTCTTTGAAGGCGTACAGCACGGTTTCGGTCCACCCGCCGCCCGGACAGCGAGTGAGCTTGAAGACGGTGCCATGGTTGTAGATACCACCGCCGGCCGTCGTGCCGTAGAGATTGCCTGAGCGATCGAAGACCAGCCCGGCATAGGGAGCGGTTCCGTCGCTGCCACCCGAGGACCAGTTGAATCGATGCAACACATGCTCTTTCCAAACACCGTCCGAGCCGGGCTTCAGGTTGAACACCGTGCCGCAACCGATGGAGCAGGACTTAGAATAGTCCCCGCCCCACGTGGTGGTTCCATAAAGATTGCCGGCAGTGTCGAAGATTAGGCCGACATTGGGCTCCACTCCATCGCGGCCGTTGGCGCCGAAATTGTGAAGCACGTTCTCGGTCCAACCACCAGAGCTGGGTGTGAGCATGAAGGCAATGCCACCTTCATAAGCGCCGCCGCCGGCCGTCGTGCCATAAAGATTGCCCGCTTTGTCCAGGACTACAGCCGCGAAAGGCTCATTCCCGTCCGAGTCCAAAGCAAAGCTGTGGAGCACAGTTTCCTTCCAGCACTGGTGCCGAGGCGTCAACTGGAAAACCAGACCTGCGCCATGAGCACCTCCCCTGCTAGTCGTGCCATAGAGATTCCCCGCCGAATCAAAGATCAGACCGGCATAGACAGCTGCTCCGTCGTCGCCGCTGAAGCTATGCAGCACAGTCTCCTTCCAGGAGCCGCCGGAAGAAGGCGTCAATGTGAACACCGTGCCTTCGCCGGAACCGTTTCCTCCACCCCACTCGGTTGTGCCGTAGAGATTGCCTTTTTTGTCGAAAGTGAGGCGTGCAAAGGGTAGGATCCCGTCCTTGCCATTCGTAGAGAAGCTATGCAGGACCTTTTCCCGAGCGGCCGCCAAAGCTCCACTTTCGAGCGTCAAAGCGATTGCGAAGATGGCCAGAGCCCGTCCCAGAACCAACGACAATTCCTTCCGCCACATTCGGATCTACATCCCCCGGGATATCAGACTCTCAAGGCGGATTGCAGATGCTTTCCGCCTTTCGGAACTGTACCACTGAACTAGCGTGCTGGGTTCGCCAAACAATGGCTCCGCCGGACAACCGATCACTTTCTGTAGCACTGCTTCAAGCGTGATCTTACTCATTAGCGTCATTGTCAGGGTCTCGCGGCTTACCAGCATAGTGAATGAAATAGTTTGCACCGTGCGCGACCGGAATCCGGTGAAACTTGCGGAACTTTTGGTTACGGGGGAAGAAATCCTGCAGGTAATCAGGGGTTGTATCCGCGTATGTTCCCGGAGGAATCGGACCCAGTTGGCTGCCTGACGGCCCGAAAACTACTTCGATGAAGTGCAGGATGCTGCCGAAGTCGTGTGGCACGTTAGAGATATACCCCTTCGGCGTGTACGCCGAGACGACCAGCAGCGGCACTCGAAAACCCATTTCGTACTGGTCGCGGAAGGGTTGAGGGGGCTCGACGTGGTCGTACCAGCCTCCCCAATCGTCCCAAGTGATCAAGATGGCGGTGTTGCGCCAGTAACCGCATTTGCTTTGACCTATGGCATTGACGATGGACCCAACCCAGGAAGGCCCCAAGCCTTTGTTCAGATTTGCGTGGTCCGACCATGTCCCGTCCGGAATTACCCAGCTCACGGAAGCGAGGCTATTGCAATTGTTGTTCTTGATGTCTTTCAAGATCGCATTCCGGCTGAGAACGACATCGTGCGTCCAGTCGTAACTGGTACACACTCCCGAGCTGGGTTGGCACATATGCTTGATCGCGTTTGGTGCCGTCCATATGGAGCGCGCCGTCCAGGAGTAATACTTCCAGTTGATCCCGGCGCTATCGAGGAGGTCCGTCAAGGTGGCATGCTCGTAGCATGGATACCCTCGGTTGAAGCCTGGAGGGGCGTACCCCGGAGATTCTTTGCCCGTGGGATCAATCTCGAAGGCCACTTCGCCCTGAGGAGCCGTACACCCGGTGTCCAGAAAGCCCTTTTTCGGGTTCTCCGCAACAAACCAATCGCTGTACCGATCTGGGGGTACGCTGGGCGCCGAAGTACCGGAAAGAAGGAATTGATGCGCCGGAAAACTTGGTCCTTGGTTATTTTGAAACATTCGGTTTGCGAACCCGTACTGCTCGGCCATATCCCAGTAGGGCTTGAGGATGCCGGTCGAATTGTCCACATAACTGAACTGGGGATCTTTGGGCGGGTGGCAGGGAGGATCAGAGATCACACGGATATCGCCGGCTCCGTCCATTTTGCCACGGTCAAACATTTTCTTAAACGCACCATGGGCATGATCCAAGTCATAACAAGTAACCAGGGAGACGGGCTGCAGGCGAATCCTCCGGCCTTTTGAATTTCCAAAGGGTACGATGTCCGCGCCATTAGCAATTAGCAGTGGATCTTGAAACAGATTGTCTGGGGTTCGGTTCTCCTGGACGATTACCACTACATGTTGGAATTTTGTGTTTTGAGCGTATGCGAACGTCGCCCCGAGAGAGGTCAGGAAAAGGAGGGTTTTGGCTGCGAGTTTCATCTTAGCTCCTCGGATATTGTTCCTACAGATGGCACCGAAATGCTCCCCCGATCAGCCGCTTCGGCTTGATCGCGACAAGCTATTGAGCACCGCCCTTGATCGGCCACATCAATGTGAACCGACCAGCCTTAAGTAAAGCTTAAAATCGGAATCTCCTTTTCACTTCAAGAACGGCACCCACTGCACTTATTCTCGCCCGTTCGCAACACTGTGAAATGATTTTCATCTGGAGCGCCCCGAATCGGTATGCGATCCGTACCAGCATTGCCGAAATTGCGCCCCCGGTGCGGGGGGAGTTAATTGGACGCTATTCGACAGAGGAGCCCCGGAGGCGCGCAAATCTTGGAAGGGTAAGCGACTAGGTTGGGCAGGGGAGCGCTACTTGCAATGCGCCGTGTAGCCTTTGCTGCTGCCGTCCTGGAAAAACACTTGCCCGGCGATCACGCCATTGTCGTTGATGCCGCCTGCGAACGTGTTCCTCGATCCGGGGTAGACTAAGTTTTCGAATTTCCCGTTTTTGTAAATGAAGCCGTGTAGGTACTCTTCTGCGTCGTCATATTCGCCCACGATCACTCCCGAACTGTTGACGTCGGTCAGAGTGGTACCCAGAACGCTCTGCGGATGATTCACCCTCCGGTAGGTCTTATTCCGCCAGATGAAGCCGTAAAACATGTCCCCGCTCGCATACGCCCCCACGATCACACCATTGTCGCTGATCGCGTTGGGGGTTGTGGCGAAGGCGCCGGGATAGTGAAAGATGGTGTACTTGCCATTGTTGAGCTCAAATCCGTTCCCCCGGGAATTGGAGAGGACATAGGAACCGACAATCGAGCCCTGCTTGTTAATCCCGCTCAGCCACGTGGCAGCCGCGTGGGGATAATTCACTGCCACGAACCGGGAGCCATGCAGAGCAAAGCCATGAACGCGGCTGTTGTAGTCGTTGTCTTGATAGGAGCCGACGTTTACGCCCCCATCGTTGCGCTTGCTCAACCGCGTGCTGTAGGAGTTCGGGGCCTTGTAGATGATGAAACTACCGTCCGGGTAGCGAACAAAGGCCACATCCTGGAAACTCTTGCTCTCGAGTTGGCCAACAATAACTCCGGAGGAGGTTATGCCGCTCACTCCCGCCAAGTAGTAGCCTGAAGGAGCCGAAAAGGTAGAGAACCTGCACTGGGCTTGGGTTTGAGCGTGAGAGAGCAGAGGAACCATCAGCCCGCATAGTGCAGTCAGAATAAATTCAAAGGCGCGACCTCGCATGGACATCCCCAATGGTGAAGTTATTGCCGCGTTTTGGATGTCTCTGCCGCTATTCGGGATGCCTGGCTAGCCTGCCGAAGATCCCCCAAGCATGCCCGCGACGCGCGAGTGGCATGCCCACGAAATGGCTTGTTTCTGGTAAGGACCTGGTGCGGTCTCAAATAGCGCTTTGTTCCGGTAGGTAGATCAAATCACAGGGTGGTAGCTGATTTTAAGGTTCTCTTCAGGTTATCGTCCATATTCTTTCGTCAGCTTTATGCGATGTACTTCCGAGTCTCTTAGAATTCAGTTTGTTCTTGAACGCAAGTAGATGCGTGTCTAGAATCTCAGCAATCGCGATTCGTTACTGCGCTTTGTCACCTCGGCGAAATTCATCCATTGAACGGGAGGTTCTTATGCCGCATTTCCTCTTAGACCGGGTCCGGGTCTGTGTGTTCTCAGGGCTGCTGTTTGTGGCACCCTTGGGCTTCAGCCAAGTTGCAGCCGTTGCTCCGACATCAGCGTCGTGGGGGGCTGCCCATTCTTCCTTCAGGGCAAGGACAATACCTGCCTTCGGACACGTATTCGTAGTGCTAGAGGAAAACCACAGTTATTCCAGCGTGATCGGAAATTCAGCTATGCCTTACCTGAACGGATTGGCGAAGCAGTACGGCTTGGCGACGCAGTACTATGCTAATACTCATCCCTCGATTGGTAACTATTTTATGATGACGACGGGTCAGATCGTCACCAACGACGACTCTTTCATGGGCACCGTAGACACGGACAATACGGTCCGTCGTCTGCTTACTGGGGGCAAGACCTGGAAGTCGTACGCGGAAAGCCTGCCGAATGTCGGATACATCGGAGGGGATGTGTACCCTTACGTGAGACATCACAACCCGTTGTCGTTTTTCAGTGACGTGGTCAACAGCCGCTCCGAGCGCAACAATCTGGTTCCTTTCACGCAGTTTGCTTCCGACCTGAAGAACAATCAACTGCCGCAATACTCGTTCATCGTGCCGAACATGCTCGACGATGCCCACGATGGCAGTCTCAACCAGGCTGACAATTGGTTGAAAAAGAATATCGGGCCCTTGATGGCAAGTTCGATGTTCAAAAAGGATGGGTTGCTGGTTATCTTATTCGACGAGTCATTTAGCTCCGACGGTCAGCACGGTGGCGGGCACGTAGCGGCCCTTGTGATTAGTCCTAAAGCAAAGCGGGGTTACCAGTCGAAAACCTTGTACCAACACCAAAGTTTATGTCGCCTGCTGCTGCAAGGTCTTGGGCTGACCCAGTTCCCAGGCGCAGCGAATAAGGCTCCACAGATGGGCGAATTCTTCTGATCTTCGAAGTCACCGCTCCCGAGCACTCGACCATCCAGGTGACTAGGCCCAGAGCGGGCGGGTGCCCCCTTTTTCGCGCCCTTCGCGGGGGACGATGGCATCGGCCAAAAGGGTGGGCAAACTCAGAAGGCGCACTGTCGAATCTTGTTGTAGCAACTGCCAATCGTTGATCTGCACGGGCTCGGCTTCCCAAAAGGCGTAAGAGCGGAAAACTACTGCACTGGAACCCTTTCAATTCCAGCCTCTGAGTATCAGTATTGTAGGTTCGGCCACCCCTTCAACGATGTGATGCCGCTCACACCCGCCCTTCGCAAGAACCGCTCATTCCGGCGGCGCGTTCTTGGACCTCGGAAGGTTCAGACTCGGCAGTTCGTCATTCTCAGCCAGGGCTTCAAGAAGCTGTTGCATCAGATATCGGAGCTTTTCCGGGTCTTCTTCCTGAACCAGAGCGTGAGCGAAATACTGCCATACTTTCCTGGGGTCTCGGGGCATGGATAGTTCCTTCTTGCATCTGAGCGGAGCAGCCGCCGTTCAGGAATGGGCTGGCCCCTCCGAACTCCAGCACCGTGCCTGCCGCGGCTGCCCCTGGGCTCCGCGGATCGTTTGCGGAGCAAACCTATATCCAGTTCAATTTGAGAGGGACCAACTGCGAGACCACACGGCTAACAAAGGAGAGTGCAAAGCAGCGAGAGGAGAGTATGCGGTTTCAGCGGGATTGCATGCCTAACGGGCTGGTTTCGTCTTTCGCGGAGCGCTTGTGGCAAACGAGACTGCCCGGGAGTAGTGATGCTGGACAGGAGGGGCGGAGAAGATACCTTCGACTTGGCGACGATCGGAGCGGTGCCCCCGTGAAAAGTGAAATCGGGGAGGTCCACTTGCGGCAACACGAGGATCAGCGCGAACAAGAAAAGCTCGAAACCAAGCAAGGTCCAACGCCACGACTTCATCAACTCCACCTTTACGGAAGGAACTTATCCCATCCCACCCACTCTGTCAACACAAGTCTCCTCATTAGCCCTGCTGAGACACCTGGTGCAGACCATTTAGCGAGTTTCTAGCCTAACATCTTAGGGTATGCGAAAGGCTCCAATTTTCGCGCGGTGCCCCAGGAACACTCGCGCGGGGGTGCCTTCTGTTCTTGTTTCCGATCCGCTGCTGTCCATGCGGACTCGATTTCGACGATCCCAATTTCCCGCAGTGCGTAGTGACGGAAGCTGCTCCACTTCCACTCTGCTGGTTCTTTGACCAGTCCGCGCTTCACTGGGTGCCCAGCCAAACACAAGGTTCCTCGACTTCGCTCGGAATGACAGGAGCGTGGTGGTTTGTCGAGCCTTAGTTTGTCGAACTTGGTTTGTCGAACGTGGGGGCACCGGCAGGATTACTCTGGCGCTCCGGGCCTGAACAGATAGAATGTCCCGGTAAAACGGAGAGCTCATGCCCCTTACCTCTACGGATTGGATTGTCATCGTTGGGTATTTGCTGGTTAACCTGCTGATTGGCCTCTATTACCGTCGCCGCGCTAGTGGGAACACTGAGGAGTTTTTCATCTCGGGGCGCGATGTTTCCTGGTGGCTGGCGGGAACTTCGATGGTGGCCACAACTTTTGCGGCCGACACACCGCTACTGGTATGCGGACTGGTTGCGCGGCAGGGCATCGCGGGAAACTGGATCTGGTGGGGATCGTGCGTTGGCGGCATGATGACGGTGTTCTTCTTCGCGCGCTATTGGCGGCGGGCTGAGGTATTGACGGACGTCCAACTGGTCGAGGTTCGCTATGGTGGAAAGCCGGCGGCATTTCTGCGCGGGTTCAAAGCCATCTATCTCGGGCTTTTCATGAACTGCTTCATCCTGGGGTGGGTGACGCAGGCCATGGTGAGCATCATCACGGTTCTGCTGGGTCCGGCGATTGCTCAAGGGCGCGTGGTGCAGGTGGCGATCGGCGGCCACGTCTTTCAGCACACGCTGGGCGATCCTCGCTCCACATCGTTGCTGATTTGCATCTTCGTCCTGATTCCGTTCACTGGACTCTACACGTTTATCGGTGGGCTTTGGGGCGTGTTGGTGACGGACCTCTTTCAGTTTGCCTTGAAGATGACCATGATTATCGTGCTGGCCTGGGTTGCCGTAGCGAAGATTGGAGGGATGCAGGCGCTGCAAATGCATCTGCAGGTGATCGAGAACAATGTTCGCCAGACCGGAGTCGAAACCGCGGATCCGGTGGCATTTTTGCCGGACTTTCATCTTGGACTGACCACGAACGCGCTGTGGACTCTGCCGGTGCTGACCTTCATCGTCTACCTGGGTATGCAGTGGTGGTTGGCGTGGTATCCCGGGGCGGAGCCGGGCGGCGGCGGATACGTGGCGCAGCGGATGTTCAGCGCCAAAGATGAGAAGAACTCGCTGGGTGCGACTCTGTGGTTCAACATTGCGCATTACGCTCTGCGGCCCTGGCCCTGGGTGATTACCGGGCTGGTGGCCATCGTGGTTTATTCCCCGAACGGGGGACTTCATCCCAGCGCGGCTTTTGTGCAGAATCCCGAGCAAGGTTATGTCATGGTATTGCGCGATTATCTTCCTCCGGCGCTTCGCGGGCTGATGGTTGCGGCGTTCCTGGCGGCGTTCATGTCTACCATCGGAACGCAATTGAATTGGGGCAGTTCGTATCTGGTAAACGATCTCTATAAACGCTTTTTCGTGCGGGGTGCGAGTGAGCGGCACTATGTGATGCTCAGCAAGATTTTCACCGTGCTGCTGGTGCTCGGGAGCGGCTACACGGCGATGCAGTTGACCTCGATCAATCAGGGCTGGCAACTGGTATTAAATATCGGCTTCGGGACGGGCGCGGTCTATATTCTGCGCTGGTACTGGTGGCGGATCAATGCATGGAGCGAAATTTCGGCGATGGCGGTCGCGGCTGCCATGACCATTGCGCTCAGCCGCATTTCGTTTTCAGGTAACAATGCACTGGTTTATGCGAAGACCGCGCTCATCACCGGATTCGTAACGACGATTGCATGGTTGATCGCGACCTTTGTAACGGAACCGGAATCGCAGCAGACTCTGGTGGGGTTCTACAAGCGGGTGCATCCGACGGTGTACGGCTGGAAACATATCGCCCGGCTCGTGCCCGAGCTGCCGGAGGTGCGGGACTTGGCGGGCAACACATTCAACTGGGTGATGGGTTGCGTGCTGGTTTATGGATGCTTGTTCGGGATCGGCAAACTTGTGTTCGAGCAGTGGTTCTGGGGAGTCGCGCTGTTGCTGATCGCTGCGGTTGCCGGTTATCTGATCTTTTGGGATCTTTCTCGCCGGGGGTGGGCAACGCTTTCTGGGACATCGGTTCCGGGGGGAACGCCCGCGCCTTCATTGACGCAGAACTAATCATGCTGAGTCTTCAGGGCTTTTTCGGAGTTAAATCGCAGGCTTTCTTGACCCGGTTGAGGTCGAGTCCTGCGGGAGAAAAAGTTGCAATCTCTGGACCGCGCGGGGTCTGTATTTCGACTTTGAATACCTGCGCGCCGAGCAGTTCGCGGGTTGTGCCTTTATCCATGGAGAGGAAGTGGCCGTTCACCCAGTTCCAACCGTGATTACTATGGGAATTGTCTACGCGGACGAGGACCTCCATTTGCGGCTGCCCCCAGAAGCCGGGACGGTTGGGCGGCGCGATTCTTGCATTGGGACGAAAGTCGCTTAAGCTAAGTTTGCCGCCGGTGCAGAAGAGTATGATTTTGGGGTTAGCCTGGCTTCCCGGCAATGAACTGTCGGCCTCAAGCTCGAATCTGGCCTTCTTGACCAGGGTCATTTCGTCCTGCGAATCGAATTCCATCCATTTTCCGCCGGCGCTGATGGCGCCAGCCTGCGCAAATGCTAAGACCGCTGCCCCACAAAGTAGGACGAAGCACGCGACGAATGACTTTACAGGAAACTTGGGGTTCAATCCCTTTCCCATCTGCGGCGTATTTGCTTGACCCACGGATTTCAACTTGCGATCCTCCTAGAACCCACAGCCGACCCAGCCCATTACCAAACTCCTTGCATATAAAACCTGTCATCCTGTGAAAGTTGCGACCGGGTACTACTGAACTCCTACCCGAAACTGCAGCTTGTCGGCCAGCCGCACTTCAATCAAGGGGGAGATTCTGGGCACGGAGGAGAGATAACCTCCGTAACCCCCGTTGGTTACTGGTGGGCGCTATAGGATTCGAACCTATGACTTCCACCGTGTGAAGGTGGCACTCTACCGCTGAGTTAAGCGCCCACGCTCAGCCGCTATATTGTAGCAAAGAAACAGTTTTTTCGTGGACCTCGGGCATGATAGCCTATAACTTGGCAGCTCCGGACTCCCGCTTATGCCAAGCCGCTTCAACCCCGCGAAAGTACCCGTAGCTCCCTCTCCCAAGGGGACTTCCCAGCCTCTCCCTGACTCCGCGGGCGCGCAACTTTCAAACCCCGGACGGGTTCATTCCAGTGTGAGCAGCGTTGCCATGGATCGCGGGTTGCTGTCGATGGCAGGCGTGCCGTCTCATGTCGCGGCGGCGAGGGCAGGCGACCAATCCAGTGAGGGATTGAGCGATGCACAGATTATGCTGCGGGTGAAAGCTGGGGATGACTCGGCTTTCGAGTATCTGGTCCAGAAATATCGCCGGCCGATGCTGAGTTTCATGTACCGCACGGCTCACAATACCGCCGTGGCAGAGGATCTGGCGCAGGAAGTGTTCCTGCGAGTATATCGCTCCCGCGAGAAGTACGAAGCGAGCGCGAAGTTCACGACCTGGCTGTATCGCATCGCGAGCAATCTGGCGGTGAATCACGCGCGCGACACGCGGCACCAGCGCCCGGAAAATACAGTCAGTCTGGACGAGCCGGACCACGACTCTGGGTTGACGATGGACCTGCCCGACAGTTCGCTCACAGCGGAAGAGGCAATCGTCAGGCGGGAGCGGTTAGCTGCCATCCGGCAACGCGTGGAAGCGTTGCCCGAACGGCAGAGAATAGCGCTCATCATGCACAAGTATCAGCAGATGGACTATCGCCAGATTGCGGAAGTTCTGAAGCTGAGCGAGTCCGCCATTAAGTCGTTATTGTTCCGCGCTTATGAAACCCTGCGCGGGCAATTGAAAGAGTTTGTATGAAGGATGTAGTTATGAAATGCGATGCGATTTGCGAACTGATGCCGGACCTGGCCGTCGGCTTGGACGCGGTCACGCCCGAAGTGAATAAGCATCTCGAGAGCTGTGCTGGTTGCGCGGGCAAGCTGAATGAGTTCCGTCAGACCATGGCGCTGCTGGATGAGTGGCAAGTGCCGGAGCCGTCGCCGTATTTCGACGTGCGGCTCCGGGCTCGTCTGCGGGAGGAGGCGGCACGGCAGCCCGCCGGCTGGTGGCAGTGGATTCGCAAGCCCGCGCTGGCGGTTTCGCTGGCGGTGCTCATGGTGATGAGCATCACTTTGTTTCGCACTGATGCTGGTCGAAATCCTGCGCCGGACGGACCCAGAGCCATGGTGGCTGAACCGGGGACGGCGGTGGGCGACTTGCAGGCGCTCGACAGGAACAATGAGTTGTATTCTGATTTTGAAATCCTCGACGATCTGCAAGCGCAGCAGGATGTGGGCGCGAATCCGTGATCGGCAACATGTCCGGGGATTCGCTCATGGAGTGATCTAGGAGATGGGGGGAAAGTGCGGGTGAAGTTTATAACGGGAGGGGTCGTGATAGCGGCTCTTGCGCTGGCGCTAACAGGCGCTCCGTCCATGGCGCAGAACCGTCATCCGGTTGAGCAACGCGCCCCGCGTTCTTCACCCCCGCGTCCGGTGCCCCGCCCACAACCTCCGCAGAACGGTCACTCAGGACAATGGTTGCGCCAGCATAAGGATTTGCCGCCCGAGCAACAGAAGAGGGCGCTGGAAAATGATCCCCAGTTCCGCAACCTTCCCCCACAACAGAAGCAGCACTTGCAGAATCAACTTGATCGTTTCAACAACCTGCCGCCTCAGAAGCGGCAGCAAATGCTGCACCGCATGGACACCTGGGGACACCTGACGCCGGAGCAGAAAGACACGGCGCGGCAGCTTCACTCGCAGATGCAACAACTCCCGCCGGATCGCCACCAGGCAGTGCGGAATGCCATCCAGAGCTTGCGGGCGATGCCTCCGGAAGCGCGCCAGCGTCAGATTGACGGCGACGCTTACAAGAAACGGTTCACACCCGAAGAACGAAACATTCTCGGCGGCGCTTCCAAGTTGCCGCTCGCGCCGGCCGAACCCGACTCACCGGAAGAGTAGACAGCCCGCCGTCACGTGCCTGGCGCTCATGGCATATGGTTCGATCGGGTCTGTTTTGCCAGCGACTACTTTATATTGGCCCACCCGGTGGCCGCGGTGCAGACAAATAGGGTGTTCCCGTTGCCGCCGCTAGTATTTGAGAAGAGGCCTCCCAAGGCCGGGCATCCACTCCCAATGGTCGGCGCCCGAGGTGTAGCCGAGGCTGTAGCGGAGGAGTGCGCGCTGTTTGACGGCTAGCGAGTGCGTGCTCGATTCAGAAGAAAAATCGCCGCCGGACTTCGAAGTCCGGCGGCGAGCACGTGCAACAAGCAGAGCTCACACAGGCCCCGGAGAAGCGGATTACGGTGTGACCTCAAACACGGTACCGGCACCATGAGTGCCGCCGACGTAGGTGGTTCCGTATAGCTTCCCTTTAAAGAGAATTACTCCCGCCAGCGGATCATAGCCATCGTTGCTGTTGGTGTCCGCGAAAGGATGAAGGACCCTCTCCTTGTATTTGCCGGTTGTGAGCTTCAGTTCCCAAACGGTGCCTTCGTTGTACTGACTACCGTAGTAGCGGGTCGTGCCATAGAGATTACCCTTCGCGTCCAAGGCGACACCAGCGTTCCAGGGATTACCGCCGTCGTTGTTTCCGCCCAGGAAGCTGTAGATGACACTTTGAGTGTATTTATTGTTCTTTCCCGCCTTGAGTTTATAGATGGTACCGAGGTTGTTCGCACCGCCCTGGTAGGTTGCGCCATACAGGTTGCCGGCTGCATCTATGGTCAAACTGGAATTGGGGTAGGTTCCTCCAGCCCCTCCGGTGAAAAGGAAAACTCTCTGTGCTACCCAGACGCCCCTCGATAGAAACAGTCTGTACACCGTGCCCGCGTTATAGGTAGTTCCGCCGTAGTAAGTCGTGCCGTAGTAGTAGCCGTTCGGGCCCGGTGTTATCCCGCCAACGGGATAATAGCCACCGTTGCCTGCAGGAAAGCCATGGATCGCTTTGTATGTCCACTTGCCTTTTGCCTGTTTCAGCTGGAAGACAGTTCCGTAGCCGTGGCCGCCATACTCCGTGGTGCCGTAGAGGTTGCCAGCCGCGTCAAAAGACAACCCGGCCTGGGGACCCTGCCCGTCCTTGCCTGCCTGGCCGGCGAAGTTATGGAGCAAGGTTTCCGTCCACTTGCCGCCGGAAAGAGTCAACTTAAACACCGTGCCGTAAGTGTAAGTACCGCCCTGGTAGGTTGTGCCATAAAGGTTGCCTGCTTTGTCGAAGACCAGAGCGGAATACTCCGGATAGGCTCCGTCCGTCGTGCCACCAGTAAAGTTATAGAGCACGATTTCGGTGTACGCACCGCCGGAAAGCTGCAACTCAAAGACGGTGCCATATCCGCTGGTGCCGCCGCTCTGGGTCGTGCCGTAGAGATTTCCCTTCGCGTCGGCAACCAGCGCTGAGTAGGGATAATATCCGTCGCCGCTGGTGTTGAAGCTGTAGAGCAGAGTTTCAGAACTAGCCCAAGCAGCAGTCGCCAAGACTAGAGTCATCGCAAAAATCACGAGCGCTTTGTGCCGCATAAATTTCCTCCTGAATTTTAATCACCAACGCATAGGGATTCAGACACAAAATAGGCTTTCTTTACCGGACCCCTCTGAGTAACCTACCCGCCAATAACTAGGTTTCAACCCCCGAAAAATGGAAACGCCCTTGCCGGGGGGACGGCGAAAGGGGAAATGGGCCTTCCACACACCTTACTAATCGGATGCCTGAAAAAGTGACGGGACATTGTGGGTCATGGGCAGAGCGCTGTCAAGATGAAAGATTTTGCACTTCGTCCTTCACACTCGTGCGAGCGTGCGCACACCTACAGAAACTGTCTGAATTAGAGATGAAAGGCTGGGGTCTGATTCATCAATCTAATTCATCCATCTAATTCATCCACCTAATTCATCAAGGCGAGCATTCTGCGGATGGAGAGTGCGGTCTGGCGGATTTCGTCGGCGTCGGAGGCGTCGGGCGACATCTTTAGATATTGCTCCAGATCTTCCACTGCGCCCGAGGTGTGGCCGAGGCTGTAGCGCAGGAGTGCGCGCTGCTTGACGTCTTCGGGAGAGCGCGGATAGATCACCAGCACCAGGTCCACCAAGGGCAGAGCCTTACGGAAATTGCGCGTGGAGAGGTGAACCGTTTTGAGATTGTTCAAGATGCGGGTCAGTATCTGGCGGCGGCTGACGGCGAAAAGGAATTCTGGACGCGGAGTCATCTGGCCGGAATAAATTTCGTCGAGACGGCGCTGGCAATCCTGCGGACTGAGGATGTCTCCGCCATTGAAGCAGTCGACCAGCGTCTCGCGGCCGTCGATGTCGTAATGCTTGAGCAGGAAATGTCCGGGCATGCCTACGCCGAACAGAGGGAAGCCGAGACGGCGGCCCACCTCCATGTAGATCAAGGCCAGCGTGATGGGAATCCCGAGCCCACGGTCGAGGACGTCATTCAGGAAGGAGTTGCGGGGATCGTAATAATCCTCGCGATTGCCTCGCAACCCGGCTTCGTCGAAAAGGGTGTGATTGAGAGCGGCGATAGTCTGGACGGCGTCGCCGACATCGGAGATGCGAGCCTCGGCCATGCGCGCGAGTTCGTCGACGCGAGTGACGTACGATTCGATGTCGAGACCAGGGCGTTCGGTGCGGGCGATGGTCAGAGCGGCGCGGACGAGGTCGACATTCTCATCGCCGACTTGGGGGCCAACCAGGGTGGAAAGGCTTCGGCAATCCCGGTTTGGACATGGTTGCCCATGTATTTTTATGCTAGCAGAAACGAGGGAGGAATATCTGCCAAGCACGGCTCGACGCGGACGGCCGGGGCGCCATCTGCACACAAGCATCTTGCACAGCTATTTCCGCAGCAGGTTCTTGACGATGAACAACACGTTCGCCGGACGCTCTGCCAGTCGCCGCATCAGGTAGGGATACCACTCGGTTCCGAACGGGATGTATACCCGCATTCGCCAGCCGTCGCCTGCCAGGCTCTGCTGCAGGTCGCGGCGGATGCCGTTGAGCATCTGGAACTCGAACGCGTCGCGTGAAATTCTTTCGCTGGTGGCGAAGGCTTTCGCTTGATTGATGATCTTTTCGTCATGCGTGGCCAGGCCGTGATAAACCTTGCTCTTCATCAGAATCTTCATCAGCTTGACATAGTTGGCATCGACCTCAGACTTTTGCTGAAAGGCAATCTCAGGGGGCTCTTTGTAGGCGCCTTTGCACAGGCGAATGCGGATGCCCTCAGCCAGCAACTTCTCGACATCGCTCTCCGAGCGGCGCATGTAGGACTGAATGACCGCACCCACGCATCCCTGATTGCCGGGCGCACGGTGCAGTTCATGGACGAAATCGAGAGTGCGCTGAGTGTAGGGCGAGCCTTCCATGTCGACGCGGACAAAGTTGCGCGGGTTCATGGCCGCGGCCTTGGCCACCAGTCCGGTCACCAGGTCGTGGGCCAGTTTTTCGTCTACGTCGAGGCCCATGTGGGTGAGCTTCAAGCTGATGTTGGCGTTTAGCTTTTGCTCGGCGATATCGTCCAGCAACCGGTGATAGAGCTGGGCGCTAGCCCGAGCCTCGTCGGCGTTGGTGACGTTTTCACCGAGGTTGTCGATGGAGACGCTCAGGCCGGATTGGTTGATCGTGCGCGTGGCTCGCAGCACGTCTTCTACCTGAGTGCCGGCAACAAAACGACTGGAGAATTTCTGGCCGATGGAGGAACGCTCGGCGACGGCACGCAGCCAATGGCTCTCCGACAGAGAGATGAAGAGCGCCCTCAGCACCGTTCGCCTGCGCAGGTAGAGAAGGTGGAGTTATGACTACCTTGCACGTGCATGAAGATCACAGGAATTTGTATCACAAGTAGGGATGATCCGCAGTGTGACTGCGATCACAGTGACGAGTGAATCATCAAGTCAGAAAAACTTCGTCTACATAGCACCAGCGCCAGTTCTCCCCCGGCTCAAAGGACTGCATGACGGGATGCTTGGTCTGATGAAAGTGCTTGGTCGCGTGCTTGTTCTTGGACGAATCACAGCACCCGACATGACCGCAGACGAGACATTCCCTCAGGTGGACCCAGGTATCGCCCATCTCCAGGCATTCCTTGCAGCCTTTGCCGCTGGGCTTGACCTGGCGAATTTCTTTCACGTGTGGACAGGTTGCTTGTGCGTTTGGCATGTGTCACCTCCATGAATATCGGCAGTCTCGCACGGGCGCGGACGCCCGCGCCTGCATTGCTACTACCCCTGCTCTTCCAGAAACTTCTCCACTTCCAATGCAGCCATGCAACCAGTGCCCGCAGCCGTGACCGCCTGGCGATAGCGACGGTCTTGCACATCGCCGCAGGCATAGACTCCGTGCACACGAGTGAAGACGTAGTTCGTCGTCTTCAGATAGCCGTCCTGATCGGTATCGAGCTGGCCCTCGAACATCTTCGCGTTAGGGATGTGGCCAATGCCCAGAAACAGCGCACTGGTGGGGAAATCCCAGACTTTGTCCGTCTTGAGATTCCGCAACTTCAAGCCGGTGACTTCCTTCTTGCCAACGTCGTGTACGTCTTCCACTACGGTATCGAGGAGGAAGGCAATTTTTTCGTTGTGCTGAGCGCGGTCCAGCATGATTTTCGAGGCGCGGAAATGCTCTCGGCGATGAATGACCGTGACTTTTGTGGCGAAGCGAGTCAAGAAAATCGCCTCTTCCATGGCGGAATCGCCGCCCCCGATCACGGTAATTTCCTTGCCCGAGAAAAAGAAGCCATCGCAGGTGGCACAGGAAGAAACGCCGTGTCCGATTAGTTGCTGCTCGTGAGGTAGCCCGAGCCAGCGAGCCGAGGCGCCACTGGCTATGATGAGCGTGCGGGTGTGGATGACTTCATGACCGACGTGGAGCTTGAACGGACGCTGGCTGAGGTCGACGCTGGTCACGTGGCCGTGTTTGTACTCCGCGCCAAAGCGCGACGCCTGCTTGCGCATGTTCTCGATCAACTCTGGCCCCTGAATGCCTTCGGGAAAGCCGGGAAAGTTCTCTACCAGCGTGGTGAGCGAAAGCTGGCCTCCGGGTTCGTGGCCTTCCAGCACCAGCGGTTCCAGATTGGCGCGCGCGGTGTAGAGCGCGGCAGTGTGCCCGGCACAGCCGGAGCCCATAACGACGACGTTGCGGATATTGTCCATAGAGTTAAGGATTAGATTACGAATTTCAGATTTCGGTTCAGGCCGAATTGATTACGCTAAGTATCCTGCTACAGCGCGCCAAATCGGTCTCGGGATAACGCCGAGGCAAAATCGGTCATTTCTTTTCCGTTGCGGACTTCTCCGGCGCAGTCTTTTTGGCCGCGGGTTTCGCTGACGGTTTTGATTTGGTCGCTTCCACAGTGCTGACCCGGGCCAACTCTGCGGGCACCGTGGTTCGGGCAGCCAGAAGATTGCGATAGTTGGTCACAATTGCAGTCGCACTCTGGAACAGCGGCTCGTAAGCACTCTGGTCCGGCGGAGGACTTCCCTCAGTTCCGGGGCAGCGGGCCAGCACGACCGACGACTTCCCAAAACGTTCCAGTTTGATCCGGCCGGCCGGGGTGCTTGTGCTCAGCATGGTTGCGGGCGTGGTCACGGAAGAGGCGTTGTCCTCGATGGCAACCTGCATTAAGTCCTTGGGATCGCGCACGTGGAAGATCAGGGTTTCCACCATGTTTTTCGGGTCATGGCTAAACGAGTACTGCACGGTCGAAAACAAGGCTTGCACGGAGAACTCGCGACGAATCCGCACCCACTCGGCAGTTCCGGAATCGGATGAGAATTGCGCGCCCTCGCCCGCCTTAAGAAAATCAGGGCGTTCCTCAAGCGTCGAGCGACCGCGATCGACCTCAAAATCCGGACTGAAAAGCGGTTGCTTGGGAATACGAGCCAGCGCGGAAGCAATTTCCTGTCGGTCCTCCGGCGAAGGTGAACAGACATTGAGCATGTTCACCTTGACCTGCGGTTGCGCGGGTTGCTGGGCGCTGGTCAGTTGCGCCAGGCCAATGCTGATAAGCATTATCAGGATGTTTCGGAGCACATGGCATTCTAAATGAAGATCGCGAAAAATCTTAAATCGCAGAGTACGCGGAGGAGGCAGAGGAAGAACACATCGGGCTTCGGACGGAAGGTTTCTGGATTCCTGAGCAGGTAGAATCACTCGATGGCGAACCTAACACTCGTTTATGGATTGCGGCTGCTGCCCTCCGAGGAAGTCGCGGAAGTTGGAGACGCAACCCTCAAACTCAAAAACGGCCGCGAGGCCCACGTGACCATGCACCTGCTCGAAGGCAGCAAGGATGAGATTGAAAAACAATTGAAGACCAGCCTGGAGGCGTTCTTCGATTTCTATCCGGAGATTTGAAAGGGCAGGCGTCTGGAGGCAGGTTCAGGCTTCAAAAATTGCATCGAGGGCCGCTGGAGTGTGCGTTCCAATTAGAATTCGAAGCCTGACGCCTGAACCTGAAGCCGCGGTTTCCCGTCTCCATCTATAATGCGGCTTTACATCATGGCCCTGTCTTACCGTTATCTCCGTCTGCGGCTTAGCGAAGCGGGATTGCTGCCCACCAGCAAAGTGGCGCTGATCGCATGGTACCTGCTGGGCCTGGATCTGCTGCTGTTTGTGCTGCAGAAGGTGTTTGGGCTGCTTAAGCTTTCCTACGGCGACAGCCTCGGCGGATGGGTCAGTTTTCTGAGCCTCTTAGTCATTGTACTTTTCTCGATCCTGGCATTCCGCTGGGTGAAAGCGAAAGCACTCTGGCGGCTGCGTAACCGGCTGATCGTCACCTATGTGTTCATCGGAGTAATTCCGGTAGTCATGCTGGTTGCGCTGGCACTCGGTTCGTTTTATCTGTTCGCCGGCCAGTTCGCTACCTTTATTGTGACGACCGGCCTGAGCGCGGAATTGAAAAGCCTGGAGGCCACGAACTCCGCAATCACGCACCAGCTTGCGTCCCAGATACAGCGCGGCGCGGGCACGAGCACGGCTGCGATAGAGAGCTTGCGCCAGACTGACAAGGGTTGGGCAAATCGCCAGGTCTGTGTTTGGCTGGACAAGAGGCTAATTCTAAACAGCACTCCGGCAGGCGTGATCTTAGCGCCTCCGACGCTTGCTGCGTACTTGAAGAGTCCTTTCGGCGACGTGGTGCGCGATCACGACCAACTCTTTTTGCGCGCGCTGGAAACCGCTCCGGTGAACGGAGGAAGACTGACCGTTCTCTCCAGCGAACCCCTCGATCAGCAGATGCTGCAGGACTTGGCGGCCAACCTGGGCGAAGTCACGCTTTATGCCACTGGCCTTACGCTCCATAAGGTGGAGCAGTCGCAAGCGAAGTCAGGTGTGCATATCACCGATGAGAGTACCCCGAACACGACGATCACAGTGCGCAAGCCCGAGGGAGACTATGTGCTCGATACTGGCAAGGGGCGGCCACCCACCTTTACCGCTGGCACAGTGCCGGGGGCTGCTGCTGGAGTAGATCGTCAAGTCACCTTTCCCACTACCGTCTTTGTGGTGAATTGGGATACCGGAGACACCTCCAGCCCGGCGGCTATCATTGTGCAAACCCGGGTCTCCAAGCTTTATGAGCGTTTGTTTGGCGCGCTTGGAGATTTTGCTCCCACCGTGGAATTTGTGCTGCTGTTCGTCGCCATCATCTTCGGCCTTATCGAGGTTGTCGCGCTTATCATCGCTTGGCGGCTGACGCGCACCGTGACGGGCGCGGTAGCTCAACTTTACGAAGGCACCCAGCACGTCAACCGTGGCGACTTCCGCCATCGCATTCCGGTGAGGTCCAATGACCAGGTCGCTACTCTGGCGAACTCGTTTAACTCCATGACCGCCTCGCTGGAGAAGTTAATCGAAGAGCAGAAGGAGAAACAGCGGCTGGAGAATGAACTGGCGATCGCTCAGGAAGTGCAGGCGCAATTGTTTCCTCGTGAGAGTATTCAACTCGCGTCGCTCGAAGTACACGGGTTCTTCCGTCCGGCGCGAACGGTAAGCGGCGACTACTATGATTTTCTGACTCTGGATTCGGATCGGCTGATTCTGGCCGTGGGCGACATCAGCGGCAAAGGAATCTCAGCCGCACTGCTGATGGCGACCATCCACTCCGCGGTGCGCGCCTACAGCCTGCAGGACATCCCCGTCTTGCATGAACCCGCAGCCGTGGGCGCGGCGCTTGGTTCCGACGTCATGCTGGCTTCGGGATTGCGCGGCGTCGACGTGTCTCCGGGTGCCTTGCTCTCACTGCTGAATCACCAACTCTACGAAAGCACGCCGCCGGAAAAGTATGCGACGTTGTTCCTGGGGATTTACAACGGCGCAGAGCGCAAGCTCACCTACAGCAATGGCGGGCACCTGCCGCCCATCATCATGAGCGAGGACGGTTCCATTCGCCGGTTGGAGTGCGGCGGAACCGTGGTCGGGCTGTTCGATCACAGAAGCTATGAAGAGGGTTCGGTCGAGCTCCGGCGGGGCGAAATATTCCTGGCTTACACCGACGGTGTAACCGAACCGGAAAATGATTTTGGCGAATTTGGCGAGCAGCGGTTGATCGATTTGTTGCGGGAGAATCGTGAGTTGCCATTGCCGCGCATTAGCGAAATTGTGACTGCCGCCGTGGATGACTGGATTGGCGCCAATGAACAGCCCGATGACGTAACCCTGGTGCTGGCGCGGGCAAGGTAGGGTCTGCGGTTCGCTTCGGGAACTAGCGGTGGGCGAAGCTGTAGGCCACTCCGTATGCGGAATCGCCGCTGGCGTATATCGGAAAGGCGCGCTCCAGTTTGTGGTGGCCGGTTTTGTGCAAAAGATAGCTGATCGCAACCACGCCGGCCATTCTTCCTCCGAAAAAGATCAACTGGCCAGCGGTTCCACTTTCGCAGAGCGTCTTTGCCATGGGGTCCACCTCTTTTCCTCCATGGCTCAAGTTCCGATGGGTAATGCCAAAATCCAGGGCTTCCAAACCGGCGTGGCTGGCAAAAAGTATCTTGTTGGCTGCGTCCCAGAAATTGTGGGTAGTTGAGATCTCGGGCAAATCTTGAGCGCTGGCAGCACCAGAGATTAAGAACGCAATGATAAGAAGATGAAATTTTCCGCGTGCTCCCATTGGCCCAATCTAAGGGTCGAGTGATAGGCCACCCAGATCACGTAGGTATGCGAGGACATTTTCTGGACCGGAATCGGGAAAAGGATGCGCGCCGATTCTTTTTCCGGAACCAAAGTTGTTTGGTACGAACCGATTTGGTACGAACTGATAATGAGAATTATGTTGACGTTGGTCTTGAGTTCCACGATAATCGGCCCCGTCCGCTGCACCCTTCCCTCGCAGCGGTAGGTATATCCCTGGCGCAACTTATTAGAGTCATTGGAGGACGTGATGCTCCCTGCAACGCCGGATCGCGATGCTGTTCCTTGCCGCTCTGGGTTCGTTTTCTCCACGCTGTGCTCGGTTCTGTTGGCCTTGTGCGTCACTGCGTGGGCGCACGCGCCGACTGCCGATCTGGTGCGCACGCCCGTCGATCCGGCAAATCGTGTCTCACTGACAGGTCATCACCCGGCGTGGGCGAACGCTCGGAACGACGTTGGCGCAGTTCCCGCCGACCTCTCGATTGAGAGCCTCACGGTTGTCCTCGCCCACTCACCCCAGGGCGAACTGGCGTACACGCAATTCCTGCAAGACCAGCAGAATCCCGTCTCGCCCGACTACCACCATTGGCTCACGCCGGTGGAGATCGGCAAGCGCTTCGGGGTTTCCACGCACGACATCCACGCGGTTACGGTTTGGCTCCAGTCGCAGAGTCTCCACGTCGACTCCATCTCCAATAGCCGGGAGAGAATTGTTTTCAGCGGTCCGGCTTCGGGGATCGCCAATGCCTTTGGATCGGAGATGCATTACTTCACGGTTGACGGGGAAAAGCGCATCTCCATCACGGCCGAACCGCAAATTCCGGCTGCCCTGGGGAAGGTCATTAAGTCCATCAGCGGCCTGTACACCATCAACGTTTATCCGCAGCATGGAGCGGAAACTGTGCATCTGCCGTCGCACAACATGGCTTCGGACTCGGGAATCGTTACCGAGCCGGAGGCTACACTCTCCAACGGCAGCCACATCATATTTCCGACGGATTTCGCCACTATCTACAGCATCAATGGGGTCGCGGGCGGCATCAACGGTACGGGTCAGACCATCGCCATCGTTGGCCGTTCCCGCGTCTACGTCCCGGACATCACGAACTTTGCGAGCCTAGCGGGCGTAACTATCAACTTGAACCCGCCGAATGGTGTTGTCCCTCGCGGCGGCCTCGATCCCGGAGCGGCGAAGAGCACCGGTGGCGCTTCCGGAGATCAGAGTGAAGCAACCCTCGATGTCACCCGATCCGGCAGCATCGCTCAAGGCGCAACTATTCTTCTCGTCGTCAGCGCCGATAGCCAGACCGTGGACGGCATCGGCGTGGACGCCCAGTATGTTGTCGACACCATGCCGGTCCCAGCCCAGATCATGAGCATTAGCTTCGGGGCATGCGAAGCCAACGCCGGCCTCGCGGGAGTCCAATTCTGGGACAGCGTATTCAAGCAGGCTGCAGGAGAAGGTATATCGGTTTTCGTCTCCTCCGGAGACTCCGGCGCGGCTGGCTGTGATACGGCTTTCAAAACTCCGCCCGCGAGCCAAATTCACAGCCCGAATTTCATCTGTTCCTCCGGTTGGGCAACGTGTGTCGGCGGCACCGAGTTCGCCGATTTCGCTAACCCCACCCAATATTGGAGCCCAACCAACGGACCCGGCTTCGAATCGGCCCTCAGCTACATCCCGGAAGGCGCTTGGAACGAGCCTCTTAATGGTCAGATGCAGGTCCAGGTAGCGGGCACCGGAGGCGGGGTTAGTGCCTTCATCACACCTACGCCACCTTGGCAAGTGGGCACTGGAGTTCCCAGTGCGCGGGCCGGCCGCTACACCCCGGATCTTGCCTTCAGCGCCTCCAGTCACGACGGCTATTTCGCTTGTCTCGCTGCCAATGGAGGGAGCTGCGTTCAGAGCGGCGGTAGCTTTAGCTTTGTAGTCTTTGCTGGTACCTCGGCCGCCGCGCCGGACATGGCTGGTATCGCTGCTCTCTTGAATCAGAAGGAAGGAACACAGGGTACGCTTAATCCCCAGCTCTACACTCTCGCGGCAACACCCGCGAACAATGTCTTTAACGATGTCACCGTAACCACGAGCGGCGTCACCAACTGCGTCCTTACCACGCCAAGCATGTGCAACAACAGCACGGCGGGTCCCCATGGGCTTACCGGCGGTCTCAGCGGCTACCTGGTCACTCCCGGCTACGATGAGGCTACCGGCCTCGGCTCCATCAACGTAGCGAATCTGCTCACGAACTGGATCTCTACTATTGTTGCAACCACCACGAAATTAATAACTCTCGCGCCGACATCAGTGACCGCAGGCTCAAGTGGTCCAGTAGTCATAGTCGCCACGGTAACGTCCAGCGGAGGCACCCCGACGGGAAACTTAGAATTCGTCAACGGTAGTACCATGGTAGGGACCGCACCACTCAGCAACGGCACCGCAACCTTCAACTACAATCCTAACGCTCTCACCGGGGGCACGTACCCGATCACAGCGAGCTACCCTTGGAACAGTAACTTCGCGAACTCGACCTCGGCGGCGCAGACCTTAAGCGTGCAGGATTTCCAGATCGCGGCCAGTCCCAACCCCGTTACCGTTACCGCTCCCGGGAAGAGCGGGACGACGACGCTGACCATCACTCCACTAGGCGGCTTTAATCAGACATTAAGCTACAGTTGCAACCAAACGACGCTGCCTTCGGAAGCGACCTGCACCTTCACTTCCGCCTCAGCGACCAGCGAGACGCTGATGATCGCGACCATGGCTCCCTCGGCAAGGTTGGACAAAGGTCCCTTGGGGCGCAGCCGCGGGATCTTCTATGCCTTGCTGCTTCCGGGCTTCCTGGGACTGGTGGTATCGGCGGGAAATCGCAAGCGGACATTGCGTGGCGTGCGTTTGTTAAGCCTTATCGCTGTCTTGGCGCTCTCCACCCTGTGGATGCCGGCTTGCGGCGGCGGAAGCAGCAGTAGCAGCACCCAAAGCAATCCGGGCACTCCGACTGGCACGAGCACTGTGACGGTCACGGCCACGACAGGAGGCACAGGTGCTCTTACGCATCCCGTAACGATTACACTTACGGTGAAATAGAATAGCAGCAAGGATTATTTTCAACGGGCTGGGTGCTACTTGAAAGTGTCGACCGAACTCATCACCCTGCAGCAGTTCCGCGATGTCCCGGAAGCCTTGCTCGCCAAGGGTAAACTGGAGTCGGCTGGGATTGCATGCGTACTGGCCGACGGCAACCTGGTTCGCATGGACTGGCTGCTCTCGAACGCAGTCGGCGGCATTCGATTGCAGGTTCATCAGCAAGACGCCCAGTCGGCTCGGGCCGTTTTGGACGAGCCTATCCCTACCGAGTTTAGCGAAGAGGAAGTTGGCGAGTCCTATGCTCAGCCCCGCTGCCCGCGCTGCTATTCGCTCGACATCGGTTTCGAAAAGATCGATCGGTTTTGGACCTTTGGTCTATGGCTGCTGCTGTCCTTTCCCATTCCCGTCCGTAAAAACAGCTGGAAGTGCTACACCTGCGACATCGAATGGGTGGAGGAATGAACAAGGCGTCCCCCCTAACACTCTGACCTCATGAAACTTAAGGCATCGTTCCTGGCTTACTTTCGTGGGCAAATGGAATCGTCCGAGCCCTGGTAATCTCTTGCGGGGTTGTGCCGATAGATAAAGAGTGACTGCCCCTTCCACTGCTCTCAATCCCGGCGAAGGCAAACCGATACCCAAACCGGGGACCCAATTTGTCGCCCGCCAACCGATTCTTTCGACGGACGAGAAGGTTTTCGGCTACGAACTCTTGTTTCGCGATGGGGTCGAAGACTTCTTCAGGAGTTCGGATGCGGACGCGGCTTCGCGCAGTACCTTGAACACCTCCATGTTGCTTGGCCTCGACGTACTCTGTGACGGGCATCGGGCGTTCATCAACTGCACCCGCGATATACTACTCAAGGATTACGTCACCTTGCTGCCTTCGGGCCAGACGGTCGTCGAGGTTTTGGAGACAGTTCCCGCCGATGATCTGGTGGTGGCATCTTGCCGCCGGCTGAAGGAAGCGGGATACACCATTGCGCTGGACGACTTTGCGGTGAACGACCCGCGGGAAGCCCTGACCGATTTTGCCGACATCATCAAGGTGGACATCCGGGAGACCCCGCCCGCCGCCGCCGCTGCTATGGTTAAACGGTATGGACCGTGGCGCTGCCGCATGCTAGCCGAGAAGGTGGAAACGCGCGAGGACTTTGTAGCCGCGAAAAAAGCTGGTTTCCTGTATTTCCAGGGATACTTCTTCCGCCGGCCGGAAATACTCACCGCGCACGAAATCCCCGCCAACCGGTTCAATTACCTGCGCATGCTGACCGCGGTCTCGCAGCCCGAGTTGGACGTGCGCGAGATCGAGAATCTGGTCAAGGGCGAGGCCTCGTTGTGCTACCGTCTACTGCGCTACCTAAACTCCGCCGCATTCGGATTCGCCAATGAAATTCACTCGGTGCGGCACGCACTGGCCATCTTGGGAGAACGGGAAGTCCGCCGCTGGATTCGCTTGGTGGCCACCCTCGGCGCTGGACAGGGCAAGACCAGCGACTTAGTGCTCGCCGCGCTGGTTCGCGCGCGCTTTTGTGAGCTGCTCTCGCCCAAAATCCCGCACGGCGACTCCGACTTGTTCCTGATGGGCATGCTTTCGATGATGGACACCATCCTTGAGATTCCAATGTCCCAAGTGCTCGACAACGTTCCCATCGATCAGGAAACCAAGGCGGTGCTACTGGGCGGAGCCAGCCGTTTGCGGCCGTTCTATCAACTCATGCTGGCGCAAGAATCCGGTGAGTGGAAAACTGCGACTGAACTGGCTACCCAGCTTCATCTGAGCGAGAGCGATGTCGCGGAGGGTTACTGGCAAGCGATGCAATGGGCACGGGAGGTGAGTGCGGGAACTTAGGCGTTCCATCGAACGACCCGCCTCCGCAGCTATGCTGTTCTCCGTACTAGCCATCCCCAGACTTGGGCCACGAAACCGGCGGGCAGTTACTTCTGTGCAAAACTACGGTTAGTTAGGACTTGCGCTTTATCCGGCGCGAGAGATACCATCAGAGTGTTCCCAAGCGGCCATGCTCCCTAGCTGGCCTCCCGCGCCCATTAGCTCCAGGCGCCTAGACGGACAAAGATCATTCACGGATGAACTCCAACCGCATTGGGTTTCCACGCACGCTCGGTGCATGTGCGCGAGGCGAGGCACCACTCAGAAACGCGGTTGCACCAAGGCACAAAAAAAGTCCCCCTTCGGGTGGGCTGAAACGCAGGACTACACAAAGAGAAACAATATGAATGTTGGACCCGGAAGTCCCTCCGGAGGCGGAGGGAGAAGCAGACGGCGGCGGGGACGTCGCCCATCGAATCGCGCAGGGCAGCCCGCCGGTCGCGATCGCCAGCAACATAGTGGTATCTACAACGCGCCCATGGATCACAGCTATCGAGGCGCGCTCGGCGGGGACAAAGGGTCGCGCGGGCGAGGCGGTCGTCCCGGCTTTGCTCCGTCCTATACTCCCGTGGAACCCGAGCCGCTCCCGCCCAACGAGGATGCCAATTCGCGCATCTTTGCTTTCGTGGACGACATGTTTTTCCAAGCCAAGATTCAGGAGACGGCACGGAAACTCAATGTCAAGGTCGAGTTCGTCAAGAACGAAAAAGATCTGCTGGAGCGGATTAAGCTGAACGGGGAGGAGAAACCCTCGCTGGTCATTTTCGACATGAACAACGTGAACGCCAAGCCGCTGACGCTTATTCCGAAACTCAAATCCAAACTGAAGAAGACTTCGATTATCGGCTTTCTGTCCCACGTGCAGGGCGATTTGAAACAGAAGGCGCACGAAGTGGGATGCGACATGGTTTTGCCGCGGTCGGCATTCTCTCAGAACCTGCCTCAGTTGCTTCGCCGCCACGGCGCGCCGGAAGACGAAGCCGCCGCAGAGTGAGCTGAGAGTTGCTAATGTAGGCGCGGGCGTCGACGCCCATGCGGGTCCCAGACGAAATTCATACCCAATGGTCTCCAGAACTTTCCACCAAGAAGGGGATAACGAAAAGAACGCGATAAGGATTTCGTTATTTAACGGCCCCCTAGTTGATCAAATGGGGTGCGGCAAGGCTAATGAATTCTCGGGGTGTTATGACCTTGGTATTCTTCCAGAATCTCGGGAAATGCCTCTGATTGCCCGTCACCAAGTAGTCCGCGCGGGCCGCATCGGCACATTCCAGGAAGATGTTGTCATCGGGATCGCTTGTGACTTCCAGTCGGCGGGTCGGAACCACAGTGTAGCTGTGGGTCTTGATGAGTTGGAGCAGTTGGTGGCGGAGGCCCTTGCGAATCCGCAGTTCCGGGCGGCCAAGCACGCCGCCGTATTCCACAAGGATGGGACGGGACACGTAGAGGCGAGCCGGTTTGGTAATCGCGAGGACCAGGACAGTACGCTGGAGGCCCGCCAGCTTGAGAGCAGCGGAAATCAGGACATTTGTGTCGATTACCAGACGGAGAGGAAGCATTACCGCTTCGGCTTCTGGGGGCGGGACATCTTGATGATTTGGTCAATCTTACGCGAGGTCAATTTACTCGTTCCGTTCCGCTCCGACTCCTCACCGATGACTCTCAAGACCTCAGGCTCGGGTGCGGCCAGCTTGACGTAATCACGGATGCTGAGCAGCACGGCTTTGGGCGTCCCGCGCTTCTCGATAACCAGAGACCGGCGCTCGTCATCGACGCGACGCAACAGCTTCCCGAAATTCGCCCGGGCGCGCAAGGCAGAAACCACTATCGTGCCATTCTTACCCGTGTTTGTAATAGACATCAACTCTCCATTTCAGTTATCTGAACTGTACAGTTTAACAGGAGAGCAGTCAATCCCTGAAAGCTGCTTCTACCCCGGAGGCCACTGCAAGTTTCTGCCGCCCAGCAGGTGCACGTGCAGGTGAAAAACCGACTGTCCCGCACGGGGGCCGACGTTGAGCACGGTCCGGTAGCCATCCTCGATGCTGCGCTGGCGCGCGATATTGGCGGCCGCGAGCTGGCAGTAGCCGATCAGTTCGGCGTCCTCATCCGTGGCTTCCTTGAGTCCGCGGACGTGCTTTTTGGGAACGACCAGCACATGCGTCGGGGCTTGCGGATTGATATCGTCGAAGGCGTAGGTGTGTTCGTCCTCGTAGACTTTCTTGGAGGGTATTTCCCCAGCAATGATGCGGCAGAACAGACAGTCGTTCATGACACGTCCATAGTTCGGGATTGGAGACACGCCGCACTACGGCGCGGGCGTCGCCAGGACGGGGAAGGCGCGTGCCTACTATATCTGATCGGAGGGGAACTTTGCAGTGCAGTTGCTGGTGCCCAACCGCTGCAGGTTCGAGTTCGGTCCTTGTTGGCGCCGGGAATCAACCGCCGTCTGATAGCGCCAGATTTACGACTGCATTGTCAGCACTACGCGAAATTGCGCCTTCCCGCTGATCATTCGATCGTAGGCTTCGTTTACCCGGGAAAGTGGATACTTCTCGATCATCGGGCGAACCCCGCTTAACTCAGCGAATCGCAAAGTATCTTCCGAGTCGGTGGGCGTTCCTGAAGCCCATCCCTGAACACTCCTCCTGCCCACAATCAACTGGATCGGAGAAACCTCAATCGCCTCGAGACTTGCGCCCACTACGACCATTGTTCCGTTCGCTCCCAGTCCGTCGATCAATGCTGACATGGCTTTGGCGTTGGGCGTTGTGGTCAGAATCACGCGAGCTCCGCCCATCTTTCTGAGTTCTTCGGCGGCGTTTACAGCATTGCTATCGAGGTAGCGATGGGCGCCGAGTTTGGCCGCCAGACCTGCATTTTCCGCTCCCCTTCCAATCGCGACCACATGAAACCCGAACTTGTTGGCAAACTGAATTCCGAGATGCCCCAGGCCGCCCACGCCGTGGACAGCAACCAAGTCTCCAGGCAGGGCGCCGCTGTGGCGGAGCGCGTTGAAAGTAGTGATGCCGGCGCAGAGAAGTGGGGCCGCATCCTCCGGGGACAGGTCATCCGGCATACGGGCCAATGCTTCGACCGGTGCGAGCATGTACTCCTGATATCCGCCGTCGTAGCTGATTCCGGTTATTTTTAACCGAATGCAATTGGTAAAGTCGCCCCTACGGCAGGGAAGACAACGGTTACATTGCCCGCCATGCCATCCGATCCCGATGCGCTGCCCTGGCTGCCAATCGATCACCTCTGGACCGATCTCATCGATAATTCCAGCAACCTCATGACCTGGAACACGCGGGTATTGAATCCCGGGCCATTGATTTTCTCTGGTCAACTGATCGCTGTGGCAGATTCCACATGCCAAGACCCGCACCCGCACCTGTCCTCTACCGGGCTGCGGTACTTCGCGCTCAACCAATTCGAAAGCACTGCCCGGCTTGCTGACTTGCGCAGCCATCATCTTTTTCATGCGGAATCTCCTCTGGGATTGTGAACCGGCGAACGAACCAATACGCCAGTCAGGGATATGAGATGCCCAAGGTCTCGATTCAGATTCGAGTGTGTCCTGCAGAATTTTTAGTCGAGTCTTACCAGGAAGATTGAACCATGCGGGGTCTGAGTGTTACGGGCAACCTCTTCGGCGCGTTTGCGGTCGTCATCCTGTACGCGGACTCGCACCCACCAGTCGCCGACCGGGCTGCTGAAACATTGCACCTTAGCGGTGTGATAGCGGTGGGACAAATGGTCCGCTAACTTGTCGGCGGCGTCCTCTGCTTCGAAAGAGCCTATCTGCACTGCCCACCGGCCACCTGTTTCGAGCGGGGCCGGCGTGCGCAACACTTCGATGCGGACGCTGGCGATGCCCGCCTGCAAGACGTCAATTTTCTTAGCTGCAGCCTGCGAGAGATCCAGGACACGGCCTTCGACGAAGGGTCCGCGGTCGGTAATTCGCACCAGCGCCGAGTGTCCGGTCTTCACGTTAGTCACGCGCACAATCGAGCCCAACGGGAGCGTGCGATGGGCGGCGGTCATGGCGTGCATGTTGTAGATCTCGCCATTGGAACCGCGGCGATTGTGATACGGAGCTCCGTACCAGCTCGCGAGGCCAGTCTCCACTGAAATGGGTTTAGCGTCGGCTGGAATCCGGAGGACATCTTCGTCTGATTGTGCGGTTGCCTCCGTCTTAGCCGGCGGCTCCGCATTCACAGAATCAGTCTGTGAACCGGGTTCGCTCATCGGCGGTGGAGGTGGAACATTGGCGCGTGCTTGTTTGTGTTCCCCGCAGCCGGTGAGCAGGAACGAGAGAAGCAGAATAACCAGAGCGATCGTGACGGACCTCCTAGGATTGTCAGCGGTGCGACCCGGGCCGCCATCGGGATGACAAAGGAATGAACCGCTCACTTCCGAGGAGGCTGATTTTTTTCCATGTAGTCGGCGAAGTGAGCCAGTTTCTCCGCCGCGATTCGCAACGCCTTGGTGGATTGCTGGCGGACAGCCGGCACCACTTCGTTGTTCAAATAAGTAATCAACTCCGCCGCTTCTTTTTCCATCTTCGAGGCGGCCTCGGATACTGACTTGTTGACACGCGCGGAAGTTTCTTCCACCTTGCGGTTGAAGTCGTTCATGGACCTCCTTCGATTTCGTGAGCGCGTGAACCTGCACCCGTAAATTGCGGACACCAGGCTCAGCCATTATTTCGTGCCCGGAAGCGAAGGTCAACAGGGTGGCATCGTCGGTCATACCCCTGCGTGTGACCAAAGAAGCGCGATGAACCACTTCCGACAACTCGGGCTCTTTGCAGTAGAATCGCGCCATGCGAAATCCTCCGGCGGCTAACTCACAGTTTGTGGTGTTAGAGTGCGCAAAGGTTGTACGGTCTGAACAGATGACCTTAGGACAAGAAACTTCAAGAATGGAGGACTCAGCCACAAGGCAGCGCTTTCGGCGCCGGCTTCTGGATTGGTTTGACCGGCACAAGCGCGATTTGCCCTGGCGGCAGGACCGCGATCCGTATCGCGTATGGCTTTCGGAAGTCATGCTGCAACAAACGCGAGTGGCCGCTGTCACGGATCACTATCAGAAATTCCTGCGGCGCTTCCCGACCATTGAAAAACTGGCTTCCGCGCGGGAATCGTCAGTGTTAGCGGCTTGGAGCGGGCTGGGCTACTACCGGCGTGCCCGCATGCTGCACACTGCGGCAAAGAAGATCGTGAAGGAACTCGAAGGGAAGGTTCCTGGAAGTGCGGCAGATTTACGTGCTCTGGCTGGTATTGGTCGTTACACTGCGGCGGCGATTGCCAGCATTGCCTTCGACCAACCAGTCGCAGTGGTGGATGGAAACGTGGAGCGCGTCTTGCAGCGCGTGCAAGGGAGGAATCTTGCAGGCGAGGAGTTGTGGCGCTCCGCGGGAGAACTGCTGAATCGACGGCGTCCGGGTGATTTCAACCAGGCCATGATGGAATTGGGTGCAACCATATGCCTGCCGCGACAGCCCCAATGTCTGCTGTGCCCAGTATCCGGCGAGTGCGCGACCCGCGGAGAACTGCGCCGACCGGGAAATCGATCACGCCAGATCAAGCGAGAAATCCGCTATGCGCTCGCTTGCCGGGATGGTGCGATATTCATGGTCAAGCGTCCGAAGACGGCCACACTGATGCCCGGCATGTGGGAGTTGCCAGAAACCAGCGTCAACGGCACAACTGCGGCGTGGCTTACTCTCCGGCATTCCATCACCGTGACCGACTATCTGGTCCGAGTGATGCAGAGCCTTCCTCCGGATGGCGTGGACGGACGCTGGGTACCGGAGTCCCAGGTCACGACTCTGCCCTTGACTGGGCTGGCGCGAAAGATCCTGTGCGCGGCAAAGATCATCTAAAATGGAAGTATCTGTGAAGTGGTTCCGTAGCATCTTCGGAGGAAGAAACATGGCTGCTCTGACCGCGGGAACATCCGCGCCGGATTTCAAGTTGCAAGCGATGGATGGAAAGCAATTTTCCTTGCGCGACGCGCTCATGCGCGGCCCCGTGGTCGCAGTTTTCTTCAAGATCTCCTGCCCCGTGTGCCAATATGCCTTCCCGTTTCTTGAGCGGATTTACAAAGCCAATGGGGGAAAGAATGTGACCATTGTCGGCGTCTCCCAGAACCAGAAGAAAGACACGGCGGCGTTTATGAAGGAGTACGGCGTGACTTTCCCGATCCTATTGGATGATACGAGCACCTATCCTGCGTCCAACGCCTACGGCCTGACCAACGTGCCCACTATCTTCTGGATTGCGGAGGATGGAGAGATTGAGATCTCCAGCGTGGGATGGGAACGGAAAGAGATTGAGGAAATCAACCGGAAGGCCGCGAAAATCAACGGTGAAGGACCGAAGCCGGTGTTCCGCAGCGATGAGCAAGTGCCTGACTTCCGCCCTGGTTGAGGGTCAAAGAACTAGCCCGCGGTCGCGGGTAAAGCGGAATAAATCCGCAAACTAAAGTCTGGTGCTTTAGCTAGAACTCACCCAACTCACATCATAAGTGCGCTGTCCAGCGCTGGAGTAACGGGATGTTGGTTACCACAAGTAACCTGAGCGGGTCGTTGCTTCGAGATCCCCGCGGGCGCATAATCGGCATAGACGCCGGTCCGCCGCGCGTGAGCGAGATCGTCATGAAATACGCCATCAGGCTATTCACATTGGTCGCCGCAGTGTCGGTCGGAGTGACGCATGCTCAAACTGCGGCACTGCGCGTAGAAAAGGCAGTTGTCTCCAAATCGACATTCGGCTCAAACGATACAGTGGCGGGTAACGGACAATGCGATTCCAGCGGCAACATCTACGTCAGAGTCTTCGACCCCGCCAACACCCACCAGGGCCGCCCCGTCTTGATGTTTGACAAGGCTGGAGCGCTACAGGCGAAGTTTGTCAGCCCACATCTTCCCGAACTCCAACAGGGTGGATTTGAATTCGCTTTTGCCATATTGCCCCATGGCGGGATTGCGGTCGCCGATTGGAACTATCCTGACATTCACGTCGTCAAGTTCTCTCCGGACGGGAAGGTTGAGTCGGACGTGCAACTTGACTACGCATTATTCAGTCCGTACCAACTCGCTGCCTTTCCCTCCGGGGAGGTGCTCCTCTCCGGAATTGAGGAGGGCAATCGAGGGCACCGCGATCGCTACAAGAGTTTCGCTGCGATTTATGACAAAACGGGACACTTGATGAAAAGGGTGACGTTGGATGGCGACCAGGAAATTGATCGGGCAATCGAACTGGGGGACTCAAGATACGCAAGTTTTGGCCCGAGTAATGGGAATTCCGCGGCTGCATACGGCATGGCTGCGACGGGCGAAGATGGCAACGTCTATCTGGTGAGGCGCACGTCGCCCGCAATTGTCTATGTGATTTCATCCTCCGGGGAGGTGGTTCGGAAGGTCGTGGTGGAACCGCAGACTTCAGGCGACATGCCCTTCGAAATGCACTTAGCGAAAGGGAAGCTTGCGTTTGTTTTCGACGGGTGGACCGGCAGTCGCTCTTCGGGAAATACGAAGTTGACGGTGGCGGATGCCCGCAATGGCGAACGCTTGGAAGATTTCGACGGAGGCGTAGGCGGTGGAGGGTTCCTTGGACTCTCGTGCTACGCGCCTGCCTCCGGAACATTCACATTCCTGACAATGTCCGATGCGAAGCACGTGGAGATCACCACGGCGAGACGGAAATGAATGGGTACGAAGACGGGTAGCGGCGGATGATGCAAGCTGCATATGACTCAGTAGACTAGAACTTGATTCTTTCGCGCCGGGATCACGCCCTGATCCAAACCGAAGGGTCACTCCACTGGTAACGCTGCCTTTCTGGCGCTTTCCCGTACAATAAAAACCTTATCCAACGCTTTTCTTTAGGGAGCCTCTGAGGATGCGCACTAGCGTTATTGTGCTTTTCTTACTTTTCTTGTTCTCGAACATTTCCACGGCGCAGGGATCGCACAAACACATCAGGTCATCGACTGATTCTGTGCGGCTGCCGGGTGCTGCCTTCGCAGCCATTCAAAAAATCGATCCGGAGCGTATTCGGGTGCACGTCCGCTTCCTCTCTCATGACCTGCTCGAGGGTCGCGGCACAGGGCAGCGCGGTGGCGACATCGCCGCGGAATACATGGCAACACAATTCGCTCTTTATGGTTTGAAGCCCGTGGGTGACAGCGGCAGCTACTTGCAGAAAGTTCCGATGGTCGGAATCACGCCGGCGCCGGAAACCACGTTTTCACTGGTCTCATCGAAGGGTGAAGCTGCAGATCTGAAGCCGCTCGAACAATACGTCGCCTATGACCAGACACAACAGCCACGTTCTGACGTAGACGCTGAAATCGTGTATGTGGGTTACGGAATCGAAGCTCCCGAATATAAATGGGACGACTACAAGGGCACCGACGTGCGCGGCAAAGTTCTGCTGATGTTGGTCAACGAGCCTCCCTCCGACGATGTGAATTTCTTCAAGGGGAAGGCGCTTACTTATTACGGACGCTGGACCTATAAATACGAAGAAGCTGCCCGCAAAGGCGCTGTAGGCGCGATTCTCATCCATCAGACCGAGATGGCGAGCTACCCCTGGGAAGTCGTCCGCAACTCGAATTCCGGCGAGAAGTCGTACCTCAAGCTGGACGGCTCACCGATGCTGAAGGTTGCGTCATGGGTTCAGGTCGATGTTGCGAAACAAATGGCCGCTACTGCCGGCATGAACCTCGACAAGATGATGGCTGATGCGCGCTCCCGAGATTTTCATCCGGTGACGCTGCCCGTGAAATTGAAGGCGCACATGGTGAGCAAGATCCGTCCATTTGAATCGAACAACGTGCTCGCCATGCTGCCGGGGTCGGATTCCAAGCTGAAGGGCGAAGCTGTGATGTATACCGCCCACTACGATCACCTCGGCATTCGTCCGGATATGCCGGGCGACAACATCTACAACGGTGCCGATGATAACGCCACCGGCTGCGGCATTCTGTTGGAACTTGCGCGCACATACTCGGAAGCAGGGCAGAGGCCGCGCCGGTCCATTCTGTTTGCATCGGTGACGGCGGAGGAGCAGGGCTTGCTGGGCTCGGAGTATCTGGGCAAGCATCCGCCGGTTCCAGCAGGCAAGATCAGCCTCGACCTGAACTACGACGACGTGCCGCCTCTTGGCTCGCCTGAGGAAGTGGAAGTTTCTGGATCGGAACGCACTACGTTCTATCCGGCGATCGAGGCTATGGCGAAGACATTCCGCCTGACGATTCGCCCTGATTCACGTCCCGAGGCCGGACACTACTACCGCTCCGATCATTTCAGCCTGGCGCGCGTTGGTATTCCCGCGTTCTCGGTGAACGAAGGCACGAAATACAAGGGGCACGACGCTGCCTGGGGCATGCAACAGGCCGAAGAGTACACTTCGAAGCACTATCATCAACCGAGCGATGAATATCATCCGAGCATGGATTTCACGGGCGATGCGGCGATGGCGCGATTCGGATTTGTGCTGGGATGGGAAGCGGCGACCCAATCCAAAATAGTGGGCTGGCAAAAGGGCGATGAGTTTGAGGCGGCACGACTAGCGAGCCTCAGCGATACTCGATAGGATGACTGGCTTTGGGCGGCGAAGCGCGAACTGATTCAGTACCCGGCCGCCGTTGTCGGGAAGGTAGTCCCCAGGATGTCCATGCCATCGAAGTTATCTTGGGTCAGGGCCCAGCCAGTTTTTCCGTTGCTGGTCCTAACCTGCACCCACCACTCCTTCACGCCGTCTTCGGTGACTACGGCAGCACATTCTTTGTGCACCCGGAACCGTTTCGTTCGGCGATGAAGGAGCAATCGTATTCTTTGTGCCAGTTGCCATTGGCCCAGATGTTGGCAAAACCTTCACCGACGTACATGTAACGAAGAATGACGTCGCCCGGTTTTGCTGCAAGTTCCGGGATAGGCTGCCTGACCAGAATCCTGTCGGGTTTACGAGTAACATGCACGCCCGTGAGGCCGGTAACTTTGTCCCCACGTTTGAGTTTGCCGGTCTCCGTCCGGCTATCCTGCCAAGTTGAATACAAGGTGGATTCTTTCGTGACCGTCCACTCACGGAAGGTGCAACCCTCGAATGGGCAGGCATTCTCGTCAATGACGGGAAGCTTGGGCTCCGCGGCATCCTGATCCTGATTTGCCGCGGCGGTTGTGCCGTCCTGTTGTGCGAAGGCCAGAGTCGCGAACAACAGTAGTAAGCAAAGTGTTGGTTGGCGCATACCTTAGTGACAATAAATTCGATGCTGACTGGGCGAAAAGGGATGGCGATTCGAGGGTGGCTGTTGTAACGTACTCGACCGGGAAACGGCCACGTCAGCTCTCCATGACCTTCAGATTCGGGCTGACAACGAGCCGGGGTTCTGTTACGCGCTGTACGTCATCTGCGGAGACCCCGGGGGCGACCTCTTCCAGCACCAGACCCCGGGGCGTTACCTGAATAACAGCCATCTCCGTGACAATGGTATTCACGACTCTGACGCCGGTCAGCGGCAGCGTACATTTTTTCAGGATTTTCGGCTGAAGGTCTTTGGTCGTGTGCTCCATGGCAACGATCACGCGCCGCGCGCCCGCCACTAGGTCCATCGCGCCGCCCATGCCTTTCACCATTTTGCCGGGGATCATCCAGTTGGCCAGATTGCCTTCCTCGTCCACTTCCATGGCGCCGAGAACACTCAGGTCAATGTGGCCGCCGCGGATCATGGCGAATGAATCGGCGCTCGAAAAATAGGCCGTGCCTGCCATTTCGCTGACCGTTTCCTTCCCAGCATTAATAAGGTCAGAATCCTCTTGCCCGTCGACCGGAAAGGGTCCGATGCCCAGCATGCCATTTTCACTTTGCAGGATTACGTCCATGCCGGGAGGAACGTAGTTGGCCACCAGTGTGGGCATGCCGATGCCAAGATTGACGTAGAAGCCGTCACGGAGTTCCTGTGCGATCCGCTTCACGATGCGCTCGCGCTTTTCAACGTCCTTGCCGGGTTTGGCGATGGTTGGCATGATTTATTCTCGCGGCCCGCTGCCGAGCCTTGCTCGGCCCGGACAGCCGGGGGCGGCTGTCCCCACGTGAGCTAACTTGCCTTTCTTGTCGTTCTTTTCTCGATCCGCTTCTCGTACAGCTCGCCCTGGAAGATACGGTTCACATAGACACTGGGGGTGTGGATCATTTCGGCATCCAATTCGCCCACGTCGACTAGGTTCTCGACCTCCGCGATGGTCACCTTGGCGGCGGTTGCCATCATCGGGTTGAAGTTGCGGGCCGTCTTTCGATACACGAGGTTGCCCCACTTGTCGCCCTTCCAGGCCTTCACCAATGCGAAGTCGGCCTTCAGCGCGCGTTCCATCACATACGTGCGGCCGTCGAATTCGCGAGTTTCCTTGTTCTCAGCGACGATCGTACCGACACCGGTGGGAGTAAAGAAAGCTGGAATCCCGGCGCCACCGGCACGGATGCGCTCGGAGAATGTTCCCTGTGGCACGAGATCCAGTTCAATCTTGCCTTGCAGAACCATCTGCTCCAGCAGCTTGTTTTCGCCGACATAGGTTCCTACGTGTTTGCGAATCTGTCCTGCCGTGAGCAGAAGGCCGATGCCAAAGCCGTCCACACCCGCATTGTTGCTGATGGTTGTTAGATTCTTCACGCCCTTGCGGACGAGAGCGCGGATCAAGTTCTCTGGAATACCACAAAGTCCGAAGCCGCCAATCATGAGGGTGGCGCCGTCTGAGACGTCGCGGACCGCCTCGTCGGCATTGGCAACGACCTTGTTCATGAGAAGGAGATTCTAAATGAGAATTGAGTCATTGAGCCATCGGATCATTAAGTCATTAGCGGGGCTATCTGCCTTTTGTGATCAATCCAGTGACTCAAGCACTCGATGATTCAATCCAGCTGCTTTTTCTTAACCAAACCGGTTTTTCGCAACTGGTGAGCCTGCTCGAACTCCATCGCCAGCTCCCGCGTGTCGAGATTTTCGCGGATGTGAGCCAGGTGCTGTTCCAGTTTTAGAAGCGCGGTCTCAATATTCTTCTTGTTGGTAAGAGCGACATCGCGCCACATGGAATAAGGACTGCTCGAAATGCGCGTCATCTCACGCAACGCGCGGCCGCCGGCTTCGAGCAGTGGCGCATCTGCGCCGTATTCATCAACCAACGAGGCGGCGAGTGCAGTTGAGATCATCTGAGGCAAATGACTGATCCAGGCGCACAATTGGTCATGCTCATTAGCATCCATGCTCGCGATGCGTCCTCCAATCTTTTCCACCCAATCCAGATACTCCCCGCTCAGACCGTCATAGACCTTCTGTCCTGGAACCGGAGTCACAAACCAGGCAGCTCCCTGAAACAGATCGGGGTCAGCAAATTCCACGCCGGACTGTTCCTTGCCGGCCATGGGATGCCCAGCAAGAAAGCGAATGCCGGTGTTCTTGCGGAAGACTGTCTTGGCTCGCTCCAAAACCTCTGCCTTGGTGCTGCCCACATCGGTGAGTAGAGTTTTCGGGGGCAGCGCAGAGCCGAGCCGGTCGATCAAGTCGATGATCCCGCTGACGGGCGTTGCGAGAACGATGATCTGGCTGCCGCGAACCGCATCGGCGGGATTAGTGTGGCCGCCATCTATCGCGGCCTTGGCTCGCGCGCGCTCCAGAACGGGTGCACGATCGCAGCCGATGATTCGCCCGGCAAACCGGTGCTTCTTCAAGGCCAGCGCGAACGATCCGCCAATCAGGCCCGTACCGATAATCGTGATTTGGCGAATGGACACTCTAACTCGCCTTCCTCGCTGTGAATTCCGACAGCCGTCGGACCATGAGCAGCAAATAGGCGGCGACGGTTCGCTCCAGGACGAGGACTGTCTCTTTAGGCGAGATGAGTCTATGACTCGCCTCCTCAGAGAGAAGCGTGTAGATCGCACTGAAGAATTTCTCCTCCGGAACGCTTATGAAACCCACCTCTCGCATGTACTCTCTTCGCCGTCCATCGGAATCCTTGCCCGAGAAGGGCTTGGCCGTGAGCTGCGCGAGCTCTTTCACTATGTCTCGGTGTGTCTCATCAATCGAACTTCGGATCAAGTCTGCCGCAATCTTGGGATCGAAAGGACCGGTCCCACCAAGATATTCACGCGCATGTGTCATTGCAGCTGCAGCCTTAGTGGGAAGGCCGAGATTCGCCAGGTCGCCTTCCAATCGTTCCACTGCGTCAGAGCTGGCGGCCTCGGGCTTGGCTATGGCCGCGGATTTCTTAAGGGCGGCCTCGAATTTGGTGAACTCCTGATCCTCTATGGCGCGTACGAGATCTGCTGCCCGAGAAGCGAAGGATGTAGATCCTTCTGTCCCAGCCAAGCTTCTGCGGTTTGTCGCCGAATACAGGGTGGCATTGGCCTTGAGCTCGTCCACCGTAGCCTGAGGTAGCCGGTCGGGGTGCTGATATAAGGCAGTGATCATCTCGCTGAAAACTTCCTTTTCCCAATTGCTGGCGACTGTCGGATTGTTCGCGTCGAGATAGGCAAAGAGTTTAGGGAAAAACCGATCAGCGGGACCAAACTCGGCGGTCGCCCTCATTATCACGCTTATGGTGCTCGGATTAGCAGGGCTTCCGGCGGGAAACTTAGTGGCGGGATTTTGTGGCAAAAGTTGAGTCAGCTGCAAGAAAAGATGATCAAAGAACTTCGCCTGATGACTGACGTCAACGGTATTGTAGAGATTCCCAAGGTTACTCACGGTGTTATAGAAATCGCGGAATCCCCTTTGGTAGCTCTCGAAGATATTGTCAATGGCACGTCTGATATCACGTTCGTCCATCCGAGACCTCTGGTTACCGTGGTCGAAATCAGGCAACGGTGCGGCCGACCGCGGGCGCAATCATTCGCAGCTGATCCATCAACTCGGAGAATTGATCGGGATAGAGCGACTGAGCCCCATCCGACAATGCTTTATCAGGGTCATGGTGCACCTCGATCAAAAGCACGTCAGCGCCAGCAGCTACGGACGCCCGCGCCATGGGAGCAACTTTGTCGCGAATCCCGATGCCGTGCGAGGGGTCGGAAGCCATGGGCAGGTGCGAGAGCTTGTGAATGACCGGGATGGCCGAGATGTCCAGCGTGTTCCGGGTGTAAGTCTCGAACGTGCGAATGCCGCGCTCGCACAGAATTACATCGTAGTTTCCGCCGGCCATGATGTACTCGGCAGAGAGCAGCAGTTCCTCCAAAGTCGCGGCGATGCCGCGCTTCAGCAGCACCGGCTTCCTGGCCTTGCCCAACTCGCGCAGCAAATTGAAATTCTGCATGTTGCGCGCGCCCACCTGTAAGATGTCCACGAAAGGCAGCATAAGGGCGATCTGTGAGATCTCCATGACCTCGCTGATCACTAGCAACCCAAAGCGGTCGCCCGCCTCACGCAAAAGTTTCAAAGCTTCCAAACCGAGTCCCTGGAACGAATAAGGGGAACTGCGCGGCTTGAAGGCGCCGCCACGAAGCGCGCGCGCACCGGCCTTCGCCACGTGCTCGGCCGTGGTGAAAAGTTGGTCGCGCGATTCCACCGAGCAGGGACCCGCCATCACAACCACTTGCTCGCCACCGATTTTCAATCCATTGGCAAACTCGACCACGGTTCCTTGCGGCCGGAAACTTCGTCCCGCCAACTTGTAGGGCGCGCTGATGCGATGAACGTGTTCGACTCCCGACAAGACTTCGAGGTTGCGGATATCAAAATCGACGCGCGCACCCACCGCCGCCACCACGGTCTGCCGTGCTCCAGTTGAGCGATGCACGGAGAAGCCCATCTCAATCAGGTGTTCCACCACCCGCTGGATCTGGTCCTCAGTCGCCGATTCTTGCATTGCGACAATCATGGGAAGTCGATAGTCGGTGGTCGGTGGTCGTTAGTCTTGGTTTTTCGCCAACGACCAACGACTAATGACCAACGACTGCTCAGTCATTTACCTCGGAATCCAATTCTGTATCGCCGGACCCTTCTGCCAATGCCGGTTTGGGCGCGATCTCTTCCTGCTGAATCTGACGCATGATGTCCATGATGCGTTCGTAGATGCAGAGCAGATCACGATCCGGCAATGGCCCCGGATTGACGCTGCGCACATTGTCGAATACGGCGCGCTCACGATCTGGTTCGTAGATGGGCATACCAATGCCGCGTTTCAATTTGCCGATCTCGTGGGCTGCCTGCGCTCGATGGCTCAGCAACTCCACCAATTTGCGGTCAAGCTCGTCGATTTTCTTGCGCCAGTCGGAAATGTCCATAGAAGCCATTAGCTCTAAGCCGTTAGCCATCAGCTCAAGTCATAGACCGAAATTGGGAACATCAGCCCTACAGCGACTCGAATGCAGGAGTCATCGTTCTTGAACTGAAAGCTGAGGGCTGATTGCTGAGAGCTGCTTTATGAATTCTGCCACAGACATCGCTTCTTTGCCGGGATTACGCTCTATTGTTTCGACAATGGCGCTGCCGACCACCGCCGCGTCGGCAAATTCTCCCACTGCCCCGAATTGCTCTGAAGTGGAAATGCCGAAGCCGACTGCGATCGGAAGTTGCGTGTACTTGCGGAGGCGGCGAACCAGCTTCCGTGCGTCTTCAGGCAACTGTTGACGGGCTCCAGTCACTCCAGTGCGCGAGACCGCGTACACAAATCCGCTCGAAGCCTCCGCGATGCGCTTCAACCGCTCCTCTGTGCTGGTGGGCGCCGCGAGAAACACAGTCGCCAAGTCGTTTCGCCGCATCTCATGCAAATAGTCGCCCGCTTCTTCCACCGGCAAATCCGTCAGCAGCGCCCCGTCAACTCCCGCATGGCGCGCGATCTTGCAGAATCTTCCCAATCCCATCCGCAGAATCGGATTCAAATACGAGAAGATGATCAGCCCGGTCGACTGCGCATGCTGGCGCACCTCCGCCGCCAGCTTCAGCACATCGGCCAGCGTTGTGCGGTGCTGCAGGGCCCGTTGGCTGGCGCGCTGGATCACCGGACCGTCAGCCACGGGATCACTGAACGGCACTCCGAGTTCGATCACGTTCGCACCTGCATCAATCGCAGCCAGCACGACATCTCGCGTGGTCGCTAGATCGGGATCACCGCAGGTGACATAGGCTACCAGGGAAGGGCGAGTTTGAAAAGAAAGAGGCATCGTTTCGTAAGTCTGCTATGGGTTGTCAACTTGCAGAGGCATTTGCCGATTTCCAATTTCCAATTACTTCCAACTGACAATTGGCCACTGAAAATCGCGGATCGATCTAGCTGTCCAGTTTCAGGTTCTCCCTCAGGATTCCGATATCTTTATCTCCGCGCCCGGAGACATTCACAATCACGACATCCGACTTCTTCATCTTCGGCGCCCGCTTGATCAGTTCCGCCACGGCGTGTGCCGACTCGAGTGCTGGAATAATGCCCTCGGTCCGAGCCAGCAATGTGCAAGCGTCGAGCGCTTCCGCATCTGATGCTGCAACGTACTCCGCGCGGCCGGAATCATGAAGCGCCGCGTGCTCCGGGCCGATGGAGGGATAGTCCAGGCCGGCTGACACCGAATGCGTGTTCGCTACCTGCCCCGCCGCGTCCTGCAGCAGGTAGGAATAGGTTCCCTGCAACACGCCCGGCGAACCGCCGTGAAAACGCGCAGCATGCTCTCCCAAGCTCTCGCCGCGTCCGCCGGCTTCGACGCCGATGAGCTTCACTCGCTTGTCCTTGATGAACTCGTAGAAGATGCCAATCGAATTCGAGCCCCCGCCGACGCAGGCGATAATCGTGGCGGGCAGCTTGCCTTCGGCTTTGAGGATCTGGGCGCGCGCCTCGCGGCCGATGACTTTGTGAAAATCGCGCACCATAGTCGGATACGGATGAGCGCCCAGCACGCTGCCAAGAAGATAATGCGTGGTGCGCACGTTGGTTACCCAATCCCGCATAGACTCGTTGATCGCATCTTTCAACGTGCGCGAACCCGAGTTCACGCCGCGCACTTCCGCTCCCAGCAGGCGCATACGGAACACGTTCAGTTCTTGGCGGCGCATGTCCTCGGTGCCCATGTAGACAACGCATTCAAAGCCGAGCAGCGCGCAGACGGTGGCCGTCGCGACGCCGTGCTGTCCCGCACCGGTTTCAGCGATGATGCGGCGCTTGCCCATGCGTTCGGCCAACAGTCCTTGTCCCAGACAGTTGTTGATTTTGTGCGCGCCGGTGTGGAGAAGATCTTCGCGCTTGAGATAGATCTTCGCGCCGCGAAGTTTCGCGGTGAGCCGACGCGCGAAAAACAATGGCGTCGGACGGCCGGCGTAAGTTCGCAGAAGTTCGTCAAGACGCTGCTTGAAGCGGAGATCGCGCTTTGCTCTCTCATATTCGCGCTCCAGTTCCTCAAGCGCAGCCATTAGCGTCTCGGGGACGTAACGTCCGCCATAGACGCCGAAGCGGCCGAGACTGGAACTTTTCGCCGAGACCTTCTTCTCTCGAGTCACGGTTGCGGTTGCCATCTTCCTATCCGAGCCTCTCCGCCTGACGAACGGCCGCGACAAACGCCTGGACCTTTTCTGGATCTTTCTTGCCCGGCTTCGATTCGACGCCCGAGGAAACATCCACGCCCCAGGGATGTAAAAGCGCCAACGCCTCCGCGACATTTTCAGGAGTGAGGCCGCCCGCAACAATAGTTGGAATCCTCAAACCCAGCATTTCGACCATTCCTCTTGCCTTCTCCCAATCGAAGCGCCTTCCAGTGCCGCCGGGTTGCGCAGCAGAACTGGAATCAACTAGTAGAGCATGCAATGCGTTGTTCAGTTCGTTGGCGATGAAAAAGCCTCCATCGGACAGTTCTCCGCTTGGAATCACGGAAATGATTTTGGGGCGATGATTCATGTTCTGCCGTGCCTGCAAATACTCGATGAACCCCACAACAGATTGTCCTTGGCTGAGCTGCACCGCTGTCAAGCCAGCTTGCTGCACGGATTCATCAATTCGCTCCGCGGCCTCGTTCACAAAAACGCCGACCTTTTCCACCTGCACCGGTAGGTTCGCCACGATCTCGCCCACAGTCTCTGGATCAACATGCCGGGGGCTCTTCTCATAAAACACAAATCCCAGCGCATCCGCGCCCGCTTCGGCGGCCGTCAGCGCATCCTCGATATTCGTGATCCCGCAAATCTTTACCCAGGTCATGAAACCAGTTCTCCGTCCTCAATTGCCAGTACTCAGTTTGATCGAAGCTCATTTTCTGATCAGCGAATGAGACTCGCGTTCCGTTTCCGCCAGAAGCGCTCTCAGCGCGTCTCCAGGTGATTTCGCATTCATCAACGATTCACCGATCAAAAATGCCTGATACCCGGCCGCACGCAGGCGGGCGATATCTCCTCCGCTGTGGATCCCGCTCTCGGCCACACGCAGCGCACTCGCTGGAATCAAGTCCGACAGCCGAATTGCTGTTTCGAGATCAACCTGGAAGGTTCGCAAATTGCGGTTGTTCACGCCAATCAGGGTGCACCCTGCGTCCACGGCTCGGTGCAATTCCTCTTCATCGTGCACTTCGCACAAAACATCGAGGGTGTACTCGCCGGCGCGGCGGGCGAGCATCTTCAATTCCAGTTCGGACAACGCGGCTACAATCAACAGGACCGCGTCGGCGCCGTTGGCTCGCGCTTCCAGCAACTGGAATTCATCGACAATAAAATCCTTGCGCAGGCAAGGCAGCTTTGTGCTGGCCGATGCGCGCCGCAGGTTCTCCAACGATCCCTGAAAGAATTCCGCGTCGGTAAGCACCGATAAGGCGGTCGCGCCCGCACTCTCGAGTTCTTTCGCCAGGCTCTCGGGATCGAAATCAGGACGAATCAGTCCGCGCGAAGGCGAAGCTCGTTTTAGTTCCGCAATGACGGCTATTCCATTTGCGCTACCCGATTCCAAGCCGTGCCGAAAGCCGCGCGGAACATGGTTTCCAGCCTGCCGCTCGAGTTGGCGCAGATCGGCCGCAGGCTTGGTTTCGGCAACTCTTCGGCGGGTTGCGGCAACTATTTCATCGAGGCTGACGGGCATGACGAGTTGGGACGATTATACGGGAGAGGTATTGGATCATTTGTCATCGGCTGGTCAAAGACACACAAACCCGCAGCCGACTAAATCGGATGCAATCGAGGCCGCGCGAAGGAAGAGAAAAACCGTGGTGCCATCGAAGGGACTCGAACCCCCACACCCTTGCGGGTACATGGACCTGAACCATGCGCGTCTGCCAATTCCGCCACGATGGCAAAAAGTGATTCGGATACAGGGCGACCCTTGCGGGCCACCTTCAGGAGAGAACCACAAATAATATTCTACAGGGGCATGGTTGACTGTCAAACTTGAGATCGCGGACCGGATGGTCGTTTTTTCTCCAGCCTTCTACCGCCTGAACCTTTATCCTTCCAGCTTGGCCGTCATCGTAATATTCGCTTTGAGCACCTTTGACACAGGACAACCGCTCTTAGCGTTATCCGCGGCCTTCTGGAAAGCGGCCTGATCGGCGTTAGGCACACGGCCGACCACATCCAGATGAACCGCAGTGATCGTCCAGCCGGAATCGAGTTTTTCCATGGTGAGTGTGGCCGTGGTCTCGATGCTGGATGCCGTCAGATTGGCGCCGCCCAACTGTCCGGAAAGGGCCATGGAGAAGCACCCAGCGTGTGCCGCCGCGATCAATTCTTCAGGATTCGTGCCGGGAGTGTTCTCGAAGCGTGTACTAAAAGAATAGGGAGTATTGTTTAGCACACCGCTCGATGACGATACCGCGCCCTTGCCATCCTTAAGTCCGCCCTTCCAGACCGCGCTTGCCTTGCGTTGCATTTTTTTCTCCTCAGACTATGAAGTTGCATGCCCAGCCATTGTAGATGGAAGCGAGGGAAGGTGTCAGGTCGTCGAAGATAGCATTTAGCACTTGGCAGTTAGCATTTGGTGCCTGAAGATTGCACCCAAAGATCGAGGACGTTTCGGCAGCTAAATGCTAAGTGCCAAATGCTGATTGCTAAAGGAACCCAAACTTGAGTTTAAGCAACCTTGGAATCTTCGCCAAGTCTGATGGCTTGACTGGCGATGGGCACCTGGGTGCTCCAGCAATCACCTATGATCCGCCAAGCCCCCAGGCGACGCCATGCACGCAGGAAGTTTCCGGCGTCGGCGATGGTTGTGTTTCCCACTTCAATAGAAACGGTATAACGGCCCATTTCAATGGCCATGTCGCCCGAGTAGTCTACGCGCGCGGTCTCAAAGCGCAGATTCTGGTAACCCGCGTCGCCGTACTGCCGCAGCACGCGCTCGATCCCTTTTGGTCCCTGGGACGACTCACGATGCGACAGCATCAACACGCCGTCGGAAACGAATAACGCCGCTACCTGGTCATAGTTGCCAGTGTTGAACGCGGTGCAAAAATCCTGGGTGAGTCCACGAATAGTTGACTCGACATCGAGCAGCGGACTGGATCCAGCGACACTGCTACTGGGGGGCCGGTACATCAAACTACCTCCTGGGGGGAACAGGATGCTTCGTACTTCGAACCTGCATTGTAGCGCAAAATCGGAGTGGAAAAGTGCCAGGCTTTTCTTTGTCGGAATAAGGACTCCCACTTAATGTATTGCGCAGAAGTTCCTGCTGCTTGATTCATGGGGGTATGATGATCTGGGCTAGGTCTCTGCAATTTGCCGAAGTTCTCAACGAGGCGACGTCATGTACTTCGAACAATTTTACCTGGGTTGTTTGGCGCACGCTTCCTACATGTTGGCGTCACTGGGCGAAGCTGTCGTGGTCGATCCGCAGCGAGATGTGGACATGTACCTCAAAGCCGCGGAAGAACACGGAGTGAAGATCCGCCACATCTTTGAAACTCACCTGCACGCCGATTTCGTTTCCGGACACAAAGAGCTTGCGGCACGTACCGGGGCAAAGATTTACATGGGAACCCGTGCCGGGGCGAAGTTCCCCCACATCGATGTGCAAGAGGGCTTCGAATTGCGAGTGGGCAAGGCGCTTCTCAAGGTGCTGGACACGCCGGGACACACGCCCGAAAGCATCTGCCTTGTAATTACCGATGAAGAAAGGTCGCCCAAGCCGTGGGCGGTTCTGACCGGCGACACGCTGTTCCTCGGCGATGTCGGACGGCCTGACCTCTCGAAGACGCACACTCCCGTGGAATTGGCGGGCATGCTCTACGATAGCTTGCATGACAAGCTGCTCGCGCTGGCGGATGAGGTGCTCGTCTATCCAGCGCATGGAGCCGGTTCGCTCTGCGGGCGCAACATGCGCGCCGAGCGGTCCTCCACCATCGGTACCGAGCGGCTCACCAACTACGCGCTGCAGATCAAGAGCAGAGAGGAGTTCGTTCAGCAGTTAACCGCCAACTTGCCCGCGCGTCCAGACTACTTTCTGCAAGATGCGGAAATCAATCGCGAGGGAGCACCCGCGCTCTCCGACCTCCCGGAACTACCCCCGATTTCGGCTCCCGAACTGAAGTCCATGTTGGACGAGGGGGTGGTCGCACTCGACGTTCGCCCTGGCGACGAGTTTGCTAACGGCCACGTGCCCGGCTCGATTAACATTGCTCTGTCAGGACAATTTGCCTCCTGGGCAGGAACGATTCTGGGCTTGTCCGCTCGTCCTGTGTTGATCGCCGATTCTCCCGAACAGTTATCCGAAGCCCGGCTCCGATTGGCGCGAGTGGGTATTGAAGAAGCGCGTGGATATTTGAACGGTAGCGTCGGAGCATGGAAGCAGGCGGGGTTTGTGCTCGCCGAGTTACCCCAGATCACGGTACAAACTGTGCATGATCGTTTGCAAGCGCACGCTTCCCGAGTGCTCGATGTACGCCGCGAACCCGAGTGGCGAGCTGGACACATCGAAGGCGCGGCATGGTGGCCTCTCGACAATTTCAAAGTGTCTCCGCCAGACATCGACCGCGACCTGCCCGTTGCCGTGCACTGCAAGAGCGGATATCGCAGCATGATCGCCTGCAGCCTGCTGCAGCGAGCCGGTTTCCGAAACGTCACAAACGTGATCGGCGGCTTTGATGCCTGGCAGCAGACAAAGTTTCCGGTCCAGAGTGAAACCCCGGTCGAGGCATAAGACGGACGCGGTTGCAAAGGCCCAGACGGTCGATTATCAGCCTCGTAGCTGTCTTGCAGGCGACCATGGAATTCGCTGAGGTGGACCAGAAGTCACTAGCATCAGACTGAACGATAGCCCCGCTTCGCCGACCAGATGGCTGAACAGCACGACTTGCATCCCGCGGGCGCCCGGTCCCATCGCCTCTCGTTGCGAAGTTCCTGGGACCAGACTCTTGATCTAGCCATTCGCTTCTTAACGTGTCGGTTCCGCGAGTGCGGTCGCAAATCTATCCGCTTCCGACGCCATTGTGCCCGGTAACCCCGTTAGCATCGTGAACAATATACGCTCCAGCAGATCCGGGCAATGTGAGGATCTTGGGCCTGCAATAGCTCGCCTGCTGACCAACGGAACCCGTTTGGCTCTTCTCACCCGAAATTGCTCCCGAGCGGGGAAGTCGCAGCCAATTTGCCATATAGCCGGCCATCCGTAGAAGAGCCCCTTCGGTATTTCTATCGGGCGGCGAACGAGAAGTTTGGCGGGCTTCTGTTAGTGTGTTTACGGATCGATTTGATCGAGCAGGCGGTCCAAAGGCTAAGTGTTCAAGAGCTAAGTGCCAAGAGCCAACAGCTGAATGCTTATGATCGGCAATAAACAACCCGTCACGACCACACTGGTTGGAATGAATGTTGCCGTGTTCGCGGTGATGGCGCTGACCGGTATATCGCCGACTGCTCCGAGCAGCGTGCAACTGCTGAAGTGGGGAGCGAACTGGGGACCGCTCTCGCTGAGCGCAGAGCCGTGGCGCATGCTCGCTTCCAACTACATTCATGGTGGGATCATCCACATCGCGCTTAACATGTGGTGCTTGTGGAACCTCGGCTTTCTGGCGGAGCGAGTCTTCGATCCCTGGACGTACGTGCTGACTTACACTTTTTGTGGACTCGCCGGTAGTTTAGCCAGCCTGTGGTGGCATCCGATGGCGGTTGGCGTGGGCGCCTCGGGAGCGATTTTCGGACTGGCGGGAGCCTTGATTGCAGCTCTTTATCTCGGGCACTTGCCGATTTCCAAGCAGGCGATCCAGGGCACGCTGAAAAGCCTACTCACTTTTGCCGGCTATAACTTGTTCTTCGGTGCGGTGGCACAGGGAATCGATAACTCGGCTCACATTGGCGGGTTGCTGGCTGGCTTGGCGCTCGGAGCGGTGTTGGCAAAACATCTTACCGCTGCACCGGAAATCCGAGACGGGTGGCGGCGCGGCGTTTTTGTGGCGGCCGCAGTCGTGCTGTTGGTGGCATTCACGCTGGTGAAGCACGTCAGTGGGAACGTGGCGCCAAGGTAGCCATCCGATCTAAATTCCGCGATTTTCGTGTGGCATGAGAGCATGGCTCCGTTCAACAGCTGTTTCTTTCGGAACCTGCTTCATGGTTGCACGAGCGAGGACGCTCGCGCTACATCGAAAGGGGAGACGTTTTCTACTCCGTTCCTTCTCCTGCGTCGTCATCAGTCACTACCTCTACAGTGTGGCCGCGGACTGCGAAGGTGAACTTTTGATCGGCTTTGGAAACAAAGCTTACGCGGATGGGCGCACGTTGCCAGCCGGGCGGGGCGCACTCGGAGTCGGATGCCTGGTCGCCGGCGGCTTCTCCCAGGGGCTTTTTCAGGATCGGCTTGCGGCGGCCAAGCTGCGCCACCACTGCGTAGAGTTTGCGGCCATCGTCCGAGACTCCGCAATAGGCAACGTAGTCGCGGTACCAACTGGCTGAGGAGGAGTCTGGATCAAACTCGGGCAGGCTGGCTTGCGAGATGTGTCCGCTCACGCGGTCGATCACGAGCCATCCGCCACGTTGCCAAGTCCAGCGAGGGGTCGAGGCGGTTTCCTGGGGCAAAGTATCGTTCACTCGAATAACGCGGCGCACTACGAACAGGCGATCGGTTACGTCGTGAGAAATTCCGAAAGTAAATTCTTTCAAGCGGCCATCCACATACACGGGCCTGACTTTCAAGTCGTCTGACCGGCTTTCATCGGGAGCAGTGGACGATTTGACCGCGGTCCACTTACCGAAAGTGACGACGTGTGGCTTGGAGGCGGCCAGAGCCGTCCCCACAACCAGGACAAAACAGAGAGCGACACGGAAAGGAAGGCCCATGCAGCGAGGCTAAGCACCGGCTGGCTGCTTAGGCAAGGTCAGATCGCACATTCTGCGTCGGGGTTTCCCTAATCGGGACGGGAGTCGCGCGGTGCTAAACCCTGACGGAGGATATTGGTATGTTCAAAAGTTGGCCAGGTATTTGCAGAGACAACAAGGCGGAGTCTGTTGCCTGCGGCCAAATCCGTTACAATGAGAGAGCGTGTAGTCAACCGTAGGCATGAGCCTTCCCCATAAATTCCGGACAACTCCTTCCACTCGTTCTCCGTCCTACAAGGAGATGGGGGAGTTTTCCACGCGTCGCGCTCCACGTGTGCTGGTGGTTGATGACAATCCGGATACGATGGTACTGATGCGCGAGTTGCTGTCCACCCGAGGGTATGAGGTGGTTGCGGTTTCGGACGCGGTTCAGGCTGACAGCGAGATTCGGCGCGAACTTCCTGACCTGATTCTTTCCGATGTGATCATGCCCGGCAAGTCGGGTTACGAGCTGTGCCGCGAAGTCAAGGAAAACCCGGCCACCCGGCTGATTCCGTTCGTGCTGATTACGGGGCTGAGCGAGCGCGAGGACAGGCTGCGGGGAATCGAGGCGGGCGCCGATGACTTTCTTAACAAGCCTATTTTTTCGGAAGAGTTGTTTGCCCGGGTCAAGTCGCTGCTCAAACTCAAGGAGTTCACGGACGAACTGGAAACTGCCGAGTCGGTGCTCTGCACTCTGGGCCTAAGCGTGGAGAGCCGCGATCCCTATACCGAGGGTCATTGTGAACGCCTGGCGGAGAACGCGAGCAACCTGGGGCGGCATCTCGGCCTGAATGAAGAATCGATAGTGGCGTTGCGGCGCGGCGGTTACCTGCACGACCTGGGGAAAATAGCGGTTCCCGATGACATTCTGAAGAAGGGTACGAATCTGACCGACGAAGAATGGGCCATCATGAAGCAGCATCCTCTGACCGGGGAAAACATCTGCCGGCCATTAAGGTCGCTGCGGCTCGTGCTCCCCATTATCCGCAATCATCATGAGCACTCGGACGGCAGCGGCTATCCGGATGGATTGCAGAAGGCCGAAATACCCCTGCTTCCACGGGTGTTGCAGGTGGTGGATGTTTATGATGCCCTTGTTACCGCGCGACCCTACAAACCTGCGTTAGGTCATGAGCGTGCTGCTTTCACAATGCGCCAGGAAGCTCGCGGCGGTCTGTGGGACGAAGAGCTGGTGGCGGAGTTCCTTTCCATGCTGGAGAAGCAGCGGCAAGTGGCGTAAGAAGCTTCTAGCTCTCAGCTCAGTCTTTCCACTTTCTTGATTCCACAAGTTTGACTCGGAGGCGGCAATCCTTGAGACTAGCGTCTTCTAGCTGAAAGCTGATGGTTGAGAGCTGGACTTGGAACCAGTTACATACAGCATAATCCTCCCGGCTTACAACGAGAGCGCGCGCATCGCGGGCACGCTGGACAGGATCCTTGCTCACGCCACGCAGTGCGGTTGGAAAGCTGAAGTCATCGTGGTGAATGACGGATCGACTGACGATACGGCGGAGATAGTTCGCCAGTGTGCAGGGGAGCATCCTGTACTGCGCTTGCTGGAGAATCCTGGGAACCGGGGTAAGGGGTATAGCGTGCGCAATGGGATATTGCGCGCGCGGGGAGACATTTTGCTGTTCAGCGATGCCGACCTTTCCTCGCCGATTGAGGAGGCTGACAAGCTGTTTGCTGCAATTGTGGAGGGCGCGGATATCGCCATCGGGTCGCGCTGGCTGGATCGCCGATTGCAGATTCGGAGGCAGCCGCTGCATCGCCGGCTCTTCGGACGAATCTTCAACCTGGCGTTGCGCGCCATACTGGGCTTGCAGTTCAAGGACACACAGTGCGGTTTTAAAGCTTTCACCCGGCAGAGCGCGCAAACCATTTTTCCATTGCAGAAAATCGAGCGCTGGGGATTCGATCCGGAGCTGCTCTATCTGGCTAAGAAGTTCGGGTTCGCCGTCCGCGAGGTCCCCGTCTCATGGTCGCATCGCGAAGGAACGCGCATCCATCCGCTGCGCGACGGCATTCGCATGTTCGGTGAGTTGCTGAGGATCCGCTGGTACGCGCTGAAGGGAAACTACGCCCCCTCGGCGGCCGTTTCCGAGCCGCTCTAGACCGGAGAAACAATTTTGTGACTAGAGCACCAGGCGGCATGAACCGCGGTTTTGGCTTCAGGCAGTGAGGAATCTGCAGTTTCGGCGAAACGAAACGCAGATTCCTCTTGGACAGATGCCGCTCGGAATCACAGATCGCACAAGCATCCTGCGCAGAAGTCAGCACCGCCATACAGGTGCCTTGCGTTTCAGTGCTGGGGAGCGACGCCGAGCTGTGCGAACGTGATGATGTGCCCGGCCGGGTCTTTGATGCCAATTTCTTTCGCGCCGTAGAACGTCGTACGGACGGGCATGACAACCTCAGTTCCCTTCACTGCGGTGATGATCTCGTCGAGGTTTTCCACCTCGACGTATAGGAATGACGGGCCTTTGCGGACCTCCGGCCGCACGCTTGCGACATCTTTCTCGGCGCTGGCGTAGGTTTGATACATCAGCTCGACCCCTCCTTTTTGCAGGATTGCGAAAGCGAGTTTGTTGCCGTCCGGCACGTCGATGGTCTTCTCGAACCCCAGCCGTTCCACCCAGAACTTCAGGCAAGGCTCGATCTCTTCCGCGAACAGTATGGGTGTGATCTTTTTTACGGTCATGAGTTTCCCCTTTTCCTCTGCGGTAAGTCGCCCTAAGGGCGCACTGACGAACAATGTAAGAATCAACAGCGTGGGAGTTACGATCCGCATTGCCAATTTTCTCCTTGTAAAGCGTACTAGTCTTGATTAGACTAGCGTAGTCTACAAATTCACAAAACGCGTGTCAAGGAGAATTTTCATGCCAGTCGAAGAACGCGAACTAAGAGACCTGGTTTCCATTGGCCCGGCCATGCTGCGTGATTTCGATCTGCTCGGCATTGCCAGCGTGGCGCAGCTCTCGAAGCGGAACCCAGAAAAACTTTATGAGAAGCTTTGCCAAATTACAGGGCAGCCGCAGGACATCTGCTGCCTGGATGTTTTTCGGGCGGCGGTAGCGCAGGCACGGAACCCGCTATTGCCGCTCGAACAGCGCCAATGGTGGTATTGGAGTCGCAGGCGAAAGGCGCGCGATGGCGGCCGCTGAGAAGCGCGGTTTGACGACCCCGGACCTGGTCCTTCTGAGCCTGCTCGCCGAGCGTCCCATGCACGGCTACGAGGCGAATCTAGAGCTTGAACGCCGCCAGGTGCGGGATTGGGCCGGCATCTCGCGGCCGCAAGTTTATTACTCGCTCGACAAGTTGGCTCGCTTGGGACTGATCCGGAGTGCGGAGAGCGATGAGCCCATGGCGGGGCCAGAGCGACGGGTGTTTGTGACTGCGGCAAAGGGCCGTGCGGCGCTGGCGGACGCTTTGGAGCGGGAGGACTGGACCACGCAACGCGAGCGGCCGCCCTTCCTCACTTGGATTGCGCTGTCGTGGCAGGCACGGCCCGGCGTCTTTCAACGGCAACTTGAGCGGCGGCGGGAATTTCTGGACAAAGAGCTGGCTCGGGAAGAGGCGACGTTACGCGCGATTCGAAAGGAGGTGGGCCACCGTTTCCACGAGGCTATTTGGATGGTCAGCCTCACGATTCAACAGTTCCGGGTCGAGCTGAGGTGGCTGCGCAAGCTTTCTCGGGAAATCCATAATCGCGCCGGGGCCCGGCATGCGGCGTATGTTGGGAAAGAAAAAGACTGATGCGGCTGGATTGAGAGCAGAAGAATCTGCTGCTCCATCCAAAGGCACCGCGGAGCTTCGCTCCGCCTGAACGGGCGAGTCGCCCGTCCCCACACAAGCAAAACGAGGATTTACAGCCGTTCTTTGCGGTGCAACAGGAATGCTCCGAGGGCACCTCCCAGGCTGGAGAAGATCAGGAAGGCTAGGAGTGTCATGATGAGGGTAAGGATCATGATGAAGGTGAAGCCCGCGGGGGTGTTGAACAGCTCAAGGACCTGTGGCATGTGCGGGTCGGAGCTGCGGGCGGCGTACTGTTGAATGTAGTTTAGAAGGGCATCGTGGATTTGTTTTCCGGAGCGGAAGGTCGTCCACAGCGCGAGAATCGCGGCGAGAGCGGCGAATCCTAACCCGCCGGTGAGTGCGCCCAGGCGTGCTCCCATGCCGGCAGTGAGATGAGCCGTGGGACAACGCCGGCGGTAGAGCACCACCGAGAGAAACCCTGCCGCAAGCATCCCCAATCCGGCAGGCATGCCGAGGAAGATCAGGAAAATCGCCGCCAGCAGTGCAATTCCGGCGGAGGGCAAAGCATGGGGCCATTCGAGAGCGGACGTCAGCGGCGGGGCGTGGGATGTGTACTGCTCGATTGCGACTTCCGGCGTCGCTCCTGCGGGCGCGAGCGGTTCGGGTCCGGCGACTCGAATCTGCGGGGCATTACATCGGGGGCAGAACGGAGTGCCGTCCTCGACGCTTGCGCCACATTTATAACAAGGATGTTCCACTGAATTTCAAGGTACAGCAGGGGCGTGCGACGCGCAAGAAAGGACGGTCCCCGCAGCATGGCCGGCGGGCGAGGACGCCCGTCGCTCCATTAAGATTTCCGAAATCGTCAGATATCGCCTTGTTTGCCGCGCGTGTGTACGTAGACCAGAGCGAAGGTGGACCCGTTGCCCTTCTCGGACGGTTCGACGGACACCAGATGCTGATTCTCTTGCGTACCCACTTTCAGTTCGACGACGTTGCCGGTGTTGTCGCCGTCGCATTTGACGTCCTTGGACCCGTTGGAATCATTCTTGCCGCCGTTCACGTGAACATCCCCACCGTGCTCGCCGGTGTGGCACTCGATCACCTTGCCGAATTTCTTCAACTTGTCCCGATAGTAAGCGATGAGCTTGTTGGGTGAATCGTCAGAATCGTAGTTGACGACTACCAGCTTCATGCCGAATGCCGCGGTGAAAATGGCGAGGTTGGCGCTGTTCTTATCGTGCTCGTCGTGCTTGAGGCGTGCGCCGGGGTAGAGGGGCAATCCGATGTCGCGGATGTCGGCGTCATTGCCCACGTGCAGATCACCGGCTGAACTGCGGATGTCGAGATGCTTGTCCTGGTTCCCGTTGTCAGTCTGCTGCGCTCGGGCAAGCAACGCAGGCATACTCAACAGCATGGCGAATGCGGCTGCCAAAGCCAGTCGCGGAACCAGCCGGTAGAAAATCGCTTTTGCCGATCGAGACATCATTTCCTCCTAGATATCGCCTTCCTTACCGCGGACGCGCAACCAGACGATGGCGAAGTCCGAACCCTTGCCTTGGGGATCAACGGACACGATGTGCTGGTTGTCGTCGGTGCCGACCTTGAGCTCAACCGTCTTGCCGCTGACGTCATCGTCGCACTTGAGCTTGCTGTCGACGACATAACCCTTCTTGCCTCCAATTACGGGGACGTCGTCGTCTATCTTGAAACCGCTGCTGTGGCATTGCAGCACATTGCCGTACTTTTTCAGCCGGTCCTGGTAGTAAGCGATGATCTTGGCGGGCGGATCGTCGGACTCGTACTCGAGCGCGACCACTTTAAAGCCAAAGCCGAACGTGGAAATGTTGACGTTGGCACTCTTCTTGTCGCCGTCATCGGTTTTTAGTTTCGGCCTCGCGCCAGGATAGACCGGGAGGCCGGTGTCGCGGACGTCTGCATTCTCGTCAACGTGGATGCCACCGACTGGAGTGTTGATATCAACTTTGCTGGCGCCATCGTCGCCGTGATCTTTCACGCTGACGCTGCATGCGGGCAAGAGCGCGAGGGCGGCCAGTATCACCGTAATCGCGAGGCACGAGTTAATTGCCGGTGGCTTTGGAATGCACATGTCGAGAACCTCCTTGCGCAATTTGCGCGGGACGCTCGATCCCGGCGCCGCGCTGCGCGATATTCGGGATGCTCACCGGTAGATGTCCCCGGATCGCAATCTCGCCGAACAACGCTTTCACCACACCGACTTCCGAGACGGTAGCGTTGGAAAAGGTACAAAGATAATTTTGGACTGCCGGGAAGTCCTGGGCCAGGTACGGATTTCCCATGGCGAGCACGGCTGTTTTCTCGGCGGCGTGATCCAGCACCTTCTGTAATAGAGCACCGCTCGCGTCAGACAGGCCTACCGAGTTGGTCAAACCGTCTGCGCCTTTCATCACTTTCCCCGCCACGGGGACTTCGTACACGGCGGCAATCACGAACCGCGCGTTGTCCACGGCTTTCAATACATCGTCGGCCATCACCGCTACGACGCGGGAATCCACATAAATCACGTGGGCATCCGGCACGCGCTCGCGGATATGGCGCTCTAACGTGCGTCCGGCTTCGGTGCGCATGTCGTCGGAAAAGATTATCGCCACCATGCTGTCGCGCACTTCTTCCACTCTCTGATACGGAAGACCGGGCGCAACGGTTCCAGATGGTTTCAGCGGCAGGAGCTTGCCATTGTCGCGGACCAGGGTAATGGCGTCGTCAGCGATTTGCTGGCCGAGGGCCAGGTTCTCGGGCTTGCCGATCAGGGTGGAGAGCGCCTCGACATTCACCAAGCGCGTCTTGTGAAGGGTCAGTGCGGCCTTTGCTTTCAATATCTTGAGCACGGAGGCATCGAGCTGCGCCGGGGGAATCTCGCCACTGCGCACGGCCTCGATCATGGCCCGATACGATGCGTCCAGGTCGGCGGGGATGAGGAGCAAGTCGTTGCCCGCCTTGAAAGCGTCGACCGCAGCACGGCCAATGTGTGCGCCATAAAGGCGAGTGAGGCCGGCCATATCGAGAGCATCGGTCACGACGATTCCTTTGAAACCGAGCTGGTTCTTAAGCAGGCCAGTCACGATCGCGGGCGAAGTCGTGGCCACATGGTTCGGATCGGAGTCGAGCGCGGGGACGGAAACGTGGGCCACCATAACGGAGTCCACTCCAGCTTCGATGGCTTTCCGAAACGGTGGAAGTTCTACGGAGTTAAGCCGGGCCATGTCGGCGGTCACTTGCGCCACACCTAGATGAGAGTCGGTTGCGGTGTCGCCGTGGCCGGGGAAGTGCTTGACCGTGGTCATCATTCCATTGGCGCGTGCGGCACTGATGTAAGCGGCAACCAGGTCTCCGACCTCTTGCGGATCTTCGCTAAACGAACGCGTATTGATAATCGGGTTCGCGGGATTGGAATTGACGTCGGCATCGGGAAAGAAATTCCAATGCACGCCGATGGCGCGAGCCTCCTGTGCGGTGATCCGGCCGAAGGCCTCGGCGTAATCGAGTTTGCCCGCCGCTCCGAATGCCATGGCATGGGGGAATTCGGTGGCGCCATGCAGGCGCATGGTGACTCCGCGCTCGAAATCAGCCGCAATCAGCAGCGGCAGCTTTGAATCCTGTTGCAGGCGGTTGAGCAGTTCAGCGGCTTCGTAGGGCTGGTTACGGTAGAGGAAAGGGGGATCCCAGCGTACGGTCATGGCGAATCCGCCGAGATGGTATTTGCCGATGCTGTCACGAAGCCGCAGATACTCGGAATCTTTGACGTTCAGAAACTCAGCCCGCACCCAAACCATGAAAAGTTGGCCGACTTTTTCCTCCGTCGAGAGCTTGTGCAGAGTTTTCTCCGCCCATTTCTCACCTTCGCGGTCGAGATGAATAGGACCTGGTTGCTGGTATCTTTCTTTGCCGAAAGAAAAGCAGACGAGAGCACAGAGGACCACGAAGAGCAAGCCAATCTGTCGAAGCATAAGCAGACGATAGCATGGGATTGGGCTTCGGGTCTCACGTGTAAGTCCGAGTTTTCACGTCGGAGCCATCGGTGGCTGGGTATCCCGTTTAGCCCGACCGATATACTTGAACTCGCTATGGCTGTGATCGTCTCAATGCTCCGTGGCGTTAACGTTGGGGGCCACAACAAGATCAAGATGGAGGTCCTCCGGGCGCTATACGAATCGCTGAAACTGCGAGACCCGCAATCCTATATACAGAGTGGCAACGTCGTCTTCCGGACCAAAGAGCGCGACCTCGCTAAGCTCACGCGGAGGATCGAGAATGGGATCGAGCGGAGCTTCGGTTTTCGCCCCGCCGTCATCCTCCGCACTTCTTCCGAACTCCGAGACGTGATTGCAAGAAATCCGTTCGCCACCCGGCGCGGCATCGATCCCAGAAACTTTCTGGTTACCTTTCTCTCCAACGATCCTAGTGCGGAAGCTCGGGACCAGGTTCTCAAGATCAAGACGGACCCCGAGGAATTGCGGATTGACGGTCGCGAGGTGTACATCTATTTTCCCAACGGCATGGCGCGTCCAAAACTGTCGTGGGCCACCATTGCGAAGACTTTGGGGACGTCCGGAACCGGCAGAAACTGGGACAGCGTCACCAAGTTGCTCGAGATCGCGGAGAGGCTGGAAGCATCCGAGTAAGCCGGGGTAGAGACGTAGCTAGCTACGTCTCTGCAGCCAACGCCACCGCACTTTGCTGGATGGCTGGATCGTCCCCGAAACCCTCAAGCCACACTACCTCCGGCTCTCGCCGGAACCAGGTCATCTGGCGTTTGGCGTAGTTTCGATGGGCCTGCTGCGACGCTTGCAGCGCAGCCTTATCATCGATTTCACCTTGGAGCAGTTGCACCGCCTGCTTATATCCCAGTGAGGCCAGGGCGCGCGTCTCCACGCCATATTTTGCAAGCAGGCGTTTGGTTTCTTCCACCAGGCCGGACTCGAACATGCGCTCCGCGCGCTGGTTGATCCGGGCATAGAGCGCATCGCGGCCGGGGTTCAGGCCCAGACGCAAGATCCGGAAGCCGGTCAATGGATCGCGGCCTTGCTTCCACATCTCGGTCATTTTCTGCCGCGAGGCCAGGCAGACTTCAATGGCGCGGATGAGCTTGGGAACATCATTCGCATGGATCTTGGCGGCGGCATCGGGATCGAGACGGCGCAACACCCGGTACAGGTAGCCCACGCCATTCTGTTCTATGCGCTGACGAAGCCTTTCGCGCAGTTCTTCCGAACGCTGAGGACCGGGGAAGAGGCCGTCCAGCAGGGCGCGGAGGTAGAGTCCGGTACCTCCAACCACAATCGGCAGGTTTTTCCGGGACTTGATTTCGGCGAGAGCCTGTCTTGCGAAGCGCGCATACTCGCCGGCGGTGATGTAGCCAGTAGGGTCCACAAGATCGAGCAGGTGATGTGGGGCACGCGCACGCTCGGCAGCACTTGGTTTCGCGGTACCGATTTCGAATTCGCGATACATGGCGACCGAATCGCAATTCACCACTTCGCCATGAAAGCGCTCCGCCAATGCCAGGGAAAGCGAGGTCTTCCCGCTCGCCGTCGGACCTAACACCACAACCAGGAGCGGATCGAGAACCACGATCAGCGCGCGCTCCAGGCAATGTGATGCCAGTAGCGGACGAGGGTCAGGATCAGGATGAGCGCCGCGATCACCAGCAGGCCAGTCGCTTCCAAGGTATAGATTTGCGGTGTGTGGTGATGCTCGGATGACGCCTGTTCCGGCGGATGGGTATCCGGCTGCCGTTTTGGACGCGACGCAGGCACAGCAACATTGTAGCGCCGGAAGGCGATGTCGCATCCCCAAAGATTTTGGCGCGCCTTGCGGACTTTCAGGGAACCGTGGTGACCAACCATTCGTATCACCGTCTAACGCCGTGGTGGGAGTGTGTCCACTCGGCCTCAGGAGAAGATCTATGAAACGCTTGTCCTTCTTGGTCGCATTGGGTGTTTGCCTGGCTGTTGCTCCATTCGCCCGCGCGGATGAGTGGTCCAAAAGCTACACAATTACGGGAAAGCCCGACCTCCGCGTGGAAACTTCCGACGCCAACATCCATGTGGATACGTGGGAGCAGAAAACCATTGAAGCTCACGTGACTTCCGAGCATTACAAGATTGGCGAACATGGTCTCAGGATCGAGGAACACCAGTCAGGGGATTCAGTCAACCTGGAGATTCACTTCCCGTACGCTCATTTAAGCTTCGGTGTGCACAGCCCCCGGGTTGATGTTGAGATCCATATGCCGCGGGAAGGACGAGTCAATCTCCATACCGGGGACGGTTCGATCCGGCTGGCGAATTTCAAAGGTGAAATGAACCTGCAGACCGGCGACGGCCATCAGGATATTGACTCAGTTGATGGGATATTGCGGGCGCGCGCGGGAGATGGCCACATCACGGCCGCCGGACGATTCGATGTGCTTGAACTCGGCACCGGAGACGGCCGCATTGAGGCTCGGGCACTTTCGGGCTCGGCTGTGACTTCAAGCTGGACCCTGCATACCGGGGACGGAAGCGTTACCCTGGAACTACCTGCTAACTTTGCCGCCGATATAGACCTGCATACCAGCGACGGGCACATCGAAGCCGACATTCCAGTGGCCGTCGAAGGACGTCTCAGCGAGAAAAACATTCATGGAAAGATCAACGGCGGCGGGAAGTTGATCACGGTTCATACGGGAGATGGTTCGATCCGGCTGCGGAAGTCGTGAGGCAGCTTTTAGCTAACAGCTGTCAGCCCTCAGCTAGTTGACGTTCAGCACGCGATTGCTGCACGCTAGATCATTCGTCCGGCTGTAGCTGGTCTCAGGATGCCGCCGGAAGACTACCGATTCCCCACGAAGGAAACTGAATGCATCGTAATACGTCCGCTCTGATCTTCCTTGTCTTGGTGTTTCTTGCCACGATAGCTGTTGGCTCCATCGTGTCGGCTCAAACTACTTCAGCCAAGGCCCAGCCCGTGCTCGACATCACGTCCATGGACACGAGTGTGGATCCGTGTGCGGATTTTTTTGCCTACTCTTGCGGCGCATGGATCAAGAAAAACCCGATACCGCCCGATCAAACCTCGTGGAGCGTTTACTCCAAGCTGGAGGATGACAACAAGGCCATCTTGCGCGAGATCCTGAAAGGCGCCGCCATGCCTGCGACGGATCGCGATGCCGTGAAGCAGAAGATCGGCGACTACTACGCCGCCTGCATGGATGAGAAGGCGATCAACGCCGCTGCAATCAAGCCATTGCAGCCGGTTCTGGACCAGATTCAGCAAATGTATTCCAAGCGGGACATCGCAGACATCGCCGCGACCCTGAGTTCCGACGACGTGCTGTTCCGTTTTCGCTCGGATCAGGACTATAAGGACTCAACTCAGGTGATCGCCGAGTTGGACCAGGGCGGGCTCGGGCTTCCGGACCGCGATTATTATCTCAAGACCGATGCCAAGTCCGTGGAACTCCGCAAGGCCTATGTGGCCCATTTGCAGAAGATGTTCGAATTGCTTGGCGACAAGCACGCCGCGGCCGCGGTCGAAGCCCAGACGGTCATGCGCATTGAAACTGCACTGGCCAAAGGGTCGCTCACCCGTGTGGAACGGCGCGACCCTCAGAAGCTGTATCACAAGATGACCACTCGGCAATTGGGCGCGCTCAGCCCCTCGTTTCAGTGGAAGACTTACTTCGCCAAAGTGGGTCTGCCCTCGGTGGAAGCGCTCAATGTGGAAACTCCGGAATTCTTCAACACGCTGAACACGGAACTCAAGAACGAAGCCTTGGCAAGCTGGAAAACTTATTTGCGCTGGCATCTTGTTAATGCGAACGCCCCTTTTCTGTCGTCCGATTTCGTGAATGCGGACTTTGATTTCTATGGTAAGACCTTGCAGGGAGCGCAGGAACTCGAGCCGCGATGGAAGCGCTGCGTTGGCTATGTGGACAACGATCTCGGTGAGAGTCTGGGGCAAGCGTACGTGGAGCGAACCTTCAGTCCAGACGCTAAGCAGCGCGCTCAGAAGATGGTGAAGGAGATCGAAGATGCCATGGGTCGTGACATCGATTCGCTCCCCTGGATGACGCCCACCACGAAACAGCACGCACTGGAAAAACTGCATTCCGCGGCCAACAAGATCGGCTATCCCGACAAGTGGCGGGACTACGGCGCGCTCACTATCGCTCGCGATGATGAAATGGGCAATGTAGTTCGCGCCCGCGAGTTCGAATTTCACCGTCAACTGTCCAAGATCGGCAAGCCGGTGGATCGGGGCGAATGGCAGATGACTCCGCCCACGGTAAACGCGTATTACGATCCGCAAATGAACGACATAAATTTTCCCGCCGGCGTTCTGCAGCCGCCGTTGTTCGATGCCAATTCCGATGCTGCTCCCAACTTCGGCGATACCGGCGGCACCATCGGCCATGAACTCACGCACGGCTTCGACGATGAAGGCCGCCAATTCGATGCGCACGGCAACCTGCGCGACTGGTGGACTCCGGAAGATGCCAAAGCGTTTGAGCAGCGTGCCAGTTGCATCTCGGATCAGTATTCGCAGTACGTAATTTTGGATGACATCAAGATCAACGGAAAGCTGACCCTCGGCGAAGATGTCGCCGATCTGGGAGGAGTGATCCTGGCATACATGGCGTGGCAGGAGGATACGAAAGGCCAGACGCTGGAGCCGATCGAAGGATTCGCCCCAGAGCAGCGTTTTTTCATTGCTTACGGCCAGAGCTGGTGTGCCAGCACGCGCGATGAAACCAAGCGCCTGCGCGCTACCGTCGACCCGCATTCTCCGGACAAATACCGCGCCAATGGCGTGGTCTCGAACATGCCGGAATTTCAGGAGGCGTTTCACTGCAAGGCGAGTTCACCCATGGTGAGGGAGAATCGTTGTCGGGTGTGGTAGGAAAAGCGAGCTACTGCAGATCCGCTTTGTCTGGGTTGTAGTAGAAGGCGAATCGCAATCCGAGATACTGACCACCGAATTCGTTCGGCAAGGGTGGGAACGGATTGGAAGCCGTGATGCCGCCCCAGGCACCGCGGTCGAGTGCCACATCGCCCGAGGTCGAGATCAATTTCATTCCAGCGACTGTGCCATTCTTGAGAATGGCAAATTCGATTGTAACTTTCCCCTTCTTCATGATGGGCGCGCGCGCTGACTCTGGAATCAGGTTGTACCAGTTCACACGAACATCGTGCAGCACGCGTTGCAGATAGGGGCCGAAATCCACGCCCATGGTGTCCGAGAGGACCTCGAGAGGTCCCATCGCGGCCGTCGGTTTTCTGCCTAAGCCGAGTCCATAGTCTCCGCTGTCACCGCCGTACCCGCCACGATTCGCGGCGGCGGCACGGGCTGCCTGTTCGATGGCCGAACCGGCGGACATGGCGCTGTTGCCAAAAGCGGCCTTGGCGGTTTCAGCGGGCTGAGTCTGAAGTTTCGCAACGACAGGAGGAGCGGGCGGGGGTGGCGCGGACGGCTGGGGCGCAGGGTTCTGGGCTGCGGCGGGAGCAGGAGGCGCGGGTTGTGCGGCCTCTGGGCCGCTTGCACCCGGCCTGCCGGGGCGTGAGGCGTCGAGAATCTTCTTGAGTTCCTGACGGTCTAACTGAGGCGCGTGCGAAGTGGCGATGCGGTCCTTATCGGAAATAATGTTTGTGTCTGGACGCTTACTCACCTTCTGTTCATCAGGAGGCAGCTCCAGAAAGGTAGTATCCTTCTGGTTCGACAGCGCGGGGCTCACCGCGACTACGGTTTGTCTGGGCAGGAATCCTGCTAACTTCTGCGAGTTCCACAGGAGAAAGACAACAATCAAGTGCACGACTACCGAAATCCAGAAAGCTTCGCGCCTGCGCGCCTGCGCGAGATCATCCTGAAGCTTGATCAGCAGAGCGGGCGCCTCAACTATTTCGCGGTAAGCCGACTCCCAGTAACGCGCATCGTACAAATCTCCGCTCTCGGGACGCCGCGGCGGCGGCGCGGGATTGGCTGGCGGGATTTGCGTAGTTGGCATCGAACAACCACCTGATGGTTAGAGACGAGCAGCGAGACATTAGTTGCAAGGACAGAAAATCCTCCGCATGCCTGACTGCTTCAAATCTGCCTTCACGAACGCTGGCGTTTGCGGTTCCAGTGTCTCCATTTTCGCACCTTTCGCGCGAATCCGCGACGGTCTGGAAGTATAAGTAGTTAGGATTTGCATCCAGATGGTCAATCGCCCATTTTCCGTTTACAAAACTTGACACTGGGGGAAGGCAAATCAGGCGTGCAGGCGCTCCAAATCAATCTTTCTTCCGTGCTCGCTGATCGAGGCGACGATGTCGAGGGCCACAGCCAAAGCGCGGCGTCCGTCTTCCAGAGTAACCGTGGGCCGGGAACGCCCCTGCACCGACTCCAGGAAAGATTTCAGTTCCGCGTGCAGAGGCTCTTCTCCCGTGGTCGGAGGTTTTGCCACCTGGATTTGTGGATTCACCGAAGGAGTTCCCGAGGCATCACCCTGACCGACACTGAACACCAGCACATCCTGCCGCCCGTAATCCAGAGATACGTACTGCTTTGGTTGAAAAAAGCGCAGCTTGCGGACGCGCTCGGTCGAGACCCGGCTGGCGGTAAAGTTGGCTACGCAGCCGGAGTCGAATTCGAGCCGTACGTTCGCAATGTCCACCTTGCCGGAAAGAATGGGCAAACCAACGGCGCGGATTTCCTTGACCGGCGAATTCACGAATGAGAGCACAATGTCTAGATCGTGAATCATCAGGTCGAGCACGACATCCACGTCCAGAGAGCGCGGCGTGAATACGCTGAGGCGATGCACTTCAAAAAACATGGGGCGGGTGATCAGGGGAAGGGTGGCGCGGACTGCGGGATTGAAGCGCTCCAAGTGTCCGGCCTGAGCGATGCGAGCGAGTCTCTGCGCCACGCGGATGAGTTCATCGGCTTCTGCGAGAGAAGTGGCCAGCGGTTTTTCGATCAGCACATCGACGCCGGCATCCATCAACTGCCGAGCGACGTTGAGGTGATGGACGGTGGGCACGGCGACCGAGGCAGCCTGGACTTCGCTGTGCGTCGTGGTGAGTTGCATGATTGAACTAAAACTGCGGCAGTCGAATTCGCGCGCCACTGCGTCAGCCCGCGCCGTATCCGGGTCCACTACACCGACCAATCTTACGGGAATGCCCTCCTGGGCAAGCTGGTGATAAACGCGAGCGTGGTTGCGGCCAAACGTGCCCACGCCAATCACGGCGACGTTGGTGAAGTAGTCAGTCAGTTCACAGTTCTCAGTTGGCAGGTTGCCGGAGGACCTGTTGATTTAATCACAAAGACTGCCAGATCAGTCATCAAGTGACGCGAACGGTCAATGGTGCGTTCCGAAACCGGATCATCGAGTCCGCGCCTTTCTCAGCAACGCGATCTGGCCCGCGTGGTAGAGTTCGTGCTGCACGATTCCACTGAACATGTAGAAGAAGTTGTGGTAGCTTTCGGTCTTGCCTGGGACTTGCTCCTGCAATCGCGAATCGGGGAAAGCAGCAACCGCCTTCACCAGTTCGTTATGACTATGCTTCGCGTGCTCGATCGCCTTGCGCCACGCCGCTTCGCTGGTGTCCTTTAGGGGCGGAAAGTTCTGCTCATCGTTCAGTTCTAGCGCATCGCCCCCGGTGCGCCTGAGAACGGCATCGTCCCAGGCAGCGATGTGCAGAACGAGTTCCCAGATGCTGTGTGCGTTCTTTATCGGATGGGCCGCTGCGATCTTGGCATCGACGCCATCGAGGAGTTCGACGACGGAGTCGCCATGCCAGGCGTCTCCATCAAAGGCGCGGCGGATTTGGTCGGCGAGACGGGCGGTTTCGGACATGCAGTATTTCTCCGGTCAGTCAGCTTCCGAAAGAGGAGTATACCTTAATACACGGTATCCATGTATAATCAAACCTGGTGATTCTCTCGTTCGGGGACAAAACGACAGAGGATGTTTACAACGGGCGGGACACCAAGGCAGCTCGGAGAATTTCGAGGAGCTTATGGGAGAGAATCCAGCTCAAACTGGACTTGGTGAACGCCACCGTGTCGCTTCAAGACCTGCGAAGTCCACCGGCAAACCGTCTGGAAAGACTGCGAGGCGATCTATATGGTTTTCACAGTATCCGAGTGAATCAGCAGTACCGGCTTGTTTTCCGCTTCGAAGAGGGCAACTGCCGGAATGTCCGGTGCACTGATTATCACTGACAAAAAGGAGAGTTATGCTGCCACTCCATAGGGTTTCAACGCATCCTGGGCAGGTCTTGTTGAAGGAATTCCTCGAACCGCTGGGACTAACTCAGGTGAAACTGGCGAAGGCAATAAACATTCCTCAAAATCGCGTCAATGAGCTAATTCGAGGCAAGCGAGGGATTACTCCGGAAACCGCTCTGCTTCTGGCGGAGTATTTTAAAAACTCGGCGGAGTTCTGGATGAACCTGCAAACCACATACGATCTCACCCGGGTGCGTGCTGAGATGCGAAAGCAACCTGTGGCAGCCTCACGAAGTCGTTCCCGGTCCGCGCGCGGAAGCGTATCTGGTACCGGCTGGGCTTAGTCCGCGACAATGGCGATCTCCGCCGCATCTGCCGCCGTAATGATCGTGTCGCCATCGAGCAGCAGGCATTTGCCCGCGTCCAATGCCAGACAAGTCGCACCTGCTTTCCGCATGACTTCAATCGTTTTCACTCCGATGACCGGCACGTCGAAGCGCATATCCTGATTCGGCTTGGCGATCTTGACGACCGTCAGTGCGCGGCTCAACGTCGAAGGACCGGATTCGAACGAAGCCATGATCTGGCCTGCGCGTTCGATGGTCGCATCGGTACCTTCCATAGCTTCAACCGCGACGCAGGCAGTTTCTGCGACGATCACCGTCTGGCCAATATCGTATTGGGCCAAGTGGCGGGCAACGGCGCGTCCGCAAGCGATGTTCTTCTTTTCCTGCTCGGAGGGCGCGCGCTTGGTGAGCACGCCGCGCTTGGCCAGCAGCGGTTCGAGAAATGAAGTGGAATTTTCCAGCATGATTCCTTCGTCTGCGAGCACCTGCGCGACCGCTCCAAGCAGAGAATCAGTGTTACGAGTACCCAGTGAGAGGAGAAGCTTGCCCAGACGCCAATCCGGACGAATGCTCGAGAAGATCTGCTTATGCTTCACCTGCCCCGCCATGATCGCGCGCTGCACGCCCTCGCGTTTAAAAGTCTCAATCAGCTTGGAAAGTTCTCCCAGCGAAAGCCAATGAATGGCCGTCGCGCCGTGAGATTCGATCTCAGGGAAGGCCTCTTCCTTGATGGCAACGACGATGACTTCATAGCCCTGAGCACGGGCTGCGTCGAGCACTAGAAAGGGAAAGCGGCCGTTGCCCGCGATGAGACCGAGTTTTTCTTTCCTGTCAGGCATCGCCCGCCAGTGTAAATGAAAATCATCCTGGGCGATGCAGGGCAGGCTCCATTCGCGGGGACGCGGTAGCGGCTCAGGATGACAGTCTTCAAGGTTGAAAGCTGAGAACTGAAAGCTGAGAGCCGAAAGCTGAGAGCTGAATGCCGAGTGCTGAGAGCTGAATGCTGAATGCTGAATGCCGAGTGCTGAATGCTACTTAATCACCCCTCGTTCAGATTGTTCGATGAACTTTATCAGCGTTTCCACGTCGTCTCCACGGTCCGGCTCCGACTTCAATTTCTCCAGAGCCTGCGAGGTGTTGAGCTTCGATGCCAGCAGGACTTTGTAGGCGTGGTGGATTTTGCGAATCCGTTCCTTGCTGAAACCGCGGCGCTCGAGCCCGATCGCATTCAGGCCGTAGGCGTGAGCATCGCGGGCAGCAGAAGTCTTGGAAAAGGGAAGAACATCGCGGGTGATGGTCGTCCCGCCGCCGATAAAGGAGTGCGCGCCAATGCGAACGAAGTGGTGCACGGGACAGACGGCCCCTACCTGCGCCCATTCCTCGACCGTGACGTGGCCACCGAGAGTCGCCGCATTCGCAAGGATGACGTGGTCGCCGATCGCGCAATCATGGGCGATGTGGGTGTAAGCCATAATCAGGACGTGACTTCCCACGCGGGTCAGCCCGCCGCCTTTTACGGTGCCGCGATTGATGGTAACGAACTCGCGAATCTGGTTATGGTCGCCAATTTCAAGGCGGGTAGGTTCGCCGGCGTAGGTCACATCCTGCGGCGCCATTCCGATCGAGCAAAATGGAAAGAGTTTGTTGTCGGCGCCAATCTTCGTGGGTCCCTCGATCGCCACCTGCGAGACCAGATGGCAACCTTCTCCCAATTCCACTTCTGGCCCGATCACACAGTAGGGACCAATCTTGCAACTAGGATGGACTTTGGCGCTCGGATCAATGATGGCGGTCGGGTGGACTTTCATGGAAGGTCAAGAACTGACGCCGTCCTCCGATGTGCCCCGGCCGCGAGCCTGGTCCACGAGCTGGCAAGTCACAATGGCTTGGGCCACGCGCTTGTCGCCCACGTAAGCGATACCTTCCATACGCACGGCGATGCTGCGAGCCGTTGGGTGCCACGACTTCACTTCAACTTCGAGCCGCAACTGGTCACCGGGAACCACGGGGCGCCGGAAGCGAGCCTTCTCGATGCCCGTAAACACCATCAGCTTGTCGCTGCGGTCTTCCACTTCGGTGAGCAGCAGCGCGCCCCCTGCCTGGGCGATGGCCTCAACGATAAGCACGCCCGGCATAATGGGCTGATTGGGAAAGTGTCCGGCAAAAAACGGTTCATTGATAGTGACGTTCTTGATCGCGACAATGCGCTGCCGGCGCGTAAGGTCAAGTACGCGGTCGATCAGCAAGAAAGGAAAACGGTGTGGCAGGATGCGCTGGATGTCATTAATATCCAGCGTAGTCTTGGCCGCCGCGGGAGCTTCGGGTGCAGGATGAGCAGTGTCGGTCATTCTGTTTCTCGTTAAGACGAAGAGCGAAAGATGGAGAGCGAAGATTATACTGTACCGCGCGGCGCCAAGCCCTTCCAGAAAAGGATTGCATGCCTAAGAAAGCTTCGAAAAGTGAACCTGTTACCAAAAGCGAAATCTCGAACCGGTTGGGCTACTTCCAGGAACGCAAAGACCAGATTGTGCAGACTATCCGCCAACTGGTCGAGCTTGAGTCTCCCACCGACAACAAAGACGCGGTGAACCAGCTGGGGGCGCTGCTTGCCGGCAGGTTTGAGGGCCTCGGCGGGCACGCGAAATTTCACCGGGTGCAGAACTTTGGCGATCACTTGCAGGTAGATTTCGCCGGCACTCGCGGCGGAAAGCCGGTGCTGCTATTGGGACACCTCGACACCGTGTATCCCATGGGAACGCTGTCGACTATGCCTTGCCGCGTCTCCGATGGACGTCTGTGGGGGCCCGGCAGCTTCGACATGAAGTCAGGAATCGCATTCATGCTGCACGCGATTGAGGCGCTGCGAGCCTGGCACGACGACATGCTGCCTCGGCCGGTAACCATATTGCTGGTTTCGGACGAAGAAGTGGGCAGCGATACTTCGCGGCTGATTACAGAAAATCTGGCGAAGAAATCCGCCGCAGTGCTGGTGCTTGAACCTTCTCATGGACCAAAGGGAGCGGCGAAAACGGCTCGCAAAGGCATTGGAGAATACCTTCTAAAGGTTACAGGGAAGGCAGCACACTCGGGACTGGATTTCGAAAAAGGGGAGAGCGCAATTCTGGAATTGGCCAGGCAAATCATCGCGATCTCGAAGCTGATCGACCTGAAACGCGGCCTGACGCTCAACGTAGGAACGGCGCAAGGTGGCACGCGAGTGAACGTTATCCCCGCCGAGGCAAGCGCGGTGCTCGACGTGCGAGTTGCCCGGAAACAAGATGCAGCTGGCATCGACCGTAAACTTCGTTCGCTGAAGCCATTCAATCGCAAGTGCAAGCTCGAGATCACCGGCGGAATGAATCGTCCGCCCATGGAACGGACGCCAACCGTAGCTGCGCTCTACAAAAAAGCTGCGGAGATCGCCAGCCTGTTGGGCTGGAAGCTGGAGGAAGCAGCCGTCGGCGGCGGGTCGGACGGAAACTTCACGGCCGGGCTCGGCGTTCCGACTCTGGATGGACTGGGAGGAGTAGGCGAAGGCGCGCACGCAACTCATGAGTCGGTTCTGATTTCCGAGCTGCCCAGGCGCGCGGCGCTGCTCGCGGAACTGATCGCGAGTATCTAGACGCTCGCCGTGCTAAAATCCTTACCCGGCGCGGTTTTCCGCTCCAGAGGGTTCCCGAATCATGAAGACTTCCTGGTTTCATTCCCTAATCACGGCGATCGCAATCGCAGTTTGCGTAACCCCGATTGCAGCATCGGCCCAGACCGATAACACGAGTGTGCGACACATTGCCGGTAGATTCCCGGTACAGGGTTCCAGCCGCGAGATGTCTGCTGACCGGCCGACCCAGCTTAGCAGCCATCAGACTTCCGGCACCGTCGGTCCCAAGGCCAACCCCTGGAAGCTGCAGGCCACTCTGCCCGGAGCGGTCATCCATGACATCTCTTTCCCCACCGCGAAGATTGGCTACGCCGCCGCCGAGGCCGGTCAGGTCTGGAAAACAACCGATGGCGGTGCACATTGGAAGGAAGTCCTGAACCTGAGTTTTCCTTGGTATTGGTATGGCGTGCACGCCTTCAATGCCAAAGACGTGGTCATCTCAGGCTTTTACGATTCATCGAAATTCGAAGGTATCATCCGCTGGAGCCACGATGGAGGCGCTACCTGGACGAATGATATTGTTTTGACCTCGACTGGATGGGTGCAGCGCGTCCGTTTCGCCAACCGGAAAGATGGTCTGATCATGGACCTGGTGGACGGCTCTACGAACTCTGCCCAATATACAACCGAACGTGGAGGGCTGGGTGCATCGCACCACCGATGGTGGGAAGACGTGGAGCGGCCGTACCCTGGATGATCCTTGGCCAATCCGTGAGATTCGCTTTGTGACCCCGAAGATCGGCTGGGCGGCAGGAGGGAACGTCTATTCCCAGGTTGGCGGCATCTACTTCAGCCGCAATGGCGGCCAGACCTGGTCGCTCGACAAAAATACCGGCGCCGAAATGGACGCCTGCGACAGCAAGCCCGTGGGCACCAAATTCCAGGTGTGGTGTGCCGGTTACAGTTACAACGGCTCGTTTAATAGTGTGGTCTATACCCTGAAGGGCATAGGCGCCGAATAGCCTGCGGACAGGGTCAAGCCCAACCATTCTTTGACTACATAGATTGGGAAGCCTAGACTTTCTATAGGGCTGTTGGCGTACCTTTCAAGACTGGCAAGCCCCGCTGGGAGGACTTCAATATGGGCGGCAAATTGGGTTTGCCTGAGATTTTGCTGATCCTGGCCATCGCACTTCTGATCTTCGGCCCCAGCAAGCTGGCAGATTTGGGCAAGGGGTTAGGCGAAGGCATCAAGAATTTCAAATCAGCCGTGAAGAACGACGAAGAGGAAAAAGACAGGGACAAGGACAAGAAGTCGTAGTCGCCGCCAACTGTAGAAACGTAGCTTGCTACGTTTCGGTCCAGGCCACTCCGCGCTCCCGCAGCATTTTGTAGACCAGCGACACCGGCAATCCCACCACGTTGAAGTAATCTCCCTCGATGCGCGAAATCCAGCGCGAAGCTCTGCCCTGGATGGCATAGGCGCCAGCTTTGTCCATGGGCTCGCCGCTCGAGATGTAGGAGCGGATGTCTTCGTCGGTGAGAGCGTCCAAAGTGACAAGAGTGGTTTCCGATTGAACGTATTCAAAGCCAGTTTCCAGTTTCCGGTTCTCAGTTCTCGGTTGCGGCCCGACCAGACAAACTCCAGTTGTCACCTGGTGCTTGTGGCCCGAAAGCAAGCGCAACATGCGGGCAGCATCAGGCGCGTCGCGGGGCTTGCCCAGGATCTGCGCCTCTACAACGACGATAGTGTCGGCGCCGAGGACGAAGGCGTCCGGCCGCTGGAGAAACACCGCCAAAGCTTTTTCCCGTGCCATGCGTTCGGCGAACGCTCGCGGCGCTTCTCCTGGTTGGGGAACTTCCGGAGTGTCGGTCGGCTGTACCACGAACGGAATGCCCGCGTTACGCAAAAGCTCCTGGCGGCGCGGAGAGGCGGAGGCGAGTACGAGCATGGGCTTTTGTTAGGGTTTTTCTGGCGTCGCCGTCGATGGCGCACTGATCAGTTTGTGGCGGAGTAATTCGAGAAACGGTTTTCCCGACGCTTCCAGCTTCCGTTTCAAACGTTCAGTGCAATCACAGTCGCCGCAGGCCCATGGTTCAGAACCGTTCTGGTCTCGGCAATTCCGGCGATCATGCGCGTCCTGCACCCGCGAGAGCTCGAAATACTGTTCCCAATAATCGCGCTCCTCCTGCAGAGGAGTCGGGCAATAACAGACCTCCACCCAGCGGGCGGTTTCATCCTGGCAAAGCCTGGCCTCCCGCATGTTTCGCAAGTATTCACCCTCGGCTACCGAACCTTGCCCAAGGGGTCCATCTTCGATCGCTTTCAGTAAGGTCTGTTCGCAACCGCGTTTCACTCGCGCCCTGACTAGATAACGCATAGAGGCATTTTACTCCGCCTTGACGTGATGACTATTTCAGGATGCCGTCGTCGGGCAACCAAACACCCCGCAAACGCCTGTTAGAATCAAGCATTGACCCCTGCAGCTATGGACGCCGCGTTTCTCCGCAATTTTGCCATTATTGCGCACATTGACCACGGAAAATCCACGCTGGCCGATCGCCTGCTGGAGTTGACGGGGTCGCTCACTGCGCGCGAGATGCAGGCCCAGGTGCTCGACTCCATGGATCTGGAGCGGGAGCGCGGCATCACGATTAAAGCCCACGCCGTACGCATGATGTACCAGGCGCAGGATGGTCAGACCTACCAGCTCAATCTGATCGACACGCCTGGGCACGTGGATTTTTCGTACGAAGTCTCGCGTGCCCTCGCATCTTGCGAAGGCGCTTTGCTGATCGTGGATGCTTCCCAGGGAGTCGAAGCGCAGACTCTGGCGAATGCTTATCTCGCTATCAACCATGGTCTTGAAATCATCCCAGTCATCAACAAGATTGACTTGCCCAGCGCTGACATTCCTCGCACCAAGGAAATGATCGAAGGCGCCGTGGGCCTGGACGCGACCGACGCGGTTCTGATCAGCGCCAAGACTGGCCAGGGTGTGCCGGATGTGTTGGAAGCCGTCGTCAAACGCATTCCGCCGCCCAAGGGAGATCCCGAAAAGCGGCTGCAGGCGCTGATCTTCGACTCCTGGTTCGATCCTTACCGCGGCGTCGTTGTGCTGACGCGCGTGTTCCAGGGCACACTCCGCAAAGGACAAAAAATCCGGCTGATGTGGAATGGACGCGTCCTGGATGTGGAAACGTTGGGCGTGTTGACCCCCAAGCCGGTGGAGATCGACGAACTCCGCGCGGGCGAGGTCGGTTTCCTGATTGCCAACATCAAGAACGTCGCAGACACAAAAATCGGCGACACGATTACCGAAGAAAACAATCCTGCCATCGAGCCCCTGCCCGGTTTCGAAGTAATCAAGCCCATGGTCTTCGCCGGAATCTATACCGTGGACGCGCATGAACACACCCAACTGCGCGAGGCGCTGGAAAAGCTTCGGCTCAACGATTCGTCCTTTTTCTTCGATCCTGAAAGTTCCGTCGCCCTCGGCTTCGGATTCCGCTGCGGCTTCCTGGGCCTGCTGCACATGGAAATCATTCAGGAACGCCTGGAGCGCGAGTTCAATTTGGAGCTGATCACCACGGCGCCCAGTGTGCGCTACAAGATATACAAGACCGACGGTGAAATGGTCGAAGTCGACAATCCGTCGCGCTGGCTGCCGCCGAGTGAAATTGCCAAGATCGAAGAGCCGGTGATTCTGGCCACCATTTTGACCAATGAGGAATATGTTGGCGGGATTCTGAAGCTGGTGGAAGAGAAGCGGGGCAAACAGAAAACCTTCGAGTACGTCAGTTCCTCGCGCGTGATGCTGCATTACGAACTGCCTCTGAATGAAATCGTTCTTGATTTTTACGATCGTCTCAAGTCCGTGTCGCGCGGTTATGCGTCGCTCGATTACCATCTCGCCGACTATTGGGAATCGCCCATGGTGAAACTGGATATCCTGGTGGCAGGCGAACCGGTGGACGCGCTCTCGATCATCGTGCACCGCGACTTCGCTTACGAACGAGGCAAGGCGCTGGTTTCCAAAATGCGAGAGCTGATTCCGCGGCAGATGTTCGAGGTGGCGATCCAGGCCTCGATCGGGGCCAAGATCATTGCCCGCGAAACCGTGCACGCCATTCGCAAAAACGTCCTCGCCAAATGCTATGGCGGCGACATCAGCCGAAAACGCAAACTGCTGGAGAAACAAAAAGAAGGCAAAAAGCGCATGAAGCGCATCGGGCGAGTCGACATCCCCCAGGAGGCATTCCTCGCCGTGCTAAAGGTGGGCGAGGACAGCTAGGTGTAGAGCGGACACTCCTGTCCGCTGCCTTTGACCTTAGATTCTTACAACTCAAAACCGACCCCCAACATCAAGGTCAAGAGCGGCGGACAGGAGTGTCCGCCCCACACGGGAGTCGACGTTGGCAAGTACGTCCTCGGGTTTTACCAGTCCTTGACTTTGCCTTCTCGCTGGGATATTGTATACGAATAGACATTAGCTCCTTGACAATAGGAAGATCGAGACCACTTCGTCGCACGGGGTGGTGCTGGGTACGTTTCGAGCAGCTAAGTCCTTATTCGGGAATATTTTACGTATAAGTCCTTATTCCTCAAAGATCTTGGTGGTAGTCTGGCCCTAACCCCATCATTCCAAAAGATCAGGGGGAGGGGGGTACCCGTAACCATGTAGTAATTTTCCCGAAACGGGCTTGCGCGGCGTGATCTCCGATGACAGCAACCCAGGTAGCTTCCGGAACGGTTTTCAGCTTTACGTGAAAGAGAGCGCATTCATCTATGACGGCCCCAAAGTTTCTCGCATATTTCCTTTTTATCGCCAGCGGTGCCTCAGCGTCGCTAGCCCAAACCCAACCGGTGAACCTACAGCCACAAATTAGTCTGCCGTTCCGTTTCGTCGCCTATGGCGACACCCGGTTCACCGATCCCAACAACACCGAGGCGGCCAATGCTTCCGCGCGCCAGACGCTCGTGCAAGCCATTGCGGACGCCCGTCCCGCGTTCATCTCCATCGGGGGCGATATTGCCTACAGCGGCGATGATGTAAATGACTGGAAGATCTGGGACAAGGAAACCGCGGTGTGGTCCGAAAACAAGATTCCCGTTTATCCGGCGCTGGGGAACCATGATCTTCATGGCGATGAAAAGGTCGCGCTCGCAAACTACTTCCAGCGCTTCCCGGATTTGAAGAACAACCGTTACTACTCGGCGCGTGCCGCCAACACGCTCCTGCTTATGCTCGACAGCTCGCTCGATGAAACTTCCGGACCTCAGGGTCAATGGCTGGTCCACAAGCTGGACACGCTGCCAGCCGATGTGGATTTCGTCTGCCTGGTTCTCCATCATCCGCCCTACACCGGTTCCTCGGACGAAGCTCCTGGCGGCGGACACTCGGCAAGGCATCCGGAGCAGTCGCTGGCCCAGATGCTGGAGGAGCGGCAACTGCACAACCGTGCCCGTTTTGTGGTCATCGCCGGACACGTTCACAACTATGAGCGGCATGAGCACAACGGGGTCATTTATTTTGTCACCGGCGGAGGTGGAGCGCGTCCTTACCTAATCCCGCGTGAGCCTGGAGATCCCTTGTTTGGCAAAGCCGTGAATTACCATTACCTGCTGGTTGAAGTCGATCGCGGCAAGATGAAAGTCACGATGAACCGCCTGGAACTGGCAAACGGGAAAGCCACTTGGACCATGCCTGACTCGGTAGAGATTGCCGCACCGGCAGCGAAGCCCGCCAAAGCGGGCAAGTGATGGGATGACGGTTACTGCCCGCCGACGCTCGCGGCTGCAAGGCGCGGTACGACGGGAAGAGCTCGAATCAGTTGGCGAGTGTATGGATGTGCGGGCGACTGGAACAACTCAGCCGTCTTGCGGCACTCCACAATTTCGCCCTGATGCATCACTGCCACCCGGTGCGCGATGGTCGCAACCGACAGCAGGTCGTGAGAAATATACAGAATGCTGATGCCGAACTTGGTGCTGAGACTGGCAAATAACTGCAGGATTTCAGCCTGAGTGATCAAGTCGAGAGCGCTGGTGGGCTCGTCGGCAATGAGCAGCGCCGGACGATGCAAAACGGCCATCGCAATCAGAACACGCTGCGCCTGGCCCACGCTTAATTGCGACGGATATCGTCGCAGGAAATCCTGTTCGCCAGGCAGGCTGACATTCTCTAGTGCTTCCCGCAGAGCTTCCCGGCACTCGTCTCGCGAGACGCGCCGGTGGACCTTCCAGGCTTCTTTTAATTGCGTGCCAATGCGAAGTACCGGGTTCAGCGAAGACATGGGACTCTGCAGGATAAGTCCAATTTCTTTGCCGCGGAGAGATCTCATTTCGCGTTCCCTGAGTGCCATCAGGTCGCGGCCATTGAAGTGAATCGAACCCTGAGCCTGGCCTCTCTTCAGATAAAGAAGTTTCAAGATAGCCAACGCCAGCGTGCTCTTGCCACAGCCACTTTGCCCGACCAGTCCAAGGATTTCCTGCCTGCCGATGTCCAGCGCAAGCTGGCGCAACACCCCGGGCTTCCCAGGATAGTCGACCGAGAGTCGCATTGACAGCAGCGGGTGCGCATCCATCAGCGATTCCTGGCTACTTCGCCGCTCAGTGAAAGCTGATCGATATTCCAGTAGACCTGTGGCCGCAGCACCACCGGATGCACGTTGCGCACCGCCGGCGAAACCGCCGACAGCGCGTTCTTGTTCACCAGGTAAATAAACGGCTCCTGCTGCCACGCGATTTCCTGCACCTTGTCGAAGTCTTCCTTACGCTTCTTTGGGTCCAAGGTGGATGCTTGCGCCCGCATCAACTTATCGATTTCCGCTTCCCAAACGGTCGCTGGAGTTTTCTGGCTGGGATTCCACTGATGGCTGTCGGCGGAACTAAGCCACACGGTCATCTGCGCGTTGGGATCCAGTTCGTCGTTCACCAGCCCGAGCAGGCAAGCCTCGTAGTCGAAAGTTCGAGTAATGCGCTCGATGAGCGATGGGAAGTCGAGCGTGACCACATTCAGTTTGATTCCAACGCCGGACAGATCCTGCTGGATCATCGTCGCCATGCGCTCGCGGTACTTGTTCCCGGCATTGGTGATGACGGAGAACTCGACGGCGTGTCCGTCGTGATCATGCAACACTCCATCTTGAAGATGGAATCCATCCTGGGCAAGACGCTGCAACGCGGATTTCTGGTCAAAGGGATGCGCTTGCAGCTTGGCATTAAACCAGAACTTGTTGGCCGGAGATACCGGCCCGACCGCCGGACGCGCATGTCCGCGGAATACGATCCGGGCCATATCCTCGCGGTTGATGGCTTCCGAAATCGCTCGCCGGAAGTTCGTCGAACTGAACCAAGCCTTCTTGTAAGACGGCAGCGGAGAGCTGGCCACTTGATTGAACCACATCTCCTCGGAATCCAGCGACGCACCGGCATCGTGGGCCATGGACGGATCCTGAGAAACCAGTTTGTCGAAATACTCGGCATCGAGCGAGTTGATGAAGTGAATTTCTCCGCGCGTGAGGCGCAGCATCTCGATATCACGGTTCTGCTGAATGTCGAGCCGCACCGACTCGATGTAGGGCAGCGGCCGGCCGGCAGAGTCCTTTTCCCAGTAGTTCGGATTGCGCTTCAGGATCAGGTACGATCCAGCTTTGTTCTCTCCGACGTAATATGGCCCTAACACTGCCATCTCTTTTTGTGGCGACTTGGCGGACATGACTGCCACTTGATCAAACAGTCTGTCGAGACCGGCGATAGGCGCCGGGAAGGTGATGCGGACCCTGTTCTTCGGCAGAACTTGGGTTTCCACTTTGCCTTCTGACGAGCGGAACGCATCTCCTGTCGGCGAGTGCAATGCGGGATCCATGAGTTGCTGCATGGTGTAAGTCACATCGTCCGCCGAGAATGAAGTTCCATCCGAGAACCGCAGCCCATCGCGCAGTTGAAAGGTGATCGTCTTTCCACCGTTCGTAACCTTCCAGGAGGTAGCGAGCCCCGGCTCGAGATCCTGCGTGAACCGGTTCACGCGCACCAGCACGCCGCCCGTCAGGTAGCGGATGGTTTCCGAGGCGTCGTCCGCCGCGAGCAGCGGGTTGAGTGTCTTAGGCTCCGAGCGCAGGCAGAAGTGCAATTCGCCGCCAGACTGCGCCAGCACGCTAGTTGAACCGAGAGTGATCAGGATTAACAGAACGAAACTTGCTAAAAGCTTTTTCATACCGGCAACTCCTCTTTAGTCAGAACAAGATGAAAGCTGCTCACCACAAGGATGAACAGAATGAGCGGAACCAACTGCCAGGCCTGGCCAGCGATGGTCGAAAAGCCCTCCAGTTCCCTCAGCAGGCTGCCCCACGAAGGCAGCGGCTCCGCGACTCCCAGGCCGAGAATCCCCAGATTGGCTTCAGTCAAAATAAAAACCGGCACGGAAATCCAGAACTGCGCATAGAGCACAGGCTTCAGATTGGGCACAAGATGACGCCACAATAGTCGAAAGCCACAGCTTCCCGAAGCTCGTGCCAGAAGAATGAAATCCGATTGCGATAGCGCCCGCGCGTCGGCGCAGATGATGCGAGCCGCGCCTGCCCACCCCAGGCATCCCAGCATCGCAAATGTAATCAAGACCGAAACAATCGGAGACACGTTCAATGGCAAAAGCGCGCGAACGGTGATCAGCAAAAAGAGCCACGGAAGCGACAGGAAGAGATCCGTGCCCGCCATCACGAACCGTTCCACCCAGCCGCCCGCAAATCCCGCGATGCCGCCGATGAAAGCCGCCATCAAGCTTGAGAGCAAAGCCGCCGCCGGCGCCAGCAGCAGCGAAACCCTCGTACCATACAACACCCTCGAAAAGCGATCCCGCCCTAAATCGTCGGTCCCCAGTAGATGTTGCCGGGAAGCCGAGGCGTTGGGCTCCGCACGGAATTGGTGCGCATACGAAGCCGGCGCTATGACGTTCGCCAGCAAGCATGCGGCGGAAACCGCCAAAAGAAAAACAATCGCCGTTGTGCGTGCCCACTTCATGCTTCCCTCGTGCGAAAAGTTCTTCCGATTAGATCGGAAGCAGAATTGGCCACCAGCGTGACCAAAGTGACGATCATGGTTAAATTCACCAGCAAAGCTACGTCGCGCCCCAAAGCCGCTTTCCAGGCAAGTTGTCCGATCCCGGGCAGGTCACACAAAGCTTCCATGGGGATGGCCGCGGTGAACGCGAAACTTACCGTCACTCCGAGCAGGGCCAGAAGCTGCGGCGCAGCTGTCGGCAGGATGTGCCAAACCAGTACGCGCATGTTACCCAGGCCTTTTGCTCTCGCAGTCAGCACGTGCGGCAACCCCGAACTCCGCGCCAGCAGATTCCGCGAATAGCGAAATATCTTTGGAAAGACAACCAACCCAAGCAGCAAGCGCGCGGGCGCTTGTGCCAGCACAAACAGCAGTGCGAGCACCGCCGCGGGCAGGCAGAGCAATGCTCCTACCAGCAGACTGGTCAACAAATCCAAGTACCAGGCTCTCGACATCACGATCGCGACCGCCAGCAGGAAACCGGCACTCCAGCCCAGAGCCAGTCCCAGAGCGACCGACTTCAAAGTCTCGGGCAAGCGCTCGGCGACAAGCTGCAAAACCGGCCGTTGCAGAGTCCGTGAATTCCCCAGGTCGCCATGCAGCAGACGATTCAGATAACGAGAATAGAAAACGAAAAGATTGGAGTCGCTGGCGCGTGTTTCTCGCAGTGCCTGTAGGCTGCGGACGCTGAGCCGCGCATCCAACTCCTCCTCGTCCACACCGAAGCCGGGCGCAAGGCGCACCAGGGTCGCACCGAGAAAACCGCCAATGAGGACGGTGATCAAGATCTTGCCTGCGAGTTTTGGCAATGCGGATAACGTGTCGATACCCCTCCGCGAGGCATTCCAGATCGCGGGCCGGGTCAAGCCCTTTGGCGCCAATTCCTTAGGGGCTCCAAACTGCTGGGTAAAGGGTAGTGATATCAGCTAACTTGCGCGAGGGCAATCACTTGCGGTGAAGGTCGCAAACTTAAGTAATGCAAGCGAACAGTCTGGCGGGAAGGGTTCAACGCAGGCTAGTTTTGGCTGGCTACGTCCGGTTCACGACAAATTGTCCCCGAGCCAGCGAATACGGCCAATTCGGCACCGTTCAGCGGGTCTGACGATTGCACACGTAGGCCGGACGAGTCTGTGTCACAACTAGTCCTCCGCCCCGCTGGGGCTCGACGGTTTCCCACTTCCTACCGACGGCTCGCCGTGGGCTACGTTCTTAAGACGTTCTTTACCTCGACGAAAATCTCACCACTGCAAACCGATTCTCGACGCGCTCGTCCGCATGGCGTGACAGCCGCGACTCCCGTTGTTTTCCCATTTTGGGCCTTCAGAACGGGTATCTCTTCCGCGCAGCTTGGCTTGGCTACCAGCAGATGAGCTAATCGATATATACGCCAATTATCTACTAGGAATTGGTCCAATTAAACCGCTAACTCCAATGGATAGAAGATTTTGCGTATAAGTCCTTATTCCTCAAAGATTTTGGTGGTGGTCTGCCGGTAACCCCATCATTCCAAAGACCAGGGGGAGGGGTATACCAGAAAAACTAAACAGCGTCATGAGCGCCGGTAGGGCGAAAGCCGATGCCGAGACCCGTGTCTTCGCATACCACTGCTGATCGCCGGGACCGCCGATCCCCCGACGTGGACCGGCGGACTATGTGGCATGGGCGCCCGCGCAGCGCGTTGTGATAAACCTTTATCCTTGACCCTCGAATCCGCCATCTTTCTATTTATTGCCGGCATCCTGGGCGGAGCGCTGAATGCCGTGGCGGGCGGAGGCAGTTTCGTAGCCTTTCCCGCGCTGCTGTTTACCGGCGTTCCTCCCATTCCCGCCAACGCAACCAATACAGTCGCGCTGTGGACCGGGGTTACGGCCAGCAGCGGTGCCTATCGCAACCGGCTCGATGTGCCGAAGCGTGTGATGGTTCCACTGCTTGTGACCAGCGTCATCGGCGGCCTGATGGGCGCAGTTTTACTGCTAAAGACTCCGGCGCACACTTTCATGCGTGTGCTTCCGTGGCTGATGCTGGGAGCGACTCTGCTGTTCGTGTTCGGCAAACGGCTGGCCGGAGGACGCGTCTCGAGCGTCGGGCGGGATGCGACGACGGCTGCGATCGTGGGCGCGTCGATCTTCGAACTGTTCGTCGCGGTGTATGGCGGGTACTTCGGGGGAGGCGTGGGCATCGTAAATCTCGCGATGCTGGCGGCCGTTGGCATGACGGATATTCATTCCATGAACGCGCTGAAGAGCGTGCTGGGGATGGCGATCAATGGGATCGCGGTGCTGGCGTTCATTGTGGCGCGGGCTATCTATTGGCCTCAGGCTGTAGTCATGATTGGCGGAGCGGTGGTGGGCGGATACTTCGGAGCGCATTATGCTCAGAAGCTGCCGCAACAGTGGGTGCGTTGGCTCGTCATCCTGGTGGGCGCTGGGATGACCGTGTATTTCTTCGTGAAGGCGTACTGAAGGTACGCGAAGGAAACCCGCTAGCAGCTTATCCGTTCAATCTCCGCCAGAGCTTTAGTCTGGCGGTAGCGGCGGATTTCGATCACGCTGGCAGAGATCAAGACGATGGCGCCGACTACGGCCGCAGCCGGTAACGCGATATGGCGATATGCGGTCGTCATATTCGGATGGAAGCCGCGCACGCGCGCTGCGATCGCGAGTCCCAGAATGCCGAGCAGCAGGCTTACGGCGAAAGCGAGCAGGGTCAGAAGGAAAGTCACGAGCAAAACCCGCATGGGGATTAAGTACCAGCCGGGCTTGGTGGCGGGTTTATTGCTTGCTGACATCGATGTCGATTGTAACGCCGCCGTCGTGGTCACGCTCGATGGCCGCAGAGGCCGCAAGCCACGTCCGGCGAGCCCCCACTGGGTTAGTGCGCTAGAATACTTGCTATGTCGCAAGCTGCACCCGCAATCACGCGTTCTCCGGACGAGGTGGTTCGCCAGAGCCCCGTCTCGCAAGCGCCTAATGGCATCTGCTATGCCATCGTCGGCGAGGTCACGGTCGCTGCCACTGATTTGGAGCGGATGGTCGCTGCTGTCCCCGACTCCGCTGCCGCCGCTTTGCAGCGCAAGGCCTACTACTTTGTGCCGCTCACGGTGAATCAGGGCGAGGAGACTGTGATCGCCGATCGCTACGATGTTGCGCTCAGCGACAACGCGGTTTGTCATCGCAATATCGATCTGGGCGATTCGCAGTGCGTGTTCATTTCGACGCGGCTGATGGACGACAAGTTTTCGGTCGCTTTTGAGTTCTACATCAACGTAGGACACGCCGTAGTCGAGAAGGCGGGAGTGTCGCAGGATTTTGCTGATCTGGTGTGGAAACAGGTCGAGGCCGGGGCTCGCGGCGAAACTTCGCTCGATGCCTGGGAGTCGCGCAAGGCCGCGACCAGCCCCGGGTCAGACGCCGAGAAACATAAGAACGAATATCTTATGGCGACTTTCTCCGACGCGATTTCCATCTACTTGTTGTCTCTGTTTATCGATGTCGACTATTACGATCTGCGGGAGCGTGATTATCCGCTGCTGGCGCCGGCGCAGATGGCGGAGCGGTTGAGGAAAGTGGCGGAGCTGTTTCCGGCGAATCCGGGATTCGAGTTCGCGATTTACTACAAGCGGAGAAGCTAACCCATTCACCACAGAGACACAGAGTCACAGAGAATTTCGAATTCCTGTGTATTGCTCTCTGCGGTTAAAATTGTCCCTCCATGCCTGTGACTGTCCGATCCTTTGCCAAGATTAATCTGGGTCTGCGGATTGGTGCGCTTCGTTCTGATGGCTTTCACGAGCTGCGGACCGTGTACCAGACCATTGCGTTGCACGACATTATTCGCGTGCAGGTTGGGCGGGGATCGGGCATCGAGATTCGTTGTGAGGATTCGCGCGTGCCGAAAGATGAATCGAACACGTGCTATCGGATTGTCGAACGCGCGATGGCGGCGCTCAAGGCGCGCGGGCGCGTGGTGATTGAAATTGAGAAGCGGTTGCCGGTGCAGGGTGGACTGGGCGGGGCGTCGGCGAATGCCGTGGCAACGCTGCTGGGGCTGGAACGGGCATTGAGGAAAGAGTTGCCGGCCTCTGAAAGATTGCGGATCGCGGCGGAGGTTGGATCGGATTTGCCTTTGTTTCTAGTTGGTGGGACGGTGTTGGGCGTTGGGCGTGGCGAAGAGGTCTATCCGCTGCCGGACTTGCCGGCGATTCCGTGTGTGGTTGCCACTCCCGAGATTGGAGTTTCGACTCCGAAGGCTTTTGCGGATTGGGATTTGCTGGTCTCGCGCGGACCTCAGGGGCTAAAGCCGGAGTCTTTTAGGGCGATGGGTGGCACGGCTGAAGCCGTGCCCTCCCGCAGCGGCGCAAACGTTTCGACTGGGATTCCGACATCCACGGCTGCCGAGCTTTGCTCAGCCCGGACGGCCGAGGGTGGCCGTCCCCACGTGAGTCTTGTCGAAGGTCGATCTTCGCCTAAATTGACGCTTCATCCTGCGTCCGATAGAATGGTTGAGTTCGGTCGCGTGGTTTCTGCGTGGCTGGGCGGTCAGTCCCAGAGCGAACATAAGCAAGATAAGCATAAGTCTGGGAGGGCTTTGGCTTTATCCGGTGTCCCTGTGAGCAAAGGCAGGGGCCGGGCCGAGACCCCGCTTCTCGACCTCGTCCGTACCGGGATCGAAAACGACTTTGAACGAGTCGTCTTTCCTGAGTATCCCGAATTGCGTGAGGTCAAGGGTGTGCTTGAGCGCGCAGGCGCGGTTTATGCCTCGCTCTCCGGTTCCGGTTCCGCGACTTACGGGTTGTTTGCGTCCCGGGAGGCGGCGGGGAAAGCTGCGGCTCGGCTGCGCAAGGAAGGCATCCCGGCAACTGCCACGACCACGTTGACGCGCCAGCAATACTGGAAGAAGGTTTTCGATTGACGATTTTCGATTGCCGATTCTTGGCGGCGAGTTACACTAGAGGAGCCAGCCGAACGTCAACCGACAATTGAAAATTGTTATTCAGGGAAACTGGGCCGTCGACTAATGGTAGGTCAAGTGCCTTTGGAGCACTTTGTCTAGGTTCGAATCCTAGCGGCCCAGCCAGAAAAGCAGCTTTTGGCTGTTAGCTCTTGGCTCTTAGCTTTGGGGCTAGAGTTCGAGGGTTTACGCTAAGAGCTTAAGAGCCAAAAGCTGAGAGCTGAACACCATGGCGACTGTTGCGACAGTGACGGAAAAGAAGGCTCAGATCGTCGCCGACGAAAAATCGGAGCGCAAGCCTCAACGAAGCCGCGCGGACGATAAGTTCAAGATCTTCTCGGGCACGGCCAATGAGGCGCTTGCCGATGAGGTCTGCGCCTTTCTCGGCATGAACCGCGGCCAGGCGCTGGTAACGCGCTTCGCCGATGGCGAGGCCTACGTTCAGATTCAGGAGAATGTGCGCGGGGCTGACGTATTCGTTCTGCAGCCGACATGCCGTCCGGTTGACTCCAACCTGATGGAGTTGCTGTTGATGTTGGATGCGCTCAAGCGAGCTTCGGCGCGGCGCATCACGGCTGTGATTCCGTATTACGGCTATGCGCGGCAGGACCGGAAAGAGAAACCTCGGGTGCCGATCTCGTCGAAGCTGGTGGCGGACTTGTTAACCACTGCGGGCGCACACCGGGCGTTGGTCATTGATCCGCATACGCCGCAGTTACAGGGGTTTTTTAACATTCCGGTGGACCATCTGTTTGCATCGCCGGTGCTGGTGGACTACTTCAGGAAGTTGGGTCTGGCAAATCTAACCGTGGTCTCGCCTGACGCGGGAGGTGTGGAACGCGCCCGTTTCTTTGCAAAGAAGATAGACGCTCCCCTGGCGATCGTCGACAAACGCCGTGTGGAAATGAACGTGGCCGAAGTCATGAACGTTATCGGCGACGTCCGGGATCGAACTTCCCTGGTAATCGACGACCTGATTGATACGGCCGGCACGCTGGTGAAAACCGCGGCCGCGCTCATGGACAAAGGTGCTCGCGAAGTTTATGCCTGCTGTTCGCATCCTGTCCTTTCGGGACCGGCGGTCGAAAACATTGCGGCGTCCTGCATCAAGGAAGTGGTGGTGACAAATACGGTTCCGCTCAGCGCAGAGGCCAAGGCTGAGCCGAAGATCAAGGTACTTTCCATCGCCGGTTTGATTGGGCGTGCAATTCAGTCGATTCACGAAGAGACTTCCATTAGTAAATTATTCTCGTAGTCAGGAATCAAATTATGGCAACTGCAACCGAAAACAACCTATTGGAAGCGCAGCCGCGGGAGGCTGGCACTAAGAACGACGCACGCCGAGTGCGGCGTGGCGGCAAAGTTCCGGCTGTACTGTATGGCGCCGGCAAGGACGCTTTGTCGGTAAGCCTCGATCCGCGCCAGGTCTCGCGCATTCTGCACTCGCAGACTGGCTACAACACCATTTTTGATCTGGCTCTCGATGGCGGCGAGCGCACCAAGGCGATGATCGTGGACTGGCAGTACGAACCCATCAAAGGGGCATTGCTGCATATCGACCTGAAACGGATCGCAATGGACAAGACGCTAACCGTCAACGTTCCGATCGTGCTAAAAGGCGAAGCGGCGGGCGTGAAGCAGCAGGGCGGCATTCTTGAACAGATTCTCCGCGAGGTGGAAATCGAGTGCCTGCCAAGCGACATTCCGGCATCCATTGAGGCGGATGTCTCCGAATTGGTCTTCGGAAAGGTGTTGCGCGTGTCCGATCTGCCACACGGGGAAAAACTCAAGTTCCTGACCGATCCAAACCAGCCGGTGGCTACGGTTATCACGGTGAAGGAAGAAGTCGTGGTCGCGCCGGAGGTGGTTGCTGCCGAAGCGGGAGCGGTCCCTGCGGAACCCGAGGTCATCAAGAAGGGCAAGCAGGAAGTCGGAGAGGAAGGCGCGGAGCCTGCCCCCGAGAAGGCCGAGAAGCCCGAGAAGAAAGAGAAGAAATAGTACTTCACCACAGAGTCACAGAGACACAGAGAACGCGTGGATTACGAGCCAGAAAACTGAGGTGGTATTTTTCTCTGTGCCTCTCTGGTGAACTTAAGCTAGGTTTGACGATTGGCGTGAAACTTATTGTGGGGCTGGGCAATCCGGGCGTCGAATACCAGTTCACGCCTCACAACTTGGGCTTTCTCACTATTGACCGGATTGCGAACGAGCACGGGGTTGAGGTCAGAAACCGCCAGTGCCGCGCGCTGACTGCAAGAGCAGTAATTGGCTCGGAAACGGTTCTGCTGGCTAAGCCTGAGACCTTCATGAACCTGAGCGGCATCTCGGTGCGCGAGTTGGTCGGTAAGCATGAAGTCAGGGCGGAAGAAGACTTGATCGTAATCCAGGATGAACTGGATTTCCCGTTGGGCACGCTCCGCATTCATACGCGGAGGAGTTCGGCGGGACACAACGGGATCGAGTCCATCATCAACGCCCTCGGTACCCAGGATTTTTTGCGGATACGGATGGGCGTTGCGCCAGATCGCAAGATCGAAGACGGAATGAGTTATTTGCTGGCGCCGTTTCGCAAGGCGCAGCTCAAGGTTGTGGACGAGATGCTTGAAGTTGCAGCCGAAGCGGTAAAGGCGATTGTGACCGATGGCGCGGCTGCAGCTATGAACCGCTTCAACCGCAAGGGTGAGACGGAAAAAGATTAGCGGCGGATTTGCATGGATGAACACGAATCTGACTTGAAGACTTTTTCTTGAAAATAATTCGTGCTGATGCATGAAGATTCGCGGCAGATGGAGAGAATGGAATGAATCGCACTTATGAGCTAATGTTCATCGTCCGCCCTGATATGGCGGAGGAGGACCAGGACAAACTTATTTCCACGCTGGAAACCGCAGTGGCCGCTTCGTCCGGGCAGGTGAAGAGCGTGGAACGCATGGGCAAGCGGCGGCTGGCTTACACGGTCCGGAAGTTTCATGACGGCATCTACGTGCTGCTCACGGTCGAAGGCGGCGGGGGCCTGATTCACGAGCTGGAACGCCGCCTGCGAGTCACCGAGCCGGTGATCAAGTTCCTGACCGTGCGCATCGATGAAGAGCAGAAGCGGCTGGATAAGATCAAGGCGATCAAGGACGCAAAGCGGAAGGCGGCAGCGCCAGCGCCACCGGCTGAGGCGGCTGGGGAAGCTCCGGCAGCTACAGCGTAAGAGAGGTCGTTAGTCGTTGGCCTTTGGTCATTCGCCCAAAGAAGGGGCATAAGACAACAGGCAGCGAAGTAAACGATCCACGAGTAACGACTAACGACCAATGACTAACGACCGATTTAAGGAGCATCATGGCTGACGAAACTAGACCAACACCATCAACGTCCGAATCATCCCCATCGTCCTCCGGCGGTGACCGGCCCGACCGCGGCGAGCGTCGTCCCTTTCGTCCCGGCGGACCGGGAGGCGGTCGCGAGGGCGGCGGTGGTGGTGGTGGACGCAAGTATTTCCGGCGCAAGAAAGTTTGCAAATTCTGCGTGGAAAAGATTGAGGCTATCAACTACAAGGACATTCGGCTGCTCGCGCAGTTCGTGGCGGAAAGCGGAAGGATCGTGCCCCGGCGCCTGACCGGCGTGTGCACTCCGCATCAGCGACGCCTGTCTTTGGCGATCAAGCAAGCGCGCAATATTGCTTTGCTGCCATTTTCAGGCCGGGCGGCTTAGCGCCGGTAAACGGGCATCTCGAGTAGAGACGTAGCTAGCTACGTCTCTACGAATCAGAATTCAAATGGGAGTCATCTTATGGAAGTCATTCTTAAAGAAGATGTAGCGAAGCTGGGTTCGCGCGGGGACGTGGTGAAGGTGGCCGAGGGTTTCGGCCGGAACTACCTGCTGCCGCGGAAGCTTGCCATTGAGGCCTCTGCCGGCAACAAGGCGGTGATTGATCAGATGAAAGCGGCATCGGTGCGCCGTTCCGCCAAGGAGAAGGCGCAGGCGGAAGAACTGGCCAAGCAGTTCGACGGTCTCTCGGTTTCTTTCCAGCGCCGTTCCGGAGAGCACGATCAGCTATTCGGTTCTGTCACGTCCAGCGACATTGGGGATGCGCTGGAGAAGAAGGGATTCAATGTGGATCGCCGAAAAGTCCAGCTCCATGAAGCGCTCCGGACCCTGGGTGAATTCATGATCCCCGTCAAGCTGCACAAGGACGTGACCGCGCACCTGAAAGTGGTTGTCGAGAAGGATGCTACGGAGTAAAAGATTGGGCCATGCTCTGCCCGCCCAGCTCGCCTACATAGGCATGATCCAAGAGATAGCGGCTCAAAAGCCGCAATCCTCGATTCGCAGGGTTTAGTCAGCAGCCTGAGACGTAGCAAGCCTGAGAATGTTGCTTGCAACGTCTCAGCTTAACCTTTGTGCTTCCATCCTGTTACATGGGTTCGTCGTCGGCAGAAATCCCGCCAAACTCCTATAATTTCTGCTCACGGTTGAGCTCTTCGCCCGTCCATAGCTATGCAACCGGGAAGAACGGCAATGGCGTCCCGGTGCATTCGAGGACAAGAAGATATGCCGGCCGAGGCGTGGGCTTTACCATTTGCAGTTGGCGAGAGTTCCCATCCGATAGTAAGACGGGACCCAAGGGAAGAAGCTGGCGGAATCCAGGACCCCCAGTTACGGGGCGATATGGCTGGGCAGGCTTCAGGGCGTATCGATGACACCTTACTGGTCCGCGATGCGCAGCGCGGCAATCGTGCTGCCTTCGAGGAGCTGGTGCGGCACTACGACCAGGCAGTGTTGCGCCTGGCCATCCATCTCACCGGGTCGGACCACGAAGCCCAGGACGTTTATCAGGAAGCTTTCCTGAAGGCGTACAAGAGCATCGGCAACTTTCGCTTTGAGTGCTCCTTTTACACCTGGATCTACCGCATCGTGACCAATCTTTGCCTGGATCACTTGCGGAAGAGGCAGGTGCGGAAGGAAGACGCGCCGGTGGCGACGGATGCGACCGGAGAGAAGTACGATGTACTCGAGCAAGTTCCCGACGGGCGGTCCGGTGCGAATCCCGAGCGGGATCTGATGCGCCGCGAGTTAGGCAAACGCATCGGTCGTGCGCTGGAGAAATTAACTCCTCGGGAGCGCATGGTTTTTGAGTTGAAGCACTATCATGGGCTCAAGTTGCGGACCGTGGGTGAGGTGCTGAATACGACCGAAGAAACCGCCAAGAATACTTTATTTCGCGCGACTCAGAAATTACGGGGCGCGCTGGCGGATATGAGATGAAGGTGCAGGCGCGGGCGTCTCGCCCGTGCAGGCTGAGCGAAGCTCGGCGGAGCCGGGTCAAAGACCCGGCACCACACAAGCAAGAGAGTTCCCCTGAGGGGGTGTAATTATGAAATGCGAGTGGGTTAAAGAAAACGTTCTGCTGTACGTCTACAACGAGCTGCCCGATGACGCTCGTTATGAACTGGAGCAACATCTGGCACGCTGCGCGGACTGCACTGCCGAGTTGAAGACGACGCGCAAGTTCCACGCTGTGCTTTCCGAGTTGCCGGTCGAGGAGCCTTCGCCCAATCTGGTTGCGGCTTCTCGCATGCGGCTCCAGGAGGGGCTTGAAACCGCGGAACAAGGCAGGTTTTGGCATCGGCTGATCTTCGATCCCGCTGCATGGCTTCGCCAGATTCGTTTTGCTCCCGCTCTGGCCGCAGCGATCTTTATCGTTGGCTTTGCCGGCGGCATCGGAACCACTTACAAGTTTGTAAATGGCAAGGTCGGCACAGCTGCAATTAGTTCTGGGCCGGCCAGCGCACCGGCCGAGTCCTCCATCACGGGCATTCAGTCGGTTACTCAGGATCCCGGATCGAATCACATCAGCATTAAATACAGCACGGTTTCCACCCAGGAAGCGCAAGGCTCGCTCAACGATCAGCGCATCCAGCAGCTATTGCTCTTTGCGGCGCGCAACAACTACAACTCGGGAGTACGGATGGATTCCGTCGATCTGCTGACCCAGGAGCCGAATAGCATGCATGTTCGCGAGGCGCTCATGTATGCCCTGCGCTATGACTCGAATCCGGGAGTGCGGCTGAAGGCGTTGGATGGCCTGGGTGCGTACGTGAAAAGCGATCCGCGGGTGCGGGATGCGATGCTTGAGGCCTTGGTGCATGATTCCAATCCAGGAGCTCGAACCGAGGCTCTGCATCTGCTCGAACCGGTACGCGCCGACAGCAGCGTGCGGTCGGTTCTGCAGAAGCTCGCGGTGAGGGATCAGAACCAATATATTCGGTCGCAGGCTCGTACTGTGCTGGCCCAGCTCCCAGAGTTTGATTGAGGAATCTGGTCGAAAGGTGCGTGGGGATGAGTGATGAGAATGGAAGGTGAATGTTGAAGCAGCTCTCTAAATTCGTCGCGGTGCTGTTGTTGATCTTGCCGCTGGCAAGCGCGCAACAGACCCGCGTTTATGGTGATGGCGGAAACTGGACGCAGGAGATCACCGGATCGCTTGCGATGGTCAAGAATCTGAAGGTCAAGGTGGATATTGGCTCGGTGCGGGTGGAAGGCGGTTCGCAGCAGAGCATCAACTACGTCATTCGCAATCATTCCTATAGCGGATCGGAAAGCAAGGCCCGGCACGAATTTGATTCCTACAAGATCAGCGCTTACGTCCACGGAGACACGGCTTGGATTGTGGGCGATTGGCAGGGTGGCAGGCCGCACAAGTTCTCCGGCGACTTTGTAGTCAACGTCCCACGGGAGATGGATGAAATCAAAATCGAGACTGATGGCGGCACCGTCAGCACCACTGGAATCACAGGCCGGGTGGATGCGCAGAGTGGCGGCGGCAGTATTCGCATCGATGACATCGGCGGTACGGTCAATGCCGAAACCGGTGGCGGCAGCATTGATGTGGGCAATGTGGCTTCCGACGTCAGCCTGCACACGGGTGGTGGTTCCATAAAGGTAAATTCCGCAAAGGGCAAGATCGAGGCCGAAAGCGGCGGCGGCAGCGTGACGATCATTACGGGCTCGCAGGACGCGGTTCTGGAGACCGGCGGCGGCAGCATTCACGTGGAGCGTTGCGCCGGTAAAGTGAAGGCTAGTACCGGTGGCGGAAGTATCGATCTGGGCGATATCGGCGGGGCCGCAGAAATGGAAACTGGCGGCGGCAGCATCCATCTTAGTTCCGCTAAAGGGCCCGTGCGCGCGGAGACTGGCGGTGGGAGCATCATGTTGAACGGGGTGCCATCAGCGCGAGCGGAGACTGGAGCCGGCGGGATCGTCGCCAAGTTTGTCGCATCCAACGGCGAACACAGCGATTCCGTACTGGAGACTTCCGCCGGCGACATCACCGTATACCTGGCGTCCGACGTGAACATCAGCGTTCGTGCGTCGATTGAAGTTGCCAACGGCCACAATATTCGCTCGGATTTTCCCGATATCAGGGTGACCACGGAAGGCGGCGACTATGGCCCGAAGACGGTCACTGCGGAAGGAAGTCTGAACGGCGGCGGTCCGGTGCTCAAAGTGCGTACCACGACCGGGGATATCTGTTTCCGCCGGGCAAGCCGGTAATGTATCTTTTTGGGTTTAAGGGGGGCTGAACATGCGAAACTCAATCCTGATGACGGCGATGATGACGATGATCGTGCTGCCACTTCTGGCAGTAGCAACCTACGCCGCCGATAATCCTTCGTTTGCTCCGGCTAGCGACTCTTATGGTTTTTCCAGCGAGGATTGGGGCGGCGGTTCTTATTTAGGCGTGGATACTCGTGATATCACTCCCGACCGCCTGGCAACTCTCCACTTGAAAGACGAGCGCGGCGTGGAGGTGACCATGGTGGATCAGGATGCTCCCGCCGGCAAGGCTGGCGTCAAAGAGCAGGACGTCATCCTCACTTTGAATGGCAGCGATGTGCAAAGCGTCGAACAGCTGCGCCGCATGATCCGCGAAACTCCGCCCGGACGAGTGGTGACACTAGGCATCAGCCGGGATGGCCAGGCAATGACCATCAAGGTGGAGCTCGCCGATCGCAAGAAGAACTACTCTTACAACTTTGGTCCCAACGGCAAGGAATTCAAGTTCAACATGCCGACGATGCCCGCGATGCCGGTCATGCCCGACATGGATCTGCCGGTTTCCATCGTGGTGGTGCACTCCTCCGCCCGTAGTGGCCTGATGGTGGAAAACCTTACGCCACAGCTCGGAGACTTCTTCGGTGCCAAGAGTGGCCAGGGGGTCCTGGTGCGTTCGGTCGAGAAGGGGAGCCGCGCAGACAAAGCTGGTTTTCATGCCGGGGACGTGATCGTCAAGATCAATGGTGAGCCTATTCACGACAGCGGCGACTTCAGTCACGCCTTGCGCTCGCGCAAGGACAACACCGCCAGCATCAGCGTGATTCGCGACAAGAAAGAACAGACCATCAGCATCACCTTGCCGGAACACAAACAGTCGGATCTTTTCCGCGAGAGCCTGGAAGTAGAAATCCCCGAGATCGACGCTGAAACCCGCGACGAATTGAGCGAACTGCAATCCGAAATGGCCCACCTTAAACCGGGGATGGAAGAGGCCATCAATCGCGAGCTTAAGCACGTCAAGCCTGAGATTGAGCGGCAAACCCGGGAAGCCCAAAGACGTGCCGAGCAGTTCACGCGGGAGATGCGCGAAATACAGCGGGAACTACGAGATCACCGGCGTGAAATCGAAAGAGAACTTAGGGACGACCTCGAGCAGCCCAGCAGCGTATTCTGATCGGGCCTCGGGGGCAGGCCGCGTGTGGGGCGGACACTCCTGTCCGCCGCTGTTGATTTTGGTTATTGGTTCCCGGTTTCTTACATTCTGAAAATCAAGGTCAAAGAGCGGACAAGAGTGTCCGCTCCACACCACCTTGGGAGCTACTTGCCGGCGCCTTGCGCCAATCCCAGTTTCGCAGCCGGCGCCAGGCAAACTCGATTCCTGCCCGCTTGTTTTGCGGCGTACAAGCCTGCGTCGGCCGCCTTCACCAATTCATCACGCGTGCTACCGTGTTCGGAATAGTTCGCAGTTCCCGCGCTGATAGTGACTGGCCGGGGAACACCCGGGAACTGCCAGGCTTCCACCGTCTTGCGCAGCTTCTCCGCGACTCCCAAGGCATGCACCGCACTCGTCTGAGAAAGCAGAATAGCGAATTCCTCACCTCCGTAACGGCACAGAACGTCGATCTTCCGTAGTTGCTGATGAAAAATCGAAGACACCTGACGCAGCACCTCGTCCCCCAACAGGTGCCCGAATTCATCGTTCAATCGCTTGAATTGATCAATATCAACCATGAGTACCGCCATGCCGGTGCCGTATCGTCGTGCCCGGTCGATTTCTTCCACGATCCGCAACTCAAAAAACCTGCGATTGAAAATCCCGGTCAATCCATCCAGATACGCCAATTGTTTTACCCGCTCAACATAATGAGCATTCTGGATCGCAGTGGCGCAGATGTCCGCAACTGATTCCAGCGGCTGGGTGTCGTTGACGTTAAACGCTCCGGCCCGGGCTGTGTCCAACACTAGAACACCGAGGGTCTGTCCGAAAGAGACTAATGGAATGCACATGCTCGATCCAGTTTCGACGCATAGTCCGAGGTCGGGGACCGCTTTCGCATCATTTTCGATCAGGGTCTTTCCCGCAGCCAGAGCCCGCTGCCAGAGTCCTTCTCCCGCCGGCAGCCGCCCCCCCTCGGGAGCGCGTCCAGTGAGCTTTCCGTGGCTGGCCCGCAGCACCAGATCTTCCTCATCCTTTAGCAGCACCGACACGTGACAGACCTCAAAAGCCTGCTGGATCTGCAAACATACTTTGGAGAGCAATTCTTTTAAATCCAGCACGGCTGTCATCTGCTGAGCGATCGCATTAATCGCTTCCAGTTGCGAGGCACGGTGCCGCTCCAGCGAGTACAGCCGGGCATTCTGCAGGGCCATGGACGCTTGAGTGGAAAATAACGTCAGCAGGTCAATCGTCTCTGAATCGAAGTGGTTGAGGTTTTCGCTTTGGCAGTCCAGCACGCCCACGACGTGGTCGCGCACCATAAGAGGGACCGCCAGCTCGGAGCGCGTGTTCTTTGCCGACAGGATATAACGTGCGTCCTTGGTAACATCCGCGACGTAGACTGGACGTTTGTGATGAGCTGCTGCCCCGGTGATTCCTGTTCCTATCGGGAGCCGGACCTTGTCGTGACCAGCATCCCAGCCAACCTGGCAGCGTACGTGAAGCTCGTCTTTGTCCAGCAAAAGGATGGCAACGTTCTGCAGGTGGAAATAGTCGCGCGCGATCGTCAGGATTTGCTGCAGCACCTCATCCAGTTCAAAGGTGGAGAGCACTGCCTGACTCGCATCGTACAGCATGGAGATCTTCTGCATGGTTGCTGGTTGCTGGTCCAGATTCTAGCTTCCCCCTCCTCGGTTACGGAGGTTCCGAAAGTAACCTAGCGTGGATGAAAGTCTTACACACTTTTGTCCAAAATCCAGACAGCCCGCTTCCGAAAACACATGCTTGCTCAAGAAAACAAGTAATCCTACCCCTTTGGCCGATTGGAAGCGCGGCTCCAGGCAGCTAACGTCTTGATCATGCCGAAGGCCACCAGGCAGAGCCAGAAGTCCACGATCAGCCCGATATCGATCTGGAAGGGCACGTGGCGCGCCTTTGGCGGCAAATATCTTCCCAGTAGAAAATATGCCGCGTTTCCCCCCAGGACGGCAACCAGGGCGTGAATGAAATTGGCTGCTGGTTTAGACATGGTTTTTGTATGTCCGGTCTTAAAGCTGAGGACTACGCAGGCTGTGGGTGCGTAGCTCGTCCTGCTAACATCCCTTCAGATGCTGCCACCAAGCGCCTCCGTTCAGTACGTCAAAGGGATCGGCCCCCGCCTAGCCGAGCTGCTGGCAGCCAAGGACATTCAGACTCTCGACGACCTGTTGCACTACCTCCCATTTCGCTACGAGGACCGGCTGAACCCCCGGGGCATTTCTGAACTGCGCGCTGGCGAAATGGCCACCGTGATTGCCGAAGTGCGCACCTCGGGTCTCTTCCGCACCCGCCGCATGCCCATCTTTCAAATGACAGCCGGGCAGGGCAGGACGCGACTGAAGTGTATCTGGTTCAACGCCGCTTATCTTCGGGACAAGTTCAAGCCCGGCCAGATCGTCGCGCTTTACGGCAAGGTCGAGGAGGATTACCGGGGCGGCGAACTCCAACTCACTCAGCCTCAATTCGAGATCATCGGGGAAGCTTCCGAAGACAACGCCTCCGACTCCGCCGAACAGAAGCTCGCGGCTTCGCTCGAAATTGGCCGCATCGTGCCCATCTACGAGTCCGCCGGACAAGGCCGTCTGACGTCTCGGTGGTTTCGTCGCATCATCCACACGGCACTAGAAAGCCTCCCGCCGGATTTGCCCGACCCGATCCCTGCGGTGGTGCGCCGTCATCTCAGCCTCATTTCCCCGCGCGAAGCATTGTTGAAAGTTCATTGGCCCGAGGCCGGCGAAAGCATTCAAGACCTGCAATCTTCCCGCACCCCGGCTCACGTGCGCCTCATCTTCGAGGAGCTATTTTTTGTCGAGCTGGGACTTGAGCTTAAACGGCGCGAACAGAAGGCACAAACCGGTATTGCTTTTCAGCTGGATGATCGCGCCCGCGCCGCCATCAAGAAGATTCTCCCATTCCATCCCACGAACGCGCAGAAACGGGTGCTCAAGGAAATCGCGTCCGACATGGAAAAACCTTTCCCCATGCGCCGCCTGTTGCAGGGCGACGTCGGCTCGGGCAAGACCATCGTTGCCTTCGAAGCCGCCATCATTGCCATGGAAAACGGGTACCAGGCCGCACTGATGGCGCCCACCGAAATCCTCGCACAACAGCACTACTTCTCTGCTCGCCGCATCTTGGAAAGCGCGGGCTATCGGGTCGTGCTCCTCACCGGCTCCATGGAAGACGAGCGCAAGCGCGAAACCCGCCGCCACATTTCCCAAGGCAACGCCCAACTGGTGATTGGAACGCATGCCTTGATCGAGCAAAAAGTCGAGTTCGCCAAACTGGGCATGGTGATCGTGGACGAGCAGCATCGCTTCGGAGTGCTGCAGCGCTCCAAGCTGATGAAGAAATCAAGCGAAGATCGTGTGGGGACAGCCCGTGTCGGGACGGCCGACTCGCCCGGCCAAGCCGAGCAAAATTCAGCGGCTTCTCCGGAGCCAGATGTTCTCGTCATGACCGCCACCCCGATCCCGCGCACTCTTGCTCTCACCCTGTACGGCGACCTCGACGTGAGCGTGATCGACGAGATGCCCCCCGGACGCACCCCCATTGTCACCCGCTGCGTATCGGATGAGCGTTCGCCCGAAGTCTGGGATTTCGTGCGCAAGCAGGTGGCCGCGGGACACCAAACCTATGTCGTGTATCCGGTGATCGAGGAAAACGAGGAGACCGAACTAAAAGCGGCCATGAAGATGTACCGAGAACTGAGCAAGCGGGTTTTTCCTGACCTGCGGGTCGCCGTGCTCCACGGCCGCATGGAGCCCGATCTGAAAGAGCAAGTCATGCGCCTGTTCCAGAAAGGCGAACTGGACATTCTCGTAGCCACCACAGTGATTGAAGTTGGCGTGGACGTCTCCAACGCCACGATGATGGTCATCGAACATGCCGAGCGCTTCGGACTGGCCCAGCTCCATCAGCTTCGCGGCCGCATCGGCCGCGGCGCTGCCAAGTCGTACTGTGTCCTCATGACTGGCGGCAAGGTATCCGAAGACGGAGAACGTCGCCTCGATGCCATGGTGCGCACCAACGACGGATTTCAGATTGCAGAACTCGACCTAGAGCTTCGTGGTCCGGGTGAATTCTTCGGTACGCGCCAGGCAGGCATGCCCAGCTTTCAAGTGGTTAGTCTGATCCGCGATCGCCAGCTGCTGGAAGCCGCCAAGCGCGAGGCTGCCGCAGTCCTCGCCGGCCCAAACTCAGAAATCACTCAAGCAGAAATCGACGTAGCCCTGCGTCACATGCGCACCCGCTGGCACAAAAGCTACGGCCTGGTGGAAGTGGGCTAGCCGAGGCCGTGTGGGGACGGGCGACTCGCCCGTCTTGCGTGGGTTGAGTTCCAGGCACGACCAGCCCGAGACTGCCCGATCAGGCAACGCTCGGCATTCTCCAAGATGGCGTGGGATAATCGTCACCGATGAAACTCCAAGGCAACGCCGACCTATACCGCAAACTTCCCTCGGTTGACGAGCTCTTGCGTAGCCCGGAGTTGACGGCACTGGCTTCGAAAGAGGGACAGGTCGCGGTCACCGATGCCGCTCGCGCAGTGCTGGCATCTCTGCGGGAAGAAATTGCCGCCAAGCGGCTCGACGCAAATGGAACCGAGTTGGCTCTTTCTGGACTCGACGACGCAGTGGCGCGGCAAGTTCGGCAAGCGCTGAAGCATTCGCTGCGAACTGTCATCAATGCCACCGGAGTCATTCTGCACACGAATCTGGGACGTGCCCCGCTCCCGGCTTCGGCGCTGGAGCACATCCGCGAGATTGCCGGCAGTTATTCGAATCTTGAGTTCGACGTCGAAACCGGCGAGCGCGGCCAGCGCGATGTGCACGTAGACCGCTTGTTTCGCAAACTCCTCGATGAACCCGGGGGCGTCCATGTAGACGCGGGCGTCCCCGCCCGTGTGCCTGAGGCAACCATTTCCACCATCGTGGTCAACAACAATGCCGCAGCCGTCCTCCTCGCGCTCAATACTCTGGCGGAAGGCGGCGAGGTCATTGTTTCCCGCGGAGAGCTGGTCGAGATCGGTGGCTCGTTCCGCATCCCGGATGTCATGTCAAAATCGAATGCACTCTTGCGGGAAGTGGGTACAACCAACCGCACTCGCATCGGCGATTACGAAAAGGCGATCAACGAAAAAACCCGGCTGCTGCTGCGCGTGCATCGCTCCAACTTCCAGATCACCGGATTCACCGAGCAACCGCAAATCGAAGAACTGGTTAACCTGGCTCGCCAACGCAACGTCCCGCTGCTGGAGGATCTGGGCAGTGGTGCATTGTTCGACCTGCGATCCGTTGGTGTGAATGGCGAGCCCAGCGTACTTGACAGCCTGCGCCAGGACGTGGATGTGGTCACCTATAGCGGAGATAAATTACTAGGCGGTCCCCAAGCGGGGATGCTGAGCGGCCGCGCTGATCTGATCGCTCGCATGCGTTCGAATTCGTTGTTTCGCGCGCTCCGTGTGGACAAACTGACCTACGCAGCGCTCGAAGCAACGTTGCTTGCCTATGTGAAAGGTAAGCATGATGCAATCCCGGTTCTGCGTATGATGCGTCTGTCGAAAGAAGAGATCGGAAGGCGTGCGGAAGCCGTCGCGGAGAGAATTCAGTCTTCCAAGTTGTCGGTGGAAATGCTGGACGGCGAATCCGTGATTGGAGGCGGCGCCGCGCCCTCTGCAATGCTACCAACGCGATTGCTGGCGATAACTTGCGACGGCCTGAACGCCGACGAACTCTCAGGACGCCTGCGCGCCGATGATCCGCCCGTCATCGCGCGGGTGGAAGAAGGACGCGTGCTGCTCGATCTGCGAACAGTATTTCCGGAGCAGGACGAGGAGGTAGTACAGGCGCTCAAACAAGTCGCTGAAGAATGATGCTGTGTCACTCAAGTATTCTCCGTGTCTCCGTGCCTCCGTGGTGAAATAACATAGTGGCGACCCTTTACACCATCGGCCATTCCACTCGCGACGTGGATGAATTCATGGCAGTCCTGCAAGCCCACTCCATTCAGACCCTGGTCGATATTCGCTCCTTTCCCATGTCACGCCGCTTGCCTCATTTCAATCGCGAGGCTCTGGAGAAAACCTTGCCCGAGGCCGGGATTCGGTACTTCTGGCTCAAGGAGCTTGGCGGACGACGCAAGAAGCTCCGCGACGACTCGCCCAACGTCGCGCTTCGCAATGACAGCTTCCGCAATTATGCCGACTACATGCTCACGGAGGATTTCCATCGCGGCATCGCCGAATTGATCAAACTGGCCGAGCAGTCGCGCACTGCTTACATGTGCGCCGAACGCGTGTATTTTCGCTGCCATCGCATGCTGGTTTCCGATTGGCTTGTAGCCCACGGGCACGAAGTCTTTCATGTCGATGGAACCGGACCGGTCAAAAGGCATGAGCTAATGGCGGAAGCGCGGTTGATGGATGGTCAGGTCATCTATCGCGGCGACCGGCTGCTCTGAGCAGATACGTCGGCCCGCCGCGAGGCGCTTCCTGCCCACCTGATTTAGACTTTCAATTGCGCTGCAAAGAGGTGACTATGGCCGAACGTTCTCCGCAGACTCTTGCCAATCATGTGCGACTTGATCCTCCGTTCCACTACTTTCTGCTACCGGTTTTCGCAATCTCCTGGATCGTAAGTGTGGTCCTGCTGCTGCGGCACCCTGGTTTGATGCACCTCTGGATCGTGGCCTTTGTCACGGCGATAATTGTTGCGGTCATCAAGTCCCGGCTATACGCGCTCAAGGTACAGGACCGCGTCATAAGGCTTGAAGAGCGACTGCGGCTCGCGGTGTTGCTGCCCGATTCCCTGCGCACACAAATCGTGAAGCTCAGCGAGGGCCAGTTCATCGCACTGCGCTTTGCCTCGGACGAAGAGGTGCCGGCGCTGGTCGAACGGACTCTGTCCGCGAATCTCGCGCCCGCTGAGATCAAGAAAGCCATACAGCATTGGCGTCCGGATTATTGGCGAGTCTGAAGGCGTTCGGCAAGCCGTCCCATTGAGCGAGCAAAATAACGTTCTTGTTTTCCTCAGAGGGCCCGACCGCTAAACTGTCTGCATGATTGTTGGCACCGGCATCGACATAGCTGAAGTACCACGCATCGAAGCGTCCATCGTCCGCTTCGGCAATCGCTTCCTGCATCGGATCTTTACCCAGGCCGAGATCCGATACTGCGAATCGAAGGCCAATCGGGTAGAGCGCTACGCCGCCCGCTTCGCCGCGAAAGAAGCCGCCATGAAGGCCATCGGCACCGGCTGGAATCATGGGGTCACCTGGCGCGACGTTGAAGTGTGCCGCCAGCCCGGAGGCCGTCCCACTATCGCATTCCACGGCAAGGCTGCGGAGTTCGCGGCCAAGCTCGGCGCAGTCCATATTGCGCTTTCGCTTTCCCACACCAAAGAGTACGCCATCGCGCAGGTCATCCTAGAAAGCTGACGGAGCAACTGCTCGGCCGGGACGGGCGAGTCGCCCGTCCCCACACGATCCTATGCGGGCGGAAATGGCTGAGTGCTGACGGCTGAACGCTGAGTGCTTCTGTTAGACTGTCGCATTCCAGAGCGAACATTCGCATGTCCGTTATAAGTGAAATTCCTCCGATCAGCCGAATGAGTACGGCGGAAACAACCCGCGAGCGTTCCCTGCTTGCGGGCGTGGCCATCAGTAGCTTCGCCGCGCTGCTGCTGGAATTGGCGCTGACCCGACTGTTTTCCGTCGTGCTGTTTTATCACTTCGCTTTCCTGGCAATTTCAATCGCACTGCTCGGCCTCGGCTCAGGCGGAGTGTTCGCGTACCTAGGAAAGAGCTGGTTGGACCGCTTCTCTACCCGCTCCCTGCTTTCATGGCTGTGTGTTAGTAACGCTTTGGTTGTTCCCGTTGTTTTGGAAATCGTGCTGCACATTCCAGTTTCACTGGAGGTGTCGCGAGCCAATTTTCTCCGGCCTACGGCGATCTATCTGGCTTCCGCAGTACCATTCTTTGTCACAGGTCTCGAGTTCTCGATCCTCTTTGCTCGCGAATCACGACACATTTCGCGGCTCTACGGAGCGGACCTGCTAGGCGGCGCGCTGGCTTGTTTGGGGGTTGTTCCTCTGCTCAACTGGCTGGGCGGTCCAAACACGGTGCTGTTCGCAGCCGTGATGGCCGCCGTCGCGGGAGCCGCGTGGGCCACCAACGTTGCCCTGCGGAAGCTCACACTCGGCCTGACTGCAGCTCTCCTGCTGCTAATCGCCGCGAATCGTTCGGGAACGCTGATCGACGTCGTCTATGCCAAAGGACTGTTTCGTGACAAGGCCTGGGTCGAGTTCGCACGCTGGAACGCGATCTCCCGCGTGGAAGTAGATCGACAAGGTGAGGCAAAGGCCGTGGTGATTGATGCCGACGCATCCACCTACATCATGAACGCCGATCCGAAGCAGTGGCAGGGCACGGCCTGGCAGAAGGACTTGATGTCCGCGCCCCCGGCACTGGCTAACATTCTGCGCCCGCACGGGGAGTACGCCATCATTGGACCGGGCGGCGGAGTCGATGTGCTTCGCGCCGTGGCGAACGGCAGCCCCAGCGTCACCGGAATTGAGATCAATCCGATTATTGCCAACACGGTGATGCGCGGCCGCTACGCGGATTATTCGTATCACTTGTATGAGCGGCCCGAGGTGCACATCCAAGTCACCGACGGACGGTCGTTTGTCCGCAATGCGAAGCAGAATTTCGACGTGGTTCAGATGACTCTGGTCGATACATGGGCCTCAACCGCCGCAGGCGCTTTCGCCCTCAGTGAGAACAGTCTCTATACCGTGGAGGCATTTCGGGAATACTTCGAACACCTGAAACCCGACGGCATGATCGCCGTTACTCGCTGGGAGTTTCGCCAGCCACGCGAAGCCTTGCGCGTGGTTTCGGTCGCGATGCAAGCGCTGCACGAGCTTGGAGTGCGAAATCCTGCCGGGAATTTCATGGTTGTGTCTGAAGGAGATCTGGACGAAGACGGAATTCCAGTGGTCGTGCTGGCCAAGAAAAGTGCTTTTACGGCTGAGGAAGAGGATGCGGTGCGGGCACACCTGCGAAGCTATCCCTCCCTGGCAGTGCTGTATCTCCCTTCTGACCCGAAAGAGAATCCGTTTTCTGCCCTGATCGCGCACAACGATCCTTATGCTTTTGCGCAACAGTACCCGTATGACGTGGCGCCGGTGAACGATAACGCGCCCTTTTTCTTTTTCACCCTGAAGCTGGACCAGATACTCCACCACAAGGGTTTGAGCCATGGTATCGACTGGAAGGTGAACCTGGGTGTCGTCGTACTGGCCATGGTGCTCGTGATTTCTTTCGGCGCGGTGCTCGCGTTCCTGGTGATCCCCTTGGCCGTGCGTGGCGGGCGCGGGCAACAGCACCCGGTCCGTCTCGTGTATTTTGTCGCAGTAGGCTTGGGATACCTCCTGGCGGAGATCGCTTTCATCCAGCGCTTCGTTCTGTTTCTCGGGCACCCCACCTATGCCCTCACCGTGGTCGTATTTCTGCTTCTCCTTTCAAGCGGCGCCGGTAGCCTGGCATCCCGCAAATGGCTGGCCCAGACCCAACGCGCATGGCTTCCGCTGGCCTTCATCGCAGGCGCTCTTCTACTTTACGTTTTCATTTTGCCGGGACTCCTGAACGCGCTGGAAGGGCTTCCCTTCGAGGCAAAATTGCTGGTGAGCGCCGCATTGCTGGTTCCGCCGGGGTTTGCCATGGGGATGCCGTTTCCCACCGGGTTGCGGGCACTGGCCAGCATTCCCGTGCCGGAGTTTCCCGCAGCCGCCAAAGGTGAATTCCAGGAAAATGCTGTGGAGTGGGCGTGGGCTATGAACACGGGTTCCAGCGTATTAGGTTCGGTGCTGGCAATGGTGATTGCCATTCAATTCGGGCTGAATGTCACTCTGGCTGGCGGAGCCGGAGCGTATGTGTTGGCCATTCTGCTGTCTGGAACTCTGCAGCCGCGTCGCGCCTGATGTGAAGCCCAGACCAGCGGTCTGCTATCATGCTGGCATTCGCTTTGTTTTTTCCGGTTGCCACGGAGAATGTTGCCATGACCTTCTTAGGGAGAATCAGTGCCTAGCCAGAAACAGTTGAAGTGGTCTCAGCTGAAGGTCGGGCTCACGGTGCTGGCCGCCAGCATCACTTTAGGCATTCTGATCTTACTCATGACTGGCACCAGCGGTTTCCTTACTAAGAAGATCACTCTGAAATCATATTTCGATAATGCCGGCGGGTTGAGGGAGGGAGCGCCGGTGCGGCTTCAGGGTGTAGATATTGGCAATGTCACTGACGTCCGGGTCGTATCCGACCCTAGCAGGAAGCTGACACCGGTTGAAGTGACATTGAAAGTCAGCACGAAATATCACAACAATTTGCGCAAGGATTCAGTCACCTTGCTTTCGACCGCTGGCGTATTGGGCGAAACCTACATCGATATTGACAGTGCCCTAGCCAAAGGGCCAGAGGCCCAACAAGGGGACGTGCTCGCTACTCGCGAGACTGCGCAGATCGAGGACGTGGTTCGCGCCAGCCAAAGCACACTGCAAAACCTGGACGCGCTGGAGAAACGCGTGGATCGGATCCTGGCATTTGTAGAGAGCGGCCAAGGCTCCATTGGCAAGGTAATCTACGATCCCAGCCTCTACAATCGGCTTAACGCCACCATTGTTCAATTTCAGGGCTTGGTCAACGACGTGATCTCGGGCAAAGGCAGCATTGGCAAGCTACTCGTCGACGATGAGCTTTATCGCAACGCCAATGCAACGGTCGCCAAGTTGAATGCCATCATCGACGATCTGAACGCTGGCAACGGCACTGCCGGTAAGTTTCTGAAGGATCCCACTCTCTACAATACCGCTAACGATACTATCGCCAACGTCAAGAAAATAACCGACGACGTGAACGCCGGCAAAGGCGCTCTTGGCGTTTTGGCCAGGAACCAGGAGTTTGCCAACAAGTTGCAAAACACCATGAGCAAACTCTCGGACCTGAGCGACCGGATGAATTCAGGCGAGGGCACGATAGGGAAGCTGCTGCAGGATCCGTCAGTCTACAACAATACCAACCAGTTGCTCCAGGACACCCAGGAACTGATCAAAGCAATACGTCAAAATCCCAAGAAGTATCTGACCATCCACCTGAAGATTTTCTGAGCTGCTCACTTCATTGCTGGACGAAGCTTGGCTCGCTGCGCGCGCCCGGCGAAGTCGCATCGGCCTGTTCGTGGGCATGATAGCTGGAGCGCACCATTGGCCCTGATTCCACGTGGCGGAAGCCGAACCGCAGGGCCTCCTCTTTCAAGTATCGGAATTCATCCGGCGTGTAGAAGAGCGCAATGGGCAGGTGGTCGCGCGATGGGCGCAGGTACTGGCCGACCGTCAAGATGTCGACACCGCGCGAACCAAGGTCGCGAAAAACTTCCACCAGTTCGGAGACCGTTTCCCCCAGACCAACCATGACACCGGACTTCGTCACCATGCCCGGTGAAAACTTCTTGGCATTCTCCAGCACCCGCAGCGTACGCTCATAGCGGGCACCGGACCGGACGACCCGATAAAGCCGCGGCACCGTCTCTGTATTGTGATTCAAGACATCAGGCTTGGCATCGAGAACGATTCGCAACGCCTCGTCGATGCCCTGGAAATCGGGAATCAGAACTTCGATGCGGCACTCGGGAGACAACCCGCGAATTTCACGAATAGTCTCCGCGAAAACCCGCGCTCCGCCCAAATTATCGTCGTCCCGGTTAACGCTGGTCACAACCGCGTGCTTCAAGCCAAGCGTCGCTACCGCTGCGGCAACGCGTCGGGGCTCGTCCCAATCAATCGCTCCAGGTTTGCCCTTGGGCACCGCACAAAAACCGCAGCGCCGGGTGCAGATGTCGCCTAAAAGCATGAATGTAGCTGTACGGTGATTCCAGCACTCCCCAATGTTGGGGCACTGCGCCGATTCGCAAACCGTGTGCAATCCCAACCCGCGGGCTAGCTTCTTGAGATTATGGAAGTTCTCGCCCACGGGAGCTTTGGCCTTAAGCCATTCCGGCTTGGGCCGCCGGATCGGCGGCCCGAGCTCAATCTGGACGAACTGAGAAGCACCTGCCATCTGCACTTTCGATTCTACATGCCCGATTGGCGATTCGCGAAGCGGCGCTCGGTCTTCCCGCTAAGGTTGTTTAACAGGTTGCAGAGAAACTCAGATTTTGGGTGGAGCAGCCCGACGTGAACGCTTTCAGCGAACATCTGGGGCCGCGCAAGAAAGCACTATCAAGCATCAGCCCCTGAGGGGTGACCGATAGTAGCCCAGGACGGAAGTCCTGGGTAAGAGCGAGAAAAGGAGTTAGGCCCCGCATGGGCGCCGCAGCAGTTCGCGTGCAGATTTCTCCAACGCGCACAGAGTTGAGGGTACGTTCGGCGGCTCAGGTAACGGGATAACAAAGACGAGTTTTTCCGCAGCCAGTTCGGCCCCCGCGAGCTAACCTTCCAGATAAGCGTCAATCCACTCTTTGATTCTGAAACGGCGGTCGTCCTGGTTGTCGAAGCGGATACCGAAAGTTTTGCCGTTCATGTTGCGCCAGGTCACCGTGCCGCGAACCCATATGCGCGGCAAGGTCAGCAAAGCGAACGAGACCTCTCCCGACTGCCCGACCGCGATATCCTCGGCGCTGCGCAGGGACATCCCCCCGGAGCTAATTTCAATACTGGTTGCGGTCATTTTGCGACCATCGTTCATCACCAGGGAGATTTCCGTGATCACCGGAATGCGCACGTAGCGCCGCATCTCGTGCAATACGAGCATTTGCGTGGCCCGCACCAATTTCAGAACTGCCGGACGCTCCAGCGGCTCGTGGAAAATGGCATTGATCCCGTATTTCGAGTAGCGCATCGCATCCTGGGCGCTGCCACCAACGGCATAGAGCACGATCCTGCTATTCGAGGCCGAGGTGCGCGCGGACTCCATTACGGCCTGAGCCTCCGGGCCCAGCTTGATCACGCAAGCCTCGAATTTTTCCTTCTTCAGCCGTTCGACTGCATTTCCGGTCAGCGAGACGCTCTCGATCCCAAACTGCCGAAAACACTCCGAAAAAGTATTTCTGGCCGGCTCCTTCAAGTCGATTAGAGCCACCCGAGCCGAGGCCTTTTTGGTGCTAAGGGTAGGCATGACAGCGGTTCCAAAGGCTTTGTCCATAGACGGGTGTTCTTGCCGTGAAAATCTATTCTGTATTGCACTATCGGCATTGGCAAAGGAGAAGAAGGCCAATCCCCGAGTACTAAGGTCTCGTTACCACAGGTGGAAGGAGGAGTCCAAAAGTTCCTTGCCAAAACGGTACGGGAAGTGCTCAGGGTGGCGCGACACTCCTGTCCGGGCTCTTAGGTGTGCACTCCGGGCACGAGCTAGGTCCTGTAAGCGCGAAAATCTTGAGGAGTCTTTCAGTAGGCCGCTGGGCGAGGCAACGCTACTCCGTCCAGCGCCGGAAAAGCAGCGCGCCGTTGGTTCCGCCGAAGCCGAATGAATTGGACATGGCATATTCCACGTCCGCTTTTCTGGGGTGGTTGGGGACGTAGTCGAGGTCACACTCAGGGTCCGGATTATCCAGGTTGGCGGTCGGAGGCAAGAGCTGGTCGCGAAGCGCGAGGACGGTAATGCCAGCCTCGAGTCCGCCGGCGCCACCCAGCAGATGCCCGGTCATCGATTTGGTCGAACTCACCGCCAGCTTGCGGGCATGATCGCCGAAGGCGCGCTTGATCGCGATAGTTTCCATCTTGTCGCCGAGATCGGTCGACGTGCCGTGTGCGTTGATGTATCCCACGTCTTGCGGCTGGAGCTTGGCATCGTTCAGCGTATTGAGCATCACGCGATAGGCGCCATCGCCGTTCTCGGCCGGCTGGGTGATGTGGTGGGCATCGCCGCTCATGCCGTAACCCACGATTTCAGCCAGAATCTTGGCTCCGCGGCGGCGGGCAAATTCCAGCTCTTCGAGAATAAGGATTCCAGCCCCTTCGCCGATCACGAATCCGTCGCGTCCAGAGTCCCAGGGACGGCTGGCTTTCTCGGGTGCATCGTTGCGCGTCGAGAGGGCACGCATGGCGGCGAAACCACCAACGCCCATGGGAGTGATAGCAGCTTCGGTCCCGCCCGCGATCATGACGTCGGCGTCGCAACGCTCGATGATCTTGTAGGCATCTCCGATGGAGTGCGCACTGGAGGTGCAAGCCGTACACGTGGCCTCGTTTGGCCCTTTGGCGTTGTAGCGGATACTAATGTGTCCCGCGGCCAGATTCACGATGGAGGCTGGAATGAAAAACGGAGAGATCTTGCGGGGGCCGCCATTAAGCAGATTCAGATGCTCGCGCTCGATCACGTCGAACCCGCCGATTCCGGAGCCGATGTGTACTCCGGCCCGGGTCGAAATCTCTTCTGTGACGTCCAGGCCCGAGGCTTTCATGGCCTCGTCCGCCGCCGCCAGGGCCAGATAGATGAAGCGGCCCATCTTCTTCAGTTCTTTTTTCTCGACGAACAGTAGCGGATCAAAGTTCTTGACTTCAGCCGCGATCTGGCAAGCGAACTGCTCGGCATCGAAGTGGGTGATGCGGGCCACCCCGCTCTTGCCTGCGAGCAGGTTCTTCCAAATCTCTTCGGTGGTGTTGCCCACCCCGCAGATCAGGCCAATGCCAGTGACTACGACCCGTCTCGCCAACTACTTCCCGCCTTTCGCGTGTTTGCCGATGTAATCCACCGCATCCTGTACGGTACGGATCTTTTCGGCGTCTTCGTCGGGAATCTCGATCTCGAAGGCTTCTTCAAAAGCCATCACCAGTTCCACAGTGTCTAGAGAGTCAGCGCCGAGGTCGTCCACAAATGAGGCTGTCTGCGTTACTTCGCCCTCATCCACTCCCAGTTGTTCCACGATAATTTGTTTTACTTTTTCGTCAACGGCTGCCATGAGTTCTCCTTGCGGTTGCGTATGTGAATGGGAGTCAGACCCACCCTGGACCTTGATTACGTTGCCACGATGGAGGACGGGCGTCTCGCCCGTCCAGCCGAGCGGGGACGCCCGGCCTCCATTGAAGAGGTGCAACTTACTTGGCTACTTTGGCGTGCTTATCGATGTAGTCGATGGCATCCTGAACCGAGCGGATCTTCTCCGCGTCCTCATCTGGAATCTCCAGATCGAATGCTTCTTCGAGCGCCATCACCAGTTCAACCTGGTCCAGCGAATCGGCGCCTAAGTCGTCCACGAACGAAGCGCTGGGCGTGACCTCGGCTTCGTCAACTCCCAATTGCTCACTGACAATCTGCTTAACTTTTTCACTGCTCTGTGTCAATTTGTCTCCAGCGGCCATAGCAATCCACCTCCCGAGGAATAAGAAAAGGGGAACGAGTAGTGTACTGGCCAGCACGAATCGATGTAAAGGCGAGTCCCGCCGCAACCGAACCTGACTCGGTCGGCTCTAAGAAGGCCCACAAGAATCCTAACCGCTGGCAGTTGCCGGGTCAACGTGTGACTGTGTAGGCGCCGGCGTCCACGTGTGCAGTTCCATGACATCCTTTACACGTCCACGGCCGTGCGCTGCCCTACACAGGGGCCGCTTTACGCGTGTACCGCCGCCGGCTTGGTCGAGAGCAATTGCCGCAGCACGAATTGCAGGATTCCGCCATTGGCGTAGTACTGCGCTTCCTGCGGCGTGTCAATTCGCACCAGCGTCCTGAATTCAGTTGTCTTGCCGTTCGCACTCGCCAGCACTTTCACCTGCCGGCCGGGCGCGAAGCTTCCCATCAGATCACGAATGCCAGTGATCTCGAAGACTTCCTCGCCCGTCAAGCCCAGCGACTGCGCGGTCTCGCACTCAAGGAACTGCAAGGCCAGAATGCCCATTCCAACCAGGTTGGAGCGGTGAATGCGCTCGTAACTTTCAGCGATGACGGCACGCACTCCGAGCAGGAGCGGCCCCTTCGCAGCCCAGTCGCGCGAGGAACCGGAGCCGTACTCTTTTCCGGCGAGGATCACGAGCGGGATTTTCTCCGCGATGTACTTTTCCGACGCCTCAAAGATGCTCATTTCGGCGCCATCGGGCAGGTGACGGGTGAATCCGCCTTCGAGGTTGGGAACCATCTTGTTGCGCAAGCGGACGTTGGCAAAAGTTCCGCGCACCATGACTTCGTGATTGCCGCGACGCGAGCCGTAGGAATTGAAGTCGCCAGGCTTGACGCCGTGCTCGATCAGATACTTTCCCGCTGGGCTATCTTTCTTGATGGACCCCGCCGGCGAGATGTGATCGGTGGTCACGCTGTCGCCGAGCACGGCCAACACGCGCGCATTCCTGACTTCTTCGACCGCGATTGGCTTCAGCGTCATGCCATCGAAGTACGGAGCGCGGCGAATGTAAGTCGAATTGTTGTCCCACGAGTAGGTCTCGCCCTTGGGCACAGGCAGGGAGCGCCAGCGGTCGTCCCCGTGATACACCTCGCCGTAGCTTCGCCGGAACATGTCCGACGAAATCGATTTCTTGATGGCCTCATCCACTTCACTTCGGGACGGCCAAATGTCCGCCAAATATACCGGCTTGCCTTGCTTGTCGTTCGCAATCGGATCTTTACGCAAATCGAGGTCGATACGGCCCGCGAGTGCGAAGGCCACGACCAGCGGCGGGGACATTAAGTAGTTGGCGCGAACGTCGGGATTAATGCGGCCCTCGAAGTTGCGATTGCCGGAGAGCACGGACGCGACCACCAGATTCTGTTCATCAATCGCTTTCGAAATCTCTTCCGGTAGCGGACCAGAGTTTCCAATGCACGTGGTGCAGCCGTAGCCCACGATGTGAAACTTCAATTTTTCCAAATACGGAGTCAGCCCGGCGCGCTCCAGATAATCGCGCACGACCTTTGAGCCAGGAGCCAGCGAAGTCTTCACCCAGGCTGGAACTTGCAAGCCACGCTCGACAGCCTTTTTCGCCAGCAAGCCTGCGGCAACCATCACCGAAGGGTTCGACGTGTTGGTGCAGCTCGTTATGGCCGCAATCACCACGCTACCGTGGCGCAAGGCCGCCGCCACATTTCGAGGAACGTGCTCCTCAACCAGATGGTCCATGCTTCCCCCCGCCGGATTACCGCCTTCCTGTTCCCAGCGCTGCAATGGCTTCGGCGGGGTTCCCGCCGGGGCGGCAGTCTGCGCGGAAAGCGTCGCGCTGGACTTCGGTTTCAGAAGTGATGGCAGCGCCGCTCGAAAGCAATCACCCGCCATGGCCAGTGCCACACGGTCCTGCGGACGCTTGGGGCCGGCTAAGCTGGATTCCACCGTGTCCAAATCAAGCGCGAGCAGTTCGGAATATTGCGCCTCGGGCGTCTTCTCATCGTGGAACAATCCTTGCTCGCGGCAGTAGGCCTCGACCAACGCAATTTGTTCCTCGGAGCGTCCGGTCAGACGCAAGTAGGTGAGGGTTTCTTTATCGACGGGGAAGATGCCGCAAGTCGCGCCGTACTCTGGAGACATGTTGGCGATGGTGGCGCGGTCGGCGAGCGGAAGTTCCTGCAAGCCAGGTCCGAAATACTCGACAAATTTCCCGACAACGCCATGCTTACGCAGCATCTCGGTAACGGTCAGCACCAGGTCGGTAGCGGTGGCGCCCTCGCGCAGTTTGCCAGTCAACTTCACGCCAACCACTTGCGGAATCAGCATGGACACCGCTTGACCCAGCATTGCGGCCTCAGCTTCGATTCCGCCCACGCCCCAGCCCAGCACTCCGAGACCGTTGATCATGGTGGTGTGGGAATCGGTGCCGACAAGAGTATCGGGATAAGCCACACGCTTACCGTTCAACTCGTGCACGTAGACAACCCGTGCTAGGAACTCAAGGTTGACCTGATGCACAATGCCGGTATCAGGTGGAACGATCGCGAGATTCCGGAAAGCAGTTTGCCCCCAGCGCAGAAATCCGTAGCGTTCCTTGTTGCGGAGAAACTCGAGTTCGGCATTCAGTTGGAATGCCTGTGGCGTGCCGAATTCGTCCACTTGCACCGAGTGGTCGATAACCAACTCAGCTGGCTGCAAGGGATTAATCAACGCGGGATCGCCGGAGAGCAGCTTCATGGCGTCACGCATGGCGGCTAGGTCAACAACCGCGGGCACCCCGGTGAAGTCCTGCATCAGTACGCGGCTTGGGGTGAATGCGATTTCCTTGTCCGGCTTCGATTTGCTGTTCCATGCCGCGAGCGCGCGGATATCCTCTTTGGTCACACTGCGGTCGTCTTCGGTGCGCAGCAAATTCTCCAGAAGAATGCGCAGCGAGAAAGGAAGATGCTTGGTCGAAATGCCCTGCTTGTCGAGCGCGTCGATGCGATAGATCTCGTAGTCGTGGCCAGCAACGCGGAGAATGGAACGGCTGCCAAAGCTGTTCATAGAAGATTGCCTTCCTGAAGAAATAGATGCGGCACCGGGGCGGTGAGAACCAAGCCGGAGCAACGATGCTCACCCAAGTAATTAGTTTAGTCGTTCTGGAAGCGATTGCGTAGTCCGGCGGCCGAACGGAGATGACCGCTCATCAAGGAGCGGCGATCGTGTACTCGAAGTCGTACGAATGCTTTCCCTCGGCGATCTTGATCTCCATCTTGCCGGCAATACCAACCAGCTGACCGGTGCCGGAATCGGGTACGACCGTAACACTCAACTGCGGGACACCGCGCGTCATGGTGCCACTGTGCTGCAGTGCGAAGCTGCCACTGCGGCCATGCAGCGTCCCCGTGACCCGCTCCATCGCAACGTAACCTGCCGAGCCCTTCACATCCGTCATGGCGGTCAACATCTGGCCCTTACTGGTAGCTTCGAGATCGCCGTGAAACTGTTTGTCGATTGACATCCTGCCCACGGTTGGATCGCCGACTTTGTCCTCCGGCGCTTGAGGATTCAACCTCACTTCAAATGGTCCGCTCGCATGCGTCGTCATGGCCCCCCCTTTTTTGACTGCATTTGGAACCGGATCAGGAGCCGGACTTGGAGCCGACGCCTGTGTCTGCGGATACGCCGCCGTTCCAAAGCTGCAAACGCCAAGAAACAGCCAGATAATCGTGGTGACACCAATTCCAGCGTAAAATCGCTTCGTCATACTTGCTCCGTTGTGCCCGCTATGGCTTCCGTAGCCGACGGGAAGAGTGCACTACCACCCATTCGGGACCGGGATCCGGTTGTCCTCTTTGCTAGTGCGCGGCAATCCATACTTGATAAACGACGACTGCCATCATGAACAAAAGGTAGATTCGAAGCGCCCAGAGCACGACGAGCTCGGGACCTTTGAGGTGCCGTCGCGGGATATGATGCTTCTTTGCCCGAACCAGCTGATCGTGTTCGAGCGACGATAAGACCCAGCTTTGATCCGAACTGGCTTGATCCGAATGGGGTCCCAAAACTTTCGCATCCTCTTTTCTCACCATAATTCTCCTACTTCCCACCCAAAGCCGCAAAGATGTTTGGCGCAATCACACTGATCCCGAAGAGCACACCCGCGGCGGTCAAAATAAATACCACGCCAGTGGACAGCACGTTTGCCCAAACCGGACTGACAAGGTTGCCCATGATTTCCTTGTCATTCACCAGCATGAACAGGAACACCAGAGCCGGAGGCATGGCCAGAACCGCGACCACGTTTACGACCAGAACCACATACACCAGCGGCAGCCCTGGGATTAGAACGATAGCCGCCGCAGCCGCGGCGCACAGAGTCAGCACGGAGTAAAAGGACTTGCCTTGTCCCATGGGAAGGTTAAGGCTGTGCGGTTTGTGGGTGACCTCTCCGAAGGCATACGCCGAGGAAGTGGAAATCGTGATGGAAGCGACGATCCCGGCCTCAACCATGCCAAGGGCAAACAGCGACGCGCCGAATCGGCCGATCAGCGGCTGGAGAGCTTGCGCAAACTCGGCCGCCTGAAAATTGTCCGCGCTCATCTGATGGGCGAACAACGGTGCCGTCGCCAGAATCGCGGCCACTGCCGCGGCAGTTGCCAGTGCGGCCCCTAACACAGTGTCAATGCGGCCGAATCGGATGTCCTTTATGGTAAGTCCCTTGTCGACAGTTGCGCTCTGCTGAAAGAAAAGCATCCAGGGAGTGACCGTCGCTCCGATGTCGGCCAGTACGATCAATAGAGTGTCCTTGTTGAAGCCGGGAAGCGGCTGCCACGTGATCAATGAGTGGCCCACCGAGTGCCAATTCGGGTGGGTCATGAGCGCAACTGGAATAAACACCAGGTTGAATGCGGCTGCGGCGAGCGTGATCCGTTCCCAGGTCCAATAGCGGTGGCTCATCAGCGCTGCGTACAGAATGACGAGGGCGATGAGAATTGCCATCCATGGAGGCACGCCGAAGAAACCCAGGCCCGCTCGAATGGCAATGAACTCGGTGATAAGAGTAAGGAAGTTCCCGATTGCCAAGTCGATCATCGAAAACCATCCCCAGAATGGCCCGAAGCGGTCGAAGATCAGCTCCGCGTGCCCGCGATGGGTTGCGGCGCCGAGGCGCACGGTCATCTCCTGCACAACAATAGCCATGCAAAACGTGATGGCCACGAACGGAATGAAGAATCCGATGCCAAACTTCGCGCCCGTAGCCGCGTAGGAGAGCATGCTGGGCCCGTCGTTCTCTCCCAGCATGACCAGAACCCCGGGGCCGACGAGCAACCACAGCAACCGCGCTCCGGAAAAAAAGCCGCGCTGAGCGCGTGCTGCTGACACGCGGACGCGATCATGCGCCCGATCCACATCTTCGTGGGTGATAACGACGGCTTCTTCTTTGCCGGCAATGCGCGTCGTCTGTGGGGGTTGTGAACCTACGCTCATGGTCGAATCAGTTAGCGTGAGTATACATCAACAGGTAAACTACGGTTAATTACCGTGACTGCTTAAGAGGAGGGTGGAAGGAAATACGCCGCGATTTGCTCGGCTCACCGGTTACCCAGACTCTCTCCGCAGCTGAACGGCCGAGCGCAACTGTTCCCGCATCGGTAGCCAGGGTCAAGGTTTGATCGTAGTTCCGTCCCGCGACGTGCACTCGCGCCCCAGGACGGACGCCTCGGCCTTCCAGGAATTCCAGCAAGTGGCGGTCGCGCTCATAGATCCCGCTGACGACATAGTTCTTTCCGGCTTCGGCATGGGCGAGAAGCACCAGGCCCCGGCGACGGCGGCTGCCGGGACTCTCGAGTTCGCTGAGATTGCCGTGAGGGCAGGCGCCTCCGCGGCCCAGCTTGGCCAGCAACCGGGCTTCAAAGTCGGGCGAGACGGCATGTTCCAAACGCTCGGCTTCGTCGTGAACCCGGTACCACTCCATCCCAAAGATCTCGGAGAGCATGCGCTCGATGAGGTGATGGCGAAGGGTGGTTTTGCGTGCGATCTTGCGTCCGGCCGAGGTCAGCCCGACGTGGCCGCCACTCTGGACTCTTACCAGCCCGTCTTTTTTCAACCGGCGCAGAGCCATGGTGACAGCGGGGGGCGACACTGATAGCCAGTGAGCAAGCGTGGCCGAGATCACAGTCTCGCCTTCGCTCTCGGCCTCGAGAATTGCTTTGAGGTAGTCCTCCTTGGAGACGGTGATCATTTAGGGAAATTATACGACGGAGTTAAGTACAGTTAATACAAATCCACCACGGAGAAGAAAAGAGCAACGCTGTAGTTTAAATGCCGAGCTTCTCCGTGTCTCCGTGGTGAAATTTGACATCATCTGCTCCGGCCCCTAACCTTGTTTATCCCGAGCTATGAAAGTCCTCGTCATCGGAAGCGGTGGACGCGAGCATGCGCTGGTTTGGAAACTGCGCCAGTCCCCGCGTGTTTCGCAGATTTATTGCGCGCCGGGCAATGCGGGGATTGCCGCGGAAGCCGCGTGTTTGTCCGCTGACGTAAGGAATGTCGAGTCGCTGCTGGCGCTGGCGGTGCAGATAAAGCCCGACCTGACTGTCGTCGGTCCAGAGTTGCCGCTGCAACTGGGCGTGGTGGACGAGTTTACCCGGCACGGATGGAGGATCTTCGGTCCCACCCGGGCTGCGGCACGACTTGAGTCCAGCAAGAGTTTCGCCAAAGAATTCATGCAGCGCCGTCACATACCGACGGCGCACTATGCCATTTGCAATACGCTAGAGGATGTTGGCGACGCCTTGCCCCATTTTCACATGCCAGTCGTGGTGAAAGCGGACGGATTGGCCGCGGGCAAGGGCGTGGTGATCTGCAAGAGCAAAGAAGAGGCTTCGGCGGTGGCGGCGGAGATGCTGAGTGGAAAAATGCTTGGCGAGGCCGGTTCCCGCGTGGTGCTCGAGGAGTGCCTGCAAGGCGAGGAGCTTTCTTTTCTGGCGCTCAGCGATGGCGAACGCGTGGTTGCGCTGGCGGCGGCGCAGGATCACAAGCGAGTGGGCGAGGGCGATACGGGCGCGAACACTGGGGGCATGGGCGCTTATTCCTCCGAGGCAATGGTGGACGCGCAGATGCAGAACTGGCTCCTGCAGCACATCGTTCGTCCTGTAGTGGCTGGAATGAAGGCGGAAGGCGCGGAATATAAGGGTGTGCTCTACTGCGGCCTGATGATGACGGCTCGCGGACCCATGGTGCTCGAGTTTAACTGCCGCTTCGGCGATCCCGAGACCCAGCCCATCCTGATGCGCCTGGAAAGTGATTTGGTTGAGGCGCTGGAAGCTTCTATTGAAGGCCGGGTCAGCGAGGGGGACTGCCGCTGGTCGGGGGATGCTTCGGTTTGCGTGGTGATGGCTTCGGGAGGGTATCCGGGTACTTTCGAAGTTGGCAAGAAAATCATCGGGCTCGAAGATGCGGAGAAAGTTGCGGGCGTTAAGGTGTTTCACGCGGGTACTACGAAGCACGATGACGCGTACTTTACCGCAGGTGGGCGTGTGCTGGGCGTCACTGCCAGAGCGGCCAATCTGGAGGTAGCCGTGGAGCGCGCTTATGAGGCGGTGGCAAAGCTCAGCTTCGGGGGCGCGTACTATCGCAAGGACATTGCGGCGCGGGCGCTGAAGAAATAGTTTGTCATTCTGAGCGCAGCGAAGTTGAGGCGTTTAGCGGGCGTCTGAGCCCGCTGCCGAAATCCCGAGCGAAGTCGAGGGAACTGGCGGGAGTACACAGATCCTTCGCGTTGCTCAGGATGACAGTTCTGAGTTAATAGAGACATCCCATGAGCAAGCCACTGGTTTCCGTTGTGATGGGTAGTGATTCTGACCTCGACATTATGCGCGAGGCGGCGAAGGCGCTCGAGGATTTCGGGATTGCCTATGAGATCGATGTGACCTCGGCGCACCGCTCTCCGGATCGCACGGCGGACTATGCGCGTAAAGCCGCGAGCCGGGGAATCCGCGTGATTATCGCCGGAGCGGGTGGCGCCGCCCACCTCGCGGGGGTCATTGCCGCGCATACCACGTTGCCAGTGATCGGTGTTCCCATCCCGTCCACGGCGCTGAACGGGTTGGATTCGCTGCTCGCGACTGTGCAGATGCCCGCAGGCATCCCCGTAGCTACCGTGGCCGTCGGGAAACCCGGAGCGACCAATGCGGGGATTCTAGCGGCGCAAATTCTGGGGCTTTCGAGTGCATCCCTGGCCAAGAAACTGGAAGCTCATAAAGAAACGCTGGCCAACGGGGTGGAAGAGAAGTCACGAAAACTGAAGATCACGCTGGGCACTTAGAAGCCCTAACCAAACTCCATTTGCAATCCAAGCGCTTTGCTTTGCCGTCCCTTGAAGTGGGCCGAAAGTCTCGTTGACATTTCGCGCCGGAGGGCTAGGATGGTTGGCACTCATCGGGAAGGGAGATCATGACGAATCCAGTACAACATGGGGGCTCGGTTTCCCGTATACGCCTGCGAGCGCCCAGTGCTGCGCTCGCGTTTGCGATCATGCTGGCGCCGGCGGTAGTTGCGGTCCAATCGGCGCAAGCGCAGGCCGTTGGGCAAGTGCCGCGACCGCGGCCCCTCCCCACCCGCAATATGACTCTCACTGTACTTCACAAATTCGAGGATAAGACGGACGGGGGCTACCCCTTGGCAGGTTTGTTTCTTGACAAGGCAGGCAACCTCTTTGGCACCACCTCACTTGGCGGTAGGAACTCATGCTCTGACGGGTGCGGAATTGTTTTCAAGCTGGATAAGACCAACAAGGAAACCGTACTGCATCGCTTCACTGGCAGGGACGGCAATTCCCCCGACGCAAGCTTGATCGCAGACGCGGCAGGAAATTCTTACGGTATCACCCAGGACGGCGGTTCTGGCGGGTGCGGGGTCGGCTGTGGAACCGTTTTCAGAGTGGATAAGTTCGGGACGACGACGGTACTGTATACGTTCACTGGAGGAGCCGACGGCGGAACTCCTAGCGGAGGTCTGATCGAAGACGCGGATGGCAGTGTTTACGGCGCCACCTTCTGGGGCGGCGATCTCTCAGGCTGCTCCACGAACGGCTGCGGGGTGCTGTTCAAGCTGGACAGATTCGGGAGCGAAACCGTGCTGTACAGCTTTGCGGGGAAGGTAGACGGAGCGAATCCAAATGGAGGTTTGGTCCGGGACGCTAGGGGCAACTTCTATGGTACTGCCGCATACGGCGGCGATTCCTCATGCTACCTGGGCTGTGGAGCCGTGTTCGAGCTGGACAAGAACGGCCATTTCACTGTGCTACACAGCTTCACTGCAGGAGCGGATGGGGTATATCCCTACGCCGGGTTGATCCGAGACACGAAGGGCAATCTTTACGGCACTACCGCGGGGGGCGGCAAGCCCGCCAAGTTATGCCCCACCGGTTGCGGAACAGTGTTCAAGGTAGGTAAGACGGGCGAGGAGACCGTCCTGTACAGCTTCAAAGGAGGGACGGATGGCGTGACTCCTTATGCAGGGTTGATCCGCGACGCAGCGGGCAACCTCTACGGAACCACGCCCTGGGGCGGCGATCCCACCTGCAGCGACGGCATCGGAGGCCGGTGCGGAGTTGTGTTCAAGGTAGACTCAACCGGCAAGGAGACCGTTCTTTACCGCTTCAAGGGGGCGGACGGGGATGGTCCGTATCGCGGAAGTTTGGTTCGGGATGCGGCGGGTAACCTCTACGGCACCACGAGTTATGGCGGCAATCTCAGCTGTGGCGGAACCGGAATCGGCTGCGGAGTGGTGTTCAAGCTGACCCCTTAACTACGACGAAAGAAGCGGTGAAGCCGTGGCAAGCACGCCGCCTACAACTTCAGTCCCTTCAGGTACTCCCGCAGCGGGCCACCCAGATCCTTGCGCTTGAGGGCGAACTCGATTGTGGCTTTGAGGAAACCCAGTTTGTCGCCGGTGTCGTGGCGCTTGCCCTCGAATACGTAGCCATACATCTTTTCCCTCTTGAGCAGTGCGCGCATGCCGTCGGTGAGTTGTAGTTCACCGCCGACGCCAGCCTTGGTTTCCGCCAGAGTCTCAAAGACCGTCGGCGTCAGGATGTAGCGGCCGATCACGGCGAGGTCCGAGGGCGCATCTTCCAGTTTGGGCTTCTCCACCATGTTGCGGATCTCGTACAGCCGCCCGTCGAATTGTCCATCTGCCGGCTTCACGTCCAGCACTCCATACGCGGAGATGGCGCTGCCCTCGATAATCTGGATGGCAATCACCGAGCACTGGGTCTGGTTGAAGACGTCGATCATCTGCTTCAGGCAGGGAGGGTCGGCGTCGATGATGTCGTCGGCGAGCAGCACCGCGAAGGGCTCATTGCCTACCAGTTCGCGCGCCATGAGCACGGCATGGCCCAGGCCGAGCGCTTCCTTCTGCCGGACGTAGGAGACGTGGATCATGTCGGAGATAGCGCGCACGATCTTGAGCAGATCGGTCTTCTTGCGCTCCTCGAGCATCTTCTCCAGTTCGTAGCTAACGTCGAAGTGATCTTCGATCGCCTGTTTGCCGCGCCCAGTGATGATAATGATCTGGTCGCAGCCCGAGGCGAGCGCCTCTTCCACGCCGTACTGGATAATCGGTTTGTCCACCAGCGGCAGCATCTCTTTAGGTTGGGCTTTGGTTGCGGGCAGGAAGCGCGTGCCCAGTCCGGCGGCGGGGAAGACAGCTTTACGAACTCTCATGGCCATTGGTGATCGGTGATTAGCGGCCGGTAACTCCGCCGCACTCAGCTAAGCTAAAGATTGTACCGGATTGTAGTGGGTTGCCGACGCGCTTTAGAATAATGAGGTAGTAGGTCAGTTTCTGGTTTGCCGACAATAGGGGAGTTGAGCCGGGCGGCCTTCGCCGCCTAGTAAACCTGAAGGTCTGGGCGGCCCGCCAGCATCCCTGACGAACAGCCATCGGGCTTGTATCTTTATCTACCTACTGTTGTTCGCGCGAGCTCGGCTTCCTTGCAAGAATATATGCTATCCGGCTCTGGTGTTCCACTTCCGGGGCACCTGTGACAGCTGCTAATGCTCTTGAGACCCTTCGCGCGTCGCGCATGAATGAAGAGACGACCGCGTCTGACAAGTCATGCAGCTCACGTTCTTCAAGATTTCTGATTTTGCTTCTGATGCTATCGCCCGGAACGGTCGCATTGCTTCGGCCTATCTCTTTTTCGACAATCTTGCTTAAAGTGACTACGTCTCAAGCAGCGTGCCGAGTACCTCGGGCCACCGATTCTCGAAGTCGCCGTCACGTTGGAGTCCGCGCTCTAACAGACCCTTGATTCGCTGCTGCGCTTCAGGCCACGTCAGCGCGGTTTCAAAAGAAGTGATGGCGGCGAGGAGCCGGTCGGCGGACGGCAACGAGACATGGTTGACGAGATTCTTCGCGGCGGCGATGGCACGCCGGTCGAAGGAAGCGATCCGGCGCGCGAGCGCGTCGACGAAGCCGTCCAGTTCGGCGTTTGGAAGTGCCCGGTTGACGTATCCGTATCGTTCCGCGGTGTCGCCGTCGAAATCGTTCGCGCCGAGAACGATTTCGAGCGCCCGACCGCGACCGACCAGATGTGGAAGACGTTCCGTACCGCCGCCGCCGGGATGCACTCCCACCCCGACTTCGGGTTGGCCGAGTCGCGTGTTCTCGCGCGACGCGAAGCGCATGTCGCAGGCGAGGACGAACTCGCTGCTCACGCCCCGGACACAGCCTCGGATCTTCGCGATGCTGACCACCGGGGACTTGGTGAGACGCACGAACGTATCCATCAGGATCGGGAGGCCCGAAGCCCCGACAGCAGTCATGATGTTCCCTATCTTGCCGGTCAAATCAAAGTGGGCAAGGTAAAACTCGGGGTTCGCGCTTTCGAATACGACGACCCGCAGGCTCGGGCTGGCGTTCATTCGCGCGAGCAGATTCTGTAGGGCTTCGAATATGCTGTCGTCTACGATGTTGAAAGGCGGGTAATCGAACACAACCCTCCAGTACGCAGGCGTTTCCTCGATCACCCGCACGGGCGCCGCTGATTCAGTCATAATTTACGCTGCTGCCGTGGCTCCTTGAACAGCTTTCGCGGCGGTACGGATCACATCGATGACGCGTTCCGGTTGGGAGAGCATCGGCACATGGCTGTTGTCGAGCTCGTAGATGGTTGCGCCCATGCGCTTGGCCATGGCGCGCTCCAGATCGGGATGAACCGTGCGGTCTTTTTTGCCGACGATGTACCAGCTGGGCTTTGATTTCCAGGCGGTTCCTCCGACTTTTGCCTCGAACAGGTCGGGTTTCGGAACACCCTGCGTCGCCAAAACGAGCTTTTTCTCGTGCTCGGGCAAATCGCCCGCGAAATCATCGATGCCGTCCGGAAGCAACCAGATGCGTCCGTCCTTGACGTCGATGTGGGAGAAGACCGCTGTCCTCGGGAAATTGGACTGCTGCGTCTGCGAAGTCTCGTCCGCGTCCGGAGCAAGCGCGCAGATATAAACCAGGCCGACAACGCGATCGTCGGTTCCGGCGCCTGTGATGACGCTTCCTCCATAGGAGTGGCCGACAAGGATGACAGGGCCGCTGACCCGGCCGATCGTTGCTTTTGTTAAGGCGACGTCCTCTGCCGTTGAGTTGAGGCCGTACTGCGCTGCAATGCACTCGTACCCCTCGGCCTGCAGGGGAACGATCAGCTTGCTGAAGCAGGAACCGTCTGCCCAAAGCCCGTGGCAGAACACGATACTTGGTTTTGTTGGCGTCGATTTCATTTTTGCTCTCCTTTGGTTTCACCCATTTCGTTTTCGATAGAGCTGGACAACAGCAAATTTCGCGGATTAACTCTAGGCTCTTTAGGCGGTGGTCTTTTGCAGGATTTTGCTGCTTTTGCTGTTTTTTGCCCAAAAATAAGTCGGCGAATAAACCGGGGCGAATAAACCGGGGACAGACGGGACTGACCCCGATTTTACGGGAGCCAGAATTAGGGAACGTCCCGTCTGTCCCCGGATTTGTCCTACCCCGATGTGACCATTTACGAGACGACTGGGGGCTGCCGAATGAAAGTTGAAGATGAGTCAGACACCGTCCTGGTGAAACGCATTAAGTAGTCGGGGGCGGGTGGCCTACCTGTCCTTGAACACTAGTGCGAACTGCATCCGTCCGTGCATGAATTGCTTGCTGGTTTCAAGCTCAGAAAGTGAATAGGTGAACGGGTTAGCGGTGCCACATCGCAATATTGCGACTTCCTCATCGCAGTCTAAGATTGTTCCTGTGCCGTGGCTGTTGCTCTTCTTGTTGAGCGATATCACTTCTTTACCCTTTTGTTCGAGGATACGTTCTCGCAACGCATCCCGTTCAGGGTTGGTGGCCACCTTCTTCTGTTTCTTCTCGCTGTATTCCTTCCATTCCTGTATCAGCAGGCGAGCGTCGGCTCGAAGATGTGCCGGGAACAAACTGACTTCGATGCTCGGTGAATGAGCGAGTTTCCTCAGTCCATTGCCACGGTGGTCAGGGTCAAGAGCACCGATCACAACACGGGCTACTTTGACCGAAATCAGCCGATCAACGCACGACACCTTTGGGTCGCCACGATTGAGGCATGGTTCCAGTGTCGTGTAGATCGTCGCACCATCAAGGTCAGCACCACTGAGGGTAGTGCTAAGGCGAAATTCTGCGTGCTGCCCATTCATCTTGCCATTCGACATCACAGCGGTACGGCAGTCCTTACCCAACAGTTGACCGTGCTTCACTGCGACCGCACCGACCTTGGGACGTGGCTGAGTATCTTCCGGCATGCTCTTCGTGGCTTCTTCGATTGCCATCCGAGCGAAGCGTTCATCTAGTTCAGCTTGAACGTTTGCAACCGTGTTGACGTTCTGGAACTGCGCACGGCTACCGTCGATGTAGCCAGTCACCTGTGCGGTCTGATGATGCACGAACTTTATGCTTAGATGAATGAAATCCGCGACAATACCGCCTCTTGGGTCTTCAGTGATAGTCGAGAATTTCTGGCCTACCGGAAAGCCATCGGGTCGTAGATTTCCGCCGTGGAAATTCACGAAGCCAGATAGATGACCGTCGTCCGTAGCGTCCAAATCCAACACCACGGGGAAACGATTGCTGGTAAGCGTTGTAAATGGTGCCTGCTTGATGCATTTTCACAAGCATCATGATAACTCGATCGTGCAGCGAACAGGATTTACAATAGAGCTATACGAAATGCGGAAAGGGTTTACGAGAAAACCACAACCGGACGCGCCCGCAACGCAAACCAAGAACTACATAACGCCGAGCGGACTGCAGCGCCTCAAAGATGAGCACCGGTTTCTGCTCACCAGGGAACGCCCGGCCGTGAAGGAGGTGGTGGCGTGGGCTGCCAGCAACGGCGATCGCAGTGAAAACGCCGACTATCAGTACGGCAAGCGGCGGCTGCGGCAGATCGATGGGCGGATTCGCTTTCTCGCGAAGCGAATCGAAGCCGCGGAAGTGGTGGACCCGGAAGCTCCGAGAGCGGGGCAGGCGGCAACGAGGGCATTCTTCGGAGCGACCGTGCGCTATGCCAATGCCGCGGGAGCGGAGCGAGTGGTGAGCATCGTAGGCACCGACGAAATCGATCTCAACCGCAACCACATCAGTTGGGTGTCACCTCTGGGGCGCGCCTTGATGAAGTCGGCAGCGGGTGACAGCGTAGTCCTTCAATTGCCGGGCGGTACAGAATACCCGACCGTGCTGGAAGTGTGTTACGAGCGCATTTCTGTGGAACCGTTCCGTGAACCACCTGGATCCGAGGCCTCGGCAAAGGGACTCCCTCGCCGACGCTCACCTGACGAAGAAGAGACGAAACGGCACAGGTGGTGAAAGAGCGACGACCGTAATAGAGCGCTATCGCCTTTTGGCAAGCGACAGGAGATGAGTTGAGTCCTCATAAACGCGCTTGTGGTTACCGAACTGTCGAAGTTTATTGATTGGCCAGAAACGGGGCTTCGAGGAGATCAATCGTGATCTCCCCCAAGAAGACTTATCACTATCTATATGGCCGACTGTCGCGCATAACTTCCGGCTGGCGACGATTCGCCCCGCATAAACGACCTTCTAACGAACATCGTTGCGTTCGCGGAAATCCTTCCTTATGATGTGATGGAATTTTTCGCTTTTAGTCTTTCGTTTTCCTGACACGTTTGCGACACCCGCAGTTTTTACCGTAGGAATTTTCCCGACAGGAAGCGTGCATGGCGAATGACTCCGATGACCTGACTCTAACTAACGTCGCGGTCCAAACCTCGTTTTCCAGCATTGGTCCTTACCTGCTCGTTCAGATGCTCGGCGTCGGCGGCATGGGAGAGGTCTGGCGCGCCGAACAGACCGCGCCCTTTCATCGCACTGTCGCACTCAAGCTGATTAAGGTGGGCATGGACACCCGCGCCGTCGTGGCGCGATTCGAGTCCGAGCGTCAGGCCCTCGCGCTCATGGAGCATCCCAACATCGCCAAAGTTTTCGACGCCGGGGCCACGCCGGAAGGGCGCCCGTTTTTCGTCATGGAGTACGTGCCCGGCCTCCCGATCACTACGTATTGCGACCAGCATTGCTTGACGATCAAAGAAAGGCTAGCGCTTTTCACCCAGGTGTGTGAGGGAGTTCAGCATGCTCATCAGAAAGCGATCATCCACCGGGACCTGAAGCCCTCGAACGTGCTG